>NZ_CP117709.1:2400000-3000000 GCF_028622875.1 Streptomyces sp. MMBL 11-1 | reverse complement strand
GGGCCGCCGCGCTCGTCGCCTGCGACGCCCTGTGGGGGACCGGCGCGAGCCGCGACGAACTGCTCGCCATCTGCGCGGAACTGGGCAGCGACGTGCCGTTCAGCCTGGTCGGCGGGGCCGCGCTCGGCACCGGACGCGGCGAGAAGCTGACCCCGATCGAGGTCGGCGGAACCTTCCACTGGGTCTTCGCGGTGGCGGACGGCGGCCTCTCCACGCCCGCCGTGTACGGGGAGTTCGACCGCCTCACGGCCGGCACCGGGGTCCCGGAGCCGACGGCGTCCCCCGTGCTCCTCGCGGCCCTGCGCTCCGGCGACTCCGGCGCACTCGCGAAGGCCCTGGGCAACGACCTCCAGCCCGCCGCGCTCTCCCTGCGCCCCTCCCTCGCCAAGACCCTGTGCGCGGGCACGGAGGCGGGGGCCCTGGCGGCCCTGGTCTCCGGGTCCGGGCCGACGACGGCGTTCCTGGTCCCGGACGAGGAGACGGGCCGGAAGGTCGCGGACGCGCTGCTGGCGTCCGGGACCTGCCGGGCCGCGCGCCCCGCGTCGTCGCCGGCGCCGGGAGCGCGCGTCGTGACGCCCTGACACCCCGGGATCGTGTGCGCCCGGCCGGGGGCCCGTGCCGGGGTGCGCCGCGGAGTCAGCGGTCGGCCGGGGGCGGGGTGTACGCCGGGTCGTTCTCCTGGTGGAGGTAGCCGTGGAAGCTGGTCGTGCAGTCGCTGAAGTCCTTCGCGAGCTTGACGGTGACCGTGGTGGCGGCCGGGAGCGGCGCCCCGGGCCGGGGGCTCGACGCGCACACGTACCAGGCGTCGTGGTCCCGGGAGAGGGTGACGTCCTTGTGCTGGGCAGCGCTGGTCAGAAGCGTGGCGGACAGGCCCCGGCGGGTGAACTCCGCCCGCGCCTCCGCGTAGGTCCGGCCGGGCAGGGCCGGCACGACCCGGTCAGGAGTGGCGCTCGTGGTGGCTGTGGGGGCGGCTGTGGCCGGGGGAGCGGTGGTGGCCGGGGGAGCGGTGGTGGTGGTCGGCGGAGTGGCCGAGACCGTTTCCGTAGCGGTGGTCGGGGTCACCGGGGCGGTGCCGTCGGACGGTGACCCGTCCGCGCATCCGGCCAGGACGAACCCGCCGAGCAGGGCGAGGGGGGCGAGGTGGCGAAGAGTCCGCACAGTGTTCGTACTCCGGTCTCTCGGGGACGGTCAGCGGCGTGACGGGCCGTACGGCGGTCCGGCGTTCTCCGGTGCGGGAGGGCGAGCACGTACGCCGCCCGACGGGCAGCGACTCCCCCGTGTCTCTCTTCGTCGCGCGGCGGCCCGACCGGATCCGCTCCACGGCAAGGACCTCCCCCCGGGCCGGCCCGGTACTCGGCTGCCGGATTGAGTACCCGCGCCCTGCCGCCGCACACCCGCCTGCCACGACCGGGTGCACAGGGGGTCACGTGTTCGTGTACGGCCCCGGGCAGCCCCGCCACCCGGGACCGTGACGCCGACCTGCTGCGGGTCGCCGCGCCACGGCGGCCGTCGCGACGACCCTGGGCGGCTGGCTGCTGGTGGAACGGGCGGGGGGCAGGCGGGGCCGGGGTCAGTGACCGTAGTGGTAGCGGCAGGCGGCGACACGGACCTCATCGTCGGCCACTTTGTAGATGAGCCGGTGCTCGTCGGTGATGCGGCGGGACCAGTACCCGTGAAAACCGTGCTTCAACGGTTCCGGTTTGCCCATTCCTTCGTTGCCGTTCCGGGCGATGTCCTGGAGCAGTGTGTTGATCCTCTTGAGGATCTTACGGTCCTGGTTCTGCCACCAGACGTAGTCGTCCCACGACGACTGGTCCCACACGAACTTCACTCGGCAAGCTCCTGTACGGTGCCGCCGCCGCTCTCCAGGCGGTCGATCGAAGCCAGCAACCGACGCGCGTTCTCCGGGCTCCGGAGCTGGTACGCCGTCTCTTTCAGGGACTCGTACTCATCGAGTGCCACTATCACCACCGGCTCATGTCCGGCACGCGTGACCACGACCTCCTCGCGGTCGTCCACGACCGCGCTCAGGGTCTCGGCGTATTTGGCGCGGGACTCGGTGTAGGTCATGGTCCGCATGATCGCCTCCCAGGAATGTACGTGATCCTGTACGTACAGAAAACTGTACCGCGCTTTCCCGTTGACGGGACCGCACACCCCGCCCCCGCCGCCGCGCCGTACCCTGGAAAGGTCGATCAACCCCCTAGGCAGGAGTGAAATGGCCGTCAATCTGGTCAATGTCGAGCAGGTCAGCAAGGTGTACGGCACCCGTGCCCTGCTCGACGGCGTATCCCTCGGGGTGTCCGAGGGCGACCGGATCGGTGTCGTGGGCCGCAACGGCGACGGCAAGACCACCCTCATCCGGATGCTCGCCAAGCTGGAGGACGCGGACACCGGCCGCGTCACCCACAACGGCGGGCTGCGCCTCGGCGTCCTCACCCAGCACGACTCCCTGGACCCGGCGAAGACCATCCGCCAGGAGGTCATCGGCGATCTCGCCGACCACGAGTGGGCGGGCAGCGCCAAGATCCGTGACGTGCTCACCGGGCTCTTCGGCGGCCTGGCCCTCCCCGGCTTCGAGCACGGGCTCGACACCGTCATCGCCCCGCTCTCCGGCGGGGAGCGCCGCCGTATCGCGCTGGCCAAGCTCCTCATCGACGAGCAGGACCTGATCGTCCTCGACGAGCCCACCAACCACCTCGACGTCGAGGGCATCTCCTGGCTCGCCGGCCACCTGCGGACCCGGCGCTCCGCCCTCGTCTGCGTCACCCACGACCGGTGGTTCCTCGACCAGGTCTGCACCCGCATGTGGGACGTCCAGCGCGGCACCGTCCACGAGTACGAGGGCGGCTACAGCGACTACGTGTTCGCCCGCGCCGAGCGGGAGCGCATCGCCGCCACCGAGGAGTCCAAGCGGCAGAACCTCATGCGCAAGGAGCTGGCCTGGCTGCGCCGCGGGGCCCCCGCCCGCACCTCCAAGCCGCGCTACCGCATCGAGGCCGCCAACGAACTCATCGCCGACGTGCCGCCGCCGCGCGACACCAGCGAGCTGATGAAGTTCGCCAACGCCCGCCTCGGCAAGACCGTGTTCGACCTGGAGGACGTGACCGTCCAGGCCGGGCCCAAGACCCTGCTCACCCACCTCACCTGGCAGCTCGGCCCCGGCGACCGCGTCGGCCTGGTCGGCGTCAACGGCGCGGGCAAGACCTCGCTGCTGCGCGCGCTCGCCGAGGCCGCCCGCACCCAGGGCGACGAGCAGCCCGCCGCCGGGAAGATCGTCGTCGGCAAGACCGTCAAGCTCGCCTACCTCTCCCAGGAGGTCTCCGAGCTCAACCCGAACCTCCGGGTCCTGGAGGCCGTCCAGCAGGTGCGCGACCGGGTCGACCTCGGCAAGGGCCGCGAGATGACCGCCGGTCAGCTCTGCGAGCAGTTCGGCTTCACCAAGGAGAAGCAGTGGACGCCCGTCGGCGACCTCTCCGGCGGTGAGCGCCGCCGGCTCCAGATCCTGCGGCTGCTGATGGACGAGCCCAACGTCCTCTTCCTCGACGAGCCCACCAACGACCTCGACATCGAGACCCTGACCCAGCTGGAGGACCTCCTCGACAGCTGGCCCGGGTCGATGATCGTGATCTCCCACGACCGGTTCTTCATCGAGCGGACCACCGACCGGGTCATGGCGCTCCTCGGCGACCGCGCCCTGCGCATGCTGCCGCGCGGGATCGACGAGTACCTGGAGCGCCGGCAGCGGATGGAGGAGGAGTCCACCCCCTCCGCCGCCGCCGCGCCCCGTACGTCCACCGCGTCCGCCGCCGCCCCGGCCGTCTCCGCGCAGGAGGCCCGTGCCGCGAAGAAGGAGCTGCAGAAGGTCGAGCGGCAGCTCGACAAGCTCTCCACCCGCGAGACCGCGCTGCACAAGCAGATCGCGGACAACGCCACCGACTTCGAGAAGGTCGCGGGGCTCGACGCCGAACTGCGCGAACTGGTCACCGAGCGCGACGAGTTGGAGATGCGCTGGCTGGAGCTGGCCGAGGACGCCTGACGGAGGCCGGTGCGGCAGGTGGTAGAACGGGACGGCAGTGGCCGTACGTTCGAGGGGGAGCACACCGATGTCGCAACCGCCGCCGTCGCAGGGCGGGCCGGGGGAGCAGGAGGGCTTCGGCGCTCCGTACGAACCGCGGCCCGGTGCGTACGGAGCACCCCTGCCGCCCCGGCACCAGCCGCGGCCCGGTCCGTACGGTCAGCCGCCCACCGCGCCGCACGGCTACCCGACGCCCGGGCCCTCGCCCTCCGGCGGACGCTCGCGGGGCCGGGTCGCGGGTCTCGTCTCCGCCGCGCTCGCCGGGGTCCTCGTCATCGGGGCGGGCGTCTGGTTCGCGGTGGGCGGTGACGGCGCCGACGACGGCAAGCCCGTCGCGACGGGAAGCACCGCACCGGAACAGCCCGGCGCCGACCCGGACCCGGTGAGGAAGCCGGCTCCGACCGCCGAGCAGCTCAACCAGGGCCGCGAGAAGGGCGAGGCGAAGGTCCGCTGGGTCCAGCGGAACGGCGTGGACCTGCCGGGGGGCGGCGCCTCCGCCCTCGGCCCCTGGGTCGTCGGCGATGTCGTGGCGAAGGCCATGTACCGCACGGCCTCCGGTTACTCCCTCGACGACGGCGCGCGGAAGTGGAGCCTGCGCCTGCCCTCCGACGTCTGCGCGGCGCCCACCCTGCCGACCGCGGACGGGAAGATCGTGATCGGGCTCATGACCGACACCTCCACGGAGAATTCGGCCTGCGACAAGCTCCAGATGATCGATCTGGCCACCGGCGAGGCGGGCTGGTCCGCGACCTTCGAACGCGCGCCGACCCAGGACGGGCTCTCCAACATCGTCATGGCGATCAGCGGCGACGTCCTGACGATCGGGCGCGTCGGCCGTACCGACGCCTATCGGGTCAGCGACGGCAAGCACCTGTGGGACAAGCTGCCCGGCCCCTGCCAGTCGTACGGTCTCGCCGGCGGAGCCGTCCTGCTCGCCGCTGTCGGCTGCCGCGACCGGCCGGCCGGCGAGGCCGAGGCCGACGACGTCGTCGAGGAAGTGCGGCGCATCGACCCGGCCACCGGCCGGACCGTGTGGACGTACAAGCCCGGGAAGGGCTGGCTGATCGACAGCTTCCACTCCGTCGACCCGCCGGTGATCTCGCTGCGCAAGGGCGGGGCGGTGGAGGGCGAGTGGGCGATCGCGGTCCTGAACACCGACGGGACCCTCCGCTCCCGGCCCGCCCCCGGCGACGACGTCCCCGAGGCCCGGTGCACCGGCATGCGGCGGGACGTGGGCGCGAACCTCGACACCTGCGTCGGCGTGGCCGCCGACGACGGCACGCTCTACACCGCCACGAAACACCGGCATACGGACGAGGGGCTGACCAACGACGTCGTCGCCTTCGACATGAGCACCGGAGAGAAGAAGTGGAAGGTTCCCGCGCCTCCCGGCCAGACCCTGATGCCGCTGCGCGTCGAAGGAGGCAAGGTGCTGATGTACCTTGCCCCGCCCGGCCCGAGGAGCAAGGCCAAGGGCGTCGGCGGCGGCATCGTGGCGCTCGGTCCGGACGGCGGCGCACCGCGGGCGGTCCTGCGTCACCCGGCCTCGGCCGCGGCGACCGAGCGCACCTTCACCGATCCGCTCGTCCTCCATTCCGGCGGCCGATCGCTGCTCATGCTCACGCACGTCTCCGGGGCCACCGACGAGGAGGAGGCGGACCTGTCGGCGATGATCGCCTTCGGTGACTGACCATCACCTCCCGCCGGGGCGTAACGGAGGCATCACAAGGCGGTTCTCCCTTGGGAACAGGGGTTGGCCCGAACCGGTGCCCCGTGGCGGGCGGGTGGTAGAAAGAAGCCCCGCCCGACTGTCGTGACACCGCGGAAGCCATGCCCGATTCGCTCCTTTCCAAGGGGAATCAACCCTCTTGGGAATGCGGGGGAGACCGATTCGGGCACCGGACCGCACGAAGGGGGACGTGCTGATATGAGCCAGCCGCCCAGCCAGCAACCGCCGCAGGGAGGCTTCGGGGCTCCGCAGGAGCCGCCGAACGGAGCTCCTCAGCAGCCTCAGGACCAGCCGGACCTGGCGAAGCCGCCGCAGACGCCGTCCGGTCAGCCGCCCCAGGGTCCGCCCCCCGCGCAGCCGCCCGCGCCCCCGGCCGGCCCGCCGCAGACGCCCCCGCCGGGCACCCCGGCGTACGGCTATCCGCAGCAGCAGCCCCCGGCCGGGCCCGGCTACGGCTATCCGCAGCAGCCCGGCCAGGCCCCCGGCCCCTACGGCCAGCAGGCCCCCGGACCGTACGGCCAGCAGCCCGGCCCGTACGGTCAGCAGCCCGGCCCGTACGGCCAGCAGGCTGCCCCGGGTCCGTACGGTCAGCAGCCCCAGCCCGGTTACGGCTACCCGACGCAGCAGCACCCCGGCGCCCCCGCCCCCGGCGGACCGGGCTCCGGCGGCGGGTTCCTCAAGAACAAGACCGGCATCGTGGTCGCGGCGGCGCTCGCCGTGGTCCTGGTCGCCGGGGCGGGCACCTGGTTCCTCGTGAGCGACGGCGGTGACGACCCCAAGAAGCCCGTCGCGGGCACGAGCACCGACCCCAAGCCCCCCAGCGAGTCACCGACGGTCGACGAGGGCGACGGCAGCGGCGACGGCCGCGAGGGGAACGACGACCTCAACGCCGGGCGCAAGCCGGGCGAGGCCAAGGTCGCCTGGCTCCAGAAGAACGACATCGACCTGCCGCGCAACGGCGCGTCCGTCGAAGGCCCCTGGTTCACCGGCGACCTGGTCGTCAAGGCCATGTACCGCGGCGTCTTCGGCTACGCCGTCGCCGACGGCAAGCAGAAGTGGGCCCTGAAGCTCCCCGCCGACGTGTGCGCCACGCCGAACACCGCGACCGCCGACGGCAAGCTCGTCATCGGCGTGAAGGACGGCACCACCGACCGGGCCAAGTGCTCCGTTCTCCAGATGATCGACCTCAACACCGGCAAGGCCGGCTGGAAGAAGACGATCAAGAAGAACGGCACCTGGGACTTCCTGTCGGACATCGGGCTGGCGATCAGCGGAGACACCGTCACGGTGGGGCGCACCAACAACGCCAACGCCTACCGCGTCAGCGACGGCAAGGAGCTGTTCGGCAACCCCGAGGGCAACTGCAAGCCCTTCGCCTTCGCCGGCGGCGCGAAGCTGATCGCCGCCGTCAACTGCCGCACCGACGACGTCAAGAACCCGCAGCATCAGGTCCAGGAGCTGGACCCGGTCACCGGCAAGGCCAAGTGGACCTACCAGCCGAAGCGCGGCTGGGAGGTCAGCAAGGTCTACTCGGTCAACCCGCTCGTCGTCCGGTTCGACCACGAGGAGAAGAAGCAGTACGCCATCGCCGCGCTCACCGAGAGCGGCAAGCTCCGCTCGCAGCTCGCTCCCGCGCAAGATGACAAGCTCACCGTCGACTGCGGGGGCAGGTTCGCGGTCTTCGGCACGAATCTCGAAGGGTGCAGCGGCGTCGCCGCCGACGCCAACACCTTCTACATCGCGACCGAGGACGACAGCAGCGGCACCGCCCGGACGAACAAGGTCATCGCCTTCGACCTGAACACGGGGAAGCCCAAGTGGGAGGCGCCCGCCCCGGCCGAGCGCGTGCTGAAGCCGCTGGGCATGGAGGGCGGCCAGGTGCTGCTCTACATGCGGCCGAAGTACGACACCGCCGGCGCGCTCGTGACCCTCCCGCCGACCGGCGGCACCCCCAAGACACTGCTCCAGCACCCGGCGTCGGCCGGCCGGATCGAGAACGGCTTCTTCTCGTCCAAGGTCCTCTACCAGGACGGCCGCTCCTACATCTTCAGCAAGCGTGTGAGCGCGAGCAACGACAAGGAAGAGCTGGAGCAGTCGACGATGCTGGTCTTCACCAAGTGACGGTCCGCCACGGCATCCGGCCGAGGCCGGCCCGCCCCGGCCCCACGCGCCCCCACAACCACTCGTCTCCCGAGGTACGCACGCCATGACCCAGCCGCCCCAGCCACCGCAGCAGCCGCCCAACGAGCCTCCGAACACGCCCCCGGCACCGCCCGCCGGTCCGCCTTCCGGCGGGTTCGGCGCTCCGCAGGACCCGCCGCCGGGAGGGTTCGGCCAGCCGACCCCGCCGCCCGCCGACCCCTTCGGCAAGCAGCAGCAGCCGCCGCAGCCCGCCGCCCCGCAGGACGCGCCCGCCGGGGGCTACGGCACCCCGCCCCCGCCGGCGGGCGGCTACCCCACCCCGCCCGCGCCGCAGCCCAACGGGTACGGCTACCCCCAGGCCCCGCAGCAGGGTTACGGCTACCCGCAGGGGCCCGCCGGACAGCCCGGACAGCCCGGGATGCCGCAGCAGGGTTACGGCTACCCGACCCAGCCGATGCAGCCGCAGTACGGGGCCCCGCAGCCGGACGGCAACGGCGGCAAGAAGTTCTCCACCCAGATGCAGATCATCGTCGCCGCGGCCGTCGCCGTGGTGCTGATCATCGGCGGCGGGCTCATCTACGCCTCCACCGGCGACGACAAGAGCGGCACGGACGAGGCCTCCTCGTCCGGCGCCACCGGTGGCGAGGCCAAGGGCGGCGAGGGCGGCCTGGCCGGCGGCGAGGAGAAGGCACCCGCCAACACCAAGTCCAAGGTCGCCTTCCAGTTCCCGGAGCCGGTGGTCACCGACATCACCACGGTCGCGGGCTCCTGGGTCACCGACAAGGCGTACGTCAAGTCCGGCATCGCCGAGATCACCGGCTACGACCGGGACAAGGGCACCAAGCTCTGGTCCTTCCCGCTGGCCGGCGAGATCTGCGGCGTGTCCCGCCACACGAGCGAGGACCACAAGGCGGCCATCCTCTTCCAGGAGGCGAAGGCGACCAAGGAGAACAAGTACCCGTCGTGCAACCAGGTCGGCGCGATCGACCTGAACGCCGGCAAGCTCCTGTGGAGCAAGAGCGTCACCTCCGCCACCGGCGGCGACAAGCCGATCCGCTTCGACGAGGTCACGCTCAGCGGGACCACGGTCGCCGCGGGCGGAACCTCCGGCGGCGCGGCCTTCAAGCTGGCCGACGGCGCCGAGCTCTGGAAGCCGAAGGTCGGCGCGGACGGCTGCTACGACCGCGGCTACGCGGGAGGCGAGGCCCTCGCCGTGGTCCGCAGGTGCGGCACCTCCGACAGCCCGCAGCTCACCGTGCAGGCGCTGAACCCGACGACCGGCGCGCCGCTGTCCTCGTACCAGATGCCCGCGGGCGTCGACTACGCGAGCATCGTCTCCACCAAGCCGCTGGTGGTCGCGGCTGACGTCGGCGACACCGCCGGCGACGGCAGCAGCATCTCCGACTTCTTCTCGATCGACGCGGCGACCGGCAAGCTGATCGTCCGCATTCCCGCCGACGCGGACAAGTACGCGGCACGCTGCGGCTCCACCGACGTCGAGCAGTGCAAGCACATCGCCGTCGGCAACAATCGGCTCTACCTGCCGACCGAGAGGCACGACGGAACCAGCGAGTACGGCGACACGAACGAGGTCGTCGCGTTCGACCTGGCCACCGGAAAGCTCCTCGGCGGCCGGGCGGACGCGGGCGACCGCCACACCCTGACCCCGCTCCGGATGGACGGCACCAGCATCATCGCCTACAAGGAGGGCCCGTACGACAAGGGCGGCCAGGTCGTCTCCATCGACGGCGAGACCTTCGAGCAGACCCTGCTGATGGAGAACCCGAGCGACGAGACCGTCCGGGAGGCGGAGAAGCGGTTCTCCATCGACTCGGCCGAACTCCTCTACACCGACGGGCGGTTCTACATGGCGGCCAAGTCGGCCCACAAGCCGAGCACCGTCAACCCCGACGAGAAGCGCTACCTCGTCGTCGCCTACCGCGCCGACTGATCACCGCGCTCCCCGGGAGCGTCCCGCAGCGCCAGGCCCCGCCGGTCGATCACCTCACCGGCGGGGCCGACTGTTCTCCGCCCGTGAAGGGAACGCGCCAGACCGGCCAACGGGACCTGAACGCAGGTCAACGAGGGCCGGACGAACCAGAATTCGGCATTCCGGGGGGCTTCTCCCACGTAAGGGCCGCGCGGCGTCGGACAAGCGTGTAGCTTGCCGGGGCAGGAGTCCGGGGGGCCGGGCGCGCAGGGGCTTTTGGGGGTGGGAACCGTGGGCGTGCGGCTCATGGTGGTCGACGATCACCGGCTGCTCGCCGAGGCACTCGCCTCGGCGCTGAAACTGCGCGGGCACCGGGTGCTCGCGGCGGCGGCGCCGACGTCCGGGGCGGCGGAACTGGTGGTCGGCCGGGCTCCGGAGGTCTGCCTGTTCGGTACGGCATCGCCCGCCGCCCCCGGGGTCTTCGACCCGATCACGCGCATCGGCCAGGAGCGCCCGCAGGTGGCGGTGGTGGTCCTCGGCCCGGTGCCCAGCCCGCGCGGGATCGCCGCGGCGTTCGCCGCCGGGGCCGCCGGGTACGTCCGGCACGACGAGCGCATCGAAGGCGTCGAGCGGGCCATGCTCAAGGCGCGGGCGGGGGAGAGCGCCGTCGCCCCGCAGCTGCTGCGGGGGGCCTTCGCCGAGCTGCTCAACCCGGCCGCCCAGCCCGATGACGAGGGGCGGCGGCTGCTGCGGATGCTCACCCCGCGCGAGGCGGAGGTGCTGGTGCGGGTCGCCGAGGGCGAGGGCACCCGGCTGATCGCGGCCGGCCTGGACATCGCCCCGAGCACCGCCCGTACCCATGTCCAGCGGGTCCTGATGAAGCTGGGGGTCGGCTCCCGCCTGGAGGCGGCCGCCCTCGCGGCCCGTACGGGACTGCTGGAGAGGGCCGCGGACCACGGCGGCACGCCGCGGGAGCCGTACATCCCCGGACAGCGCGGGTGACGTACGGCCCCTGCGGGGCACGGCGGACGAGCGGCGGGCGGGTCAGCCCGTGCCGGACTCCCGCTCCGGGGCCGGGCCCGTCTCCGGGGCCGCCGGGGCCTCGGCCGGGCGCAGCTTCATCCAGATGAGGAAGAACAGGCCGAGCGCCAGCATGGCGAGGCCCGTCCACAGGTTGATGTGGACGCCCTCGGCCTTCTTCAGGTCGGCCTCGGACGGGCTGATGCCGGCGATGGTGACGATCACTCCGTAGACCACGAACAGGCCGCCGATGATCCGCCGGATGTCGAAGAGTCGGGCGGCGGTCGCGGACTTGCGCTCCAGCTCGGAGACTTCCTTGTGCAGGTCGGACATGGTGAGTTCCTCCGATCAGAACGAGTACGGGATGTAGCACGCGGCGGCGAGGACGACCGCGCCCCAGCCGAGCAGCGCGGGCTTGCGGTACCAGGCGCCGTCGGCCTCGTCGAGCGCCTCGTCGGGGTCCGGCGATTCGGTCCCGTACACCAGACCGGCCAGTTCCGCTTCGGGCTTCGGCGCGGTGAAGAGGGTGACGGCGACCATGACGACGGCTCCGGCGACGAATCCGACGATCGCGGAGACGAAGTTGGCGCCCTGGTCGGACGGGATGTCGATGATCCCGCCTTTGTAGATCCAGAAGTAGTTGACCATCGCGGCCGCGGTGCCCGCGACCAGGCCCCAGACACCGGACTTCATCGAGGCCCGCTTCCAGAACATGCCGATGATGAAGACGACGAACATCGGCACGTTGAAGAACGAGAACAGCGTCTGGAGGTAGCTCATGATGTTCGAGAAGCTGGCGGCGATGAACGCCGTGCCGATCGAGGCCAGCACACCGATCGCCGTGATCAGCCGCCCGAAGCGCAGGTAGTAGGCGTCGGGCCTGTCCTTCACCACGTACCGCTGCCAGATGTCGGTGGTGAACACCGTGTTGAACGAGGACACGTTGGCCGCCATGCCCGCCATGAAAGCGGCGAGCAGACCCGTCACCGCGATGCCGAGCACCCCGTTGGGCAGCAGCTCCTGCATCAGCAGGGGGATCGCGTCGTTGTAGGTCAGGTCGGAGTCCGGCGTGCCGATCTTCGGCACGATCACGGCGGCGACCAGGCCGGGGATCATCACCGCGAAGACGATGAAGATCTTCGGGAAGGCGGCGATCAGCGGGGTGCGCTTGGCGGCGGAGAGGTTCTTCGCGGACAGGGCGCGCTGCACCTCGGCGAAGTTCGTCGTCCAGTAGCCGAAGGACAGCACGAAGCCGAGCCCCAGGATGATCGTCAGCCAGTTGGCGCCCAGCGGGTTGGCGTCACCGATGCCGGTTCCGCCCCAGGCGGTCATGAAGTCCCCGCCGTGCTGCTTCGTCAGCGAGTCGCTCATCGCGTCCCAGCCGCCGACCCGCTTCAGGCCGAGGACGGTGAGGGGGATCAGCGCGGCGAGGATGACGAAGAACTGGAGCACCTCGTTGTAGATCGCCGAGGAAAGTCCGCCGATCGTGATGTAGACGAGCACGAACAGGCCCGCGACGACGATCGCGACCCACTGCGGCCAGCCGAGGAGCGCCTCCACGACGATCGACAGGGCGTAGAGGTTGACGCCCGCGATGAGGATGGCCGCGAACGCGAAGAGCGCGGAGCTCAGCAGGTGCGCCGACCTGTCGAACCGCTGGAGCAGGAACTCCGGCACGGAGCGGACCTTGGAGCGGTAGTAGAACGGCATCATCACCAGGCCGAGGAAGACCATGGCCGGGATCGCGCCGATCCAGTACCAGTGCACCACCGCGACGCCGTACTGCGCGCCGGTGGCCGCCATGCCGAGGATCTCGGTGGCGCCGAGGTTCGCCGCGACGAAGGCGAGCCCGGTCACCCAGGCGGGCAGTGACCGTCCGGAGAGGAAGAAGTCGAGGCTCGTCCTCACACTGGCACGGGCCGCGAAGCCGATGCCGAGTACGACGACGAAGTAGATCGCCAGGATGGCGTAGTCGAGCCCGTTCGTGGGGAGCCGGAGCCCTTCGGCCAGTGTCTGCATGGGGGGTACTCGCTTCGTTGCGCGAACTGAACCCGTCGGAACCTACGCCTCCGTGTTCGAGAAATGAACACTTCCGTTGGGGTTCTTTGTTCGATCGTGATCGAGCGTGGGGGAATGTCCCGGTATGCCGCTTACCGTGCCGCCGTGCCGCCCGGTCTACCCCTCGGCGCCCGTCGGTCTGCCCCTCGGACCTCTCGACCATTGACGCGAGTGTGCGCTTGTGATTTGTTATGTGCGATTATGTTGAGTGATCTGGTGGAGGATCTGGTGAAGAAGACGGTTACGACCCTCGCCGACGGCCGTGAGCTGATCTACTACGACTCCGCCGACGACACCGTCCGCGACGCCGTCGACGAGCGCCCGCTGGATCCCGTCTCGACCTCGTCCGAGATCCGCCGCGATCCGCTGCTCGGCGACGCGGTCGCCATCGCCTCGCACCGCCAGGCCCGCACCTACCACCCGCCGGCCGACGCCTGCCCGCTCTGCCCCACGCGCGACGGACGCGTCGGCGAGATCCCCGACAGCGACTACGACGTCGCCGTCTTCGAGAACCGCTTCCCCTCCCTCGCCGGCGACTCCGGCCGCTGCGAGGTCGTCTGCTTCACCTCCGACCACGACGCGTCCTTCGCCGACCTCACCGAGGAGCAGGCCGCCCTCGTCCTCGCCGCCTGGACCGACCGCACCGCCGAACTCGCCGCACTCGACCAGGTCACCCAGGTCTTCTGCTTCGAGAACCGCGGTGCCGAGATCGGTGTCACCCTCGGCCACCCGCACGGCCAGATCTACGGCTATCCCTTCGTCACCCCGCGCACCGAGCTGATGCTCCGCTCGGCCGCCCGCCACCGCGAGGAGACCGGCCGCAACCTGTTCGACGAGGTGGTCGCCCGCGAGGAGAAGGACGGCTCGCGCGTCGTCCTCGCCACCGACCACTGGACCGCCTTCGTCCCGTACGCGGCGCACTGGCCCTACGAGGTCCACCTCCACCCCCGCCACCGCGTCCCCGACCTGCGGGAACTGGGCGAGGACGCGCGGGCGGAATTCCCCCGCGTCTATCTGGAACTCCTGAGGCGCTTCGACCGGATCTTCGGCCCCGGTGAGCCGCCGACCCCGTACATCTCCGCCTGGCACCAGGCGCCGTTCGGGGTCCCCGGACGGGAGGACTTCGCCCTGCACCTGGAGCTTTTCACCATTCGCCGGACCTCCGGCAAGCTGAAGTTCCTCGCGGGCTCCGAGTCCGGCATGAGCGTGTTCATCAACGACGTGCCGCCGGAAGCCGCGGCCCAGCGACTGCGAGAGGTAGCGAGCAAGTGAGCAACCCCCGGAACGTGAGCAACCCCCCGAACGTGAGCACCCCTCCGAAGAAGTACCTGGTCACCGGCGGCGCCGGTTACGTCGGGAGCGTCGTCGCCCAGCACCTGCTGGAGGCCGGGCACACGGTGACCGTCCTCGACGACCTCTCCACCGGGTTCCGCGTGGGCGTCCCGGCCGGCGCCGCGTTCATCGAGGGCCGCGTCCAGGACGCCGCCCGCCACCTGGACCCCTCCTACGACGGCGTCCTGCACTTCGCCGCCTTCTCCCAGGTCGGCGAGTCCGTCGTCGACCCGGAGAAGTACTGGGTCAACAACGTGGGCGGCACCACCGCCCTGCTCGCCGCGATGCGCGAGCACGGTGTGCGCACCCTCGTCTTCTCCTCCACGGCCGCCACCTACGGCGAGCCGGTCTCCAGCCCCATCACCGAGGCCGACCCCACCGCCCCCACCAGCCCCTACGGCGCGTCCAAACTCGCCGTCGACCACATGATCAGCGGCGAGGCCACCGCCCACGGCCTGGCCGCCGTTTCGCTGCGCTACTTCAACGTCGCCGGGGCGTACGGCAGTTGCGGCGAACGCCACGCCCCCGAGTCCCACCTCATCCCGCTTGTCCTCCAAGTGGCGCTGGGACAGCGCGAGTCGATCTCCGTGTACGGCGACGACTACCCCACCCCCGACGGCACCTGCGTCCGCGACTACATCCACGTCGCCGACCTCGCCGACGCCCACCTGCTGGCCCTGCGGGCCGCCGCCCCCGGCGAGCACCTGATCTGCAACCTCGGCAACGGCAACGGCTTCTCGGTCCGCGAGGTCATCGAGACCGTCCGCGAGGTCACCGGCCACCCCGTTCCCGAGACCGCCGCCCCCCGCCGAGGCGGGGACCCGGCCGTCCTCGTCGCCTCCGCCGCCACCGCCGTGGAGCGGCTCGGCTGGCAGCCCTCCCGCACCGACCTGGCCGGAATCATCGCCGACGCCTGGCGGTTCGCCCGCCGAGAGGACACCACCACCCCATGACCGAGTCCACCGAGACCACCGAGGCGCACGGGACCGACTCCGACCCCGCCGCCACCTTCGCCGAGCTGTACGGGGGCGAACCCGACGGCATCTGGGCGGCACCCGGACGAGTGAACCTCATAGGCGAGTACACCGACTTCAACGACGGCTTCGTCATGCCGCTCGCCCTCCCGCACACCGCCCGCGCGGCCGTCTCCCGCCGCGATGACGGCGTGCTGCGCCTGTACTCCTCCGACGCGCCCGGCGGCGTCGTTTCCCTCCGTGTCGACGAACTCGCCCCGCACTCCGGCCACGGCTGGGCCGCCTACCCCGCCGGGGTGCTCTGGGCGCTGCGCGAGGCCGGGCACCCGGTCACCGGGGCGGACATCGCGCTGACCTCCACCGTGCCCACGGGCGCCGGGCTCTCCTCCTCCGCCGCCCTCGAAGTCGTCACCGCGCTGGCCCTGAACGACCTCTTCCACCTCGGCCTCACCGGGCCCGAACTCGCCGTCGTCGGCCGCCGCGCCGAGAACGACTTCGTCGGCGTGCCCTGCGGGATCATGGACCAGATGGCCTCGGCCTGCTGCACCGAGGGCCACGCGCTCCACCTGGACACCCGCGACCTCTCCCTGCGTCAGGTCCCCTTCGACCTGGCCCCCCAGGGGCTGACGCTGCTGGTCGTCGACACCCGGGTCAAGCACGCCCTGGGCGACGGCGCGTACGCGGAGCGCCGGGCCGGCTGCGAGGAGGGCGCCCGGCTGCTCGGCCTGCCGATGCTCCGCGACCTCCCGTACGCCGGTCTCGACGCGGCGCTCACCACCCTCGCCGATGCCGGGGCGGACGAGTCCGTGATCCGTTACGTACGCCATGTCGTCGGCGACAACCGCCGGGTCGAGCAGGTCATCGGGTTGCTCGACGCGGGTGACGTCCGGGCCGCGGGCCCCGTCCTCACCGAGGGCCACCGCTCGCTCCGCGACGATCTGCGGGTCTCCTGCCCCGAGTTGGACCTGGTGGTCGAGGCGGCGAACGCGGCCGGGGCGCTCGGTGCGCGGATGACCGGCGGCGGCTTCGGCGGCTCGGCGGTCGTCCTGGTGGAGGAGGCGGCGGCCGGCACGGTGGCCAAGGCCGTCAGCGAGGCGTTCGCGGCGGCCGGACACGCGGCCCCGGGGATCTTCGACGCCATCCCTTCCGCAGGGGCCCGCCGACTGCGGTGACCCCCGGGGGCACCGCGCTCACAGCTCCTTGACCAGGATGAACTCGGTGACGCCCGGCGGGTAGTCCGTGACCCGTCCGATCTCCTCGTACCCCTGCCCGCGGTAGAAGCCGGGGGCCTGGAAGTCCCAGGTCTCCAGCCGCGAGCGGGTGCAGGCGCGCTCGGTGCGGGCGGTCCGTTCGGCCTCGGCGAGCAGGCGCGCGCCGAGGCCGGAGCCCCGGTGCGGGGCGTCGACCCAGAGCAGGTCGACGTGCAGCCAGTACGCCCAGGTCCGCCCGGTCAGCCCACCGGCCAGGGCCCCGAGCTCGTCCAACGCCCAGACCTCCAGCGGCACTTCGTGCTCGGCGGGGGTGGAGAGCAGTGCACGCAGGCCGGCCGCGGCCGCGATGTTGTCCTCGTGCAGACGCCCGCTCAGCAGAATGCGACGTTCTCTGTCCACTTCTGTCTCAAGACGGAACATGAAGCACACCCTAAACACCGAGGGCAACCAGTTCGGCGAATCGGCTTCCCCTCGTGGCCCCCGCCCGTACGCTGATGCTCAGCACCGGTGGGGGCCGGTGCCGATTCAGGGGAGCGAGAGAGCCGGGTACGGCGCCCGGGGGCGGGGCGGCAGGCAGTGCGAAGGCGGCGGCCGGAGCACAGCGGGCCGCGCCGAGGCCTCCGGGCGCCGTACCCGCAGCTGTCCGCCCCCACCGATGGGGGTTCTGTGCCGCGTATCCGGGTCCTGGTGGTCGACGACCACCGCATCTTCGCCGAGTCGCTCGCGGCCGCCCTCGCGGCCGAACCGGACGTGGACGTGTCCGCGGCGGGCAGTGGCCCGGCCGCGCTGCGCGCCCTGGAGCGCGCTGCCGCCGAGGGGCGGGACTACGACGTGCTGCTGGTGGACGCCGAGCTGGGCGTCCTGGCGGCCGGTGCCGCGCAGGCCGTCCCCGTGCCCCAGCAGCAGGAGACGGGCGTCCTCGACGGCATCTCCCTGGTCGCCGGGGTCAGTTCGGGCCGGCCCGCCGTGCGGTCGGTGGTGCTCGCCGAGAAGGACGACCCGCGGACCGCCGCACGGGCGCTCCAGGCGGGCGCCTCGGGCTGGGTGGCCAAGGACTGCTCGCTGCAACGGCTGCTGGCGGTGGTACGGGGCGTGCTGCGCGACGAGACACATCTGCCGCCCGCGCTGCTCACGGGCGTACTGCGGGAGTTGACCGCCGCCCGCAAGCACCGCACCGAGAGCGAGCGGCTGGTGGAGTCGCTGACGCCGCGGGAGCGGGAGGTGCTGCGCTGCATGGTGGCGGGGCTGGGCCGCAAGGCGGTCGCCGAGAGGCTGTTCCTGTCCCCGCACACGGTGCGCACCCATATGCAGAACGTGCTGGGCAAGCTCGGGGTGCACTCGACCCTGGCCGCGGTGGCGCTGGCCCGCAGGGCGGGGGTCGGCCCCGCCGAGCACCCTCTAGGGGATGTTGTCGAACGGGGCGGTCAACTGGCGCAGTAGCCCGGCCAGTTCGCCACGCTGGTGGCGGGAGAGCTCGCCGAGGATGGCGCGCTCCTGGTCGAGCAGTCCGGCCAGCGACTGGTCGGCCTTGTCGCGCCCCTCGGCCGTGAGCCGGACGAGGACGCCGCGCCGGTCGCTCGGGTCGGGCAGCCGCTCGACGAGGTTCTTCTTGGTCAGACGGTCGATGCGGTTGGTCATCGTGCCCGAGGTGACCAGGGTCTGGGTGAGCAGCTGTCCGGGGGAGAGCTGGTAGGGGGAGCCGGCCCGGCGCAGCGACGTCAGCACGTCGAACTCCCACGGCTCCAGGTTGTGCTCGGAGAAGGCTATGCGGCGGGCCCGGTCGAGGTGGCGTGCCAGGCGGGAGACGCGACTGAGCACCTCGAGTGGTTCCACGTCGAGGTCGGGGCGCTCTCGGCGCCATGCAGCGACCAGTCGGTCGACCTCGTCCTCCATGCCGATCAGTGTAAAGGGTCCCTCGACATGAAGTCTCTTGAATTCAAGTGTCTTGACATCAAGAGATGTGTGGCGTGATCCTGTTCCGCATGACCGCACCCGACCGGCCCTCCTGGGACCCGCAGCAGTACCTGCGTCACGCGGACCACCGGACCCGCCCCTTCCACGACCTCCTGGCCCGCATCGGCGACCTCCCCGGCCACCCCGCACCCCGCATCGCCGACCTCGGCTGCGGCGCGGGCAACGTCACCGCCCTCCTCGCGGACCGCTGGCCGGCCGCCCGGATCACCGGCTACGACACCTCGCGCGAGATGCTCGCCGAAGCCGCCGCCCACGCCCGGCCGCCCCTGCTCGACTTCGCCGAGGCCGACGCCGCGACCTGGACGCCCACCGAGACGTACGGCCTGGTCGTCTCCACCTCCGCACTCCAGTGGATCCCCGGCCACGCCGAACACTTCCCCCGCTGGCTCGACGCCCTCGCCCCCGGCGGCACCCTCGCCTTCCAGGTCCCCGGCAACTACACCGCCCCCAGCCACACCCTCCTGGCGGGCCTCCGTGAATCCGACCGATGGCGACCCCTGCTCCACGGCGTCGGCGACCGCACCGCCTCGGTCCTGGAACCCACCGACTACCTCACCCGGCTGCGGGACCTGGGCTGCGCGGCGGACGTCTGGGAGACCACCTACCTCCAGACCCTGCGCGGCGACGACGCGGTCCTCGACTGGGTCAAGGGCACCGCCCTGCGCCCCGTCCTCACCGCCCTCGCCGACGCCCCCGACGCCCGCGACGCGTTCCTCACCGAATACCGCGACCTGCTCCGCTCGGCCTACCCGCCCGGCCCGTACGGCACGGTCTTCCCGTTCCGCCGCATCTTCGCCGTCGCCCGCAAGGAGAAGTGACGACCGCCGCTGCCGGCCTCGCCGCCGTCACCGCCGCTTCTACGCCCAGGACACGGTGGGCAACCGGCTGGAGTTCCTGGAGCCGGAGCGCACCGGGGCATGACGCCTGCAGACCACCCTACGGCGGGAGATCCGCACCCGTCATCACAACGAGTGACGAAGTGCGGACAGCTCTGAAGGTCAGTTCTTCCGGTGCCCTATGAGCCGAGGCTTCGCCTCCAGGTTCTCCAGCCCGTGCCAGCACAGATTCACCAGATGGGCGGCCACCTCGGACTTCTTCGGCTTGCGCACGTCCAGCCACCACTGGCCCGTCAGCGCCACCATCCCCACCAGCGCCTGCGCGTACAGCGGGGCCAGCTTCGGATCGAAACCCCGGGCCTTGAACTCCAGGCCCAGGATGTCCTCCACCTGCGTGGCGATGTCACTGATCAGCGACGCGAACGTCCCCGTCGACTGGGCCACCGG
Source organism: Streptomyces sp. MMBL 11-1 (assembly GCF_028622875.1). Lineage (NCBI taxonomy): Bacteria > Bacillati > Actinomycetota > Actinomycetes > Kitasatosporales > Streptomycetaceae > Streptomyces > Streptomyces sp. MMBL 11-1. Next base: position 2,980,269 of record NZ_CP117709.1, on the reverse strand, counting down.
CGAATCCCGCACCAGGATCCGGAAACCGTCCGTGTACGACTCGATGTAGTCCAGCAGCGCGAACGCCGCCTGCTCCAGCAGCTCGCGCGGATGGCCCGCGGTCAGCGCCCCCGTCACCATGTCCAGAAGCTGACGCATCTCGCGGTCGACCACCACGGCGTACAGACCCTCCTTGCCGCCGAAGTGCTCGTACACCACCGGCTTGGAGACCCCGGCACGCGCCGCGATCTCCTCGACCGACGTGCCCTCGAAGCCCTTGTCGGCGAACAGGGCGCGCCCGATGTCCAGCAGCTGCTCGCGGCGCTCCTTACCCGTCATCCGGACCCGCCGGGCCCGCCGGGAAGGGGAGGTCCGGCTCTTCTCGCTGCTCGTGCTGCCGTCGGTCGCCACGTCGTCAATCATGCCGCGTCGGCCGGTACGGACGTGCGCCGGGAGTCGATACGCCCGGCATCCGGCCACCGCACGTCCGTGGCCCAGCCCAGCTTCTCGAACCAGCGGATCAGCCGGGCGCTGGAGTCGATCTGTCCCTTCATCACACCGTGCCGGGCGCTCGTCGGATCCGCGTGGTGCAGGTTGTGCCACGACTCGCCGCACGACAGCACCGCCAGCCACCACACGTTCCCCGACCGGTCACGGGACTTGAAGGGCCGCTTGCCCACCGCGTGACAGATCGAGTTGATCGACCACGTCACATGGTGCAACAGCGCCACCCGCACCAGCGAACCCCAGAAGAACGCCGTCGCCGCACCCCACCACGACATCGTCACCAGACCGCCGACCAGCGGCGGAATCGCCAGCGAGAGGACCGTGAAGGAGAGGAAGTGCCGCGAGATGGACCGGATCGCCGGGTCCTTGATCAGGTCAGGGGCGTACTTCTGCTGCGGCGCCTGCTCCTCGTCGAACATCCACGCGATGTGCGCCCACCACAGCCCCTTCATCAGGGCCGGCAGGCTCTCCCCGAACCGCCACGGCGAATGCGGATCACCCTCCGCGTCCGAGAACCGGTGATGCTTGCGGTGATCGGCCACCCACCGCACCAGCGGCCCCTCCACCGCCAGCGAGCCCATCACGGCCAGCGCGATCCGCAACGGCCGCTTCGCCTTGAACGAACCGTGCGTGAAATACCGGTGGAAACCGATCGTGATCCCGTGACAGCCGATGAAGTACATCGCCACCAGCAACCCCACGTCCAGCCAGCTCACCCCCCGGCCCCACGCCAGCGGCACCGCCACGACCAGAGCCGCGAACGGCACCACGATGAACGCCAGCAACGCGAACTGCTCGACCGACCGCTTGTTGTCGCCGCCCAGCGTGCCGGGGGGCAGCGAGGCCTCGGCCGCTCCGGGCGGCTCGGTCTCGTCGATCACACGGGGAGTGCTCGGCATGGGGAAATACCTCGGAGGGTGAGAGGAGGAGACTCGGACGGCCCTGGCTACGGTTCCGTAACCTACGGCTTGGTAAGTATGGCAGTGACGGGGCCCACAACACGAGAAGCCGCTCCCACCCGTCCCACGCGGTAGCCCGCCCGACCCCGGGGTAAGGGGAAGAAGGTGTCACGCGACGACCGCGACCCCCGCCGGGGCAGCGGACACGCCGCCTGCGACGACACCTATCCTGAGAGGGTCGGACAGCGCGGTCCGCACCCGCTCGTCGGGGCGTGGCGACAGCACCGCTGCCAGCCGCAGGGCCCCGGACCCCGCCACCCGCCCCCACCACCACCCACATGGGGACGGCGAAGCGAACGCACCTCCTCATTCACTGCAAGGAGCCGCACACTGTGAGCAGTGCCGACCAGACCCCTGCCGCCAGCCCCGCGCTGCGCGCCGACATCCGCCGCCTCGGCGACCTCCTCGGCGAGACCCTCGTACGCCAGGAGGGCCAGGAGCTCCTCGACCTCGTCGAACGGGTCCGCGCCCTGACCCGCACCGACGGCGAAGCCGCCGCCGAGCTCCTCGGCGACACGGACCTGGAGACCGCCGCACAGCTCGTGCGCGCCTTCTCCACCTACTTCCACCTCGCCAACGTCACCGAGCAGGTCCACCGCGCCCACGAGATGCGCGAACGCCGCTCGGCCGAGGGCGGCCTGCTGGCCCGCACCGCCGACCGCCTCAAGGACGCCGACCCCGAGCACCTCCGCGAGACGGTCAAGAACCTCAACGTCCGGCCCGTCTTCACCGCACACCCCACCGAGGCCGCCCGCCGCTCGGTCCTCAACAAGCTCCGCCGCATCGGAGCCCTCCTGGAGACCCCGGTCATCGAGGCCGACCGCCGCCGGCTGGACCTCCGCCTCGCCGAGAACATCGACCTCATCTGGCAGACCGACGAACTCCGCGTCGTCCGCCCGGAACCCGCCGACGAGGCCCGCAACGCCATCTACTACCTCGACGAACTCCACGCGGGCGCCGTCGGGGACGTCCTGGAGGACCTCGCCGCCGAGCTGGAGCGCGTCGGCGTCGAACTGCCCGCCGGCACCCGCCCCCTCACCTTCGGCACCTGGATCGGCGGCGACCGCGACGGCAACCCCAACGTGACCCCGTCCGTCACCTGGGACGTCCTGATCCTCCAGCACGAACACGGCATCACCGACGCCCTGGAGATGATCGACCACCTCCGCGGCCTCCTCTCCAACTCCATCCGCTACGCCGGAGCCACCGAGGAACTCCTCACCTCCCTCCAGGCCGACCTGGAACGCCTCCCCGGCATCAGCCCCCGCTACAAGCGGCTGAACGCCGAGGAGCCCTACCGCCTCAAGGCCACCTGCATCCGCCAGAAGCTCGTCAACACCCGCGAGCGCCTCGCCGAAGGCACCCCCCACCGCCCCGGCTGCGACTACCTCGGCACCGCCGAACTCATCGCCGACCTGGAACTCATCCAGGCCTCCCTGCGCGCGCACAAGGGCGGCCTCTTCGCCGACGGCCGGATGGACCGCACCATCCGCACCCTCGGCGCCTTCGGCCTCCAGCTCGCCACCATGGACGTACGCGAACACGCCGATGCCCACCACCACGCCCTCGGCCAGCTCTTCGACCGGCTCGGCGAGGAGTCCTGGCGCTACACCGACATGCCCCGCGACTACCGGCAGAAGCTCCTCGCCAAGGAACTCCGCTCCCGCCGGCCGCTCGCCCCCACCCCGGCCCCGCTCGACGCCGCCGGCGAGAAGACCCTCGGCGTCTTCCACACCATCAAGCAGGCCTTCGAACGCTTCGGCCCCGAAGTCATCGAGTCCTACATCATCTCGATGTGCCAGGGCGCCGACGACGTCTTCGCCGCCGCCGTCCTCGCCCGCGAAGCCGGCCTCATCGACCTCCACGCCGGCTGGGCCAAGATCGGCATCGTCCCGCTCCTGGAGACCACCGACGAGCTCAAGGCCGCCGACGTCATCCTCGACGCCATGCTCGCCGACCCCTCCTACCGCCGCCTCGTATCACTCCGCGGCGACGTCCAGGAGGTCATGCTCGGCTACAGCGACTCCTCCAAGTTCGGCGGCATCACCACCTCCCAGTGGGAGATCCACCGCGCCCAGCGACGCCTCCGCGACGTCGCCCACCGCTACGGCGTACGCCTGCGCCTCTTCCACGGCCGCGGCGGCACCGTCGGCCGCGGCGGCGGCCCCTCCCACGACGCCATCCTCGCCCAGCCCTGGGGCACCCTGGAGGGCGAGATCAAGGTGACCGAGCAGGGCGAGGTCATCTCCGACAAGTACCTCATCCCCGCCCTCGCCCGCGAGAACCTGGAACTGACCGTCGCGGCCACCCTCCAGGCCTCCGCCCTCCACACCGCGCCCCGCCAGTCCGACGAAGCCCTCGCCCGCTGGGACGCGGCCATGGACACCGTCTCCGACGCCGCCCACAGCGCCTACCGCAAGCTCGTCGAGGACCCCGACCTCCCCGCCTACTTCCTCGCCTCCACCCCGGTGGACCAGCTCGCCGACCTGCACCTGGGCTCACGGCCCTCCCGCCGCCCCGGCTCCGGCGTCTCCCTCGACGGCCTGCGCGCCATCCCGTGGGTCTTCGGCTGGACCCAGTCCCGCCAGATCGTCCCCGGCTGGTACGGCGTCGGCTCCGGCCTCAAGGCCCTGCGCGAAGCCGGACTCGACACCGTCCTCGACGAGATGCACGAGCACTGGCACTTCTTCCGGAACTTCCTCTCCAACGTGGAGATGACGCTCGCCAAGACCGACCTGCGCATCGCCCGGCACTACGTCGACACGCTCGTCCCCGACGAACTGAAGCACGTCTTCGACGCCATCGAGGCCGAGCACGCGCTCACCGTCAGAGAAGTCCTCAAGGTCACCGGCTCCACCGAACTGCTCGGCACCAGCCCGGTGCTCCAGCAGACCTTCGCCATCCGCGACGCCTACCTGGACCCGATCTCCTACCTCCAGGTCTCACTGCTGGCCCGCCAGCGCCAGGCCGCCGAGCGCGGCGAGGAACCCGACCCGCTGCTCGCCCGCGCCCTGCTGCTCACCGTCAACGGCGTCGCGGCAGGACTCCGCAACACCGGCTGACCGGACCCACGCCGGAACGGGGCGGCCCTGCTACAGCGCGACGAACGTCGCCACCAGCAGGGCCGCCCCCGCCGTACCGGCACCCCACGCCGTCCGCGACATCCGCAGCCCGCCGCCGATCACGAACGCGGCCAGCACCATCGCCCCGCCCAACGGCATCCACGCATGCAGAAAGCCCGGCACCCCCGTGCGGACCACCGCATCGGAGCCGGGCTTCACCACCACGGGGAAACGATCCCCCTCCCGCGCCGCGACGGACCGGTCCACGCTCACCCGCGAACGCTCCCGCGACACCGCGTCCGGCTCGAACGAACCGGTGCACTTCTCCTCGCCGCACCCCGTCACCGTCACGGTGCCGTGGTCACGGCCCTTGGCCAGAACGATGTGGTGCGCCGTGTTCCACGACGACCACGCACCCGCGACCAGCAGCACCAGGACCACCAGCCCCATGGCCGCCCGACGGCCCGCGAGCGCCGCACGCTGGGAAGAGCTCCGCTTCATGGGGGCCGATCCTTGGCCAGACCCCCACCCGCGGTCAACCTGTGGCCGAAAAACGCCCCACCAGCACCAGGAATGTCAGGAGTTGTACGCGGCGGACGACACGGCGACCATGGCCGGGGCCCAGGAGTTGTACGCGGCGGAAGACACGGCGACCGAGGCCGGGACTCAGGAGTTGTACGCGCTCTGCGCCCGCTCCAGACCCTCCGCCAGCAGACACTCCACCGCGTCCGCCGACCTGTCCACCAGGAACGCCAGCTCCTTGCGCTCGGCCGACGAGAAGTCCTTCAGCACGAAATCCGCGACCTGCATCCGACCCGGCGGCCGCCCGATCCCGAACCGCACCCGGTGATAGTCCGGGCCCATCGCCTTCGTCATCGACTTCAGCCCGTTGTGCCCGTTGTCACCGCCGCCCAGCTTCAGCCGCAGCATCCCGTAATCGACGTCCAGCTCGTCATGGACCGCCACGACGTGATCCGTCGGCACCTTGTAGAAGTCCCGCAGCGCCGTCACCGGCCCGCCCGACAGATTCATGTACGACATCGGCTTCACCAGGATCACCCGACGGCTCGCCGGACCCGGCGGACCCACCCGCCCCTCCACGACCTGCGCCTGCGCCTTCTGCGCCCGCTTGAACTTCCCGCCGATCCGCTCCGCCAGCAGATCGGCGACCATGAACCCGACGTTGTGCCGGTTCGCCGCGTAGTCGGGACCGGGATTGCCCAGGCCCACGATGAGCCAGGGGTCGGTGGCGTCGGACATCAGCGCTCGGTCTCCTCGCACGCAGGGGGATGGCAGGCAAACGGGGCGGTGGCTCCCGGAAAGGGAACCACCACCCCGTCAGTCAAGCAGGTGGAACAAGTGATGCAGGTGGAACAGATGATGCGGGTAGAACAGGTGATGCGGGTGGAACAGGTGATGCGGGTGGAACGGTGAGCGACGAGGCTCAGGCCTCGGAGGCCTCGCCGGCCGCGTCCGCGGACGGCTCCTCGGCCTGCGCGGCGACGACCTGGATCACGATGGCGTCCTCGTCACCGGCGAGCACGGAGCCCTTGGGCAGCGCGATGTCCTTCGCCTGGATCGAGTCACCGGCGTCCAGACCCGCGACGGAGACCGTCACGGACTCGGGGATGTGGGTGGCCTCGGCCTCGACGAGCAGCGTGTTCTGGACGAACTCCAGCAGGTTGGCACCCGGCGCCAGGTCGCCCTCGGTGTGCACCGCGATCTCGACCTCGACCTTCTCGCCGCGCTTCACGGTCAGCAGGTCGACGTGCTCGATGGTGCCCTTGAGGGGGTGACGCTGGACGGCCTTCGGGATGACCAGCGCGTCCTTGCCGTCGATCTCCAGACCGATCAGCACGTTGGCCGTGCGCAGCGCGAGCAGCAGCTCGTGGCCCGGCAGGGTGACGTGGACGGGCTCGGCACCGTGGCCGTAGACGACACCGGGAACGCGGTCGGCACGACGGACACGGCGGGCGGCGCCCTTGCCGAACTCGGTACGGACCTCGCTGGCGAGCTTGATCTCGGCCATGTTGCACTCCTCGTCAGGTACGGAGAGCCGCCGGGGGTGACGGATCTCGAACGGTCACCCGGCCCACGACAGGCCTGCTACGAAGAGCGCGTCGATAACGGACCGCCGTACACACAGGTACGGCCTCCCTCGCCGAGCAACTCGCTGAGTCTACCCGGCGGGGAGGCCGTACCCCAAAGTGGATCACCCCAGGGTGATCGTCACTGCTGTCAGCCCTGCTCCTCGAAGAGGCTCGTCACCGAACCGTCCTCGAACACCTCACGCACCGCACGCGCGATCGTCGGCGCGATCGAGAGCACCGTGATCTTGTCCAGCTCCAGCTCACCCGGCGTCGGCAGCGTGTCCGTGAACACGAACTCGCTCACCTTCGAGTTCTTCAGCCGGTCCGCCGCCGGACCCGACAGCACCCCGTGCGTCGCCGTCACGATGACGTCCTCCGCACCGTGCGCGAACAGCGCGTCCGCCGCGGCGCAGATCGTGCCACCGGTGTCGATCATGTCGTCGACCAGCACACAGACCCGGCCCTCGACGTTGCCCACGACCTCGTGGACCGAGACCTGGTTCGGCACGTCCTTGTCGCGGCGCTTGTGCACGATCGCCAGGGGCGCGTCCAGCCGGTCGCACCAGCGGTCGGCGACCCGCACCCGGCCCGCGTCCGGCGACACGATCGTCAGCTTGGAACGGTCGACCTTCGCGCCCACGTAGTCCGCCAGGATCGGCAGCGCGAACAGGTGGTCCACCGGGCCGTCGAAGAAGCCCTGGATCTGGTCCGTGTGCAGATCGACCGTGAGGATCCGGTCCGCACCCGCCGTCTTCATCAGGTCCGCCACCATGCGCGCCGAGATCGGCTCACGGCCGCGGTGCTTCTTGTCCTGCCGGGCGTAGCCGTAGAACGGCACGATCACCGTGATGGAGCGGGCCGAAGCGCGCTTCAGCGCGTCCAGCATGATCAACTGCTCCATGATCCACTTGTTGATCGGAGCCGTGTGGCTCTGGATCAGGAAGCAGTCCGCGCCACGTGCCGACTCCTGGAAGCGCACGTAGATCTCACCGTTGGCGAAATCGAAGGCCTTCGTCGGCACGAGACCGACTCCCAGCTGATGGGCGACCTCCTCGGCAAGCTCGGGGTGGGCGCGGCCGGAGAAGAGCATCAGTTTCTTCTCGCCGGTCGTCTTGATCCCGGTCACAGCACAGTCTCCTCAGACGTGTATCTGGCGCCGCACGCATAGGTCCCGATGTGCAACGAGCCAGCCGAAATGGGTGAGCATCTATCACGGTACGCCGTCACCGGCGCACCTGTTTCCGGTCAGCTTTGCCCGTCGGTCTCCCGCGACGACGCCTGAGCGGCCTGCGCGGCCGCGCTGCCCGGCCGCTTCCGGGCCACCCAACCCTCGATATTCCGCTGCTGGCCCCGCGCCACGGCCAGCGAACCGGCAGGCACGTCCTTGGTGATGACCGACCCGGCGGCGGTGTAGACGCCGTCCCCGACCGTGACGGGCGCCACAAACATATTGTCCGAACCGGTACGGCAGTGGGAGCCGATCGTCGTGTGGTGCTTGGCGACGCCGTCGTAGTTCACGAAGACGCTCGCCGCACCGATGTTGGTGTGGTCGCCGATCGTCGCGTCACCGACGTAACTCAGATGCGGGACCTTCGTCTCCTCCCCGATCGTCGCGTTCTTCATCTCCACGTACGTACCGGCCTTGGCCTTCGTCCCCAGCCGCGTGCCCGGCCGCAGATAGGCGTACGGGCCGACCAGCGCCCCCGCCCCGACCTCGGCCGACAGCGTCACGGAGTTGTCCACCCGGGCCCCGGCACCGACGACGGTGTCCTCGATCCGCGAGTTCGGCCCCACCTCGCTGTCCTCCGCGAGGTGCGTGGTCCCCAGCAGCTGCGTCCCCGGGTGCACGACCGCGTCCCGCTCGTACGTCACCGTCGCGTCGATCAGCGTGGACGACGGGTCCACCACGGTCACGCCCGCGAGCATCGCCCGCTCCAGCAGCCGCTCGTTCAGCAGCCGGCGCGCCTCGGCCAGCTGGAGCCGGTTGTTGATGCCGAGGATCTCCCGGTGGTCACCCGCCACCGACGCCCCGACCCGGTGCCCGGCCTCGCGCAGGATGGACAGCACGTCGGTGAGGTACTCCTCGCCCTGGCTGTTGTCGGTGCGCACCTTGCCCAGAGCCTCGGCCAACAGCCGCCCGTCGAACGCGAACACCCCGGAGTTGATCTCCCGGATCGCCCGCTGCTCCTCGGTGGCGTCCTTGTGCTCGACGATCTCGGTGACCGCGCCGATGGCGGGGTCGCGCACGATGCGCCCGTAGCCGGTGGAGTCGGGGACCTCGGCGCTCAGGACGGTGACCGCGTTGGCGTCGGCGGCGTGGGTGGCGGCGAGCGCGCCGAGCGTCCCGCCGGACAGCAGGGGGGTGTCGCCGCAGACGACGATCACGGTGCCCTCGACGGCGCCGCCCAGTTCTTCGAGACCCATGCGGACGGCGTGCCCGGTCCCGTTCTGCTCGGCCTGGAAGGCGGTGCGCACGGGGGCGTCGCCGGCGTTGAGGTGCGCGGTGACCTGCTCGCTGGCATGGCCGACGACCACGACGAGGTGCTGGGGGTCCAGCTCACGGGCGGCGGCGACGACATGTCCGACGAGCGAGCGCCCGGAGATCTCGTGCAGGACCTTGGGTGTCTTCGACTTCATGCGGGTGCCCTCACCCGCTGCGAGGACGACGACGGCTGCCGGGCTGGTTGCGCTCACGGATGTGCCCTTCGGCTTCGGGTGGTGGTCATCCGCAGGATACCGGGGGTGTTTCCGGGTGAAACGGGGGCGGGCCCCGACCGGTGTGGTCGGGGCCCGCAGGCGTGCTCCCGGGGAAGGAATCGAACCCTCATTCAATGGACCAAAACCATTTGTCCTGCCATTAGACGACCCGGGATAGTATCGCCACTTATGTCCGATTCTCTTGATCGGCTCGTTTTGCAGCCCCTACTATGCCGTACCAAGAGCCTTCGATGCGACGGTACAGGTCGGCACCTTTTAGGACACGCACAGAAAGGCAGCCTCGGTAGTTGTCGCCGATGTTCTTGCGGTTCGTCTTCGGGGAGTGCGTCTTGAGAGACGTCTTGCCGAACGCTGAAGGGGCGGCGCCCGTAAGGGCGATCCAGTACTGCTCGGCTGCTGTGATGTCTGCGGTCTCATGGATGTGGACATGGAAGCGCAGGTGTTCCAGGGGTACGCCCAGAAGGCGGAGCCAGGAGAGGAAGACCTCGATCATGCCGGGGTCACTGTTGACGAAGGTGACCCGCTCCTGAGGGCGGTACGGCTTGGACTTTGAGCCCTCTGCCCAGTAGAGGGCGACGCCCACCAGGAACAGCTCACGCTCGCTCATCGCGCCAACCTCCTTCGAAGCGTTGCGTTTTGCCTCCCGGCGCTCCGCGTCCCGCTGCTGGAGAGTGGCTTCCCAGCCACGCCGTGCGATGGCGGAGGCCTCCTCCCGGGTCCGCTTGCGCTCCGGCTTCGGCAGATCCCGCACCCACAGCGAGATGGACCCTTTGGAGCACCCCAGCTCCACCTGGATCTGGTCGTACGTCATCCCCTGGAGCCGCAATTCCCGGGCCTTCGCCCGTACGTCGTCCTTGGCGGGGGGCCGCTTCGTCCATTCCGGAGCCGGCTCACCCTCCAGGAGCCGGTTGAGGATGTCGTTGTTGTCGACGTGGAGCCGGTCGCGGATCTGGCGGCGGCTGAGCCCCTCCCGGCGCAGCGCCACCGCCCGCTCGCGCAGGCCCTCGAAGTCGGCGTACTTGTTTGTGGTTTTCGTCATACGGAGATCGTCGTCCGGAATGCGAACGTCCGGGTCGAAAGCGCGGTCGATTCGCCATTTCAGGCGATCGGTATGTGTTTCGTGCTTGTTCGAGCGCGGAACATGCTGTCGCCGGTCACCCGAAAATGAGATGCGTCCGCCCGTAGGCTGGATGCCATGACCGCAACGGGGGCAGACCGGGAGGCGGCGGGATCGACCACCCGCGGCTACTGGTGGTGGGAGCGGCGACGCGGTGTCGCCCTGGACGTGGGACTGGCGCTGGTATCGGCGCTGGAGTGTGGCCTGGAGGGGGTGGAGTTCGCCCGGAACACCGGGATACCGGTGCCGGTGGGCGTGGTGTTCGGACTGCTGGCGGGTTCGGTGCTGCTGGTGCGTCGGCGGTGGCCGATCGCCGTGGTGCTCGTGACGATCGCGATGACGCCCGCCGAGATGGGCTTCCTGATGGCCCTCGTGGGCCTCTACACGCTGGCCGCGTCCGAGGTGCCGCGCCGGATCACCGTCGTGCTGGCGGGGATGGCGCTGGTGGGGACGTTCGTCGTCACCTGGGTACGGCTGCGGCAGAGCGTGGCGGAGCAGACGGACTTCGGGCCGGGGGACTGGTACGTCCCGCTGATGTCCGTCTTCATGGCGGTGGGGCTCACCGCCCCGTCCGTGCTGCTCGGCCTCTACATAGGCGCCAGACGCCGTCTGATGGAGAGCTTGCGGGAGCGGGCCGATTCGCTGGAGCGGGAGCTGTCGCTGCTCGCGGACCGGGCGGAGGAGCGGGCCGAGTGGGCGCGTACGGAGGAGCGGACCCGGATCGCCCGGGAGATGCACGACGTGGTCGCCCACCGGGTGAGCCTGATGGTGGTCCACGCCGCCGCCCTGCAGGCCGTCGCGCCGAAGGACCCGGCGAAGGCGGTGCGCAACGCGGCGCTGGTCGGGGACATGGGCCGGCAGGCGCTGACGGAGTTGCGCGAGATGCTCGGGGTGCTGCGCAGCGGGGACGCGCTGACCGCGCCCGCGGCCGCGGGGGCGGGCGGGGGCGGGCGCGCGGTTCCGCTGGCGTCGGTGCGGCAGGCGGCCGTCGCGGCCGCTGCCGCCGCCGCGTCCGAGGACGGGCCCCGGCTGGATGAGCTGGAGGCGTTGGTGGCGCAGTCGCGGCAGGCGGGGATGACGGTGGAGCTGTCGGTTGACGGTGAGCCGCGGCCGTATCCGCCGGAGGTCGAGCAGACGGCGTTCCGGGTGGTGCAGGAGGCGTTGACGAACGTGCACAAGCACGCGGCGGGCGCGAAGACGTGGGTACGGCTCGCGCATCGGGAGGCCGAGGTCGCGATGCAGGTGGAGAACGGTCTTTCGGACTCGGCGGCGGCGGATGCGGGGCTGCCGAGCGGGGGGAACGGGCTGGTGGGGATGCGGGAGCGGGTGCAGGGGCTGGGGGGCGTGTTCGTGTCCGGTCCGACGGACGCGGGGGGCTTCCGGGTTTCGGCGGTGCTTCCCGACGGTTCGGGCGACGACGCCTGAAGCCGGTGCTCCTCGGCCCGCCTGCCTGTCCGCAGGGCGCGCTTGCGGCCCGTCCGGCGTGCGTGGCCGGCCGCCCTGGGGGTGAGGCCCGGCCCTTTCTGCCGTCCGGCACGTGCGGCCGGCAGCCTTTGTAGCCCGTCCGGCGATTGAGGACGGAACCCTGGCTGTGGAGAGCGGCGACCCCTCCGCGTCCGGGAAGAGATGGTGCCGTTCGTCCGGAGCGACGGTTCCGTCCTCAAGCGCCGGACGGGCTGGGGGTGGCCGGTCCCGTCCTCAAGCTGCGGTCTGAGCGGCGGACGGGCTGACCGGGGCGTCCTCGGGCGCCGGGCCGGCCGGGGCGGGCCGCAGGTCCTGGGTCTCCGGGCGCGGCCTCACGCGCCGGGCGGGTCGGAGGGTGCCGAGGTCAGGCGGGCCGGCTGGGTGCCGGTGATCAGGGTCGCCAGTGCCTCGTCGATGTCCTGGCCCAGGAACCAGTCGCCCGTGTGGTCGACGCTGTACACCCGGCCCTCCGCGTCGATCGCCAGGACCGCCTGCTCCTCGCCCTCCGCCCCGAGCGGGCTGACCTCCGTCTCCAGGGCGCGGCCGAGGTCCCCGAGCGTCCGGGCCAGGTGGAGGCCGCTGAGCGGATCGATGCGTACGGCGGCGGGCGCGATGTGGCGGCCGGGCGCGGAGGCGGTGATGTGGAGGCCGCCGAACTCGGCCCAGGCCTCGACCGCGGCCGGGAAGACGGCGTGCTGGTGGCCGGCCGGGGAGGCGTGGGAGCGCAGCGCGTCGGCCCATTCCTCCGCCTGGCGGATGTCCCAGCGCCCGGGCTGCCAGCCCGCTTCGCGCAGGGCGGCGTCGACGGCGACGGGGAACCGGGTGGTGGAGTGCTGCTGGCGGTCGTGCATCGGTGGGCGGTCAGCCCTTCTCGGCGGTGGTCGCGGCGCCGGTGGAGGTCAGGTCGACGGGGCGTACGCCGAAGTGGGACAGGAGTGCGGAGCAGGACCGGCAGGGTGGTGCGTAGCTGCCGTGGAGGGGGTCGCCGTCCTCGCGGATGCGGCGGGCGGTGAGCCGGGAGTGTTTGAGCGCGCGGCGCGCTTCCCCGTTGGTCAGGGGTTTTCGCTGGGCGCGTTTGGAGCGCCCGCTCTCGGCGGCGGTGAGCTGGCGGGAGAGCAGTATGGCTTCGGGGCAGCGGCCGGTGAAGCGTTCGCGCTGGCCGCTGGTGAGGGTGTCGAGGAAGTCCTGGACGAGCGGGTGCAGCACCGGTGGCTGGTCCCCCTTGCCCGCGGTGCAGGTCAGCGTCTCGCCGCGGACGGACAGTGCGGCGGCCACGGCGGGGAGGATCCCGTCGCGGCGGTGGATCAGTCGGGGCGTACGGCTGGTCTCGGTGCTGCTCCAGCTGAGTCGCGGATCCCCTGATGTGACGGTTTGTGTGGAATGCATCGTGCTGTCGTCCCTCCCTGCAATCCCCCGAGTTGCGGGGACAGCCTGCCAAATGTGCCAGGTGGTGGGGAAGCTGGGGCGGGGAAACGCGTCTGCGTGTCGCGCGAAGGTGCGGGACCGTCGCCTCACCGTCACGCGCGTGTGACCGTTCGTGACGGTCCCGGCGGGACGGGATCCCCTGGTGCCCCACCGCTTAGGCTGTGCGGAACACCGGACGCAGCAGGGGGCATCAGCCATGACGACAGGTCGGCTCGGGCAGCAAGCCGCGCCACCGAACGCCGCCTACGCCGGGCAGGTCGTGAACTTCCCGGACCCGGTCCGGGCGTCCCGCCACCCCGGAGGGGTGCGGATGGACGGGAGCGGCCACCCGGTTCTTTCGCCGTACGCGCGTGCCGCCGCCGAGATCGCCGATCCGCCCCCGGGCTTCGGCATCGATGAGCTGCGCCTCACGGACTATGTGTCGGCGAACGCGGCGTTGGCGGCGAGCGGTCATGACCTGTGGGACACGATTCCCGCTGTGGCGACCCCGCACGGCTGGACGTGGCACCACGTGCCGGGTGGCCGGCGGATGGAGCTGGTGCCGGTCGAGGTGAAGGCGCTGCTGCGCCATCACGGCGGTCTGGCGGGTACGGACGTGGATCAGAACCGGCGTGGCACCCGCCCGTTGCAGGAGACCCGTCCGACGCATTTCCGGCTGCCCAAGGGGGCGGCCGCGGTGAGCGAGCAGCAGGTTCAGGGCGTCGAGGAGGACCTCGGCTTCCGGCTGCCCGGCGCGTACCGGTCGTTCCTGAAGGCGGCGGGCGGTTCGGCCCCGGCGGGCGCGGCGCTGGACGCGGAGCTGGGGCTGCTGGTGGACCAGCCGTTCTTCACGGTGCGTGACGAGGCCGCGGTGAACGATCTGGTGTATGTGAACAAGTGCCTGCGGGACCACTTCACCAAGGACTACCTGGGCGTCGCGTTCGTCCAGGGCGGGATCGTCGCGGTGAAGGTGCGCGGCCAGGATCTCGGTTCGGTGTGGTTCTGCCCGTACGACGATGCCCGGGACCAGGACGGCTGGAGTGTCCAGGAGCGTGTGGAGCGGCTGTTGCTGCCCTGCGGTGCGGACTTCGACGCCTTCCTCCAGCGGTTGGCGGGCAATCCGCCGGAGCTGGAGACCGTGGCGAACCTGATGGTGGACGGTGGCTTCGCGCGCGCCGTCCCGGTGGAGGGGTGAGCGCGGTGGTGACTTTCGCGCAGGCGCAGGAGCGGGCGGACGAGTGGGTCAACGGTGACGTGCCCGCGTATCAGCACCGTGAGGTGCGGGTCCGTGAGTTCGAGCTGGGGTTCGTGGTGTGGGCCGAGGACCGGCCGGAGGGCCCCGTGTCGGACGGGGGCCGTCAGCGGCTGGTGATCGCGCGGGACAGTGGTGAGGCGACGTTGTGGCCGGGGCTGCCGGTGGGTGAGGTGATCCGGCGGTACGAGGAGGAGTACGGGGCTCCGGCCGGTGCGCCGGTCGCCGCTCCCGAGCCGCCGCGGCGGGTTGATCTGAACCAGACGTCGTTCCTGTTGACGCCGCCGGAGTGGCTCCAGGAGGCGGCGGACAAGCTGGGGATTCCGGATCACCGTGCGGAGCGGCGGGAGTCGGAGGAGGCGTCCGCGGCTGCTTCCGGTGCGCCTGCTGCCGCTCCTGTTCACGAGCCGGAGCCGACGCCCGGGCCGACGCCCGGGTCGGGACCCGGATCGGGGCCCGGGTCCGGGCCCGCCCCTGCGTCCTCCCTCGGCACGGACATGCCGCCGGCTCCCTCTCCGGCTTCCGCCGGGGGCTCCGCCGCGTCGTGGCCCGCCGCTGGCGGTGGCGACGACCACGAGCCCACGGCCTCCGAGGGCGTGCCCGCCGGGGCGACCCCCTGGGCGGGTACGGACACCAACTCCGACTCCGACGACGGGGCCGTCCCGCTGCCCGCGACGGTGTTCGCGCCGCCGTTGTCGGGCACGGACGACGAGGGGACTCCGCCGCCGGTCGTCCCGGCGGAGGCGCCCACCGCCCTGATGTCCGGGGGCAGTCAGCTGCCGCGTACGCAGGTGGCGCAGGCGCTTCGGCCGGATCAGGGTCCTCCGGGACCGTCCGGCGACATCGCGGACGCGGCCACCAGCAAGGCCACCGTGCCGCCACGCGGGGCCCGCGGGGGCGGTGGGTCGACCCCGCCGCCGCCCGGTGCGCCGGGGGTCCCCGGGATGCCGCCCGGTGCGACGCCGCCGTCTTCGGGCCCGGGTGCGCCCGGTGCTCCGGCGGGCGGGTATCTCCCGACGCAGCTGGTCTCCCAGCTCGGCCCGCCCGGCGGCACCCCGCCGCCGGGTCCGCCGCCGGGTTCGACCCCGCCTCCCGGTCCTCCTGGCCCTCCCGGCCCCCCTGGTCCTCCCGGTCCGCCGCCGGGTTCCACGCCGCCTCCGGGCGGTGGGATGCACCATGCCGCGACGATGTTCGCCGACGGGAGCAGCATCGGTGCGGGCGTCGCGGGTGCGCCCAGGCCGCCGGGTCCGCCGGGCCCGCCCGGTGCCCCGGGAGTCCCGCAGCCTCCCGGCCCGCCCGGTGTTCCGGGTGCGCCGCAGCCTCCTGGTCCGCCGGGTCCGCCGCCGGGTTCCACGCCGCCTCCGGGCGGCGGGGTGCACCACGCGGAGACGATGTTCGCGAGTCCGGGGCAGGTAGGGCCGCCCGGTCCTCCCGGCCCGCCCGGGGCCCCCGGCGCTTCGCTGGGCGGGGCCCCCGGTCCCGTACCGCAGCCGCCGGGTCCTCCCGGCCCGCCGCCCGGTGCGCACACCCCGCCGCCCCCGGCGTACGGCTATCCGCAGCAGCCCACCGGTCAGCCGACCGTGGGCCCCGGCTACCAGGCCGTGCTGCGGTTCCGGGCCCCGGACGGCAGCGAGCAGCAGCTGATCCGCCGCTCGGCGCCGGGAACCCCGCACCCCGAGTGGCAGATGCTGCACGAGCTGCGGGCGATGAACGTGCCGCCGCAGCAGGTCATCGAGCTGCACACCGAGCTGGAGTCCTGTGAGCTGCCGGGCGGGTACTGCGCCCGGATGATCCGGGAGACCTGGCCGCAGGTGCGGATCACCAGCGTCGCCCCGTACGGCACGGATCACGCCAGTCGGCAGCAGGGCATGCAGCATCTGCTGACGCACCAGGGCGAGTTGCACCAGGTCGCGGACGGCCCGGCGCGGCCCGCACCGGTGCGGGCGCCGCTGCCGCAGATGCCGCCCGCGCCCGTGCTGCCGCCGGAGGCGGTGGCCGAGGAGCTGGCGCAGGCGTTCGGTCCGCAGGGCATCATGCGGTTCGACCAGCGGGCGGTGTCCCGTCAGGGGGTGCCCGAGGTCGTCGCGCAGACGCTGGTGTGGGCGGGGCTGCCCGCCGATTTCGGGCCGTTCTTCTGGGCGCAGCCGGGGCAGCCGGTGGTGCCGACGCTGGCCGAGCTGGCGGCGCAGCGGCAGGTGCCGCCCGCGCCGGACGCGGGGTCGTATCTGGTGATGGGCACGGACTTCGGCCGGGCGATCTGTGTGCAGTACGGGACGGCGAACATCGTGGCCGTACCGGTGGAGGCGGGCCTCGGCGGGCAGCCGGTGCCGCCGCAGTTCGTGAACACCGGGCTGCCGGAGTTCGTGCGCTCGATGGCGTTGCTGGGCCGGATGTGGCGGTTGCGGTTCGGGCTGAACCCGGAGCAGGCGGGCCGCTGGACCGTCGACTTCCAGGCACAGCTGGTGGCGCTGGACCCGGCGGCGCTGGCGTCGCCGGAGAGCTGGTGGTCGGTGCTGCTGGAGCAGATGTGGGACGGCTTGATCTGAGCCGTACGCGCGGCTGAGCGGCGAGCGTGCGCGAGGTGCCCGGACCCGGAAGGGGCCGGGCCAGGGGGTGTCCGGGCGGGCACCCCCTCGTCGTGCGCGGGGGTGCCGGGCGATGATCACCGGTTCGCCCGGTTCTGTGATGCCGGTCGCTTCCGGCCTGAATGCGGTTGATCGATTCCGACTTCCGGCACCAATTGCCGCATCCTTGGCGTGTTACGGGTGTCGGAGCGTGGCAGAGCGTGTCGGCGGGTCGGAGAGGGGTTTCAGGGATGAGTGCTGGACCGGTGTCCGCGTACGACGTCGTCGGGGTGCGGGGGCGTGGCTACCGTCCCGAGCAGGTGGACCGGGCGACGGCCGCCCTGACGGCCGAGCGGGATGGGGCGCTGGCCGAGATCGCGCGGCTGACGGGCCGGGTGGAGGAGCTGCTCGCCGAGTCCGCCCGGCTGGCGGAGGCCGTCGCGACGCTGCCCGTGCAGGACTACGCGGAGCTGGGGGAGCGCGCGCAGCGGATCCTGGCGCTGGCCGAGAGTGAGGCGGAGACGCTGCACACCGACGCGGTGGCGGCGGGCCAGGCGCTGCGGGACGCTGCCGAGGCGGCGGGCCGGGCGGTCGCGGACGCGGCGCGCGAGGCGGCCGGCGAGGTGCGTGCGGCGGCGGACCGGGCGGCGGAGGAGCGGCTGGCCGGGGCGGCCCGGGAGGCGGAGGGCGTACTCGCCGCGGCCCGGAAGGACGCCGAGGAGGTGCGCTCGGCCGCCGCTTCCGTGATGGCGCAGACCCGTGACCGTACGGCGAGCGTGCTGGCCCACCAGGAGCAGGAGCACGCGGAGCGCCGTAAGGCGGCCGATGCCGAACTGGCCGCCGAGGAGGCGGCGTTGGAGACCCGGTACGCGCAGCTGACCGAGCGGGCCGAGGCGCTGCTCGCGGAGGCCGGCCGGGACCTCGCCGCCACGCAGGAGGCGGCCCGGCACCGGCAGGAGGACGCGGAGGCGCGGGCGGCTGAGCTGCTGGCCGAGGCCCGGGTCCGTGAGGAGCGGGTGGTGCGGGAGACGGAGCGGATCCTGCGGGAGCACGAGGAGGGCCGCGAGGAGGCCCAGGCGCACATGGCGCATGTGCGCAGCTCGCTGGCGGCGCTGACGGGACGGGTGGCGCCGGAGCCGGACGGGCCGGAGGACTGAGCGGGCCCCGGGCCCCGGGCCATGGAGTCCGGGCTCTGGGCCATGGAGTCCGGGTTCTGAGGTTCGGGGTCTGGCCGGTCGCAACGGGTGGCAACTCTTGACGAACGCGTGTTCTCGGGAGGTGATGGGGAGCGTTCAGTTCACACGTTTCCGTTCCCCGTTCAGCAGGGAGTGTTCATGTCGGTCCCAGCGCCGGACATTCTGTCACCCGAGTTCGAGAGAGATCCGTACCGGGCGTATCGCCTGATGCGTCAGGACACGCCTCTCCTGTGGCACGAGGCGACCAAGAGTTACATCGTCTCGCGTTACGAGGACGTCGAGCGCGTCTTCAAGGACAAAGAAGGCGAATTCACCACGGAGAACTACGACTGGCAGATCGAGCCCGTGCACGGGCGGACTATTCTCCAGCTCAGCGGGCGCGAGCACGCCGTGCGTCGGGCCCTGGTCGCCCCGGCCTTCCGGGGCAGCGATCTGCGGGAGAAGTTCTTACCGGTCATCGAGCGCAATTCGCGCGAACTGATCGACGGGTTCCGTGATTCCGGTTCCGCCGATCTGGTCGCCGACTACGCCACCCGTTTTCCCGTCAACGTCATCGCAGACATGCTCGGACTGGACAAGTCCGACTACGAGCGATTTCACGGCTGGTACACGGCTGTCATCGCGTTTCTCGGTAATCTCTCCGGAGACCAGGACGTGGCGCGGGCCGGTGAGCGTACGCGCGTCGAGTTCGCCGAGTACATGCTGCCGATCATCCGGAAGCGGCGGGAGGCGCCGGGCGACGACCTGTTGTCGACGCTGTGCACCGCGGAGATCGACGGCGTCCGGATGGGCGACGAGGACATCAAGGCGTTCTGCAGTCTGCTGCTCGCAGCCGGAGGAGAGACCACCGACAAGGCCATCGCCGGCATCTTCGCCAATCTGCTGCGGCATCCGGAGCAGTTGGAGGCGGTCCGCGCCGATCACGGCCTGATACCCCGAGCCTTCGCCGAGACGCTGCGCTACACACCGCCGGTCCACATGATCATGCGGCAGTCGGCGACGGAGGTGGAGCTGAGTGGCGGGACCATACCGGCGGGCTCCACCGTCACCTGCCTGATAGGCGCTGCCAACCGTGACGAGGACCGCTACCGGGACCCCGATGTCTTCGACATCTTCCGCGAGGACCTGACCGCCACGAACGCCTTCTCGGCGGCGGCCGACCATCTCGCCTTCGCACTCGGCCGGCACTTCTGCGTCGGTGCTCTGCTGGCCAAGGCCGAAGTCGAGACCGGTGTGGGTCAGCTGCTCGACGCGATGCCGGATCTGCGGCTGGCCGACGGCTTCGACGCGGTCGAGCGCGGTGTCTTCACCCGAGGACCGCAGAGCCTGCCGGTCCGCTTCACGCCGGTGTCCGGCTGACCGGGAGGTCGACGTCGCCCCGAGCGGCCGGAGGCGCCCCGGATTCCGGCCGCTCGCGCCCCGGTCCCCGGCCGCTCGCACCGCGGTCTCCGGCCGCTCGCCCCCGGTCTCCGCCCGCTCGCGCCGTGACGGGGCGCCGCTACTGCGACATCGGGCTGAACCGGACCGGCAGCGTCGACAGCCCGCGCATCCAGATCGAAGGACGCCAGGAGAGCTCCGTCGGCTCGACCGCCAGCATCAGGTCCGGCAGCTGTTCCAGCAGCGTCTCCACCGCCGTACGGGCCATCACGTCGGCCAGCAGCGGTGCTGGATAGGGGCAGCGGTGCTCGCCGCCGCTGAACG
Organism: Streptomyces sp. MMBL 11-1; assembly: GCF_028622875.1. Taxonomy (NCBI): domain Bacteria; kingdom Bacillati; phylum Actinomycetota; class Actinomycetes; order Kitasatosporales; family Streptomycetaceae; genus Streptomyces; species Streptomyces sp. MMBL 11-1. The sequence continues at coordinate 2,960,256 of NZ_CP117709.1, read as the reverse complement.
ACAGGTGTGCGGAGTTCTCGGCGCCGACGTAACTCTCCGGCCAGATCTCCGGGTCGGTGTTGGCCGCGGCGAGTCCGAGGACCAGGCAGTCGCCCGCCCGGATGTGCCGGCCGCCGAGCTGGGTGTCCCGTACGGCCCAGCGGCCGATGAAGTTCTGCGTCGGGGTGTCGAGCCACAGCACCTCGTTGAGCGCCTCGCCGACGCTGAGCCGGCCGCCGGAGACGTTCACCGCGAAGCGTTCGTCCGTCAGGAGCAGCCGCAGCGTGTTGCAGATCCAGTTCGCGGTGGGCTGCTGGGCGGCGGCGATCACCGAGATCAGGTCCTGGACGATCTCCTCGTCGGTGAGGCCCGCCCCGTGCGTCACCATGCGGGAGGTGACGTCGGTGCCGGGGGCTGCCCGCTTGTCCGTGACCAGTTGGCGCAGCCGGTCGCCGACGCGTCCGTAGGCCGCCACCGGGTCGTCGCCCTCGCCGGCGTCGAGCGAGATGCGCAGGTCGTCCACCAACCGCTGGGTGTCGGAGCCCGACACCGGCATGCCGCACATCTGGACGACGGCCCGCATCGGCAGGGCGTGGACGTAGCTGCTCATCAGCTCCGTCCGGCCGCTTCCGGCGAACTCCGCGATGAGCGCGTCGGCGATGCGGCGGCAGTCACGTGCCAGCTCGAACTGGTCGATGCCTTCGAGGGCCTCGGTGATGACGCCGGCCCTGCGCCGGTGCTCGTCGCCCTCGGTGAAGAGAACCGACGGCTGGTAGCCGACGAACGGCATCAGCGGCCAGTCCGGGGGAATGGTCTCCCACTGGTTCCAGCGGCGCGAGTCCCGTGCGAACAGCTCGTCGTGCGTGAGCACGTAGGACAGTTCGGCGTAGCCGAGGACCAGCCACGCCGGAACGTCGCCGTCGAGCAGGACCGGCGCCACCGCTCCGTGTTCCCGCCGCAGCGAGCGGTAGAGCTCCGTGGGGGTCTGCTGGTAGGAGGCTCCGGACAGGCGCACCGCGTCGGCGCCGGCGCCCACCGGGCAGCCGGAGGCGGCCGGAGGACCGAAGGAGGGACCGAAGGAGGGGCTGGAGGGGCTGGAGGTGGTCATGGTGTCGTCTCCCGGGCGATGGCCATCGTGCGCAGATGGTCGACGAGCGTGATCAGTACGTTCTTGCTGGACCGCCGGACCCGGGCGTCGCAGTCGATCATCGGGATGTGCTCGGGCAGCGCCAGGGCCTGACGGATCTCGTCGAGGGAGTGGGCGAGGTCGTCGTCGAAGCGGTTGACCGCCACCACGAACGGTGTGCCGTGGTGCTCCAGCCGGTCGATCGCGTACCAGGAGTCGTCCATCCGGCGGGTGTCCACGAGGACCACGGCGCCGAGCGTGCCGGAGAACAGCCGGTCCCACAGGAACCAGAACCGCTCCTGGCCCGGTGCGCCGAACAGGTAGAGCACGATGCGCTCGGTGAGGCTGATGCGCCCGAAGTCGAAGGCGACCGTGGTGGTCGTCTTGGCGTCGACGCCGTCCGTCTCGTCGACGCCGACGCCCGCCTGGGTCATGACCTCTTCGGTGTTCAGCGGCCGGATCTCGCTCACCGAGTGGACGAGCGTGGTCTTGCCGACGCCGAATCCTCCGACGACGACTATCTTCAGGCCGGTTTCCGCGGCGTCGGCCAGCGGGGTGCGCTGTGCCGGCAGCTCATAGCCTCCGGAGCCCATGGAGCACCTCCTTCAGCAGGTCGGAGTCGGGGAGCGCGCCGGGTGAGGCGGGCGTCTGCGGGTGTCGGGCGGTGATACGACCCATGGTGTGGAGGTCGTCGAGCAGGATGCGCACCACGGTGACGGGAAGGGAGAGTTCGGCGGCGATCTCGACGACGGCGGTCGGGCGGCGGCACAGGTCGAGGATCCGCGCGTGCTCCGACTGCATTCCGACCGTGGGCCGGCACTCGCTGACCACGAGGGTCACCAGATCGAAGGAGTCCGCGGAGCGGCTGCGTCCGCCGGTGACCGTGTAGAGCCGGTCGGGTGCTCCGGTGTCGACGGGGCGGAGGGTCATGACGCGCTCCTCGGCACCTCGCCGCGTGGGGCGGCGCGCAGGTGCTCGCCGATCTGCTCGACCATCTCCGTCATCTGGTGGCCCACCACGCTGGGGTCGGCCTCCTCCGTGGCGACGACGGCCAGATGCGCGCCCTCACCGGCCTCGACGATGAAGAGCAGACCGCCGTGGAACTCGGTCATCGAATGCCGGACGCCTCCGGTGCTGTCGCCGAACTCGATGGAAGCGCCCTGCGCGAGCGCCTGCATGCCCGAGCAGATGGCCGCCAGTTGATCGGCCTGGTCGAGAGTGAGGTGCTCGGTCCAGCACAGCTTGAGCCCGTCGCGTGACAGGGCCAGGGCGTGCCGGGTGCCGGGGGTCTGCTCAAGGAGCCTCTGCAGGAGCCAGGTGAGGCTGTTGTCTGTGGTCTGCATGACGAGTGACGGGACCGTGGCGCCGGGGGAGCGGCGAGGGCCCGCACCTCCAATCTCGGTGTTCGAGCGAGCGCGTCCGGCGGACCGGACACCGTACGGATGGGCGTTCCGGGCTACGGAGCGGTGGTCGGCGGTACGGTCCCGCCTTCGGGCCCTCCGGTCCCGCCTTCGGGCCCTCCGGCCCTGCGTTCGGGATGCCCGGCCCCGGGCTCGGGCTGTCCGGGAGCGCCTCCGGGACTGGCCGCGGGCTTGGTGCCGCGCCGGAAGGCGCCGAACTGCTGTCCCGCGCTGCGCGGCGGTGAGGTCCGCGGCGCGCCGGCGCGCGGGTCTGCCGGAGCGGCGGGCGCGGGCGAGCCGCGGTGGCGGCCGCGCTCCCGGTCCGCCTCCGCCATGGTGCGGCCGGGCGTGCGTACGGGCAGGCCGCCGGGGGTGGAGCTCACGGGCGGGCCGACCGTGCCCCGCCCGGACTCGCGCGGACGGACCACGAGGTGGTTCTCCACCGTCGCGGGCGGCGGCGGAGCGAACGGGTCCTGCCGCGGTGTTACGGGGGTGGGCGCGACCGCTTCCGGCGCGGAGGGCGCAGGGGGCGCGGGCGTGACGGGCGGCGGCGCGTAGGCCGGCGAGGGCGGTGCGGAGGCGGCGGGCGCGGGCGGCAGCGCCGGAGAGGCCGGAGAAGCCGGGGAGGCCGGTGAGGGCAGGGCGGAGGCGGCGGGCGCGGGTGGCGGTGCCGGGGAGGCGGTGGCGGGCGCGGGCGGCGTCGGCGCGGGCGCGGCGACCCCCCGATGAACCGGAGCCGGGTGGTTCTCGCGCGGCTCCTGCGCGATCAGATGCCGGGGCAGCAGGACGACCACGCCGGTGCCGCCACGGGAGGACGGCCGGTAGTTGACGCTGATCCGGTGCTTGAGCGCGAGCCGTCCCACCACGGCGAGACCGAGCCGGGTGCCCTGGAGGGTCGCGAGGTCGGTCGTCCGCCCGGCGACGGAGTCCGCCGCCCGTCGCATCGCCGCGTCGGCCATCTTCAGACCGCTGTCCTCGATGGTCACGACGATGCCGGTGCCGCGCTCCTCGACGTAGACGTGCACCTCGTCGATGGGCGGCGAGAAGTTGGCGGCGTTGTCCATCAGTTCGGCGAGCAGGTGCATCACGCCCTCGGCCGCGAAGCCGGAGATGGAGACGCTGGAGGAGCAGTGCAGCCGTACGCGCTGATAGGCGGCGATGCGGCCGACCGCGCCGCGCAGGATGCTCTCCATGACGATCGGCCTGTTCCAGGCGCGGCTCGGCCGGCCGCCCATCAGCAGCGCCAGCCGGTCCGTCATCAGTCCGAGCTGCGAGGTGCTGTGGTCCAGCTTCAGCAGATCGCCGAAGACCTCTTCGCCGTGACGTTCCTGCATGCTCCGCAGGTCGGCGAGCATGCTGACGGACTTCGCCTGGACCCGGCTGAGCGCCTTGGCCGACGCGGTCGTCGCCGCGAGAGCACGGCGCTCGCTGAGCGCGAGTTCCCGGAGCACCGCCTCGACCGACGCGCGCAGCAACGGCTGTTCCGGCAGGTACACCTCGGACTGCACCGTGGCGCCGGACTCGCCGTCACGGAGCCTGGTGACCACGCCCGGCAGCGTGTCGCGGGTGAACCGGTCGACCTCGGAGTTCAGCGCGTGCAGCTCCTCGCGGAGCCGTGCGTTCTCCGTTCCCAGCTCGTCGTGGACCCGCGTGCTCTCCGTCCGCAGCGAGGTGGTCTGCTGCTCCTGCCCTTCGACCGTGGTCGCGAGGACGTGCAGCAGCTTGCGCTGACGCGGGCTGCGCGGCAGCGGGATGCGGCCGAGGGCGTCGGTGGCCTTCACTCCGCCGCGTACCAGCTGGATCAGGGCGGGCAGCGCCACGTCGGCGGTGTGCGCCGTGTCCGTTTCGAGCGCGGCCAGCGCGGCCTTGAGCCGTTCGGTCTCCGCGAGGTGAGCGGCGGCCGAACGCCGTGCCCGCCGGGTGACGCCGTGAGCGGTGGCGAGCGTGACGGCCAGGGCCACCCAGGCGGTGAGGACCACCGCCACGACCCAGCCGCGCGCCTCCGAAGGCGCCAGAACCACTGCCACGGCTCCGGCGACGGCACTCGCCGACAACACGGCCACGAGCGGGGCTATCGCGGCTCTCGGCGTCTTCATCGGCCGGTGCTGACTGGCTGGTGCGGGTTTCGGCATGGATGCGGTCCCTCAGTTCTACCGGGCAGAAGGTATGCGGCCGCTCCGAGAAGGTGCAGATCACCTTGGTGCATCGGAGGAAAGCGGAAGCAGCCTTTCCTGTCAGGGGTTGACCACATCGTAGACATGCTTGTGAGGCAGATGATTCGGTCTGCGGCATAGTCCGTAGGCAGAGTGATTTTGTCGGGAAGTGGCCAGCGGACTTTGGGTGTTGTGGTACTCGCGCGATGATGCACCGTACGGGGGGTGCCGGCGGGGAAAGGGTCCCGGGGAGGTGGCCAGAGCATATGCGTTATGCCCGCCGAACGCCCTTGGTGCAGGCCCTGATCTGGTGATTGCTTGGGGGCCGATAAATTCTTTTCGGCCAATCTGGAAAGCTTTACCGGATCGTATCGGCCGAGGCTGTGGTACCGGTAAATCCGGGATGGCACCGGTACATACTCAGTGACACCAGTAAGTGGGGCGGCTTCGCCTGCCGATGGCCGGTCCGACCACGGTGAAACCCCGCACGTTCTCCGTGTGGGGCCGGCCTGCGGGCACGTTCGCTCGATGCGATCGTGCCGCACGGCACAGGCGGACGGGCCGCCCTTCTCGATGGCCTCATACATAGCTGAGCGGTGAGTGTTCAGCCGTTCGGCCATCTCAATGCTGGAGAGCTGCTGGTTGTCGAGGTGGAAGAACACGGCGGCAGTCGACCATGATCCACCTCCCGCATGCGGCTCCGCATCGTCGCCCACAACCGTGCCAGGGCCCGGTTGCGGACACATGTTCAGCGAGCGGCGACCGCTTCGACGAAGGCGGTCCAGGCGGCGGCCGGGAGGACGAGGGCGGGGCCGTGGGGGTTCTTGCTGTCACGGACGGGGACGACGCCGGGGAATCCGTCCGCCACCTGTACGCAGTTGCCGCCCTCCTCGTTGCTGTAGCTGCTGCTGCGCCACGCGGCGGCGGTCAGATCGGGACGGGATGCTTCCTGCACGGTAATCAACCTCCAGCACGGATCGGATCAGGTCGAGCGACATGGGCGGCGGTAGTGCCATCGCCCTGAGTTGATCGTAAGTCAGGTCGAACTGTTCGACCTCGTCCGGTTCCTCGGTCAACTGGCCGTGGTGCGCCCCTTCCGTGTAGGCGACCTTGGCGCCGCCCGGCATCACCAGCACGGAGAGCGAACCGGCCAGAGCACCGTGCGCGCCCTGGTCGAACGGCAGCACCTGAACGGTGATGTTGGGCTCCTCCGCCATCCTGAGCAGCTTCTCCAGCTGACCGCGCATCACCACCGCTCCACCGACCGGACGCCGGAGCACGGCCTCGTCGAGGATGATCCACAGCTCCGGCCGGTCCGGACCGGTCAGCCGCACCTGGCGGTCGAGCCGGGCCGCGACGCGCTCCTCCAGGTGTTCGGCGTCGCGCAGCGAGTGGCCCATGCTCAGCAGGGCCCGCGCGTACGCAGGGGTCTGCAGCAGGCCGGGCACGGCGTGCGAGGAATACTCACGGATCATCGTCGCGCGGGCGGAGTACGCGATGAACGCCCGCGACCAGTCCGGATACGCCTCCCGGTAAACGTACGGCCAGAGGTCGATCAGTAAGTCGTCCGCCACCAGTTCCTTGTCCAGGACCCGGGTCAGCTCCAGCGTCGGCTTCGCGCCGGTCGCGCGCTCCAGTTGGGCGATCCGGCTGCTGACCACGTGGGCGAGTGTGCCCACTTCGGCCTGGGTGAGTCCGGCCGCGACGCGGAGCTTGCGGAGGCGCGACCCGAAGAGGGCGGCCATGGAGGACTGCGGGTCAATTGCTTTGGCCATGGCGCTACTTCCGATTTCTTACGGCCTGCGGGATAAGGCGCTGTCACCTTCCGAGGCTAGGCCGCGGTGCCGACTCTTGAGTACGGAACGTCACGGAACCCGCACGTGTGGGTGACGTGAGAGGAGTCGAGTGAACGGATGGTCGGCATGACCGGCAAGAAGACGCCTGCGGCGACGGAGGCCGCCCGACGGGAAGAGGCCCCGCCCCTCCCGCGCCGCTTCGGGCTGACGTCCAACGGCTACGGGAGCCTGTCGCGGCAGTTCCCCTCGACACCCCGGGGAGCGCAGGTCGCCCGTCGCACGGTGGTGCGGCAGCTGGGGTACTGGGGGTTCGGGCCGATGACGGACGCGTCGTGCTCGGTGGCCCTGGTGGTGGCGGAGCTGGCCGCCAACGCGGTGTGCCACGGGCGGCTGCGGGGGCGGAACTTCCATGTGCGGGTGGACTACGAAGGCCCCGCGAGCCGCTTCCGTATCGAGGTCTCGGACGCCGTGCTCGGCCGGACGCCCGAGGACCCGAAGCTGCCGCCGGACGATCAGGAGTCGGGGCGCGGCCTGTTCCTGGTGGAGTGCATGGCGTCGCGGTGGGGGTGGGAGCCCCGGAACCCGATCGGGAAGACGGTGTGGGCGGAGGTGGCGGCTGTCCGGCCGGACGGCGAGGGCTGGGTCGCAGCACGCCTGGCGTAACTTCCCTCGGATGCAAGCCAGTTCGGCGCGCGTGCGTGGGATATTGGGTGGCACTGTTCTGAGACGGGGGTCCTCCATGAAGAGTGCGCGGCGAGCGCCGTTCCGGGTGTGGTTGGTATGGCTTCTGGTGCCTGTGTTGCTGGCGGTGGCCGGCTGCGGGGCGTCCGGGCGCAGGGGTGGGGGGCCGGACGCCGGCTCCGGCCGGCCGCCCGCCTCCTCCGGGGCGAGGGGTGGCGACGAATCGCGGGACTCGGGTGGCGGCCCCGGTGTCGAACTCGGCGTGGATGTCACCATCGGCGGCGGGAGCGGGAGCGGTGGCGCCGATGACGAGGGCTCGGGCGGTGACGGCGGTGACGGCGGTGACAGTGGGTCCGTTGGGTCCGGTGAGGGTGGTGCGGTGAAGCAGCCGCCCGTGAGTGACCCGACGGCGGAGGCGTTCCGGCGCGTACGGGTGGGGAGCTGTCTGCCCATCCACCGCACCGGGCCCGGTAGCGACTGGAACGTCGACGTACCGCCGGAGGCCGTCTCCTGCGGCTCCAAGCGTGCCGGCCTCTTCCGTGTCACGCGGACCGGGGGCAGCGGTGTCAGCTGTGAGACGGGCAAGGGCCGTACGTCCTGGAGCTACCACTCCCGCACGGCAGGGGCCACGAAGCTTTGCCTGGTACGGGTCTGGGTGAAGCGCTACTGCATCCTCGGCAACAACACCAGTGACGGCATGTCGCTGGGCACCACCACCGCCGTCGACTGCCGGGCCAAGCGCGTACCCAAGCCGTACGACCATGTCCTGGTCGTCTCCGGCGTCTACCGCGCACCGTCGGACGCCGGCTCCAAATATTGCAGGAAGGGTTCGTCCGACCGGCGCACGTACTGGTCCCTGGTGGTGGCCAACCGCACGGTTCTGGTCTGCTTCACCTATCCGAACTCCTGATGAGGCGGTCCGCGCCGGTCCTGGGCGCGGTGTCAGGAGGTGTGCATGAGCTGGATCAGGTTGCCGACGGTGTCGTCCAGGACCGCCGTGGTGACGGTGCCCATCTCCGTCGGCTCCTGGGTGAACCGCACGCCGAGCTTGCTCAGCCGCTCGAACTCGGCCCGCACGTCGTCCACGGCGAAGGCGGTGGCCGGGATGCCGTCCTCGACCAGGGCCGCCGTGTACGGCCGCACGGCGGGGTGCTTGTTGGGCTCCAGGAGGAGTTCGACGCCGTCGGGGTCCTCCGGCGAAACCACGGTCAGCCAGCGGTCCTCGCCGCCGACGGGGACGTCGTGCTTCTTCCGGAAGCCCAGTACGTCGGTGTAGAAGCGCAGGGCCTTCTCCTGGTCCTCGACGAAGACGCTGGTCAGGTTGATCCTCATGGGGTGCTCTCCGGTGCTTTCGGCCCGAGCCATCGACTGACGATGTGCTCAAGGGGTTCGGTGTCGAGGTCGTGGAACTTGTAGCGACCCTGGCGGCGTGGGACGACCAGCCCCGCCGCTTCCAGGACGGCCAGGTGCTGGCTGACCGCCTGGCGGGACAGGCCCAGGCCGTGTCTGGTGGCCAGCCGCGCGCATATCTCGAACAGGGTCTGACCGTTCCGTTCGGTCAGCTCGTCGAGGATGCGCCGCCGGGTGGGGTCGGCCAGGGCCTTGAAGACATCGTCCGCCATGTCCCCACGATAGGCAAGTAGCGACTTGCCTATCAAGGCGGGTCCGGTTGCCGGGATCCGTGGTCGGCTCGCGGAGGGCGGGCCGTGGAGGGGGCCGCAGAAAGCGGGGTGCCATGGCGTGCGGGAGCCCTCGTCGCCGAGAACGACGTGACTCCCATGGGCCCCCGCGTGCGCGGGGACCATGATCTGGTGGCGCTCCCGGCGGCGGCGGCCATGGGACCACCCCCGCGTGCGCGGGGACCATAGCCGACTCCACTGCGCCCTGTCGGGGCGGTAGGGACCACCCCCGCGTGCGCGGGGACCATGCGAAGAAGAAGGCGGCGACGGCCCTGCCGAAGGGACCACCCCCGCGTGCGCGGGGACCATACCGAGCTCTTCGAGTTCGATATGGCTCCACCGGGACCACCCCCGCGTGCGCGGGGACCATAGTTCGTGACCTGCGGGTTTATGCGCCCGAAGGGCTGTTTTTATCCACTTCTTGAGAAACGGGCATATCTCCTCGATGTGGCAAACCGTTCTGGCCTGGAGTCGGGCAGGTCCAGGGGTGATTCTGCCTTTCGCCGGGCATGTGCGGTATCTCGTTCTCTGTAAGGGGAAGGGCGTTCATCGTCGTGTTCGGTTCCAGGACGGCCAGGTGCTGGCTGACCGCCTGGCGGGACAGGCCCAGGCCGTGTCTGGTGGTCAGTCGCGCGCATATCTTGAACAGGGTCTGACTGTTCCGTTCGGTCAGCTCGTTGAGGATGCGCCGCCGGGTGGGGTCGGCGAGGGCCTTGAAGACATCGTCCGCCATGCCCCGCTCTCGGCTCCCTGGTCTCCCAGCTCGTCGCGGAGCAGCAGCAGAGCGCCCGGCCGGAAACGCATCCCGCCGGGCGCTCGCTTGAGGGACGGCTCTACCCGCGCCTCGCCTCGATCACTGCAAGAGGGTCACGCAGCCACGTCTGCTGGCCGCGGTCGGTCACGGTCAGCCCGAACTGTCCCGGGTCCGGGCTGCCGAGTTGCTCGTACTCCCGCCATGCCGTCTCGATCTCTTCCCACATCAGGCCAGGCCCGTACTGCCACACGGCCTCGCCTGTCGCCGTGGCGGCGGCAGCCCCGCTTTTGTGGCTCACCCACACTCGGGCGCCGTCCGGGGTCTCCGTGCCGCTGACCCGGACGCCGGGCAGGCGGGCCCCCGCGTACAGGGCGAACCCGAGGTCGAGGATCCGGGCGGGGTCGAGGCCCGCGGCGCGCTGCCGGCCTTTGCCCCTGATCTGGTGCTCGACCGGGCGGTGCGAGCGCATCGGCATGTACATCGCCGACCCGCGGACCGGCCCGATTGCTGTTCCGTCGTCCTGGACGTGGAGCTGGACCAGTGCGCCGGACCAGAAGTCGCGGGCGAGCGGGGCGACCATGACGCCGCCGGGCCGCACCTGCCGGACCAGGGTGTGCGGGACGTACCGGAGGGCACACGTGGCGATCAGGCGGTCGACCGGGTCGATACCGGGGAGCTGCTGCTCGCCGTCACCGACGTGCAGACGCGGCCGGAATCCGGCCCTGGCAAGGTGATCCGCGGCCTGTTGAGCCAGCACGGGGTCCAGCTCGACGCTATAGACCTGCTCCTCGCCGAGCCGCTCGCAGAGCAGCGCGGCAATATGCCCGGTCCCTGTGCCAATCTCCAACACGCGGTGCCCGTCCTCGATGCCGAGGAGCCCGAGCATCCGGGCCACCATCGACGGCATGGAGTTCGACGACGTCGCGATGCCGGGCCCACCCTCGATCCCGTCGTCGAGCTGCGTGACGACCGGCTCGTCGGAGTGGACCAGCGCCGCCCAGTCGTCCGTCCCGATGACCGGTTCACACCGGTCCGGGAGCTGCCGCCAGACGGCCTGCGGAATGTAGTCGGCGCGCGGCACGGCGTCCCAGACCTTCCGCCACTCCGGGCTGAGTAACCCTCGGTGGGCGAGGCCCTGCACGAGTGCGGCGTAGGTGGGCACCCCATGCTGTGCCGTACTCATGACTGCGGGCTGTGCTTCTGCGGGCGGCTTCCGTCCGGCGACGGGGCCGGGGCGGGGTCCGGCACCCAGGGCTTGTCCGACGGCTCTCCGCCGTGCTTGCCATCGTCGGCCTGTGCGGTGTGCGTGGTCATCCTGTCTCCTTCGTGGGTGGGAGCGTGGCAGTGCCGGAGCAGGGTCACGCTGTGGTCAGAGCAATGGGCGCCGGTGTCGTCCAGGACCGGGGGTGCATGCCGCCATCGGCGTAGCACCACGTCATCGTCAGGGCGTCTGGCACCCGGGGCACTCGAAGGCGGGGAACTGGTGCGAGGACTCCGGCTGTTCGAGGGGCACGACCTCTGCCTCCTCGCGCACGATGAGAGTGAGCCCGTCGCGGCCCACCTCGTACACCGTGATCGTCATCACGGGTATGACCCCCGTCGCAGTCGGTGAGATACGCCAGACCGTAGGGACCGCCTGGGCGCGCACACCAGCCATGTGCAGATATGTGCACTCGAACCCCTTCGGGGGCACCCCCAGGAACGCCCTCTTGACCTCACCCTGGCTGTGCCTGACGGTGTTGCACACAACCGCACACCCCTCAGCCGGAGGTGCCACATGTCGTTACAGTTCATCGGAATCGACCCGCAGACCGGCGACGACGAGAGCCCAACCGTGTGGATCGACCAGGGGAAGGGCGAGCTCGTCTTTCAGGGGTGGAAGCCGAGCCCCGAACTCGAAGCCGAGTGCGCCGCCCTCGAACTCCCCGGGCACGCCGTAGGAATCCCGGACACCGAAGCCGTGGTCCGCATCCCCGCCAGGATGGTGGACATGATCAGGGAGGCGTGTGATGCCCTCGAATGTGCCAACCACGTTCGCTGACCTCCTGGCCCAGTGTGAACGGTCCGCTGTGCACCTGGAGATGCGGGACGTCTACGCCGTCGACAAGGAGAAGGGCCCGTTCGCCGAATGGCGCGCCGGCTTCCGCCATGACCCAGCAGACCGCGCGTCCTGGTGGCGGCCCTGGCTCGACTTGGTCGCCGAGACTGTAGGCCGCGGTGTCGTCATCCGCCGGGCCCGCATCGTGTCCGAGCCCCTCAGCGAGTACATCCGCTACGAGCACTCCGGCACCTTCACGAACATCGAGGCCGGCGAGCAGGTGCGGTGGCTGCCCCGCCGCCGCGCCTCCGACATCGCCCTGCCCGGCAACGACTTCTGGCTGTTCGACGACCGCCTCGTCCGGTGGAACCACTTCGCCGGCGACGGCTCGTCGCAAGGCCCGGAGCACACTACCGACCCGTCAGCAGTGAAGCTGTGCGGCGAGGCGTTCGAAGCCGTGTGGGGCCGAGGCGTAGCGCACGATCAGTACGAGATCCGCTGACGACCGCACCTGGACAGGCCAGCACATGACCACATCCCCCTCCTCCTCGGCCCAGGCCGCGCGCGAAGTCGTCGCAAAGCGATTGCGTGACCTGCGCAAAGGAGCCGGGCTGACGGTCACCGAGCTGGCCGCCGGGTGCGGCTGGCACCACGCCAAAACGTCCCGCATCGAGAACGCCCGCACCGCCCCCTCCGCCAGCGACATCCGCCGCTGGTGCCGGACCGCCGGCGCGGACGCCTTGGCCGAAGATCTCATCGCTCAGTCGCTCCACGCCGAATCGATGTACACGGAGTGGCGCCACCAGGTCCGACACGGACTCGCGCAGTTGCAGAACAGTTCCGTCACCTTCTTCCGACAGACAGAGCTGTTCCGCGTCTACTCCTCCTCGCTCGTCCCCGGCCTCCTCCAGACCGAGGGGTACGCGGCTGCCGTTCTCGCGATGAGCGCCCGGTTCCGCGAACTGCCGGTCGATGACAGCGCCGAAGCCGCCCGCGCCCGCGTTGACCGCTCGCGCGTCATTCACGAGCGGGGCCACCGCTTCGTCCTGCTCATCGAGGAGGCCGTACTCCACTACCGGATCGGCGACGCCGACGCGATGGCCGCCCAGCTCGGCCACCTCCTCACCGCCGGAGCCCTCCCCGCTGTGTCCCTCGGCATCATCCCGAAGACGGCGCACCGCGAGCAGTGGCCGCGCGAGACGTTCCACCTCTACGACAACTCCCTCGTCTCTGTCGAGCTGGTCTCGGCCCGGGTCCGCATTACCCAGCCCAGCGAGATCGCCCTGTACGCGAGAGCGTTCGAGGAGCTGCGGCAGACCGCGGTGTATGGCGCGGCAGCGCGGGCCCTGGTGGTGAAGGCCATCGACTCCCTCGGCTGACCCCGGGCATGACCCCCACCAGCAACTTCCTTTTCCAGCAGCCGTCGCAACACCCCACCTCAGGGGATGCAGGGGGGCGCGATTAGGCGGGGCCACCCCCGCGTGCGCGGGGACCATAGTTCGTGACCTGCGGGTTTATGGGCCCGAGGGGCTGTTTTTATCCACTTCTTGAGAAACGGGCATATCTCCTCGATGTGGCGAACCGTTCTGGCCTGAGGTTGGGCAGGTGCAGGGGTGATTCTGCCCTTCGCCGGGCGGGTGCGGTATCTCGTTCTCTGTAAGGGGAAGGGCGTTCGTCGTGGTGTTCGGGATCTCGCGGAGGTGCGAAGTTGCCCTGCGGGAGGTTCGGTGTCCCGTCGTGCGCTTTTGCCCGTGGCTTCTGTCGGCCGGGGGTGCGAGTGGATCGTGGCGCTCGGGCTCAGACGGGTTTGAGCAGGTCGCGGAGGTTGCTCATGTGGGCCTTGGTGTCGGCGATCTCGGCGGGGTGGGGCGGGGTTACGTCTGCCGGTGAGTGGGCGGTGCGGCAGGGGCGGCAGAGGCCGTCCGGGAGGGCTTCCGGCCGGCCGGGGCGGCCGCAGTCCGTGCATTCCATGAGGAGGCGGCGGGTTGGGGCGGGGGCGGCTGGTCGGGCGTTGTCGATGGGGAGTTGGGGTGGGATCTTGTCGTTGAGGCGGCGGCGGAGGAAGCCGAGGGGGCTGTCGACCTGGGCGGGGAGGCCTGCGGTCAGGGCGTGGGCCAGGTAGTCCACGCTTACGCCGCGTGCGAGCCATTCCGTTGCTTGTGGTTCCAGCGTGGCGCAGTCGTCGGCGGAGAGGGTGAGCCGGTGGTCGTCGCGGCCGAGGCGGGCCAAGGCGAGGTAGGCGGGAGAACGGTCGGCTTCGGAGGGCTGGGGCGTCGGGGTAACCGCTGGCGGTGCAGGTGAAGTTGGGGCGGGGGGCCGGTCGGGGGCCGGGGTGCGCTGGTGCGGTACGGCGGTGGGCTCGGGGGCCTGTTCCGTACTGTGCCCCTCCGAGGCGGGCAGCGGTGGCGGTTCCTCGGCCGGGGCCCACGGTGGCTGCGGCGTCGTGTCGAGCGCGGACGCCTCCGGTGCGGGGGCTGCGGCCAGCGCGGCCTTCTCGGTGGCGAGGTAGGCGTTCCACCACTCGTTGTCGCGGGCCGTGCGGGACCAGAACGTGCGGAAGACCCAGCGGGTCTCGTCGCCCGCTCCGACGACCGGGCACCGGACGCGGCGTAAGTGTCCGGCGACGGACAGGGAGTTCAGGGCGGTGGAGATGGCCTGCTGGCCGTAGAGCGGAAGCTGCTTCGCCAGCGTCTTGACGCTCATCGCCGCGCCCTCGGGGAGGTGGTCGACGAACCCGGCGACATACCGCTCCCGTGTCGGCAGGAGCGCGAAGTCGTTCCGGGTGCGGGCCTGTTGGTCCGGTGCCGAGCGTTTGCCGTAGCCGGGCTTGGCCATTGGGTACGCGGCGGAGCGTGCGGGGGTGTGCGGGGCAGGGCTAGGGTGCTTGGTAGCCATGGGATCGGCTTTCTAGGTGATCGATCTTGCGGTGAGACCCCGGCCTGGTGCTTCCTACACCGGTCGGGGTCGCTTGGTTCTCGCACCGTAAGCAGTCGTGACGCTGTGCCGCAAGCTGTCACGATTAGTCATACTTGCTGACCGTTCCGGAGGTGGGGAGGTAGGGGAGGTTTTCCCAAACCCCTTCTTCTGCCTACCGGTTAAAGAAGGCGCTCGAATCCCGGGTCCCGCATCCCGACGCCCGAGTCCCGGCACCCGAGCTTCGGGCCGGGGACCCATGCACGTACCCCCGGAAGAGTGAACCGACCGTCCCGAAGCCCGAAGCCCGAAGCCCAGGGCCCGAGCTTCGGGAAGCGTATGGGCAGGCCGCGTCTAGGAGGGGCTGTCCTGCCGGTCGGCCGCCCCGGTGGTCCTGGAGGTTTCGGCGGCCTCCGTGACGACCGGGAAGCGGCGCGGGGCCAGGGTGATCAGGGCGAGCAGGGCCAGGGCCGCGGCGCCGGCGGCCCCGAGGTAGACGTGGTCCACCGCGGCGTCGACCGCCCGGCGCAGGTAGTCCGTCGCCGCCGCGGAGAGGGCGCCCGGGTCCTCCAGGGCGCGGGCAACCGCGTCCAGGTCGTCGGGGAGGCCGGTCACCGGGGCGTCGAGGAGGCGGGTGGCCAGGACGCCGTTGGCGACGGCCCCGAAGACCGCCGCGCCGATGCTCTGGCCGACCTGGCGGCAGAAGAGGACGGACGCCGTCGTCGTACCGCGCTCCGCCCAGCCGACCGTCGACTGGACGCCCACGATCAGGGGGAGCTGGAAGAAGCCGAGGGCCGCGCCGAGCAGGAGCATGAGCAGGGCCGGGTGCCAGGGCTCGCCGGGGTAGGGGAGAAGAGGGAAGGCCAGCAGGATCAGCAGGGCCGCGCCGATGCCGATGATCGCGGTCAGGCGGAAGCCGATGCGGTTGTAGACCCGGTCGGACAGGGCCGCCGTGACGGGCCAGCTCAGCGTCATCACGGAGAGCACGAACCCGGCCGCTATCGGGCCGAGGCCCAGCACCGACTGGGCGTACGTGGGGAGGAAGACGGTCGGCGCGACCATCAGCAGGCCCAGCGCGCCGAGCGCCAGGTTGACCGAGGCGATGGTGCGCCGACGCCACACCCAGCCCGGGATGATCGGCTCCGCTGCCCGCCGTTCGATGACGACGGTGAGCGCGGCCAGCACCGCGCTCGCCCCGAACAGTCCGAGCGAGGGCGCCGAGAGCCAGGGCCAGACGACGCCGCCCTGCACGAGCGCGGTGAGCAGCAGGGCGCCGGTCGCGAAGACGGCGAGCGCGCCCGCCCAGTCGACGCGGGGCCGGGCGGCGGGGCGGGGGCGGGCGGGTTCGTGGAGGTGGCGGACGACCAGCCAGAGGGCGACCGCCCCGACCGGGAGGTTGATCAGGAAGATCCACCGCCAGTCCGCGTACCCGGCGAGCAGTCCGCCGACCACGGGCCCGGCGACCGCGGAGGTGGCCCAGACCGTCGAGAGCTTCGCCTGGATGCGCGGGCGTTCCTTGAGCGGGTAGAGGTCGGCCGCGATGGTCTGGACCGTGCCCTGGAGGGCGCCGCCGCCCAGGCCCTGGACGATGCGGAAGGCGATGAGCGCGGCCATGTTCCAGGCGGCCGCGCAGAGGACCGAGCCGATCAGGAAGAGGACGATCCCGGCTATCAGGACCGGCTTGCGGCCGAAGGTGTCGGAAAGCTTCCCGTACAGGGGGAGCGTGACGGTGACGGCCAGCAGGTAGCCGGAGAAGAGCCAGGAGAAGACGGTGAACCCGCCCAGGTCGCCGACGATCTGGGGGACGGCGGTGGACACGATGGTGCCGTCGATGGCCGCCAGCGCCATGCCGAGCATGAGCGCCGCCACGACGGGGCGGCGGCCCCGGGGGGTGGTGAGCGCGGGCGGCGTGGTCGTGCCGTCGCCGCCCGTATGCGCGTGCCCGCCTGTATCCGCCTTCCCGTCCGTAACCGCCTCCCCGTTGGCGCCCGCGCTGGGACCCGTGCCCGCGCCGAAGGTGGAGCCCGCGCCGGGTCCCGTGTCCGCGCCGGGACCCGTACCCGCGCTGGGGCCCGTGCCCGCACCGGAGGTGGAGCCCGCGCCGGCGCCCGATCCCGCGCCAAGGCCCGTACCCGCGCCGAAGGCGGAGCCCGCGCCGGGGGTGGAGTCCGCCGCTGTGCCGTCCGTGCCCACGTCGCTCTTGCCGTCCGAGCCGCTCACCGGGTTTCCTTCCCTATGCACGTATCTCCCGGGGCACTGTCTCATCCGGGAGCGCCGTACGGGGCGGGACGACGAGAACGGTTGAGGGGTCGGAGAGGGGAAGGAGCAGGGTGGGGAAGGGGTCCCGACGGACCCTGGCGTTCCGGTTGGGCGGCGGCCCCGACCGTGGTCCCGCCGGGCCGAACGGTGTCCCTGACCTCGCCTCCCCCTGGGGGACGAGTCCCCTAGGGGGTGCCCCCTCATAGTGGCCAGGGCCCGTTCCTCCCGGCGGAGGACGTGGCGGCAGGGGGCGTTTCCTTAACCTGTTCTTACGTCGCCGCGAGACATCGACTACGGCCCACCGCAGGGGGGCGGGTGGGGAAAACCCCACCTGAAGACTGCGCTGGGCACCATCGCGCCGGACACCGTCCAGAACCCAGACTCGGACCGTACCCAATGACGTCCAGTCATCGACCGACATAGGAGAAATACCGTGACAACGGCTGTGACCATTCCCAGGCACGGGGGCACTGGAGGGCGTACGGCCGTCGCGGCGCGAGCGCGGCAGGTCGTGAAGGCGTACGGCACCGGGGAGACCCGGGTCGTCGCGCTCGACCATGTCGACGTCGACATCGCCCGCGGGCAGTTCACGGCGATCATGGGCCCGTCCGGCTCCGGCAAGTCGACCCTGATGCACTGCCTGGCCGGTCTCGACACGGTGACGTCGGGCGAGATCTATCTCGACGAGACCGAGATCACCAAGCTCAAGGACAAGAAGCTCACCCAACTCCGGCGTGACCGGATCGGGTTCATCTTCCAGGCGTTCAACCTGCTCCCGACGCTCAACGCGATCGAGAACATCACGCTGCCGATGGACATCGCGGGCCGCAAGCCCGACGCCGCCTGGCTCCAGCAGGTCGTGGAGACGGTCGGGCTCGCCGAGCGCCTCAAGCACCGCCCCACCCAGCTCTCGGGGGGTCAGCAGCAGCGCGTCGCCGTCGCCAGGGCGCTCGCCGCCCGGCCGGAGATCATCTTCGGTGACGAGCCCACCGGGAACCTGGACTCCCGCGCCGGGGCCGAAGTCCTGTCCTTCCTCCGCAAGTCGGTCGACGAGCTGGGCCAGACCATCGTCATGGTCACCCACGACCCCGTCGCCGCGTCCTACGCGGACCGGGTGCTGTATCTCGCCGACGGTTCCATCGTCGACGAGATGTACAACCCGACCGCGGACCAGGTCCTCGACCGCATGAAGCACTTCGACGCACGTGGGCGGACGTCATGACTGTCTGGAAGACCTCGGTGCGCAACTTCCTCGCGCACAAGGGCCGGATGGCCCTCTCCGCCGTGGCGGTGCTGCTGTCCGTGGCGTTCGTCTGCGGCACGCTCGTCTTCACCGACACGATGAACACCACCTTCGACAAGCTCTTCGCGGTGACCTCGCCCGACGTCACCGTCAGCCCGAAGACGTCCGACGAGAACGACGAGCAGCCCGACAACGGCAAGCCCGCCTCGCTGCCCGCCTCCGTCGTCCAGGAGGTCGCGAAGGCCGACGGGGTGAAGAAGGCGGAGGGCGCCGCCTTCTCCATGGCGGTCACCGTCGTCGACAGCGAGAACAAGAACATGGGCTCCGACACCGGAGCCCCGACCATCGCGGGCAACTGGACCGAGAACGACCTGCGTTCGATGGAGATCACCTCCGGACACGCACCGCGCGGCCCCACCGATGTGATGGTCGACGCCGACACCGCGAAGAAGCACAAGCTGAAGATGGGCGACGAGCTGCGCATCATCGCCGCCACCGGTGACATGAAGGCGAAGATCAGCGGCATCGCGTCCTTCACCGTCACCAACCCGGGCGCGGCCGTCGTCTACCTCGACACCGCCACCGCCCAGAAGCAGCTGCTCGGCGCCCCCGACGTCTTCACGCAGATCCTGGTGAGCGCGGAGAGCGGCGTCAGCGACACCCAGCTGAAGAAGAACGTGGCCGCCGTCCTCGACGGCTCGGCCGCGTACAAACTCCAGACCCAGCAGGAAGCCACGGACGCCAACAAGGACTCCATGGGCTCCTTCCTGGACGTCATGAAGTACGCGATGCTCGGCTTCGCCGGAATCGCCTTCCTCGTCGGCATCTTCCTCATCGTCAACACCTTCTCGATGCTGGTCGCCCAGCGGACCCGTGAGATCGGCCTGATGCGGGCCATCGGCTCCAGCCGCAAGCAGGTCAACCGGTCCGTGCTGGTGGAGGCGGTCCTCCTCGGCATCGTCGGCTCCGTGCTCGGCGTCGCGGCCGGCGTCGGCCTCGCCGTCGGGCTGATGAAGGCCATGGGCGCCGTCGGCATGGAGCTGTCCACCGACGACCTCACCGTCGCCTGGACGACCCCGACGATCGGCCTCGTGCTCGGCGTCGTCGTCACCGTCCTCGCCGCGTACATCCCGGCCCGCCGGGCCGGCAAGGTCTCCCCGATGGCCGCGCTGCGTGACGCCGGGACCCCCGCCGACGGCAAGTCCGGCTGGATCAGGGCCGGTATCGGCCTGGTCCTGACGGCAGCGGGCGGTGCGTCCCTGTGGGCGACGGCCCAGGCGGACAAGGCCACCGAAGGCTCGATGTTCCTCGCCCTCGGCGTGCTCCTGACCCTGATCGGCTTCATCGTGATCGGCCCGCTCCTGGCCGGTGTGGTGGTGCGGGCCCTGAGCGTCGTCGTCCTGCGGCTCTTCGGCCCGGTCGGCCGGCTGGCCGAGCGCAACGCCCTGCGCAACCCCCGGCGTACGGGAGCGACCGGAGCCGCCCTGATGATCGGGCTCGCCCTGGTGGCCTGCCTGTCCGTCGTCGGGTCCTCCATGGTGGCCTCGGCCACGGAGGAGCTCGACAAGTCGGTCGGCGCGGACTTCATCGTCCAGGACAGCAGCACCGGCCGCCCGATCGTGCCCCAGGCCGCCGACGCCATGCGCGCCGTCCCCGGCCTGGAGCACATGACCGACTACACCTTCGTCAAGGCGAAGATCACCGCCCCGAACGGCAAGACCGAGGACGACGGGATCACCGCCGCCGACCCGACGTACCAGAAGGACGTCCGGCGCACCGTGCTCTCCGGCGACCTCTCGAAGGCCTACGGCAAGAACGCCATGTCCGTCGGCGAGGACTACGCCCAGAAGTACGGGGTCAAGGTCGGCGACACCCTCACCGTCGCGTTCAAGGCGGGGGAGACGGCGAAGCTCAAGGTCGCGGCCATCACCTCCGACGACACCAACATCGACCGCGGCGCGATGTACACCAACCTCACCACGGCGGCGTCCTACGTCCCGGCCGACAGCATGCCGCAGAACGTGGCCATGTTCGGCATGGCGGAGGAGGGCAAGGAGAAGGAGGCGTACGCGGCCCTGAAGAGCGCGATGGCCGAGTACCCGGTCTACAAGGTGCAGAACCAGGCCGACTTCAAGGAAGACCTGAAGGACCAGATCGGCCAGTTGCTGAACATCGTGTACGGCCTGCTCGCCCTGGCGATCATCGTCGCGGTGCTCGGTGTGGTGAACACCCTGGCCCTGTCCGTGGTCGAAAGGACCCGCGAGATCGGCCTGATGCGCGCCATCGGGCTCTCCCGCCGGCAGCTGCGCCGCATGATCCGGCTGGAGTCCGTGGTCATTGCCCTCTTCGGGGCGCTGCTCGGACTCGGGCTCGGCATGGGCTGGGGCACCGCGGCCCAGAAGCTGCTGGCGCTGGAGGGCCTGGAGGTCCTGGAGATCCCGTGGCCGACGATCCTCACGGTCTTCGCCTGCTCCGCCCTCGTCGGACTGTTCGCCGCTCTCGTCCCGGCCTTCCGGGCGGGCCGGATGAACGTCCTGAACGCCATCGCTGCGGACGGGTGAGCCAGTGCCTTCCCAGCGACGGTGACCCTCCGGGCGTCACCGTAGGATGACCGGCAGGCCCCGGGACGTTCCTCCAAACGTCCCGGGGCCGAACCCGTTCCCCGCCCCGGCCGGCGCGCTGGACACCACCGGGAAACCTCGGGCCTCAGCAGAGCTCAATAGGTTCTGTTCGGTCTGCCGAGACCACGTGACCGCTGGTATCGGTGGCTCCGACGCCGGTGTTCAAGGGTGTCAGCGGTCGACGTGGCCTTCGCGGAGAGGGCCGCCTGTCAGAATCAGCACGCGCATGACCGAGGTCGTCAACGGGGTCGGGTCCGCGTGTCTGGCCAGGGCGAGGTGCCCGTCGAGCAGGTGCTGGCCGAGATGGGGATCAGCTGCTTTCAGACGCCTGGGCAGCCATTTTCCGGCGCCGTTCCACGTGCGGTGGTGCGCGGTGAGCAAATGCGCCGCTTCGCGCAGGATGCGGTCCGCGACCGCCAGTTGTTCGTGAGGGCCGCTGTGGGGGCTGGTGTCGGTGAGATCGTCCAAGAGGTCGGTGAGCAGGGCTCGCTGGGCATCGACCTCGGGCCCTGTCAGAGGATCCGGGCCCGCTGCCAACAGGGCTTTCGCTTCTTGACGAAGCGCCTCGACATGACCGTCGGCATCGTGGAGAACGAGGGAATCGGCGAAGAGGAAGAGTGCGGTGGCCCTGCGCGTTGTGCGGCTTTCCGTGAAGGCGGTTCGCAGGCCGGAGCGGCTGCTGAGGAAGACCTCGGCCAAGCGGTCGTCGTGACGAAGCACCTCACGACGTCTCATGCCGTGATCAGGGAGAAGGACGGTGATGTCGAGGTCACTGCTCGGTGTGGACTGACCGCGGGCGGCGGAACCGCCCAGCACCGCGCCGGTCGCTTCCGGATAGCGCGCGGCAACGAGTCGGGCAGCCGCACGGACGTCTGCGGCTGCTTGGCCGGAACCGAGCCCCTGGCAGGGGTGGGGCTGGGGATTCATGGACGCCATCGTGCCAGGCCGGGCCAGGGCCGCTGAGAGCGAGCACCGCGGCGGCCCTGGCCCCGGGTGGCCCTGGCCCCGGGTGGCCTGGCCCCGGGCGGCCCTGGCCCCGCGGCGGATCAGGTCGCCGTCGGGGTCAGATCGCTGTCGCCCACGCCACCCCGAGCGCGGCGAGCTGCTCGTGCTGCTGGTCGCTCAGCTTCTCCCGCCTGCTGCGGGTGTTGCTGATCCAGGTGTCGAGCCGGACCGGTCCGCGACTGCCGCCGTTCGGTGCGGGCCGCGCGAAGTGCCTTCAGCCGATACGCGGATTCTGTGATGGGTGCGGGTGTGTGTGCGCCGGTGCGCGAGCCGGTGCGTGCAACCGGTGCGTGCCGGCCTGGCAGGGAGTGCGTGCGCTCGGCTGTGGGGGTGGTTCTGACTGCCGTGCGGGTGGCGGAAGGCTTGGCGGCCTGCTGCCCGGCGTATGAGGAGGTGACCAGACCGGAACTGTTCCGGTCGCTGGAGGCGGACACCCGTTTCGGGGAGTCCGAAAGCTTGGGGAGTGCGTAATGAAGTTCAAGGCTGCCGCGCTGGCTGCGGCTCTCACCGCCGGACTGACCATGACCGCCGTGCCGGCCGCGGCGACACCGACAGCACCGGGCGCCCAGGCCGCCTGGGACTGCCCGGCGGGCAACATCTGCCTGTACGACGAGGCAGGCGGTGTGGGGCGCTTCTACACCGCGACGGACGGCTGCTGGTTCGACAACATCGGTCTCGCGGGCGGCGGTGACCGGGCCACGTCCGTCTTCAACCGCACCCGTCACCGTGTGAACCTCGCGAACTGGAACGGCAGCGCCTGGGAGCACCTCGTCCATGCGAATCCCGGCCAGGGCTTCACCCTCCCGGCCTCGGCGGACAACAGGACCGACGCCGTCCACGTCATCTGCTGACACCATCCGCAGCTACCCCCTGGCGCGGGACGCCGGCCAGGGGGCCTGCCGAGAGGCGGAGGCCGACAACCCGCGACGGCAGTCGGCTGGTTGGCGGTTCAGGGCCGGCCGGGTCAGCGTCCGCCTCGCCTGAGTGCCGCGAACGGCTGCGGCTCGAAGCCGGGGACGACGGAGGTGCCGAGGACGGTCAGGCCGGCCCCGTCGCTGACGACCGTGCTCGCCGAGTTCTCGGACGGGCCCGTGGTCGTGGGCTGCGGCAGGGCGAGCACCGTCCAGCGGCCCGTCCCCGAGCCGTCGGCGAGCCCGGCCCGCGTCGGCGTCCACCGCCAGGCCAGCGCATCGCGTCGCTCGCCGAGCGTCTGGCCGACCACGGCGATACCGCCGCCGCGCACGGCCGTCACTCCGAAGGGCCGGGCCTGGACGTCCGGCACCTCGACCGCGCGCCACCGCTTCCCGTCGTAACGGGCCACCAGAGCCCGGGTCGTCCCGTCGGCCGGGGCCCAGTCCTCGGCCACCAGCCACACCTCGCCCGCCGGGGTGACCGCGAGCCCCTGGGCGTGGCCGGGCCGGTCCGTCACCCCGGCGGCCGAGACCTGGCTCCAGGACGTGCCGTCGTAATGCATGAGGAGCGGGCCACCGGAGTTCCCGTCGTATCCGGCCGCCCAGACGTCGTCGGCCGAGACCGCCCGCACCGAATTCAGGTACCAGTAGTCGCCCCCGAGCTCGGGAAGCGGTACGTCGCGCCACCCGGTCCCGTCGTAGTGCCTGGCGATTCCGGAGTTCCGGGACTCGATGATCCAGCCACCCTTCTCCTCGTCCCAGGTGCGTGCCACCTCGATCTGCGCGAAGCCCACGGCCCAGGCGCCGTCCGTGCTCGTGTCGACGTCCAGCAGTGCTCCCGCCTCACCCTTGGCCGGCAACGCGGCGGGAACGACGCTCCACCGCTTACCGTCGTAGTGCTGGGTGAAGATCTGCCCGTCGAGCGCGGAGGCGTCGTCGCCCACCAGCCAGACGTCGTCCGGCCCGTCCGCGTCGATCGCGTTGACCCGGCTGTTGACGCTCCCCGCTGCCTCCGACGCCGCTGCCACGGGCCGCCACGTTCCCCCGGCCGACACCCGTTCGGCCACCACCGGGCTGAACCGGTGCACCTTGCCCTCCCTGTGCACGGCAAATCCGGCGGCCAGGGTGCGCCCGTGCGCCACGCCCACGGCGTCCGTGAGGTTGGCGTCGGTGAACGGCAGCGGCTGAGCCGTCCAGCGGGCCGGGGCATCGGTGTTCCGCGGCTGCGCGGACGCGGGCAGTGACGTGAGCAGGGCGGTGGAGAGTGCGGCAGCGGCAACGGCCTTGAGCAGCGGGTGGCGGGTACGGGCGGTCCGCATACGGGTTCCTTCCGGGAGACGGTCTCGCCCCGGTAAGTGCGCCGACTAGCCGCCCGGGTTGCACGCGGCGCGCGAGTCGGCCCCCGACGGTGGTCCGCCACTCCGGCGTCGGCCGCCCCTTCGCCCCCGCACACCTGCCGCCGTGATGCGCCTGACCAGTTCCTTCGACCCGATCTCCCACGCCCCGGCACGCACCGCGTCGGCGTACCGTGCCGCCGGTCCGTCGTCGTGGCCGCGCTCGAAGGCGCCGACTCCCGTTCCAGCCGGGGCGGTCGGTGGAGAGCGTCGTAGGCGCGGGGGGCCATGCCCTGACCCGCGCCAGTCCCAGGCCGCCCGAGCATGAGGTGGATCGCTCGGACCGGGCGCCACCCCGTGCCCGCTAAGCCGTCCCGCTCGGACGGGGTCCAGGTCCAGCCGCGTCCCCGACCTCACGGGTCAGTACGGCCAGATCCGGCCGCGCTAGATCCAGCCGCGTTCCCGGGCCAGCAGCGCGGCCTGCACCCTGCTGGCCGCGCCGAGCGTCCGCATCAGATCGGCGACGTGCCGCCGGTAGGTTCGCACCGACACCCCCAGCTCCCGCGCGCCCGCCTCGTCCTTGCCCACCGTGCACATCGCCACCAGGACCCGCCGCTCGATGCCGGAGGGCCGGGCGGCCGAGCCGTCCGCGCCGCTCTCCGTGCCGTCGCTCGCCCGGTACAGCTCGTCGGCCTGGTCCCAGATGCGTTCGAACAGGGAAATGATGTGGGAGAGCAGGCCGCTGCGGTGGGCGAGGAGCGCGCCCCGCGAGGTGTCGGGAGCGGGCGTACGGGCCCCCTGCTCCGCGCGTAGACCATCAATGACGTGCCGCGATCGGGTGACGCCCCGCAGCTCCTGGTGGAGCGCGTGCAGCCGGACGTCCACGAGCCGGGTGAGGGCCACCTCGGGATCGGCCGGGAAGATCCGCCGCTCGGCGTCCTCGGCGCGCAGCAGCCCCAGCTCCTGGAGCCGGGCGATCCGGGCGCGCTCCTCCCGGGGCCGGGAGCCCGGCAGGAGGTGGAGGTCCTCGGCGCGGGTGCCGGGGTTGCGCAGGAAGTGCCGGTAGATCTCTTCCTCGGCCTCCGGGATCCCGAAGACAGACATCTCGTTCTCGTCCACGTACGCCCCCGATGCCTCATGCCGTGGGGGCGCGCGCCGAGGGGGATCGCCCCGCGCCGTCCGCCCCGTGCCGCCGCCCGCTCCGCCGTGCCGTTGACCGTGCCCCGTGCCCCGTGCCCCGTGCCCCGTGCCCTTGACTGTGCCCCGTGCTCTGTGCCGTTGACTGTGCGCCGTGCCCTGTGCGCCGTGCCCTGTGCTCCGTACCGCATGTGGGGCGCGCCCGGCCGTACACTCGCCCGCGTGTCCGTGCAATGGTCGGGCAAAGACTAGACGCTGGGATCACTCCTGTGAGGATCCCCGACGGAACTGCGTGCGGGACGGAGACGAACGGCGCGCGACCGTCGACGAGCGGCGGTGCCGGCGCGACGGGCGGATGGACGGCGGCGGGGCGGGCGGCGGACGCTACGTGTGGGCGGAACCCGGGCCGCTGCCGTGCCGGGGGATGTGGGCGGAACCCGGGCCGCTGCCGTGCCGGGGGATGTGGGCGGAACCCGGGCCGCTGCCGTGCCGGGGGATGTGGGCGGAACCCGGGCCGCTGCCGTGCCGGGGGATGTGGGCGGAACCCGGGTCGCCGTGCCGGGGGATGCGGACGGAACCCGGGCCGCCGTGCCGAGGGGTGCGGGCGGTGCCCGCTCGCCCGTTGCGAGCGCGGTTGTCACCCCCGGGTCGTACCCTGGAACCCCCGGCCCCCGGGGGTGCCCGGCGGATCATGGCCGGGGCCACGATGTCCGGTACGGCGCCTCGCCGCGCTGCCGGAACGCCCGAATCGCTCCGCGACGAGGACGCTCCGGCGCCTCGCGGCGCACCGCACCGCACCGGACGCCGCGACCCCTTCCGTCCCTGATCCGCCGGGCACCCCCGACGTGTCGGGCCCTTCGCGTTGCCCCTGGCAGCAGCCGGCTGCCAGGGAACCCGCGCTGCCAGTACCCCCTGATCTGATCCCCGGACGGAAACTTCATGAGTCTGCACGGTCTGCTGGATGTCGTCGTTACGGACCCGGCGCTCGCCGAGGCGGTGAAGGCAGCCGGAGACGGGCACCGGGCGCACGTCGACCTGGTGGGCCCGCCCGGCGCGCGGCCGTTCGCCGTGGCCGCGCTGGCCCGGCAGACCGGCCGGACCGTGCTGGCCGTCACCGCGACGGGCCGGGAGGCCGAGGACCTGGCCGCCGCGCTGCGCACGCTGCTGCCGCCGGACACGGTTGCGGAGTACCCGTCCTGGGAGACCCTGCCGCACGAGCGGCTCTCGCCCCGCTCGGACACCGTCGGCCGCCGCCTCGCCGTGCTGCGGCGGCTCGCCCACCCGCGCGCGGACGACCCGGAGACCGGCCCGGTCTCCGTTGTCGTCGCGCCGGTCCGCTCCGTACTCCAGCCGCAGGTCAAGGGGCTCGGCGAGCTGGAGCCCGTCGCGTTGACCGGCGGACAGAACGCGGATCTGGGGGAGGTGGTGGACGCACTGGCGGCCGCCGCGTACTCCCGGGTCGAACTGGTCGAGAAGCGCGGCGAGTTCGCCGTACGCGGCGGGATCCTGGACGTCTTCCCGCCGACCGAGGAGCACCCCCTCCGGGTGGAGTTCTGGGGCGACGAGGTCGAGGAGATCCGCTACTTCAAGATCGCCGACCAGCGGTCCCTGGAGGTCGCGGCCCACGGGCTGTGGGCCCCGCCCTGCCGCGAGCTGCTGCTGACCGACCAGGTCCGCGAGCGGGCCGCCACGCTGGCCGAGGCCCACCCGGAGCTGGGCGAACTGCTCGGCAAGATCGCGGAGGGCATCGCGGTCGAGGGCATGGAGTCCCTGGCTCCCGTCCTGGTCGACGACATGGAGCTGCTGCTCGACGTCCTGCCGGAGGACGCGATGGCGGTCGTCTGCGACCCGGAGCGCGTCCGCACCCGGGCGGCCGACCTCGTCGCCACGAGCCAGGAGTTCCTCCAGGCGTCGTGGGCGGCGAGCGCGGGCGGCGGCGAGGCCCCCATCGACGTGGGCGCGGCCTCGCTGTGGGGCATCGCGGACGTCCGGGACCGGGCCCGCGAGCTGGGCATGATGTGGTGGTCGATCTCACCGTTCGCGGCCGACGCCGCCGACCACGACGACGACACCCTCCAGCTCTCCATGCACGCCCCCGAGGCGTACCGGGGCGACACCGCCCGCGCGCTCGCCGACACCAAGGGCTGGCTGGCCGACGGCTGGCGCACGGTGTACGTGACGGAGGGCCAGGGGCTCGCCGCCCGCACGGTCGAGGTGCTGAGCGGCGAGGGCGTCGCGGCCCGCCTCGACGCTGACCTGACCGAGATCACCCCGTCCCTGGTGCACGTCTCCTGCGGGGCCATCGAGCAGGGGTTCGTCGACCCGGCGCTGAAACTCGCCGTGCTCACCGAGACGGACCTGACCGGCCAGCGCACCGCCACTAAGGACCTGGGCCGGATGCCGGCCCGCCGCCGCAAGACGATCGACCCACTGACGCTGGAGGTCGGCGACTACATCGTCCACGAGCAGCACGGTGTCGGCCGGTACGTGGAGATGGTGCAGCGCACGGTCCAGGGCGCGACCCGCGAGTATCTGCTCGTCGAGTACGCCCCCGCCAAGCGCGGCCAGCCGGGCGACCGCCTCTACATCCCGACCGACCAGCTGGAGCAGGTCACCAAGTACGTCGGCGGCGAGGCCCCGACGCTGCACCGGCTCGGCGGCGCGGACTGGACGAAGACGAAGCAGCGGGCGAAGAAGGCGGTCAAGGAGATCGCCGCCGACCTGATCAAGCTCTACAGCGCCCGGATGGCCGCCCCGGGCCACGCCTTTGGCGCGGACACCCCCTGGCAGCGCGAGCTGGAGGACGCCTTCCCGTACGCGGAGACGCCCGACCAGCTGTCCACGATCGCCGAGGTCAAGGAGGACATGGAGAAGACGGTCCCGATGGACCGGCTGGTCTGCGGCGACGTCGGCTACGGCAAGACGGAGATCGCGGTCAGGGCCGCCTTCAAGGCGGTGCAGGACGGCAAGCAGGTGGCGGTCCTCGTCCCCACCACTCTCCTCGTCCAGCAGCACTACGGCACGTTCACCGAGCGCTACTCCCAATTCCCGGTCAACGTCCGCGCCCTGAGCCGCTTCCAGTCGGAAACGGAGTCCAAGGCCACCCTCGAAGGCCTGAAGGACGGGGCCGTCGACCTGGTCATCGGCACCCACCGCCTCTTCTCCTCCGAGACGAGGTTCAAGGACCTCGGCCTGGTCATCGTGGACGAGGAGCAGCGGTTCGGCGTCGAGCACAAGGAGCAGCTGAAGAAGCTCCGCGCCAACGTCGACGTGCTCACGATGTCCGCGACCCCCATCCCCCGTACGCTCGAAATGGCGGTCACCGGCATCCGCGAGATGTCCACGATCACCACCCCGCCGGAGGAGCGCCACCCGGTCCTCACCTTCGTCGGCCCGTACGAGGAGAAGCAGATCGGCGCCGCCGTACGGCGCGAACTGCTGCGCGAAGGCCAGGTCTTCTACATCCACAACCGGGTCGAGTCCATCGACCGCGCCGCCGCACGCCTCCGCGAGATCATCCCGGAGGCCAGGATCGCCACGGCCCACGGCCAGATGTCGGAGGCGGCCCTGGAACAGGTGGTGGTGGACTTCTGGGAGAAGAAGTTCGACGTCCTGGTCTCCACGACGATCGTCGAGTCCGGCATCGACATCTCCAACGCCAACACCCTGATCGTGGAGCGCGGCGACAACTTCGGTCTCTCCCAACTGCACCAGCTGCGCGGCCGGGTGGGCCGAGGCCGGGACCGGGGCTACGCCTACTTCCTGTACCCCCCGGAGAAGCCCCTCACCGAGACCGCCCACGAGCGCCTGGCCACCATCGCCCAGCACACCGAGATGGGCGCGGGCATGTACGTGGCGATGAAGGACCTGGAGATCCGTGGCGCGGGCAATCTGCTCGGCGGTGAGCAGTCCGGCCACATCGCGGGCGTCGGCTTCGACCTGTACGTCCGCATGGTCGGCGAGGCGGTCGCCGACTACCGGGCCCAGATGGAGGGCGGCGAGCAGGAGGAGCCGCCGCTGGAGGTCAAGATCGAACTCCCGGTCGACGCGCACGTCCCGCACGACTACGCCCCCGGCGAGCGGCTGCGCCTCCAGGCGTACCGCGCGATCGCCTCGGCCTCCTCGGAGGACGACATCCGCGCGGTCCGCGAGGAGCTGACCGACCGCTACGGCCCGCTGCCCGAACCGGTCGAGAACCTCCTCCTGGTCGCCGGCCTGCGCATGCTGGCCCGCGCCTGCGGCGTCGGCGAGATCGTCCTCCAGGGCTCCAACATCCGCTTCGCCCCGGTGGAGTTGCGCGAGTCCCAGGAGCTGCGCCTGAAGCGCCTGCACCCCAAGACGGTCATCAAGCCGGCCGCCCACCAGATCCTGGTCCCGCGCCCGACGACGGGCAGGATCGGCGGCAAGCCGGTCATCGGCCGCGAACTGCTGGCGTGGACGGGCGAGTTCCTGACGACGATCCTGGGGTCGTAGGTACCGGGGATCCGCTGACGACCGGGCCCCGCCGGGTTTGCTCACCCGGCGGGGCCGATGTGTTGCGCCGGAGCGGTGCTACGCCGGTGGGGGCCGCCTGAACGCGGTCCCCACCGGCTTTCCGGCGACAGGGCGGTAGGTCACGCAGCCGGGGACAGCGCCCCCGCGATCTCCTCGTGCAGCCCCAGCGGCAGCCGCGTCCCCCACCGGTCTGCCGCCCCGGCCGCCAGCTCCCGGCTCCACTCCCAGCTGTTCGCCGCCGCCGTGCGGAGCGCCTCCGGGGTCAGGGGCCCGGTCGTCGTGGCGTACCGCTCGACGTCCGCCGCCGGCAGGTCCGCCTCCAGGGCGCGGCTCGGGGTGAGCCAGTGAGCGGTCGAGCCGCGCAGCAGGCGGCAGAGCTTCAGCTGGAGGGGGGCGATGACGGCGTGCAGCAGGGTGTGGGCGCGGGCGTATTCGCCCCGGGCCTGGACGTGGGCCAGCATCAGGGTCCAGTTGGCCAGTTCGTCGGTGAGCTGCTGGGCGGTCGCCAGAGGCTCCGGAGGGGTGAAGGCGGCAAGTGCCCGGGCGGCGGTGGTCAGGCGGCCGGTGCGGTCCAGGAGGACGGCCGCCTCGGGGCGGGGGAAGTGGACCTGGCCGCGCCAGGTGGCGATCTCGGCGATGCCGGGGCCGGTGGGCTCGACGTGGAACTCGCCGCGCATCAGGTCGTCGAAGACCACGGCGAGGATGCCGTACATGTTGGTGTACGCCAGCTTCAGCGGGGCGAGCCGCTCCACGAACTCCCGCCCGTCGAAGGTGTCGGCGTCCTCCTCCCGTACGTACAGGCAGGCGTCCAGGTCCGAGTGGGCGTCGGCCTCGCCGAGCGTCCACGAGCCGTAGAGGAGAACGCCCTCCACCCGGGGATCGGCCTCGGCCGTCGCGCGCAGCAGCTCGACCCGGTGGTCCAGGGCCAGGGGGCCGGCGGGCAGAGGAGCGGAGGCGGTGCGGGCGGGGGTGGGGCGGGGGTACGGCATGGCGGGGTCTCCTGGGAGAGGTGCGCGGGCAGACGAACGGGGCCCGGCGGTCGACGCCGGGCTGCTTCCGGTCCTGGTGGGGACCTCGTTCGTCGCTCAGGAAACGCCCATGGGGACAGCCTAGAGGGGGCCGTCAGCCGTCGTGACCCTTTTCCGGAGTGAAGATCAGACCGGTGAGGGACCGGAAGGCGGCCTCCGGGTCCCGGCCCTCCAGTGCGTCTGCCAGGTTGCCGCTGAGCAGCAGCGTCGCGAAACCGTGCGCCAGTGACCAGGCGGCCACGCCCGCGAGGCGGTCGTCCTCGCCCCGGCCGGCCTGCGGGAGGTCCGCCACGCCCGCGCGCAGGGCCTCGGTCGCCCGGGCCCGGGCGGTCAGCAGGCCCGGATCGTCGGTGCGGTGCAGGTCCGGCTGGAACATCACCTGGAAGTGCGCCGGGTGCGTCGCCGCGAACCGTACGTACGCGACGCCCCGCTCGCGGAGGTCCGGCGCGTCGGCCAGCGCGTCGGCGAAGAGGGCGTACCCCTCGGCGGCCACGGCGGTCAGCAGGCCCGTGCGGTCCTTGAAGTGGTGCGCCGGCGCGGCGTGGGACACGTCCGCCCGCCGGGCCAGGTCGCGCAGGCTCAGGGCCCCGGGCCCGTTCGCCGCGATGACGTCGAGAGCGGCGTCCAGGATCACGCGCCGCAGGTCGCCGTGGTGGTACGTGCGCTCGCGCTCGTTGCTCATGGCAGCACCCTACCCGGTATCTAGTCATTGACAAGTTCTGGCGGTGTGCGCATGCTGGAGATCTGATCTAGTCACTGGAAAGATGCGCGATCACTGTTCGGGAAGGTGGAGACCATGACCGGAGAACCGGCCCGTGTGCGGCAGATGTGGCACCTCCTGGAGCCCCTGCACGCCGTTCTGTACTACGCCCCCGAGGCGTTCGAGGAGGCCGCCGCGCTGGGGTACGACACCGAGGAGCGCTGGTCGGGCTACTTCGCCTGGCGGGCGGCCCCGTTGGGGGCGGCGGGGGCGGCGGAGGCCGTGCGGACGTTCCACAGCTTCGCTCCGGCGATGGTGGAGCGCTATGTTCCGGCCGTCTGGTCGACGGCCGCGCCGGACGCGGTTCTGGCGGCCCGGCTGCGGGCGGTCGACCGTTCCTGCCGGGCCCTGTTCGGGGACCGGGTGGAGGAGCGGGGATTCGAGGAGGCCGCCGCACTGGCCCGCCGCGCGGCGGAGGCGGTGGGTCCGGGGGTGCCCGGCGGTCTCGGAGCCGCCAACTCCGCGCTGCCCTGGCCGGACGCTCCGCACCTGGTGCTCTGGCACGCGGCGACCGTTCTGCGCGAACACCGGGGCGACGGGCACATTGCCGCCCTGGCCGGGGCAGGCCTCGACCCGGTCGAATCGCTGGTCTCCTTCGCGGCGGTCGGCGCGGCGCCCGCCGAGGTGTTCGCCAGCCGGGGATGGGGCGCGGAGGAGTGGGACGCGGCCCGGCGGCGGCTCCAGGACCGCGGGCTGCTGGCGGCGGACGGCACGGCCACGGACGCGGGGCGCGAGCTGCGCGCGAAGGTGGAGCTGCGTACCGACGAGGAGGCCGCAAAGCCGTGGCGGGCGCTGGGGGAGCCGGGGCGGGAGCGGTTGGTGGAGCTGCTGGGGGAGCCCTGGCTGGCGGTCATCGGCTCGGGGCTGCTGCCTGCCGCGAACACCCTGGGCATCGGGAAGGTGTGACCGGGCGGGGGAGCACGCTGTGCTGAGGCGCGGTCATGGATGCGCCCCCGACGGGGAAGACGACCATAGGATTCTCGGCGTTCGGCTTTCTCCCCGTCAGGACGGCTCCACGTGATAGCTCCCCGTACGCACGGTCCGTACCGAGCGGCCCTGCCCGCCATCGGCGCTCTCGTCGCGATCGCCCTGGCGGGCGGCTGCACCCCCGACGACCTCACGTCCGACGACGGCGGAGGCAGCGCGAGCGGCGGGACCAGCGGTGGCGCGCGGTCCGCCGAGGGCTTCGGCGCCAGCCCGCTGGACAACCCCGACGGTACGAAGCCGGGCCTGGCCCCCCTCACCACCGAAGCGGACCGGGCAGCCGCCCGGAAGATCATCGAGAAGGTGGCCACCAAGGGCCGCGGCCCGAAGACCGGCTACGAGCGGAAGAAGTTCGGCTACGCCTGGAAGGACGGGATCGACGGCATCCCGCTCGCCCGCAACGGCTGCGACACCCGCAACGACCTGCTCGCCCGGGACGGCAAGGACATCGAGCACAAGGCGGGGTCCGACTGCGTCGTCATGTCGATGACGCTCCAGGACCCCTACACCGGCGAGCGCATCGACTGGCGCAAGCAGCAGGCGACCGAGGTGCAGATCGACCATGTGATGCCGCTGTCCTACGACTGGCAGATGGGCGCCGCCCGCTGGAACGAGTCCAAACGCGAGCAGATCGCGAACGACCCGCTCAACCTCCTCCCGGTGGACGGCCCGGCCAACAACGCCAAGCGGGACTCCGGCCCCGCCTCCTGGCTGCCCCCGTACAAGCCGGTCCGCTGCTCCTACGCGGTGCGGTTCGCCCAGGTCTCGCTGAAGTACGAACTCCCGGTCACGACGGCCGACAAGCGGGCCATGCTCGCCCAGTGCGGCGGCTGAGCGGCACGCGCGCGTGGACCCTGGCCGCCGGGCCGCCGGACCGGACCCGGGCCGCCGGGCCGCCGGACCGGACCCGGGCCGCCGGACCCGGGAGCGGGCGGGTCTCAGACCTTGCCGCCGCAGATGACGTCGTACGGGCGGCCCATCGCCATCATCAGCTGCATGGGTTCGGTGGTCGCTGCCGGGCACTCCTTCTTCTCCTTGACGAGTCCGAGGACCTTGAAGTCGTCCGCCCCGGCCGAGGCGCAGGCGATCTCCTTGGCGGTCGCCGAGACGCAGTCGCCCTCGACGAGCTGGCCGCCCCCGGCGCCCGCGTCCCCGGGGTGCTCCCCGGACAGGTTGCGGCCGCAGACCGTGTTGGTCGGGATGCCGCCGCCCTTCTTGCCGTCGCCGGAGCCGAAGACCCGGGAGACCTGGATGATCAGGTCCGTTCCGGCCGGGCACTGGATCGCGTTGGGCATGATGCTCGCGCTCTTGATCTCCAGCGCCTCGAAGGTCGCTCCCGACTCGTCGCAGTCGAAGGCCCGGTAGCCGTCCGGCTTGTTCTCCGGGTCCGGGCCCCCGCAGTCGCCGATCTCCCACGAGCCGCCCTTGCCGTCCGAGGCGGACGAGGACGACGAGGACGACGAGGACGACGACGAGGAGTTCTTCGAGGAATCGTCACCGAAGAGCTTGGACGCCCCGTAGCCCAGACCGAGGATCACCGCGAGCACCACCAGGCTCTGCAAGCACCCGGCGGCCCTCCGGGGGCGGGGCGGTGTCGTGCCTGGCTGGGTCATGGTTCTGCTCCTCGACGAGTGGTGCACCGGGTGCGAAGTCACGGGTGGGGACGCGGCATGGACACCTCACGGTTCCGGCTGGATCACGCCGGTCCGGGAGCGGCATCGCCGAGCTCCTTGACCAGGAAGCGGGCCGGATCCGCGACCTCCTGCCGGACGCCGTCGGCGTCGAGGAACGCGTACCGGTCCAGGTAGCGGCAGTCGGTCTCCCCGTAACCGATCCGCAAGTAGAGCGCGGCCGCCCGGTGGTTGTCGTCGTCCACGCCCAGACCGATCAGGGCGTGACCGGCGGCCCGGACCCGCTCCTCCGCCGCCCGGATCAGCGCCGTACCGATGCCCCGGGAGCGCAGCTCCGGTGGCCAGATCCCGAGCCCGTTCAACTCGGGGCAGCCGGGGAAACGGGCCTGGACCTCCGGGGCCGCGCAGCCCTGCCAGAGGATCTGCGCCGTTCCGACGGGTACGTCGTCGGCCCAGGCGGTGAGGAAGGTGCTGAGGCCCTGCTCCTGCCGGTCGAACCGGGCCGCGTGCCGCCGGGTCCGGCCGGGCGAGGGCAGGTGCCGCTCCAGGAGGTCGAGGTCCGCCGCGCGGGCGGGCCGGATCAGTACGGGACCGGCGGAGGCGGACGGAGGTGTCGTCGTCATGCGGCGTGACGGTAGCCGGAGCGCGGCGGACCGGGCGAGCGGCCCGGGAGTGGGCGAGCGGCCGGGCGAGCGGCCCGGGAGTGGGCGGGGGCCGGGTGAGCGGTCCCGGAGTGGGCGGCGGCCGGCCGAGCGGCTCCGGAGTGCGCGGCGGCGGCCCGCCCCGATATTCGCTGGTCGGAGAGGTGGAGGCTGTTTAGGGTCGCGCGTATGGAGCTGAACATCACCACCCTCGCCGAGCGCCCGGAGCTGGCCGACGCCCTGGACCGGATGCCGGACACCTGGCCGGAGTTCATCCTGGAGGACCTCGTCGGCTGGGCGAACTTCCCGCGGATCGCGGTCGAGTTCCCCCAGTACGTGCTGGTCGCCACCGACCCCGAGGGTGTCGTGGTCGCCCGCGCGTTCAGCGTGCCCTTCCTGCTGGACACCCCCGGGCGCGGCGAACTGCCCGTCGGCGGCTGGGACCAGGTGCTGCTGTGGGCCTTCTCGGACCTGCGGCGCGGGAACACGCCCGACACGGTCAGCGCGATCGACATCACGGTGGCCACCGGCCATCTGGGCAAGGGGATATCGGGCCGGATGCTCGCCGCGATGCGCGACAACGCGCGACGGCTCGGCTTCGGGCAGGTCGTCGCCCCGGTGCGGCCGAACGGCAAGCACCTGCGCCCCGGCCGGCCGATGGAGGAGTACGCCCGGCTGACCCGTGCCGAGGACGGGCTGCCCGAGGATCCCTGGCTGCGGGTGCACGCCCGGGCGGGCGGGAAGGTGGACTCGGTCGCCACCGTGTCGATGACCGTGCGTGGTTCGCTCGCCCAGTGGCGCGAGTGGACCGGGTTGCCGTTCGACACGGACGGCCCGGTGGAGGTGCCGGGGGCGCTCGTCCCGGTGCACTGCGCGCTCGAGCACGGTTACGCGGTCTACGTCGAGCCCAACGTCTGGGTACGGCACCGGCTGTGACGTCCGTGCCCGACGGCCCGGGTACGACGCCCGCCGTGACGCCCGCCCCCGCGCTCGTCCCCGCTCCCGTCCCCGCTCTCCTCGTCATCGACATGCAGAACGCCCTGGTGGCGATGGCGTACCGGGCGTCCGCCACCGTCGCGGCCATCGCCGGACTCCAGGAGCGGGCCAAGGCGGCCGGTGCGCCGGTGGTGCTGGTGCAGCAGCGGGACGAGGAGCTGGAACCCGGGACCGAGGGGTGGCGGATCGTGCCCGAACTGGCGCCCGCCCCCGGTGAGACGGTCGTGCCCAAGGCCGCCCCGGACAGCTTCCTGGACACGGAACTGGACGCGGTCCTGCGCGCCCGGGGGGTCACCGAGGTCGTCGTCACCGGGTTCGCGACCGAGATCTGCGTCGAGTCCACGGCCCGGCAGGCGTTGAGCCGGGGGTACGACGTGGTGCTCGTCGCGGACGGGCACACCACGTCCGTCCGCCCCGGCCCCGGCCCGTACGCCGCGCCGGAGGCGTCCGTCGCGCACCACAACGAGATCTACCGCAACCTCCGCTTCCCCGGCCGCCGGGTGCGCGTACTGCCGTCGGCCGAGGTGGACTTCACGGGCGGGGCCCCGGCGCCGGTGGGGTGACCGGGGGCCCGGACGCAACCCGCGGGCGGGCCGGGCGGCCGGCCGGCGGGCGCGTGGACGGCGGCCGACGCGCCCGCCGCGCGGGCGGGCGGGCCGAGCCCTACTGCTCCAGGTCGACGATGTCCTTCGCGGCGGGCTTCTCCGCCACGACGGGAACGTCGAACTCGGACAGGTTCATCGTCATCGGCTCCTCGCCGCCCCGGGAGGTCACGCGCAGGATGTACGGGGCGCCCTCGGCGGAGACGTCGATGGTGTACCTCTCCTTGCCCTCCTTCTCCGTGAGGCGCAGAGCGGGCTTGCCGGCGACCGTCGTGGGGCCCTTCTTGCGGGCGGCGTTGTCGCCCGCCTCGAACTCCTTGAGCAGTCCCTTCAGATCGCAGAACTCGATGGTGTCCTTGGTGTCCGGATCGGAGGCCTTCGACTCCATCCAGCGGCCCGCGATCAGCTTGACGGCCGCGTCCACGTCCTCCTTCGGCTCGCCCTTCGACTGCTCGCGCAGCAGGGCCTCGTCGAGCTTCGTGTAGACCGTGTCGCCGGTCTTGCGGACCTCCATCGTGCCCGTGCCGCCCATGGTCATCGTTCCCGTGCAGTCGCCTCCCAGGCTCGTGGCGAAGTCGGCCTCGACCCGGCCGTCGGCCGTGGTCATGTCGAGCCCGATCCGCAGGGACTTGACGCCGGTCGTCTTCGTGAGGGCCTTGTTCACGACCTCCGGACCGGACACTCCGGCGAACGGCCCGGTCTCCTTCGGGGCGTCAGTGCCGCAGGCGGCGAGGCCGAACAGGGTCATCGCGCAGACGGTGTTGACGGATATACGGGTGATGAGACGCATGGGTCAGGCTCCGGAAGGAGAGGCGCGCGGCGCCGGTCAGCAGAGAGGAAAGCGGCCCCTGGTGGGGGCGGATGCGGATCAATAACAACAGAGCTTGTGAACCGAGTCAACACGAAAGATCCGTGACCGGTCGAGCAACGATGCTTTCCGGTGTGGTGCGGGTGATTAGCTATGCTCGCGGGCAGCCAGCGCGGACAGACCAAGGGAGAGCCAGTGCCGGAGAACGCGACGGAGGTCACCGCGGCCGGGATCGCGCGGCTGGCGGGAGTGGGCCGTGCCGCCGTCAGCAACTGGCGCCGCCGGCATGCCGACTTCCCTCAGCCGGTCGGCGGCACCGCGGCCAGCCCCTCCTTCGCACTGGCCGATGTGGAGCAATGGCTGCGCGACCAGGGGAAACTCGCCGAGGTACCGCTCCGCGAGCGGGTCTGGCAGGAGGTGGCCGGGCACCCCGCGGGAGCCGCGCAGGCTCTGGTGCACACCGGCTGCGCTCTGCTGCTCGTCCGTGACCGGCCCACCGCCTGGCTGGAGTTGACCGCCACGTCCGACGAGCGGATGGCCGAGCTGCTGCCGCACGCCATGGACCACGTGCTCACCGCCCGGCTCGGCCCCGACACCCCTACCGGCGCCCCGTGGCCCGGCGGGGTCGCACCCCCGAGAACCGTCGGCCCACCGGAGACCGCCGCCGCGACGGCGCCCGGGCCCGACGCGACGGCGCCCGCATCGACCGCGCCCGGGTCGGCCACCCCGGGATCCACGGGGCCCGCCCCCACCGCGTCCGGACCCGCACCCGCGCCCGCCCCCACCGCGCCCCCGCCCCCGCCCGGCCCTCCGGCGCTCTCGCCCGAAGCTCCGGGAGTTCACAGGGGCCGAGCCGTACGCACCCCCACCGCGCAGGACCTGTCGCCCTCCGTGCCGCTCCTGCGCGCCGCCGCGCAACTCGCCGCCGGGATCGGGGCCGGTCAGACCTTCGAGTTCCTGCTCGGCCGGCATCTGGACGCCAACCCCCGCCAGTACACGCTGACCCCGCCGCACCTCGCCGAGCTGATGGCGGACCTCGCCGAACCCCCGAAGGACGCCGGCCGCCCGGCCCCCGGCCGGCCGCTCCGCAGCGTCCTCGACCCGGCCGCCGGGACCGGCGCCCTGCTCCGCGCCGTCGCCGGACCCGCGGCGCTGTACGCCCAGGAGGCCGACGCCGGGCTCGCCGCCCTCACCGCGCTGCGCCTCGCCCTGGGCGCCGACGTAACGCACAGCGCCCCTTCCCCCCTGGCCGTGCGGACCGGGGACACCCTGCGGGCCGACGCCTTCGCGCGGCTCGCGACCGACACCGTGCTCTGTCACCCGCCTTTCAACGACCGCAACTGGGGTCACGACGAGCTGGCCTACGACCCGCGCTGGGAGTACGGCTTCCCCGCCCGCGTCGAGTCCGAACTGGCCTGGGTCCAGCACGCCCTGGCCCGGCTGCGCGACGGCGGCACCGCCGTCCTGCTGATGCCCCCGGCCGCCGCCTCCCGGCGCTCCGGCCGCCGCATCCGCGCCGACCTCCTGCGCAGGGGAGCCCTCCGCGCCGTCATCGCCCTCCCGGCCGGCGCCGCACCCCCGTACGGCATTCCGCTCCACCTCTGGGTCCTGCGCAGGCCGACGCCCGGAGTCCGCCCCGGCCCGGACCTCCTCCTGGCCGACACCGCCTCACTCGCGGCGTCCGCCGGGGAGCCGGGCGGCAAGGCGGCGGGCGGCAAGGCGGCGGGCGGCGGACGCGACCGGCTCGACTGGCCCGTCGTGCGCGCCGCCGTGCTCGACGCCTGGCGCGACCGGGCCGACCTCCCCGGCGTCAGCCGCGTCGTGCCCGTGGTCGAACTCCTCGACGACGACGTGGACCTGGCCCCGGCCCGGTATCTGCCCCGCCCCGCGCCCGGTTCGGGCGCGTCCGGGCTCGGCGACGTGCGGGAGCGGCTCGCCGAGACCCTCCGGCTGACCGCCCGCCTCACTCCGTCCCCCGCCGCCCCCGCCGCCCCCGCGCACCGCCCCCGGACCACCGTCGGCGAACTCGCCCGCGGCGGGGCGCTCTCGCTGCACACCGGCAACGCGGCCCCGGGCGGCCCCGGCCCCGTCCTCACCGAGCACGACGTCCTCACCGGCGCGGTCCCGGCCGGAACCCCGCTCACCGGCCCGGAGGCCACGGGCGCGGCCCCCGACGACCCGGTCGTGCTCGAACCCGGCGACGTCGTGGTGCCCGTGCTCGGCGGCGGGACCGTCGTCCGGGTCGTCGGCGAGGGCGACGCGGGCGCCGCTCTCGGCCGCAACCTCCAGCTGCTGCGGCCCGATCCGGCCGCCCTCGATCCGTGGTTCCTCGCCGGGTTCCTGCGCGGCACCGCCAACAACCGGCAGGCCAGCAGCTACGCCTCCACCGCGGCCCGGCTGGACGCCCGGCGCCTTCAGCTGCCCCGGATGCCGCTCGCCGAACAGCGGAGGTACGGGGAACGGTTCCGCGAGCTTGCCGCGTTCGAGGAAGCGCTGCGGAAGGCGGAGCGGCTCGGCGGGCTGCTGGTCCAGGGGATGTACGACGGGCTGACGGACGGCACGGTGACGCCCGAGTGAGGTGAACGACAACGGTCGGGCCCAGCCGGGGACGGCTGATCGGCGGAGGTGTATACGCTCACCCCACACGTCCGACATACGCGCCCCAGGAGCAGCACATGCACGGCTACGGCCCGACGCCGCAGCAGCAGACGACATCCCGGCCGTCCCCGGCGACGCTCGCCGCGGTGCGCGTGATCCTCGTGGCGGTGACCGCGCTGAGCTGCGGCCTGCTGGGCTGGGTGGCGATGCTGCGGCTCGCGATCGTCACCCGGAGGACGCGCGACTGGGTGCTGCTGGCGGTCGTGGTCGTCCTCAACACCGGGTTGTTCGTCTTCGTCATGGAGACGCCGGACGACCCCGACGACATGTCGGACACGCAGGCGCTGCTCATGATGGTCTGGCTCGTCGCCGTGCTGGTCGGGGTGATCGCCTACTACTTGTACGCGGAGATACGCCACTACGGCCCCCCGCCCCCGCACGGCGCCTCCGCGACCGTGCCTCCCGCGCCGCTCCCGTACCAGCGGCATCCCGCGCAGCACCACCAGCACCAGCACCACCAGCAGCGCCCGCAGCCCAACCCGTACACCGTGCAGACCCCGCCGCCCACGCCCACCCCCGCCCCCCAGCGCCTCGACCAGGTCCGCGCCGAGCTGGACGAGCTGAGCGACTACCTCCGCAAGGAGAACAGGGAGGGCGAGGGCCGGTGAGCGGGCGGATCATCGCCGACCGGTACGAACTGGCGACCATCCTCGGCCAGGGCGGCATGGGCCAGGTGTGGACGGCGTACGACCGGCGCCTGGACCGTCGTGTCGCCGTGAAGCTGCTGCGCCCCGACCGGGTCGCCGGCCCCACCGGCAGCGACGCGGCCGACGAACTGCACCGCCGGTTCGTCCGCGAGTGCCGGGTCACCGCGCGGGTCGACCACCCCGGCCTGGTCACCGTCCACGACGCGGGCAGCGACGACGACGACCTCTACCTCGTCATGCAGTACGTCGAGGGCGCCGACCTCGCCGACCACCTCAACGAGCAGGACCCCTACCCCTGGACGTGGGCCGTCGCGGTCGCCGCCCAGCTCTGCGCGGTCCTCTGCGCGGTGCACGCGGTGCCGATCGTCCACCGCGACCTCAAGCCCCGGAACGTGATGGTCCGTCCCGACGGCACCCTCACCGTCCTCGACCTCGGCGTCGCCTCCGTCCTCGACACGGACACCACCCGCCTCACACACACCGGTTCCCCCATCGGCTCCCCGGCCTACATGGCCCCCGAGCAGGCGATGGGCGGCGCGGTCGGCCCGTACACCGACCTGTATGCCCTCGGGGTGCTCCTGCACGAACTCCTCAGCGGCGACGTGCCGTTCGCCGGTTCCACCGCGCTCGGCGTGCTCCACCGCCACCTGTACGAGCCCCCGGTCCCGGTCCGCCGCACCCGCCCCGAGATCCCCGTACCGCTCGAAGCCCTCGTGCTGCGGCTGCTCGCCAAGGACCCGGGCGACCGGCCCGCCTCCGCGCAGGAGGTGTACGAGGACCTCGCCCCGCTGCTGCCGAAGCACGGGACCCCCGCCGGGCCGCTCGACCCGACGCGCCCGTTCCTGCGGCCGCACGCCCCCTGGCCGGACCGCGCGGCGACCCCGGCCTCCGTACCCGCGCCCGCCGCCTTCGCCGCGCCGCCCCCCGCCCCCGCCGCCCCGCCGTCCTTCACCCCGCCCCCGGCCGCCGCACCGGTCCCCGCGCGCCCCGCCCACCTGCCGCCGGGCACCCCGCCGCCCGCCAGGCCGGACGTCGCGCGCGCCGTGGACGAGGTCAAGAAGCTGCTCGGCGAGGGCCGCATCACCCAGGCCGTGGACGTCCTCGGCGCCACGCTCCCGGCCGCCGCCGCCGAGCACGGCGAGCACTCACCGGTCGTCCGCATCCTGCGCAAGCAGTACGCCGCGACCCTGATGGACGACGGGCAGTACC
The DNA here is from genome assembly GCF_028622875.1 of Streptomyces sp. MMBL 11-1. Classification (NCBI taxonomy): domain Bacteria; kingdom Bacillati; phylum Actinomycetota; class Actinomycetes; order Kitasatosporales; family Streptomycetaceae; genus Streptomyces; species Streptomyces sp. MMBL 11-1. The sequence continues at coordinate 2,918,769 of NZ_CP117709.1, read as the reverse complement.
GGCGCGCCCTGCCCGAGCTGCGCCGCCTCGCCGAGGACCGCGCCGCCGAAGCGGGCCAGGCCGACGCCCAGGCCCTCCAGTTCCGCTACGACGCCGCCCAGTGCCTCGAACAGCTCGGCGAGGCCGGGGCCGCGCTGGTCGAGTACCGCGCGGTCCTTCCGTACTACGAGAACGCCTACGGGACGGCCGCCCCCGACCCCGGCCGCGCACTCGACATCCGGCACCGCATCGGGCAACTGCTCCTGGCGGTCGGCGACCACACCGCGGGCCGGGCACAGCTCCAGGCCCTGCTGTACGACGCCGAGCGCACCTACGGGCCGCACCACCCGCTGCCGATGGACCTGCGCCGCCTGCTCAGCCACCAGCGGGACGTCCGCGGGGTCTGACAGCGCCCCGTACCGGCCCCATACCGGACGACTTTCCCGACCACATCCCCAACTCCTCCCGAATCGTTGGTCGAATCAGTGGCACCGGCCACCTCCACTGCCTAACATCGATCACCGCAAGGCTTTGTGCACTGATGCACAAACTCTCCCCGGGAGGCTCCTTTGCACCGCCGTCGTCGCACCGCGCTCGCCGTCCTCGCCGCGACACTCGTCGCCGCGCCGCTCCTTTCGGCCTGCGGCAACCAGTCCCACCCCGGCGCCGCGGCCGTCGTGGGCGGAGAGCGGATCGAGGTGTCGACGGTCCAGGACCGCGCCGCGGACGTCCGCAACGCCCAGAACAGCTCCCCGGAGGCCGCCCAGCTGGTGAACAAGTCGGGCCAGCTCAACCGCGCCAAGCTGCACGGGCTGATCTTCGGCCGGGTCCTCGACCGCGCCGCCGCGGACGCCGGGGTCACGGTCACCCGCAAGGAGATCCAGGAGATGCGGCAGGCCAACCGCGCCCAGCAGGGCGGCGAGGAGCGGTTCGAGGCGATGATGCTCCAGCAGCGCTGGGTCGCCCCGGAACAGATCGACGCCGACATGCGCCAGGAGGTCCAGCTCCCGAAGCTGGCCGAGGCGCTCGGCGCGGACCTGGGCACACCGGCCGGCCAGCAGGTCGTCGGCGAGGCCCTCACCAAGGCGTCGAAGGCCCTCGACATCGACGTCAACCCGCGCTTCGGCACCTGGGACGACCAGAAGATGCAGCTCGGCAATTACAGCGCGCCCTGGATCACCCAGGTCACCGAGTTCCCGCCGAAGGACGCCCAGGCGGGCGCCTGAACTGGCGGACGTCCGAACCGGCGGGCCGGAAGCCCCGGGGCCGGAGGTAGGTTCGCAGGGTGAACGCCGAAGCCCCCGACGCCCCCGTCGAGACCCCCGCCGACCCCGGCCGCGTCGTCCTGCTCACCGCCAGCCACCGGGTCGCGCCCGGCCTGCTGTCCTGGCCGGCCTGGCAGACGCTGCACGCGGCCGACCGGGTCCTCGTCGCCGGTCCTGACCACCCGCAGCTCCCCTACCTCCGCGAGGCGGGCGTGAGCGTCGAGCACGCCACACCCTCCGCCGACGAACTGGTCGCCGACTGCGCGGGCGGCCGGACCGTCGTCGTCCTGGTCGGCGGCGAGGGCGACAGCCGTCTGACGGACGGCCTGGCCCGGCTCGGCGGCTCCGGCCGGGTGGCCATGCCGGACCTGGAACTGCTCCCCGGCTCCTACGACCTGCCCGGGGCCCGCCTCCTGGACCTGGTCCAGGTCATGGACCGCATCCGCCGGGAGTGCCCCTGGACCTCGCGGAAGACACACCGGGGCCTCGCCAAGTACGCCATCGAGGAGGCGTACGAACTGGTCGAGGCGATCGAGGACGGCGACCGGGACGAACTGCGCGAGGAACTCGGCGACGTCCTTCTCCAGGTCGTCTTCCACGCCAGGATCGCCGAGGAGGGCCGCCCGGAGGACGGGGAGGAGCCCTTCGCCATCGACGACGTCGCGGGCGGCCTCGTCGAGAAGCTGATCCACCGCCACCCGCACGTCTTCGGCGACGAGAGCGCCCAGACCCCCGAGGACGTCCACGCGCACTGGCTGCGCACCAAGGCGATCGAGAAGCAGCGGACCTCGGTCACCGAAGGCGTCCCCCTCGGCCAGCCCGGCCTGGCCCTCGCCGCGAAGCTCGCGAGCCGCGTCCGTACGGCGGGCCTCGACGTCCCCCTCCCCACCGGCGACACCATCGGCTACGAGCTGCTCGCCCTCGCCGTCGCCGCCGAGGCGAACGGCACCGACCCGGAGGCCGCCCTGCGCGCCGCGGCCCGCGCCTACCGCGACGCGATCCTGGCGGCGGAGGGTGACGCGGGCCCTCCCGCACCGCGCACGGTCACCGGCACCCCGCCCGATAACGTCGAGGAGTGAACGACACCCCCGCCTGCCCCCGCACCTCCACCGCCCCGGCCGCCCCCGAACTCTTCACCTGGGAGTTCGCCACCGACCCCTACCCCGCCTACGCCTGGCTCCGCGAGCACCGCCCCGTGCACCGCACCGCGCTGCCCAGCGGGGTCGAGGCCTGGCTCGTGACCCGGTACGCGGACGCCAAGGAGGCGCTCGCCGACGCGCGGCTCTCCAAGAACCCGGCCCACCACGCCGAGTCGCCGCACGCCAAGGGGAAGACGGGGATCCCGGGGGAGCGCAAGGCGGAGCTGATGACGCATCTGCTCAACATCGACCCCCCGGACCACACCCGGCTGCGCCGGCTCGTGTCCAAGGCGTTCACCCCGCGCCGGGTCGCGGAGTTCGCGCCCCGCGTGCAGGAGCTGACGGACCGGCTCATCGACGACTTCGTGGAGAAGGGGAACGCCGACCTCATCCACGACTTCGCCTTCCCCCTCCCCATCTACGCCATCTGCGACCTGCTCGGCGTCCCCGAGGAGGACCAGGACGACTTCCGGGACTGGGCGGGCATGATGATCCGGCACGGCGGCGGGCCGCGCGGCGGGGTCGCCCGGTCGGTGAAGAAGATGCGCGGCTACCTCGCCGAACTCATCCACCGCAAGAGGGAGAACCCCGGCGACGACCTGATCTCCGGGCTGATCCGGGCCAGCGACCACGGCGAGCACCTCACGGAGAACGAGGCGGCAGCCATGGCGTTCATCCTGCTGTTCGCCGGGTTCGAGACGACGGTCAACCTCATCGGCAACGGGACCTACGCGCTCCTGCGCCACCCCGAGCAGCGCGCCCGGCTGGAGGCCTCCCTGGCGGCGGGGGAGGAGGCGCTGCTGGCCACCGGCATCGAGGAGCTGCTCCGCTTCGACGGGCCGGTGGAGATGGCGACCTGGCGGTACGCCACCGAGGCGCTGACCCTGGGCGGCGAGGAGATCGCCGCCGGGGACCCCGTACTCGTGGTGCTGGCGGCGGCCGACCGCGACCCGGAGCGGTTCACGGATCCGGACACGCTGGACCTTGCGCGGCGTGACAATCAGCACCTCGGCTACGGGCACGGCATCCACTACTGCCTGGGGGCGCCGCTGGCCCGGCTGGAGGGACAGACCGCGCTGACCACTCTGCTCAGACGCCTTCCTGACCTGCGGCTTACGGGCGAACCTGGCGATTTGCGCTGGCGCGGCGGGCTCATCATGCGTGGACTGCGCACCCTTCCGGTCGCGTTCGAGCCGGGTGCCCGGACCGAAAAAAGTGACACAGTGTCAACTCTGTGACTTTCACGTGATCTGCGCTGCATCGACTTGTGACACACGTTCGAGTCCCGCTAGGTTCACGGTTCGACGCGTCGGTCGCACCTTGCTCACGCGTCACTTGGGCGCCGAAGCAGGCACGGAATCCGCTGTGCGGCGCTCAGGCCACTCGCTTGTCAGTCGCACGGAAGGCATACCCATGGGCTCCGCGAACGGCAGACACCGCCGCCCTCGCCAGGCACCCGCCCTCATCGTCGCCGCGGGCGTGACGGGATCGGCCATCGCCATCCCGCTGCTCGGCGCCGGCGGCGCGCACGCGGCCGAGGCCACCACCTGGGACCGGGTCGCGGAGTGCGAGAGCGGCGGCATGTGGAGCGCCGATCTCGGCAACGGCTACTACGGCGGGCTCCAGTTCTCGCAGGAGACCTGGTCGGCGTACGGCGGCACGGAGTTCGCGCCCCGCGCCGACCTCGCCAGCCGCTCGCAGCAGATCTCCGTCGCCGAGAAGGTCCTGGACGACCAGGGCCCGAAGGCGTGGCCCAGCTGTGCGGTGATCTCCGGCCTCGCCGTGGACGGCGGCCTGCCCGGCGTCGACCCGGGCACCTCGCCGTCCACCGATCCGTCGGCGGACCCCTCGGCGGACCCCTCGGCCGATCCGACCTCCCCGCCGACCGGCGAAGCGGATACAACCGGTGAATCCGGTGAATCCGGCGAGTCCGGTGAATCCCCCAAGGGTGAGAAGCGTGATGAAGCGGACAAGAGCGGTAAGGGTGACGCGGAGAAGGAGAGCGAGGCTTCCGACTCCTCGGTGACGCCCTCCGCCCCGCCCGCCTCCGGCGCCCCCGACGCCTCGGACCCCTCCACCGCCCCCGACGCCTCGACGGGCGGGGAGGGCAAGGGAGGCAAGCACCGGGGCACCCCCGCGCCCGAGGAGGCCGACGCGGGCCAGGAGAACGGTCCCCGTGAGTCCGGCCGGCACGCCTCGCGCGGTGACGGCGACGCGCGGGACGGCGGCGCGGTGTCCGCCGACGGGTACACGGTGCGGCCCGGGGACAGCCTCTGGGCGATCGCCGACACGCAGGAGCTTCCCGGCGGCTGGACCGGCCTGTACGAGACGAACAAGAGCGTCCTGGGCTCCGACCCGGACCTGATCCTGCCCGGCCAGCACCTGGACCTGGGCCTGGATCCGAGCGCTGACCCGAGTACGGACAAGGGTGCGGACGAGGGCGCGGACCGGCCCGCGCCGACGGGTGCCGAGACGCCCGCCGGCAACTGATCGAATTCGGGAAAACACCCCGAAAAGACGGGTAGTTAAGAGACCTATGTCCACTTTTGCGTAAGTGAGACATGGGTCTCTTTGCTTCAACTCGCGCGTCTCGTCCGGCCGGTCCGGGCGCAACGCCCCCGACCTGCGGAAACGGTGCGCCGGCCACGGCGAGTTCGGGTTGATTGCCCCCTATGTCCATCTTTGAATGTCGGGGTTGCCTGTGTTTACGGTCGGAGCCGCTCGCACCGCGGGCCCCGTCGACCGTCACGCCGAATCCTGCCGTCGGTCGAAGGGAACAGACGCGTAAGCGCCGTAGGCAGGAGCGGGGGACCCAGGTAAGCCGCCGGGTCCGGACGCCTCGTCGAACCGACGGGGGCGTACGGGGCCGGCTAGGGGTGAAGTCGCGAGCAGCACCGTGCGACCGGGCAACTCATCAGCCCGAACCCGACAGCTCACCTCGTAGGCGTCGGTGAGGAGATTCGTTCCATGCTGCTGAACAGCAAGGGCAAGCACCGCCGCCCGTCCAAGGCCACCCGTATCGCCACCCTCGCGGGCGTCACCGGCGCCGCGATCGCCGTCCCGCTGATGGGTGCGACCAACGCCTCCGCCGCCTCCGTCGAGACCTGGGACGCCGTCGCCCAGTGCGAGTCCGGCGGCAACTGGTCCATCAACACCGGCAACGGCTACTACGGCGGACTGCAGTTCTCGCAGTCCAGCTGGGCCGCCGCCGGCGGTACTCAGTACGCCCCCCGTGCCGACCTGGCCTCCAAGGACCAGCAGATCGCCACCGCCGAGAAGCTCCTCGACATGCAGGGTCCGGGCGCCTGGGCCTGCGCCGGCGCGGGCGGCCTCACCAACGACGGTGTGGACCCGGGCGTGAACACCGGCTCCGGCTCCGGCGAGAGCAAGCCCGAGCAGGCGCAGCCCGAGCGTCAGGCCGAGCAGCCCACCACGCGCTCCGAGCAGCGCACCGCTCCGCAGGCCGAGAAGAAGGCCGAGAGCAAGAAGACCGTCACCACCCCGACCGGCGAGAAGGTCCAGAAGGGTGACGGCGAGTACAAGGTCGAGGCCGGCGACACGCTGAGCAGCATCGCCGAGGCGGAAGACGTCAAGGGCGGCTGGAGCAAGCTCTTCGAGCTCAACGACGACATCGTCAAGGACGCCGACCTGATCTTCCCGGGTCAGCAGCTCCACCTGAAGTAACCGCCGTCTCTCCTCCCCGGAGGAGAAGCGTCCGGCGGCACTTCTCCTCGCACGGCTTCCCGGCCCGGCGCGCTCGTATCCCCGGCGCGCCGGGCCGGACTTTTCGTGAGCGGCGGGCGCCGGTGAACCCGCATGCGTTCACCTCTTGTTGTTACCGCTCAGTAGATTTCTAGAGTTTTGTCCCGTGATGCAGGCCCTTGGGTCCTTTTTCGTCCCAGGAGGCGGGCGGTCGGCTGGCCGACGCGGCCGGGCCCGATAGGCTCGTGTCGCAAGGCCACAGTGACCCTGCACAACCAGTGTCAGATCCCAGAAGGAGATGCCTCGTGCCGTCCATCGACGTCGTCGTAGCCAGGGAAATCCTCGACTCCCGGGGAAACCCCACGGTCGAGGTCGAGGTTGGCCTCGACGACGGCAGCACGGGCCGTGCTGCTGTTCCGTCCGGCGCCTCCACCGGTGCGTTCGAGGCCATTGAGCTTCGCGACGGTGACCCCAACCGCTACATGGGCAAGGGCGTCGAGAAGGCCGTCCTCGCCGTCATCGAGCAGATCGGCCCGGAGCTCGTCGGGTACGACGCCACCGAGCAGCGCCTCATCGACCAGGCGATGTTCGACCTGGACGCCACCGAGAACAAGGCCTCGCTCGGCGCGAACGCCATCCTCGGCGTCTCGCTGGCCGTCGCGCACGCCGCCTCCGAGGCGTCCGACCTGCCGCTCTTCCGCTACCTCGGCGGCCCGAACGCGCACCTGCTGCCCGTTCCGATGATGAACATCCTGAACGGCGGCTCGCACGCCGACTCCAACGTGGACATCCAGGAGTTCATGATCGCCCCGATCGGCGCGGAGTCCTTCTCCGAGGCCCTGCGCTGGGGCGCGGAGGTCTACCACACGCTGAAGAAGGTCCTCAAGACCAAGGGCCTGTCCACCGGACTCGGTGACGAGGGCGGCTTCGCCCCGAACCTGGAGTCCAACCGCGCCGCCCTGGACCTCATCGTCGAGGCCATCAAGGAGGCCGGTTACGTCCCGGGCCGCGACATCGCGCTCGCGCTCGACGTCGCCGCGTCCGAGTTCTACAAGGACGGCGTCTACGAGTTCGAGGGCAAGTCCCGCTCGGCCGCCGAGATGACCGAGTACTACGAGGAGCTCGTCTCCGCGTACCCGCTGGTCTCCATCGAGGACCCGCTGTACGAGGACGACTGGGCCGGCTGGAAGGTCATCACCGACCGCATCGGGGCCAAGGTCCAGATCGTCGGCGACGACCTCTTCGTCACCAACCCCGAGCGCCTGGCCCGCGGCATCGAGGAGGGCTCCGCCAACGCCCTGCTCGTCAAGGTCAACCAGATCGGTTCGCTGACCGAGACCCTGGACGCCGTCGAGCTGGCCCAGCGCAACGGCTTCAAGTGCATGATGTCGCACCGCTCCGGCGAGACCGAGGACGTCACCATCGCCGACCTCGCCGTCGCCGTGAACTGCGGTCAGATCAAGACGGGCGCCCCGGCCCGTTCGGACCGCGTCGCCAAGTACAACCAGCTGCTGCGCATCGAGGAGATCCTCGACGACGCCGCGGTGTACGCGGGCCGTTCCGCCTTCCCGCGCTTCAAGGGCTGACCCGTCGTCGTAGGACGGTAGCCTCCGCCCGTCCCCGCACCCGGTCCCGTACCGTGTGCGGGGACGGACGTGCGTAGAGCCCGGCGTCGAACGGCCGCCCTTCGGGTGACGACGGCCGTGCGACGACCAGCTCGGGGAGGCGGGAGACATGGCCGGGAAGGACCGCGACCGGTTCTCCACCGCGACCAGGCTGCGACTGCTCGGCGAGCAGACGGCGGCCCGCGTGTACCGGTCCCAGAACCGCCGGCAGGCCCGCCGCTCCCGGCTCACCGGCCGGGCCGCGTTCCTGGCGCTGGTGGTCTGCTCCCTGGTGGTGGCGCTCGCCTACCCGATGCGGCAGTACGTCTCCCAGCGCGACGAGATCGCCGAGCAGGAGCGGCTCTCGCAGCAGGCGGAGCGGCGCACCGAGGAGCTGCGGGACGAGAAGGCGCGGCTCCAGGACGACGCGTACATCATGCGACTGGCCCGTCAGCACCTCCACTACGTCCTCCCCGGGGAGACCGGTTACACCGTGGCCGACCCCGACGCGGCCCAGGACCGCCGCGGCGAGTCGGGGGCGAGCGACCGCCCGTGGCACTCGAACCTCTGGGACGGCGTGGACAGCGCCGACCGGGCCGACCGCGACTGACCGACCGACCGACGACCGTTACGCCCACTTCTACGAGCTTTCGAGCAGAACCAAGGCAGGCATGGAAACGCCCCCTCCGCAGACCGAGTCCACCAAGCCCACCGACGCGGACATCGCCGCGTTCGAGCAGCAGCTGGGCCGCCCGCCGCGCGGCCTGCGTGCCATCGCGCACCGCTGCCCGTGCGGCAACCCGGACGTGGTGGAGACCCAGCCCCGTCTGGAGGACGGCACGCCGTTCCCGACGACGTACTACCTCACCTGCCCCCGGGCCGCCTCGGCGATCGGCACGCTGGAGGCCAACGGGGTCATGAAGGAGATGACGGCCCGTCTGGAGACCGACCCGGAGCTGGCCGACGCCTACCGGGCCGCGCACGAGGACTACATCACCCGCCGCGACGCCATCGAGGTCCTGGAGGGCTTCCCGAGCGCGGGCGGCATGCCGGACCGGGTGAAGTGCCTGCACGTCCTGGTCGGCCACTCGCTGGCCGCCGGCCCCGGGGTGAACCCGCTGGGCGACGAGGCCATCGCGATGCTGCCCGAGTGGTGGGCCAAGGGCCCCTGCGTCACGCCCTGCGGCGGGACCCCCGAGGGGCAGGACGCATGACCCGGGTCGCCGCCGTCGACTGCGGTACGAACTCCATCCGGCTCCTTATCGCCGACGTGGACCCCGCCACCGGCTCCTTCACCGAGCTGGACCGTCGCATGACGATCGTCCGCCTCGGCCAGGGGGTGGACCAGACCGGCCGGCTCGCCCCCGAGGCGCTGGAGCGGACGTTCGCCGCCTGCCGCGCGTACGCGGCGGCCATCGAGGAGCTGGGCGCCGTACGGATCCGCTTCGTCGCCACCTCCGCCTCCCGCGACGCCGAGAACAGTGCCGACTTCGTGGCCGGGGTCCGGGACATCCTCGGGGTCGAGCCCGAGGTGATCACCGGCGACCAGGAGGCGCAGCTCTCCTTCGACGGGGCCACCAGGGAACTGGCGGGCAGCGACCACCTGGTCAAGCCGTATCTGGTCGTCGACATCGGCGGCGGCTCCACCGAGTTCGTCCTCGGCTCGGACCGGGTGGAGGCGGCCCGGTCCGTGGACATCGGCTGCGTACGGATGACGGAGCGTCACCTGGTCGTGGACGGGACCGTCATGGACCCGCCCAGCCACGAGCGGGCCGCGGCGATCCGCGCGGACGTCGACGCCGCCCTCGACCTCGCCGAGCGGACCGTGCCGCTCAAGGGCGCCGGCACCCTCGTCGGTCTCGCGGGCACCGTCACCACCGTCGCGGGGATCGCGCTGGAACTGCCGGAGTACGACTCCGGGGCCATCCACCACTCCCGGGTCACCCGCGGCCAGGTCCGCGCGATCACCGAGCACCTGCTCCGCTCCACCCACGAGGAGCGCGCCGCGATCCCCGTGATGCACCCGGGCCGGGTCGACGTGATCGGCGCGGGGGCGCTCGTCCTGCTCGCCGTGATGGAGCGGACGGGAGCCCACGAGGTCGTCGTCAGCGAGCACGACATCCTCGACGGGATCGCCTGGAATGCGGCAGAGGATGCTCAGTAGCGCTTCGGGCGACATCCTCGACGGGATCGCCTGGAGCGCCGCTTAGGCGGAGGGCCGGCGGGCTCCGGGAGGGGAAGCGGACGAATGGCTCAGGAGGCGACGCGCGCCCCGCGCGGGGCCGTCGAGCGGATGGAACACCACCAGGTGGTGATCTACCTCGCCGCGATGGCCCTCGGCGCGCTCCTCGGGCTGGCCGCCCCCTCCGCGGGGCCGGGTCTCGAACACCTCGTCAACCCGGTCCTGGGCGCACTGCTCTTCGTGACCTTCCTTCAGGTCCCGGCGGCAGAGCTGCTGCGCTCGCTGCGCGACGGCCGCTTCCTGTCCGCCGCGCTGGTGGTGAACTTCCTCGTCGTGCCGCTCGTCGTCGCCGCGATGTTCTCCTTCCTGCCCGCCGACCGGGCGGTACGCCTCGGTGTGCTGCTCGTGCTGCTCTGCCCGTGCGTCGACTACGTGATCGTCTTCAGCGGTCTCGCCGGCGGCTCGGCCCGCCGGCTGCTCGCCGCGACCCCGCTGCTGCTGGTCGCGCAGATGGCGCTGCTGCCGGTCCTCCTGTACGCGTTCCTCGGCTCCGGGCTCGCCGACCTCGTGGAGGCGGGACCGTTCCTGGAGGCGTTCGTCCTCCTGGTCGTCGTGCCGCTCGCGCTCGCCTGGGCGCTCCAGTTCTGGGCGGGGCGGCGGGAGAGCGGGCGCAGGGTGTCCGGCGCGGCGTCCACGACGATGGTGCCCCTGATGGCCGCGACCCTGCTGGTCGTCGTCGCCTCCCAGGTGCCGGAGCTGGGCGGCAACCTCACCGACGTCGCCGCGGTGGTCCCCTTCTACGCGGCGTTCCTGGTGGTGATGGTCTTCGCGGGGAAGGCGGTCGCCCGCCTCTTCCGGCTCGACGTGCCCGGCGGGCGGGCCGTGGTCTTCAGCGGGGCGACCCGTAACTCCCTGGTCGTTCTGCCGCTCGCCCTGTCCCTGCCGGACGCGTATGCCGTCGCGGCCGTCGTGGTGGTCACGCAGACCCTGGTCGAGGTCGTCGGGATGGTGCTCTGCGTCCGGGCCGTGCCCCGTCTGCTGCCCGCTCCTTCGTACCGTCACCTGCACCGTTGAGCCCCTACCGGGCCTCTCCGGGCCGCCCCGGGGGCCCCTTCGGAGCGGCGCCGCGAGAAACTTCGTGAACTTCTTCACAAGGAATGGGGCGTTGTTGGTCGCAGTTGGGGCCCATCGGGCTGGAACTGGTCGCCCAGGAGGGGGCGTGGAGGTGTCGCGCGCGGGTTCCGGGAGTGTTGCGTCCCCATGAAGGGGAGGAGTGGTCCGCCCCTCCCGAAGGGGCAAGGGCCAGCTCACAGGCGGTGAACAACGTTTCCCGCGGTGCTGTGGTTCCCTTTCGTGCCCATGACCTGGGTCACGTGGGCGGCGAAGTGTAGCAGAGGGTCGGTCAATCCTTGTGAAGGGGCTCACGAGCACCCCCCTCGGGAGGGGTGGATACTCGATGGCATGAGCACCACGGAGCGTCCCAGGATCCTCGTTGTAGGCGGTGGGTACGTAGGCCTGTACGCAGCTCGTCGCATTCTGAAGAAGATGCGATACGGGGAGGCGACCGTCACGGTCGTCGACCCGCGGTCGTACATGACCTACCAGCCCTTCCTCCCCGAAGCTGCTGCCGGCAGCATCTCGCCCCGGCATGTCGTCGTCCCGCTGCGACGCGTGCTGCCCAAGGCTGAGGTTCTCACCGGTCGTGTCACGACCATCGACCAGGACCGCAAGGTCGCCACGGTCGCGCCGCTCGTCGGCGAGGCCTACGAGCTGCCCTTCGACTACCTGGTCATCGCGATGGGCGCGGTCTCCCGTACCTTCCCGATCCCCGGCCTCGCCGAGCAGGGCATCGGCATGAAGGGCATCGAGGAGTCCATCGGCCTGCGCAACCACGTCCTGGAGCAGCTGGACAAGGCTGACTCCACGACCGACGAGGACGTCCGCCGCAAGGCGCTGACGTTCGTCTTCGTGGGCGGCGGCTTCGCCGGCGCGGAGACCATCGGCGAGGTCGAGGACATGGCCCGCGACGCGGCGAAGTACTACACCAACGTGAAGCGCGAGGACATGCGCTTCATCCTCGTCGACGCCGCCGACAAGATCCTTCCCGAGGTCGGCCCGAAGCTGGGCGCCTACGGCAAGGAGCACCTGGAGAGCCGCGGCGTGGAGATCTACCTCTCCACCTCCATGGACTCCTGCGTCGACGGCCACGTGGTGCTGAAGAACGGCCTGGAGGTCGACTCCAGCACCATCGTGTGGACCGCCGGTGTGAAGCCGAACCCGGCGCTGGCGCGCTTCGGCCTGCCGCTCGGCCCCCGCGGTCACGTGGACACCTCGGAGAAGCTCCAGGTGCAGGGCACCGACTACATCTGGGCCGCGGGCGACAACGCCCAGGTGCCGGACATGGTCGGCCGCCGCGCCGGCAACCCGAACGCCTGGTGCCCGCCCAACGCCCAGCACGCGCTGCGTCAGGCGAAGGTCCTCGGCGACAACGTGATCTCCGGCATGCGGGGCTTCCCGCAGAAGGAGTACAGCCACGCCAACAAGGGTGCCGTCGCCGGCCTCGGCCTGCACAAGGGCGTCGCGATGATCGTCATGGGCAAGGTGAAGATCAAGCTCAAGGGCCGTCTCGCCTGGTACATGCACCGTGGCTACCACGGCATGGCCATGCCGACCTGGAACCGCAAGATCCGGGTCTTCGCCGACTGGACGCTGGCGATGTTCCTCAAGCGTGAGGTGGTCTCGCTCGGCGCCATGGAGACGCCGCGCGAGGAGTTCTACGAGGCCGCCAAGCCGGCCCCGGCCGCAGCCGCGGCGAAGTCCGAGGGCGAGAAGGCCAAGGCCTCCTGACCCCCCGGTGAAGCGCTCCGCGGGGAGCGCGCCGTACGACGCCCGAAGGGGCCGTCCGCCATCCGTGGTGCGGACGGCCCCTTCGGCGTATCCGGGCGCGGACCGGGTCCGGCGGGGGTCCGTGGCCGGTTCCCGACGGCATGGATGGCGCATACATGCGTTTTGCCGTTTCCTTGCCCGGTGGCGGAATGACGGAGCGTGCGAGGACAGTTGACGCAGGTGTACCTCGCCACGGCACCGGGGTGTCCCGGCGGGGTTACGAGCATGTCTGTTGCCTGTGCTTGTCGTGCTTGTCGGGGAAACACCACGGAGGTGTGCGCCATGGCAGACGCCGCGTCGCGGCTGACCGCTCTTGCCGAGGAATTGCTCTCGGGACCCCTGCCGGTCCGTATCCGGGCCTGGGACGGCAGCGAATCGGGGCCGCCCGGCGCCCCGGTCCTCGTGATCCGCCACCGCCGCGCCCTGCGCCGGCTCCTGTGGAAGCCGGGCGAACTGGGGCTGGCCCGCGCCTGGGTGGCCGGGGAGATCGACATCGAGGGTGACCTGTACGAAGCGCTCGGCCAGCTGGCCGGGCTGCTCTGGGACCGGGGCGCCGACGCCAAGGATTCCGTCCACCCGGTCCGCGACCCCAAGGTCCGCGCCTTCGCCCGCGGCCTCCTCGACCTCGCGGGCCCCTGGCCGCCGCCGGCCCCGCCCGCCGAGGAGGTGCGCCGCCGCACCGGCCCGCTGCACACCAGACGCCGCGACAAGGAGGCCATCAGCCACCACTACGACGTCGGGAACGACTTCTACGCCCTGGTCCTCGGCCCCTCCATGGTCTACTCCTGCGCCTACTGGCAGGACGGGGGGACCCTGGAGGACGCCCAGCGCGACAAGCTCGACCTGGTCTCCCGCAAGCTCGGCCTGAAGGAGGGCGACCGGCTCCTGGACGTCGGCTGCGGCTGGGGCTCCATGGCCATCCACGCCGCCCGTACGTACGGGGCGCAGGTCACCGGCATCACCCTCTCCCGGGAGCAGGCGGCCCACGCCCGCAAGCGCATCGCCGAGGAGGGCCTGACCGACCGGATCGAGATCCGGGTCCAGGACTACCGGGACGTCCTTCCCCAAGCTCTCGATCCCGACCGAGCAGGGGATGTCCCACCCGGCCCGTACGACGCGATCTCCTCGATCGGCATGGCCGAGCACGTCGGTTCGGTCCGCTACCGGGAGTACGCGGACGCCCTCTACGCCCTCCTGAAGCCCGGCGGCCGACTCCTGAACCACCAGATCGCCCGCCGCCCCGAGAAGGACGAGGACGCCTACCGCATCGACGCGTTCATCGACGCCTATGTCTTCCCCGACGGCGAACTGGCCCCGCTCGGCCGCACCCTGGCCATCCTGGAGGAAGCCGGCTTCGAGGCCCGGGACGTCGAGACGCTGCGCGAGCACTACGCGCTGACCCTGCGCGAGTGGGTGGCCAACCTGGAGCAGCACTGGGAGCGGGCGGTACGCGCCACCTCCCCGGGCCGGGCCAGGGTCTGGCGGCTGTACATGGCCGCCTCGGCGCTCTCCTTCGAGCGCAACAGGATCGGCGTCAACCAGATCCTCGCGGTGCGCCCGCTGGACGACGGCGGCTCCCGGATGCCGCTGCGCGCCCGCGTCTGGACGGAGCCCGCCGAGGGCGGGGGCGCCTGACCCCGTCCCCGTACGCCTACGGGTGAGGGGCCGGTGCACCGCTCTCCAGCGGTGCACCGGCCCCTCGTCGTCCCCACGTCCCGGGCCTGCCGGGCGCCGGCGGCTACTCGGTCTTGATCGCCGTCAGCATGTTGAGCTTCGCGGCGCTGCGGGCGGGCCACAGCGAGGCGAGGACACCCACCAGACAGGCGAGCAGCAGGAAGATGCCGAGCCGGTCCCACGGGATGACCAGCGCGTAGCCGGGGATGTCGGCGGACAGGGTCCGGCCGATCGCCCAGCCGAGGAAGACCCCGAGGCCGACCCCGATCACCGCGCCGAAGAGCGAGATGACGACGGCCTCCAGACGGATCATCCGCTTGACGCGGCCCCGGTCGAGGCCGATCGCACGGAGCATGCCGATCTCCTGCTGCCGCTCGAACACCGACATCGCGAGGGTGTTGACGACCCCGAGGACCGCGATCAGCAGGGCCATGGCGAGCAGCCCGTACATGATGTTCAGGGCGGTGTTGATGAAGCCGCCGAACATGTCACGGATGTCCTGCCGGTCCATGACGCTCATCGCCGGGTTGTCGCCGAGCGCGTCCACGATCGACTGCTCGTTGGCCTTGCTCGCGCCACCGTCGGCCTTGATCCAGATCTCGCGGATGTCGGGGCGGGAAGACGCGCTGTGCTCGTCAGCGAGTTCCTTCGGGATGAGGAAGGGCGAGAGGAACTCGTTCTCCTCGTAGAGCGCCCCGATGGTCACCTTCCCCTTCTTCTCGTCGTCGAACGTCACCGGGAGCGTGTCGCCGGTCTTCCAGCCGTGGGTCTTGGCGGTCTTGGAGCCGACCGCGACCTGTCCGTCCTCCAGCGAGCCGAGCGAACCGGAGACGGTCGTCAGCGAGAAGACCTTCTCCACGTCTCCCGGGGTGACGCCGGAGGCCGAGTAGCCCCCACCGTCGACCTCGAACCAGGTCGCCTGCTGCGGTGAGAGCGCCGAGACGCCGTCGGCCTTCGCCAGGGCCTTGAGCGCGGACTCGTCGAGCGCGTCGCCGCTGGCCATCGAGACCATGTAGTCGGCCTTGATGTTGTCCGTGGTCATCTTGTCGATGGCCTGGCCGAGGGTGACGCCGAGCACCGAGATGCCGGTGACCAGGGTCAGCCCGATGGCCAGCGCGGAGGCGGTGGCTCCGGTACGCCGCGGGTTGCGGACCGCGTTCTGCGAGGCCAGCTTTCCGGAGACGCCGAACAGCTTCTTCAGCAGCGGCCGGACCAGCGCGATGACCGGGCGGGAGAGCAGCGGGATCAGGATGATGACGCCGATCAGGGCGAAGAACGCGCCGCCCGCGACCAGCTGCCTGCCGGACGTGCCGCCGGCCGCGGCGCCGCCGACGATCCCCGCGGCGCCGAGGAGGGCGATCACGCCGCCGATGGAGTTCCGTACGACCAGGGACTTGGTGGAGGCGGTGGCGTGCACGCTGCTCATCGCGGCCACCGGGGCGATCTTCGCGGCCCGGCGGGCGGGCAGCCAGGCGGCCAGCACGGTGATCAGGACGCCCACCGCGAAGGCGGAGAGGACGGCGGTCGGCGAGACGACCAGCGGCCCGGCGGGGATCTTGCCGCCCAGGAGGCCCATCGCGGAGCGCAGCCCGGTGGCGAGGCCGAGACCGAGGGCGAAGCCGATGACGGAGGCGAGCGTGCCGACGACGGCCGCTTCCAGCAGCACCGAACGCTTGATCTGACGGCGAGTGGCTCCGATGGCCCGCATCAGGGCCAGCTCACGGGTGCGCTGGGCGATCAGCATGGTGAAGGTGTTGGCGATGAGGAAGATGCCGACGAACAGCGCGATGCCCGCGAAGGCCAGCAGCATGGAGTTGAGGCTGGAGAGTCCGCTCTCGATGTCCTTCGCCTGCCGGTCCGCCAGCGCCTTGCCGGTCTGCGCGGTGGCGTCCTTCGGCAGCAGGGGCTTGATGGCGTCCAGCAGCTTCTGGTCGGAGACGCCGCCCGAGGCGGAGACGGTGACGTTCTGGAAGACGCTGGGCTTCAGGTAGAGCTTCTGGGCGGTCGGGGTGTCGAACAGCACGAGGCTGCCGCCCGCGTTGACCGCGCCGTCCTCGGTGGTGAAGATCCCCGAGAGGGTGTACTCCTTCACCGGGCCGTTGGTCGCGACCCGCACGGGGTCGCCGACACGGTACTCGCCCTTGCTCGCGGTGTCCTTGTCGAGCGCGACCGCGCCGTTCTCCGCCGGGCCGGAGCCGTCGGTGAAGACGTAGCTCGCGTCCTTGCCGTCCTTGCCGGGGGCGAAGTTCGCGCCGGTGTTGGACCAGCCGTTGCCGATCAGCTTGCCGTCCGGGTCGGCGACCCCGGCGAAGCCGTTGACCCGGCCGGTGGCGGAGGCCACGCCGTCCAGGCCCCGGATCTTCTCCAGGGTGGCCTCGTCGATGCCGGGGGTCTTCTCGTCGTTGCCGGCGTACGTCTCCACGGAGACGGCGACGTTGTCGTAACTCTTGGCGGACTGCTTGCTGAAGGCGTTGCCGAGGGTGTCGGTGAAGACCAGGGTGCCGGAGACGAACGCTACGCCGAGCATGACGGCGAGCACGGTCATCAGCAGCCTGGCCTTGTGCGCGAGCACATTGCGCAGGGCGGTACGGAACATGTCTGTGTGTCCTGGGATGGGTTCCGGAAGGGGGGCGGGGACGCGCGGGGGCGGCGGCCGGGGTGGTGCGGCGGGCACCCGCGTCAGCCGGTGCGGCGGCCGTGTCGGCCGGCCGCCGACGGCGTCAGCTCGTGCGGCCCTTCGCGTCGAACGCCTTCATCCGGTCGAGGACCCCGTCGGCGGTCGGGTGCATCATCTGGTCGACGACCGCGCCGTCCGCGAGGAAGATGACCCGGTCCGCGTAGGAGGCGGCGACCGGGTCGTGCGTCACCATCACCACGGTCTGGCCCAGCTCGCGCACCGAGTTGCGCAGGAAGCCGAGGACCTCGGCGCCGGAGCGGGAGTCCAGGTTTCCGGTCGGCTCGTCACCGAAGATGATCTCGGGCTGCGAGGCCAGGGCGCGGGCCACGGCGACACGCTGCTGCTGACCGCCGGAGAGCTCGGTCGGGCGGTGCTTCAGCCGCTCCGAGAGCCCGACCATGTCGATCACCTTCTGGAGCCACGCGGCGTCCGGCTTCCGGCCCGCGATGTCCATCGGCAGGGTGATGTTCTCCAGCGCGGTGAGCGTCGGCAGCAGGTTGAACGCCTGGAAGATGAAGCCGATCTTGTCCCGGCGCAACTGCGTGAGCTGCTTGTCCTTCAGGGTGGAGAGCTCGGTCTCGCCGATGCGCACCGAACCGCTGCTGAAACTGTCGAGGCCGGCGACGCAGTGCATCAGCGTCGACTTGCCGGAGCCCGAGGGGCCCATGATCGCGGTGAACTCGCCCTGCGGGAAGTCCACGGTCACCCGGTCCAGGGCGACGACCTGCGTCTCGCCCTCGCCGTAGACCTTCGACAGCTCCGTGGCGCGGGCAGCCACCGCGGTGGCGCGGTGAACGGTGGGGGTGGTGGTCACAGGGACGCTCCTGGTTCGGGTGATGCGGACGGCATGGGCCGTGCTGAGGCGGGCGCTGACGCCATGCCTCGGGGACTTACTCCATCGTCACGTCCCGATCGGCCCCGGTCGTCCCTCCCGATGCCCGTTCCCGTGGCCGTCTTGAGTCGCATCGAGGGCGTGGATCCATCCTCCTCGGGTATGACACCGACCCTGACCGGAGTCGTGGCGACCGCTCCGTGGTCACCCACGGTGAGTGCGCGGGGCCGCGAGCGGGGAGCGGCCCCGGCGGCGGGCCGGGCCTCCCGGAGCTGTGCCGGACCCGGGGCGCGAGCGGTGGGGGAGCGGTGCCGGACCCGAGGGTGGCGGAGGCCCTGGCGAAGCCTGGCGCGGAGCTGGCGCGTTGGGCCGTACGAGTGCGGCGACTTTCCGTCATTCCCGCGCGGTGCGCGGACCGCTCATGATCGGCCGCAGGCGTGCGGTCAGCCCGGCCAGCTGTCCTGACGGTCCCTCAAGCGGTCAATAAAATAAGACAACATCGCGCCACTGTTCCGCTGATCGAGGGACGTCCCCGGATAGGGTCGGTAGCCAGACGCGGAGCCGCGCGGCACGCCCGGATGGTGGAACGTAGACACGGCGAGCTTAAACCTCGCTGCCCCTCGGGGGCGTGCCGGTTCGAGTCCGGCTCCGGGCACCATGCGCCGCACCGTGCGTGACCCGGACGGCCCAGACCGTGACCGGCGTCCGGTTCTGTGAGCCCGGCCACCCGCGTGTCCCGTGATCCCGGCCTCGTACGACCGTCCTCCCGGGCTCCCGGAGGGCCCCGCCGCAGGCCGCCGCAAAGATCCTCCCCTGGCACTAGGGTGATTCTTTTGCCTACCCATTACCCTTGTGGCAAGGCCACGCAGTGTGGCCATGGAGGAGTGAGATGAGGAGCAGCAACCCGGTCTTCTCGCGACGGGGGTTCAGCCGCGACAACGGCCACGCGGGCTTCAACGCGACGCCGCAGGCCGGGGCCCCCGCAACGGGTGCCAACCCGTACGCGCAGGGCACCGCCGCCAACCCGTACGCCACCAACCCCTACGCGCAGACGGACATCCAGGGCGCCCCGCAGGCACCCGCCCGTCCCGACGTGATGACCATCGACGACGTGGTGACGCGTACGGCGATGACGCTCGGCACCGTGATCGTCGCCGCGACCGCCGCCTGGTGGACGCTGCCGGTCGACAAGGAGAACGTCGGCACGGCGATCGGCGTCGCCATCGGCGCCGCGATCATCGGCTTCGTGCTGTCGCTGGTGAACTCGTTCAAGCGCCGGCCCTCGCCGCCGCTGATCCTGACGTACGCGGCGTTCGAGGGTGTCTTCCTCGGCGTCATCAGCAACATCGTCAGCGTCTACTGGGCTCCCGGCGCCGCGATGCAGGCGGTGATCGGCACCATGGCGGTCTTCGCCGGTGTGCTGATCGCCTACCGCACCGGACTGATCCGGGTCACGCGCCGCTTCTACGGCTTCGTGATGGCGGCGGCCATCGGCTTCATGCTGCTGATGATGGTCAACCTCCTGTTCGCCGTGTTCGGCGGCGGTGACGGCCTCGGCTTCCGCAGCGGCGCGCTCGGCGTCGTCTTCGGCATCGTGGCCATCGTCATCGGCGCGTGCATCCTCGCCCTGAACTTCAAGCAGGTCGAGGACGGCATCGCGTACGGCGCCCCGCGCGAGGAGTCCTGGCTGGCGGCCTTCGGCCTCACCGTGACCCTGGTGTGGATCTACATCGAGATGCTGCGCCTGGTCGCGATTCTCAGCGGCGACGACTGACCGACCGCGGAGCACACGCGGCACCCGCAGTACGTGCGAGACCGGAACGGCCCGCAGGCATCGCGCCTGCGGGCCGTTCCGCGTTCCGTGCCCCGGGGCGTTGGCAGCCGTGCGGGAGGGCCGCGTAAGGTCGGCCGGGTGCTCGATACGACGCCCCTCATCCTGGCCGTGGACCGTTTCGCCGACCGGCTGCGCGCGGCCCCGCAGAGCCGCCTCCAGCGCGGTGCGGCCGCCGAGGCGCTGGCCGCGGCCCGTGAACTCGGCGCCCGGGCCCAGCGCCTGGAGAACCCGGACGCCGAGCCGCGGGAGATGCCGGACGCCGGGATGTTCGCCGTGGGCGACCAACTCGCCGTCGCCGGGCGGGACCTGGCCGTGGCACTGGAAACGGCCCCGTCCCAGGAGCTGGACGAGGCCGTGCGGTATGTCGGGGAAGCGGCGGCGCGGGCCTTCGCGTGAGCGGCCCGCGCCCGGCGGACCGGGGTGGTACGGAGCGGACCCCGGTCAGAACGAGGCGATGACGCGGTCGGCGAGGATGTACACGTTGTCCTCGCCGCAGGAGAAGGTCAGCGCGTAGGCGCCCGAGACGCCCGAGCCGCCCAGCAGCACCGGCTGCCGGCCCGCACGCAGGGCGTCGGCGAGGCGCTCCGCGGTCTCGCGGTGACCGGGGGTCATGCAGAGCGTGGTGCCGTCGGCGAAGACGTACACGTCGAGCGTGCCCAGCGGGCCGGGCCGCACGTCGGTCAGCTCGGTCGCGGTACCGGCCAGCTCGTCGAGCCGGTTCACGGTGCGCTCGTGGTCGGTGACCACCGGCGCCTGTACGGGGGTGAAGTCCGGGTGCGAGGGGTGGCGGCGGCGGGCGGCGGCCAGCTCGGGGGAGTCCTCGGGGAACTCGGTGATCTCCGGAAGGTCGGTCAGCTCGCCGATCTCGTGCTCCGCGAGGGTCCGCTCGCTCAGCTCCGCGAGCTCCTCCATCGCCTCGGCCGCTTCGAGGTCCATCGACTCCAGACCGGCGAAGTCGGCCTGCCGGGGCAGGTAGTACGGGGCGTCGTCGCCGAGGCCGGACAGGCCGCCCAGCAAGGACGGGGCGTCGGCGGCGTCACGGGCTTCCTGGGCGGCCCAGAAGGCGCGCGCCTCGGCCAGCTCGCGCTCGCGCTCCTCGGCGAGCGCATCGGCGACCGCCGCGCGTATCTCCTCGGCGGGAGTGGCCGTACTGCGGCTCTGTGGTGGCACGGAAGCGTGGAGAGCGTGGCCGGCGGCCAGCTCCGTGCGCAGCGCCGCGACCTGCTTGCGCAGCCCGTGAGCGGCGTGCAGTGCGGCGGCGCCGACGGCCGTGGCAGCGGCGGTGGTCAGCAACAGGGCAAACGACATGGCGCTCACTGACATACTCCCGGTTTCTATCGATACCCCCGACTTCCTACATCAGCTTGGCCTGTACCGGTACGTGCTGTCAGTGCATTACGTCACGAAATGGACAGGTCTTTCGGTCCGACGTTTAGCCCCATATCGGCGGTGACCTGCGAAAACGACTCTCCCCCGGGACGCACATCACATCCTGGGGGAGATTCGGTCACGGTCGGGGCTCGGCGGGGTTCGAAACCCCCGCCACGCGGGAGGCCCGGGGCCTCAGCTCAGCCGCTCGATCACCATCGCCATGCCCTGGCCGCCGCCCACGCACATCGTCTCCAGGCCCCACTGCTTGTCGTGGAACTGGAGGCTGTTGATCAGCGTGCCGGTGATGCGGGCGCCGGTCATGCCGAAGGGGTGGCCGACGGCGATCGCGCCGCCGTTGACGTTGACCTTGTCCAGCGGCAGGCCGAGGTCCCGGTAGGAGGGGATGACCTGGGCGGCGAACGCCTCGTTGATCTCGGCGAGGTCGATGTCGTCGATGGTCAGGCCCGCCCGCTTCAGCGCCTGCTTGCTGGCCTCGACCGGGCCGTACCCCATGATCTCGGGCGAGAGGCCGGACACGCCGGTGGAGACGATCCGGGCCAGCGGGGTCAGGCCCAGCTCGCGCGCCTTGGTGTCGGACATGATCACCAGCGCCGCGGCGCCGTCGTTGAGCGGGCAGCAGTTGCCCGCCGTGACCAGGCCGTCGGGGCGGAAGACCGGCTTCAGGCCCTGCACACCCTCCATGGTGACGCCCGCGCGCGGGCCGTCGTCCTTGGCGACCACGGTGCCGTCGGGGGTGGTGACCGGGGTGATCTCCCGCTCCCAGAAGCCGTTCTTCAGGGCTTCCTCGGCGAGGTTCTGCGACCGTACGCCGAACTCGTCCATCTCCTGGCGGGTGACGCCCTTGGACCGGGCCAGGTTCTCCGCGGTCTGTCCCATCGAGATGTACGCGTCCGGCACGAGGCCGTCCTCGCGCGGGTCGTGCCAGTTCGCGCCGGACTCCTCGGCGCGGGCGGCGGTGCGGGCCTCGGCCTCGGCGAACAGCGGGTTGTGCGTGTCCGGCAGGCTGTCGGAGTTGCCCTTGGTGAAGCGGGACACCATCTCGACACCGGCCGAGATGAAGACGTCGCCCTCGCCCGCCTTGATCGCGTGCAGCGCCATCCGGCTGGTCTGCAGAGAGGAGGAGCAGTAGCGGGTGACCGTGCAGCCGGGAAGGTGGTCCATGCCCATCTGTACGGCGATGATGCGGCCGAGGTTGTTGCCCTGCTCGCCGCCGGGCAGGCCGCAGCCCAGCATCAGGTCGTCGATGTCCTTCGGGTCCAGCTCGGGGACCTTGGCCAGCGCGGTCTGGATGATCGTGGCGGTCAGGTCGTCCGCGCGCAGGTCCTTCAGGGACCCCTTGAAGGCGCGGCCGATCGGTGAACGGGTGGCAGAGACGATCACGGCTTCGGGCATCACGCGGCTCCAAGGGGCTGGAAGGCTGTGTGGACGGGCGGACTCCTCTGGAAGTTACCCGGACGTATCGCCGGGGTCACCCGGCAGGCCGTGTGATGCGGGACTCTTTTCTAAGCGCTTGCTCAGGAGTCCTGCCGGTGTCCGGCCGGTGTCCTGCCGGGCGCGCTGTCGGCGTCCTCCTGAACGTACGCCGAGTGGCGGCGCCTCACGCGTGCCCGTGAGCGGTGTCCGGGTGCGGATGCGGGGTGGGTTCCGTGGCGGCGGGCAGGCGCCGCCGCCGACGGTGCTTGAGGAGGGCCCAGGGAGCACGCGCCCCCGTGACCTCCGTACCGGCCTCCCGGGCCGCCTGGGAGGCGGCCTTCGCCACCGGGAGGATGTCCTCGCGTCGCGCGCCGTCCAGCCGGTCGGTCTCCGGCCACAGGCCCAGCACCGCGCACAGGGTGGGCAGCACCGCCATGGCGGCCGTGGCATAGCCCTCGGCGGAAGGGTGGTAGTTGTCCGGGCCGAACAGCTCGCGCGGGTTCGCCGCGAACTCGGGGCCCAGCAGGTCGCCCAGCGACACCGTGCGCCCGCCCTGCTCCACCGCGCCGATCGTCTGCGCGGCCGCCAGCTGCCGGCTCACCCGCCGGGCCAGCCAGCGCAACGGCTGGTAGACCGGCTCGATCGTGCCCAGGTCCGGGCAGGTGCCGACGACCACCTCCGCCCCCGCCGTCCGCAGCCTGCGCACCGCCGTCGTCAGACAGCGCACCGACTGGGTCGCGGGCATCCGGTGCGTGACGTCGTTCGCCCCGATCATGATCACGCAGACGTCCGGTACGCGGGCGGGGTCCGCCAGCAGCAGCGACACCTGCCGCTCCAGATCGTCCGACCGGGCCCCCGGCAGGGCCACGTTCCGCAGGTCAACCGGCCGCTCGGCCACCGCGGCGAGCCCCGAGGCCAGCAGCGCGCCCGGGGTCTGCCCGGCCCGCCGCACCCCCTGGCCGGCGGCCGTCGAGTCCCCGAGCATCCCGAGCCGCATCGCGTCGTTCGGCCCGGCGAACGCCACCCCGTACCGCCCGTCCGCGCTCGGCGGGACCGGAGCCGTCCCGCCGCCCACCTGCCTCTTCGCGAGCTGGACCTCCGCCAGGAACACGCCCACGGCCGCCGCACCGATCAACCCGATGCTGCCACCGCCGTAGGCCGCGCCCGCCGCGATCCGCCGTGCCACCCTTGCTCTCGACACAGTCCGGTCCACCTCCTCCTCGCCGTACAGCCGTACACGTACCTACTTGCCCCGCCGGGGGCTCGGTGTACTCCTTCCCGTACGCGGAGTGCGTCCCGTACGCATACTCTGGGCCGGACCATCTCGGAGATCCCGGAGTACACGGTGCAATTTCACGATTCGATGATCAGTCTTGTCGGCAACACCCCGCTGGTGAGGCTGCGCAACGTCACGGCAGGTATCCAGGCGACGGTCCTGGCCAAGGTCGAGTACTTCAACCCCGGCGGGTCGGTGAAGGACCGCATCGCGCTGCGCATGATCGAGGCGGCCGAACAGAGCGGCGAGCTGAAGCCCGGCGGCACGATCGTCGAGCCGACCAGCGGCAACACCGGAGTCGGGCTCGCCATCGTGGCCCAGCAGAAGGGCTACAAGTGCATCTTCGTCTGCCCGGACAAGGTCTCCACGGACAAGATCAACGTGCTGCGCGCGTACGGCGCGGAGGTCGTCGTCTGCCCCACCGCCGTTGACCCCGAGCACCCGGACTCGTACTACAACGTCTCCGACCGGCTGGTCACCGAGACGCCGGGCGCCTGGAAGCCCGACCAGTACTCCAACCCGAACAACCCTCGCTCGCACTACGAGACCACCGGTCCCGAACTGTGGGAGCAGACGGAGGGGAAGATCACCCACTTCGTCACGGGCGTCGGCACCGGCGGCACGATCAGTGGCACCGGGCGCTACCTCAAGGAGGTCAGCGAAGGCGCGGTCCAGGTCATCGGCGCGGACCCGGAGGGCTCGGTCTACTCCGGCGGCTCCGGGCGGCCGTACCTGGTCGAGGGCGTCGGCGAGGACTTCTGGCCGAGTGCGTACGACCGCACCGTCACCGACGAGATCGTCGCGGTGTCCGACAAGGACTCCTTCCAGATGACGCGGCGGCTCGCCAAGGAGGAGGGGCTGCTCGTCGGCGGCTCCTGCGGCATGGCGGTCGTCGGGGCCCTGGAGGTCGCCAGGCGGCTCGGCCCCGA
The DNA here is from genome assembly GCF_028622875.1 of Streptomyces sp. MMBL 11-1. NCBI lineage: Bacteria > Bacillati > Actinomycetota > Actinomycetes > Kitasatosporales > Streptomycetaceae > Streptomyces > Streptomyces sp. MMBL 11-1. Next base: position 2,893,985 of record NZ_CP117709.1, on the reverse strand, counting down.
GGACGTCGTCGTGGTGCTGCTCCCCGACAGCGGGCGCGGCTACCTGAGCAAGATTTTCAACGACGAGTGGATGGCCGACTACGGCTTCCTGGAGAGCACCGGCGCCTCCGCCAACGTCGGCGCTGTCCTGGACTTCAAGGAGGGCCCGATGCCCTCCCTCGTCCACATGCACCCGGAGGAGACGGTCGGCGAGGCCATCGAGGTGCTCCGCGAGTACGGCGTCTCCCAGATGCCGATCGTGAAGCCGGGCGCCGGCCACCCGGACGTGATGGCCGCCGAGGTCATCGGATCCGTCGTGGAACGGCAGCTGCTGGACGCGCTGTTCACCCAGCGCGCCTCGCTGACCGACCCGCTGGAGAAGCACATGTCGGCTCCGCTGCCGCAGGTCGGCTCCGGCGAACCGGTCGAGGACCTGATGGCCGTGCTCAGCGGCGCGGGCGGCTCCGACGCGGCGATCGTGCTCGTCGAGGGCAAGCCCAAGGGCGTGGTGAGCAGGCAGGACCTGCTGGCGTTCCTCGCCAAGGACGCGGGCACGGCGAAGGCCTGACGGCCCGGCAGCGGGTACAGCGAAGGCCTGACGGCCCGGCGGCCGGGGTTTTCCGGCCCGGCCGCCGGGGCCCGGCCGAGGTCCGGCGGGCCGGAAGCGGGCCCCGGACCCGGCCCGGCGGCCGGGCCTTCGCGCAAACGGTACGAGCGCGTCACGTCCGCGCAGCACCCGCTTAACACGGCTCAGGCACCTTGGTGGGTGTCGGCAGGGAAACCCGCCGGCACCCAGAACGGCGACACCGGACTACGGAGCGGCTCCCGGACCTCCACCGTCGCCCGGACGCGGGCAACCGGCCCTGACCCGGACCGCGTCCCTCGCGGGGACCGCCGTCGTCCCGCCCCCCGGGCGACCGGGGGTGCGGCGGTCCCCGCGACATACACGGGCCACTTCGTGCGGCGCTCAGTCCCTCCAGTCGGACCGCGCGCGTTCCTCCCGGCGGCGGAACAGACCGCCGCCCCGCGCCGCCTGGAACGCGTTGACGCCGACGATGCCGAGCCAGGCCACGACCAGTCCTTCGATCCCGGCGTTCGCGACGCCGATCGCGGACAGCGGGACGGCCAGGACCAGCGAGACGATCCCCAGGCCGTGCCGCTCCCCGAAGCTCCACGCCTCCACCGGACGGGCTCCCCGGGCGACGGACATCTGCTGCTCGGCGAGCTGACGGCGGACCCGGCGGTCGAGCGTGGTGTCGAGCCGCTGCTCGACCTTCTCCAGGAACGAGTCGATGAGCGCGGTCTCGTACTCCGCACCCAGCTCGCCGCGGGCCTGGAGGGTGGCGGCGAGCTCCTTCTTGAGCTCGTGGTCACGGGCTTCCATGCCGACCACGGTACGGAGCCGGGCCCCCGCCGGCAGTAGGGCTAGCCCCCAGGTTCCGTGGGGCTAACCCCCCTGTCGACCACTCCCGCCCCGGCCTCCGAGCCGCCCCGCCCCACCCCCTGCATATGGACATACAGCGACCTTCCTGGCTGAATAGAACGGTCGGCGCCGGTCGCGGCGCGACGGATCCAGCAAGGGGACGGACAGCATGAGTGGGAGCAGCCCCGCCGCACGGTTGCAGCGGCTCTTCGAGGGCCACCGGCTCACGCCCACCCAGCGGCGCATCGCGCACTGCATGGTCCGCCGGGCCGCCGACGCGCCGTTCCTCTCCAGCGTCGAGCTGGCCGAGCTGGCCGGGGTCAGCCAGCCCTCCGTCACCCGCTTCGCCGTCGCCCTCGGCTTCGACGGCTATCCGGCGCTGCGCAGGCACCTGCGCGAGGTCGCGCCCGCCGACGGGGAGCAGGAGGACGCGGGGGAGACGTACAACGAGTACCAGCAGGCCGTCCGCGTCGAGATCGAGAACCTCCAGCACCTCTGTGACGTGCTCGCCGACCCCGCGCCCGTCGAGCGGGCCGGGCGGCTGCTCGCCGGCTCCCGGCCACTGCCGGTGCTGGGGCTGCGCGCCGCCTCCTCGCAGGCGCGCGGCTTCGGCTACTTCGCCGCCAAGGTGCACCCCGACGTCCGGGTCCTCGACGAGGGCGGCAGCATGCTGCCCGACCGGATCGACTCCGCCCGCCGGGCCGGGGCCACCGCCCTGATGTGCTTCGCGCTGCCGCGCCACTCCAAGGAGAGCGTGGACGCGCTCGCGTACGCCCGGGACCAGGGGCTGACCGTGGTGACGGTCGCCGACTCCGCCTTCGCGCCCGTCGCCAAGCACAGCGATCTGCTGCTCCCGGCGGCGATCGGCTCCGGGCTCTCCTTCGACACCGTCTGCGCGCCGATGCTGCTCGGCCGGGTGCTGCTGGAGGCGATGTGCGACGGGCTCCCCGACGCGCAGGCCCGGCTGGAGGAGTTCGACGCCCGGGCGGCGGCGCGCGGCCTGTTCGTGGAGTGAGAGCCCCCGCGCCCGGCATTTCCGCGGATTCTCAGGCATCGCTCATCTCCGGCGGTTAATCTCCGCGCCCAGAAGCACCGCGGGCAACGCGGCGCCAGGAAGAGATGAGGTACGGACGTGGGACGCGGAGGGCAGTCACTGGCGCGAGTGGCCGTGACCGTACGGGCCGGGGCGGCGCCCCTGTGGTGGGCGGGCCTGGTGGCCGCGGCGGCCGGGGCGTTCGTTCCGGGCCTGACCGGGCGTCGGATCGGGCTGCTGGCCGGCGCGGCGCTCTTCATCGTCACCGCCGCCGTGGTGGCCCTGGCGCGCGGCAAGCGGTACGCGGAACTCGCCCGGAGCGCCTCGCGCGCCGGGCGGGGCGACTTCCTCCAGGACCGGGCCGTGACCGTCCGGAGGTGGCGGCGCGGGCGCAGGTGGTGGCTGCTGGGGGCGTTCGTCGTCGCGGTGGCGTCCTCGTTCGCGCTGCCGGGGGCCGGCGGGCTGCTGCTCGCCGGCGTGGGGGCGGGAATGTGGCTGAAGTCCGTACGGCTCGGACAGCGCGAGCGCCGTGAGGACGTCCTGTACTGGGTGCGCACCGACTGGACCGGGCGCGGTGGCCCGGTGGGCAAGCGGGTGAAGGCGTACCGGACGACGGGGCCGGAGGCGGGGGACGCCGCGCCGGGCGGAGCGCGGCGTCGCCGCCGACGGTGAGGTCGGACCTTTCGGGGGCCGGACCGAAGACCTCGCAGAGGTCGGACCTCAATGTGTCCGGTGGGTTCAGACCTCCAGGTCCGACTCGATCTTCTTCAGCTGGTGACGGGCCATCGCCAGGTTCGCCCGGCTCGCGTCCAGCACCAGGTAGAGGAACAGGCCGGTGTTTCCACGGGTCTTGAGCAGTCGGATCAGGTGGTACTGGGTGCCGAGCGTGATCAGGATGTCCTCGATCTCGTCCTTGATGCCCAGGTGCTCCATGGTGCGGAGCTTGGCGCGGACCACGTCGGTGTTGCCCGCGGCGGCGACCTCCAGGTTGAAGTCCTTGCCGCCGCCGAGCGTGCCCAGGGCCATCCCGCTCGTGTAGTCGACGAGGGCGACACCCGTGGTGCCCTCGATCGAGCTCATCGCTTCCTTCAGTGCCGCTTCGGTGTTCGCCATGAAAGCTCGTTTCCTTTCCCTGGCCGGTCGTGGTGACCGGATCCGTTTCTGTGGTGGCTTCTGTGCTGGTCGGTGCGCGGGCTTCTGCGTGATGGCGGGAGTCCCGGTGGTGGTGACGGGTGCGGGTGGGGGAGCGGGGCCGTCTACGTGGGGCGTTGCGGCAGGGCGTGGCTCCCGGGCGTGGCGGCGGGGGGAGGGGGAGCGGGGCGGGCGACGGTGGCGGGGCGCTCCGTGCGTTCCAGTGCGGCGTCGACCAGTTCGCCGATACGGGTGCCCGCGCGGCGGCCCTCCAGATGGAGCCGGCCGACGTTGATGCGGTCCTCGGCCAGCAGGGTCAGGACGGCGGAGGAGCCCGCGGCGTAGCTGGCGATGTAGCCGTTGCCGCCGCGGACCAGCAGTTCGCGGAAGCCGCCCCGCCCGGTGGCTTCGGTCATCCGGACGGAGACGCCGAGGGCGGCCGCGGTGAGGGCGGCGACGCCCTCCGCCTCGATGCCCGGGATGTCGTGGGCCAGGACCAGCCCGTCGGCGGAGGCGGCCAGCGCCCCGGAGAGCATCGGGACCCGGGCGCGTAACCGCTGGAGCTCGTCGAGGACCTCACGGACTTCGGCCTCGGGCACCATCAGCTGTCTCCTCCCGGCACGCTGTCTGAGCGCGCGTATCACAGGGCCTCCAATGCGTCTCGGAGCCGGCGCAGCAGGGCGGTATCGGGGTCGGCCGTCACCTCGGGGAGCGTGATCCGGCCGGGTGCGGAGGGGGCCGACAGGGGCTGGGCGCGGACCGCCCCGACCAGACCGGCCGCCGACAGCCGCCGCAGGTCGACCAGGATGTGGAACGCCGAACGGCCCAGCGTCCGTGCGATGTCCGAGGCCGTGCGGGCCCCGTCGGCCAGCTCCAGGAGCCGGCGCTGCCGGGCCGGGACCGGGGCGTCGGACGGACGCGCCGCCGTCCGCAGCAGCGGCGCGCTGTCGCAGGCGGGATCGGGCCAGATCCGGTCCAGGAACTCCCGTCTGCGCAGCGTCTCGCGCTCCACGGCCGCCACCGGGACGGGCCGCACCGGGCCGATCCAGTGCGCCACCCCGTAGCGGAAGCGGGCGGGCGTCCCGGTCGGCGCGAGCGCGAAGAACGCGGCGTCGTACAGCGCGCCGAGGTGGCACAACTCCAGTGCGCCGCTCGGCACATGACCGCTGTCCACGAGATAGCGGCCGACCCGGCGGTGCGCCCCGGCCTGCGCCACGGCGTCCCACCAGCCCTCGTGCCGCAGGGTCCCGCCGGTGGTGAGCAGGACGTCGATGCCGGGGGTGGCGGGGCTCTCGGCGTGCACCACCTGGCCGTCGGCGAGGTAGAGCGTGCCGCGGTCGCGCATCAGGGCGCCGGTGGCGCGCTCGTCGGCGAGGCGCCGGAGCATCGGGGAGACCACCGGGAGCCGGTCCGTACCGGGGGCGTCAGGGTCGGCGGGGTCGGCGGTTATCGCGCTCATGCCAGCACCAGGCGCTCGGCCAGCTCGCCGAGCCGCAGCCGGGCGAGCGCGAGATTGCCCTCGGAGCGGTCCAGCCACAGATGCAGGAAGACGCTGCTGTCGAAGGCCGTCTCGACGAACCGGAGCAGGTGGTACCCGCCGTGGGCGGTGACGATGACGTCCTCGACGGGAGTGCTCGGCGCTTGTCCGGGGGGCTGTGCGCCGCCGCCCGGGGCGAGGTGGGCGAAGGCGGGCTGCTCGGCGGCCATCCGGGCGACCTCCGCCGTCTCGGCGGCGGTCGCCTCGTGGTCGCCGTTGGGGGACTCCCCGATGGTGCCGAGGGCGAGACCGCTCGTCCAGTCGACCACCGCGGCGCCCCGGGCACCGGGCAGCCTCATGACTTCGAGCAGGCACTCGTCGATTCCGGGCACGCGGATTCCCTTCCCGACGTGGCGTACGGCTGTAACGCAGAGGCTACGCATCGTGCTCGCGGCCGGCGGAGGTTCTGGCATTTTCCCTTGGTACATGCGGCCCGCGGTGTAAAGGAGCGGCCGGAACGCGGTGGCGGCGCCCCGTCAGGCGCCCGGGGCGCCCGACTTCTCGCGGGCCGTCATCACCGCCTTGTTGAGCGCCCACAGCCCGATCCCGATCAGCAGCAGGATCCCGGCCCGGACGTACACGTCGGAGCCCCGGTCGGCGAGAGGGCTCGCCAGGATCAGCGAGGTGAGCGCGCCGAGCACCGGGAGCGCCGTCGGCGTACGGAAATGGTGATGGTCCACCCGGTCCTTGCGGAGCACCAGCACGGCGATGTTGACGACGGCGAAGACGCAGAGCAGCAGGAACGAGGTGGTGTCGCCGAGCCCCTCGATCTCGCCGGTGGAGACCAGGCCGATGGCCAGGGCGGAGACGAAGACGATGCCGACCCAGGGGGTGCGCCGACCCGCCAGCACCTTGCCCATCGCGGGCGGCAGGATGCGCTCGTTGGCCATGCCGTAGCAGAGCCGCGAGGCCATCATGATGTTGATCAGCGCGGAGTTGGTGACGGCGAACAGGGCGATCAGCGCGAAGAGTTTTGGCGGGAAATCGACGCCCCCGGCCTTCACCACCTCCAGCAGCGGGCCGCTGGAGCCCGCCAGGGTGCGGGTGTCGACCAGGAGCGAGGAGACCAGGGCGACCAGGACGTAGACGGTGCCGGTGATGCCCACCCCGATGAAGATCGCGCGGGGGAAGGCACGGACGGGGTCCTTGGTCTCCTCGGCCATGTTGACCGAGTCCTCGAAACCTACGAAAGCGAAGAAGCCCAGGGCGGTGGCGCCGAGCACCCCGGTGAGCAGGGCGTACCCGGTGCCGCCGGTCTCGATCTGGGTCAGCCGCGAGGGCTCGCCCTCGCCGCTGAACACGGCGTACGCGCCGATCGCGAGGATCACCGCGAGACCGCTGACCTCGACCAGGGTCAGGACGACGTTCGCCTTCACCGACTCGGCGACCCCGCGGAGGTTGATCGCGGCGAGGGCGAGGACGAACAGGACCGCGATCAGGGTCGGCGGCACCGCGTCGGTGAACTCCCCCAGGTAGTCGCCGCTGAACGCCCGCGCCGCCGCGCTCGCCGAGGAGAGGCCCGAGCACATCACCATGAAGGCGACGACGAAGGTCAGGAAGGGGACCTTGAACGCCTTCTGGGTGTAGAGCGCGGCCCCGGCCGCCTTCGGGTACTTGCCGACGAGTTCCACGTACGAGGCCGCCGTCAGCAGGGCGACGGCGAAACCGATCGCGAACGGCAGCCACAGCGCGCCGCCGACCTTGCCCGCCACGTTCCCGGTGGTCGCGTAGATGCCGGTGCCCAGGATGTCGCCGATGACGAAGAGGATCAGCAGCTTGGTGCCGAGGGCGCGCTTGAGCGGTGGCGACCCTCCGGGGTTCGTGGGATCGCCGGTCGTGGGGGATTCGGCAGTGCTCATCGACGCCTCCGGTCCGTGCCGCGCATCACTGGCAGAACCTGTTCCCGGTCGCGGCGCGAAGCGCACCTGTTGACTACGACTATTCAGAGCATCAGGATGTGAATAGATTTTCACCGTCGCGAGGAGGCACCGCCATGTCAGGACCCCGCCCCGTTCGGGCACCGCGCGGCAGCGCACTGACCGCCCTGGGATGGCAGCAGGAAGCCGCCCTGCGGATGCTGCAGAACAACCTCGACCCCGAGGTCGCCGAGCACCCCGACAAGCTGGTCGTCTACGGCGGCACCGGCAAGGCCGCCCGTGACTGGCGCTCGTTCGACGCGATGGTCCGCACCCTTCGGACGCTCAAGCAGGACGAGACGATGCTCGTCCAGTCCGGGCGGCCGGTCGGCGTCATGCAGACCCACGAGTGGGCGCCGCGCGTGCTCATCGCCAACTCCAACCTGGTCGGCGACTGGGCCAACTGGGAGGAGTTCCGCCGCCTGGAGGCGCTCGGGCTCACCATGTACGGCCAGATGACCGCCGGGTCCTGGATCTACATCGGCACCCAGGGCATCCTCCAGGGCACCTACGAGACCTTCGCCGCCGTCGCCGCCAAGAAGTTCGGCGGGACGCTGGCCGGGACGATCACCCTGACCGCCGGGCTCGGCGGCATGGGCGGCGCCCAGCCGCTCGCCGTCACCATGAACGACGGCGTCGCCATCTGCATCGACTGCGACCCGCGCGCCATCGAGCGCCGCATCGAGCACCGCTTCCTCGACGTGAAGGCGGACAACCTGGAGCACGCCCTCCAGCTCGCCGTCGAGGCCCGCGACGCCCGCCGCCCGCTCTCCATCGGCCTCCTCGGCAACGCCGCCGAACTTCTGCCCCGGATGCTCGCCGAGAGCGCGCCCATCGACATCGTCACCGACCAGACCAGCGCCCACGACCCGCTGGCCTACCTGCCGCTCGGCGTCGACTTCGACGACATGGCCGACCTCGCCGCCGACAAGCCCGCCGACTTCACCCGGCGCGCCCGCGAGTCGATGGCCCGCCACGTCGAGGCCATGGTCGGCTTCATGGACGCCGGCGCCGAGGTCTTCGACTACGGCAACTCCATCCGCGGCGAGGCCCAGCTCGCCGGCTACGACCGCGCCTTCGACTTCCCCGGCTTCGTTCCCGCCTACATCCGCCCCCTCTTCTGCGAGGGCAAGGGCCCCTTCCGCTGGGCCGCGCTCTCCGGCGAGGCGTCCGACATCCACAAGACCGACAAGGCGATGCTGGAGCTGTTCCCGGAGAACGAGTCGCTGCACCGCTGGATCAGGATGGCCGGCGAGCGCGTCCACTTCCAGGGCCTGCCCGCCCGCATCTGCTGGCTCGGCTACGGCGAGCGCGACAAGGCCGGCGAGCGCTTCAACGACATGGTCGCGAGCGGCGAACTGGCCGCCCCGCTGGCCATCGGCCGCGACCACCTGGACTGCGGCTCGGTCGCCTCCCCGTACCGCGAGACCGAGGCCATGCTCGACGGCTCCGACGCCATCGCCGACTGGCCGCTGCTCAACGCCATGGTCAACGTCGCCTCCGGCGCCTCCTGGGTCTCCCTCCACCACGGCGGCGGCGTCGGCATGGGCCGCTCCATCCACGCGGGCCAGGTCTCCGTCGCCGACGGCACGAAGCTGGCGGGCGAGAAGATCCGCCGCGTGCTGACGAACGACCCGGGCATGGGCGTCATCCGCCACGTCGACGCCGGGTACGACATCGCCGAGAACGTCGCCGCCGACCAGGGCGTACGCGTCCCCATGACGGAGGGCAACTGATGCCGTCCGGCGGGCCCGAGAACACCCCCGGCACGCCCGGGGGCGGACCGGTCACCGCTCCCGGCACCCGGGAGCGGTGGCGCGCGGGTGACTCCTTCCTCTCGATGTGGCGGGAGCTGGCCCCCATCGGGCGCCACCCCGACAGCGGCGGCTACCGGCGCTACGCCTGGTCGCCGGCGGACCTCGACTGCCGGGCCTGGTTCCGCGCGCAGGCCGGGGCGCGCGGCCTCGCGTACGAGACCGACCGCAACGGCAACCAATGGGCCTGGCTCGGCGACCCGCTGGCCGGGGACGCCGTCGTCACCGGCTCGCACCTGGACTCCGTCCCGGACGGCGGCGCCTTCGACGGGCCGCTCGGCGTGGTGTCGTCCTTTGCCGCGCTCGACGAACTCCACCGCAGGGGAGTGGAGTTCACCCGCCCCCTGGCGATCGCCAACTTCGGGGACGAGGAGGGCGCCCGCTTCGGTCTGGCCTGCGTCGGGTCCCGGCTCGCCGCCGGACAGCTCGCCGTGGCCGACGCCCACCGGCTGCGCGACGGGGACGGGACCAGCCTGCCCGCCGCCATGGAGGGAGCCGGATACGACCCCGGGACCATCGGCCCCGACCCGGAACGGCTCGCCCGGATCGGCGCGTTCGTCGAACTCCACGTCGAGCAGGGCCGCGCCCTCGACCTGACCGGCGACCCCGTCGGCATCGCCTCCGCCATCTGGCCGCACGGCCGCTGGCGGTTCGACTTCCGGGGCGAGGCCAACCACGCGGGCACCACCCGCCTCGCCGACCGCCGCGACCCGATGCTCACGTACGCCGAGACCGTCCTCGCCGCCCGCCGCGAAGCCGAACTGACCGGCGCTCTCGCCACCTTCGGCAAGATCGCCGTCGAGCCCAACGGCGTCAACGCCATCCCCTCCCTCGTGCGCGGCTGGCTCGACTCCCGCGCCGCCGACCAGGCCTCCCTCGACGCCGTCGTCACCGGAATCGAGCGCGCCGCCCGGGAGTACGCCGAGCGGGCCGGGATCGACCTCCACGTCGTGCGCGAGTCGTTCACGCCCGTCGTCGCGTTCGAGCACGCCCTGCGCGACGAGCTCGGCAAGATCCTGGAGGGGGCCGGCGACACGGCGCGGCCCGTGCCCGTCCTCGGCACCGGCGCGGGCCACGATGCGGGTATTTTGTCCGCCTCGGCGCCCACCGCCATGCTCTTCGTGCGCAACCCCACCGGCATCTCGCACTCACCCGCCGAGCACGCCACCGAGGACGACTGCACGGCCGGGGTCGAGGCACTCGCCGACGTACTGGAAGGTCTCGCGTGCAGCTGACACACCGGACGACGGGCGCGCCCGTCACCGCGACGTACTGGATGGACCACGCCTGGCTCGGCACCCACGTCGAGCCGGGCGTCACCCTCGACGTCGCGGACGGCCGCATCGCCGGGATCAGAACCGGGGTCGGTACCCCGCCGCCCGGCGCGACGGCGCTGCGCGGCCTGACCCTCCCCGGCCTCGCCAACACCCACTCCCACGCCTTCCACCGGGCCCTGCGCGCCACCGTCCAGGTCGGCTCGGGCACCTTCTGGACCTGGCGCGAGCTGATGTACCGGACGGCCTCCCGGCTCACCCCGGACACCTACTTCGACCTGGCCCGCGCCACCTACGCCGAGATGGCGCTGGCCGGCATCACCGCCGTCGGCGAATTCCACTACCTGCACCACGCCCCCGGCGGAACCCCGTACGCCAACCCGAACGCCATGGGCGAAGCGCTGATCGCGGCCGCCGCCGAGGCCGGGATCCGGATCACCCTGCTGGACGCCGCCTATCTCGCCGCCGGATTCGGCGAGCAGCCCAACCGGCACCAGCTGCGCTTCTCCGACACCACCGCCGAGGCCTGGGCGGAGCGCGCCTCCCTCCTCAAGGGCGACGACCACACCCTCATCGGCGCGGCCGTCCACTCCGTCCGGGCGGTCCCGGCCGGACAGCTGGCCACCGTCGTGCGGTGGGCCGAGGAGCGGAACGCCCCGCTCCACGTCCACCTCTCCGAGCAGACGGCGGAGAACGACGCCTGCTACGCCGCCCACGGCCGCACCCCCACCCGGCTGCTGGCCGACCACGGGGTCCTCGGCCCGCGCACCACCGGCATCCACAACACGCACCTGACCGAGGCGGACATCGAGCTGCTCGGCTCCTCGGCCACCGGCACCTGCATGTGCCCCACCACCGAACGCGACCTGGCCGACGGCATCGGCCCCGCCGCCGCCCTCCAGAAGGCGGGCTCGCCGCTCTCGCTGGGCAGCGACAGCCACGCTGTGATCGACCTCTTCGAAGAGGCGCGCGCGATGGAGCTCAACGAGCGGCTGCGCACGCACGTCCGGGGCCACTGGACGGCCGCTGCCCTGCTCCGCGCCGCCTCCGCCGACGGGCACGCCGCACTCGGCCGCCCCGACGCGGGGGTGCTGGAGCCGGGCGCCCCCGCCGATCTGACCACCGTCGCCCTGGACTCCGTCAGGACGGCCGGACCGATGCCCCGACTGGCAGCGGAAACCGCCGTATTCGCCGCCTCCGCCGCTGATGTGCGGCACACGGTCGTGGCGGGCCGGCACATCGTCCGGGACGGCCGTCACACCCGGATCGAGGACGTGCCCCGGGCGCTCGCCGAGGCCGTGGCCGCCCTGCACCACTGACCCCGGACCCGCCCGACACCCCGGACGCGCCGGAGATGTCAGACCCGCCGGAGATCTCGAACCCGCCCGCGACCCCGGACCGGAACCCGCCCGCGACCCCGGACCGGATTCCGCCCGCGACCGCGGACCGGGCCCCGCCCGCAGAACCGGACCGAACCCCGCCCGCGACCCCGGACCGGAGCCCGCCCGCCGAACCGGGCCCTCCGGAACGCAAGGAGAACGCTCTCCAGATGACGACCACAGCCATCACCCACATCGCCAGCCTGGTCACCAATGACCCCTCCCTCGGCAACGGGACCCCCCTGGGCCTGATCCAGGACGCGGCCGTCGTCATCGACGGCGACCGCATCGCGTGGACCGGTGAATCCAGCAAAGCACCCGCCACTGACAACGTCCTCGACGCGGCCGGCCGCGCGGTGGTCCCGGGCTTCGTCGACTCCCACTCCCACCTGGTCTTCGCGGGCGACCGCACCCAGGAGTTCAACGCCCGCATGTCCGGGCAGCCCTACCGCGCCGGCGGCATCCGCACCACCGTCGCCGCCACCCGGGCCGCCTCCGACGAGGAGCTCTCCGCCAACGTCGCGCGGTATCTCGCCGAGGCCCTGCGCCAGGGCACCACCACCTTCGAGACCAAGTCCGGCTACGGCCTCACCGTCGAGGACGAGGCCCGCGCCCTGCGGATCGCGTCCCGCCACACCGACGAGGTCACCTACCTGGGCGCCCACATCGTGTCCCCCGACTACGCCGACGACCCCGCAGGGTACGTCGACCTGGTCACCGGCCCGATGCTGGAGGCCTGCGCCCCGCACGCCCGCTGGATCGACGTGTTCTGCGAGCAGGGCGCCTTCGACGGCGACCAGGCCCGTGCCATCCTCACGGCGGGCCGCGCCAAGGGGCTGCACCCCCGGATCCACGCCAACCAGCTGACGTACGGCCCCGGCGTCCAGCTCGCCGTCGAGCTCGACGCCGCCTCGGCCGACCACTGCACCCACCTCACCGACGCGGACGTCGACGCGCTCGGCCAGGGCGACACGGTGGCCACGCTGCTCCCGGGCGCGGAGTTCTCCACCCGCGCCACCTGGCCCGATGCCCGCCGTCTTCTCGACGCGGGGGCCACCGTCGCACTCTCCACGGACTGCAACCCCGGCTCGTCGTTCACCTCGTCCGTGCCGTTCTGTGTCGCGCTGGCCGTGCGCGACATGGGGATGACCCCGGACGAGGCGATCTGGTCGGCCACGGCGGGCGGGGCCGCTGCCCTGCGGCGTACCGACATCGGCCGGATCACCCCCGGCGCCCGCGCCGACCTGGTCCTCCTGGACGCCCCGAGCCACGTCCACCTCGCCTACCGCCCGGGCGTCCCGCTGGTCAGCGCGGTCTGGCGGAGCGGGCAGCGGGTGGTGTGACGGCGGCCCGGGGGCCGGGGCGGGGGGCCGGTCGGCGGAAGCGCCCCACACGCGGAAGGACCCGCTCCCGGCATCCGGGGCGGGTCCTTCCGCGGTGCTGCTCGAACGGCCCGAGGAGCCCCTCGCGGGACAGGGGCCGCGTCGGGGTCACTCCTCCAGGGTCAGACCCTTGCGGAGCTTGGTCAGCGTCCGGGAGAGCAGCCGGGACACGTGCATCTGCGAGATGTTCAGTTCCTCGCCGATCTCCGACTGCGTCATGTTGCTGACGAAGCGGAGCGAGAGGATCATCCGGTCCCTGGAAGGCAGCGCGGCGATCAGCGGCTTCAGCGACTCGATGTACTCGATGCCTTCGAGACCGTGGTCCTCGTAGCCGATGCGGTCCGCGAGGGCGCCCTCGTGGTCGTCCTCCTCGGGCTTGGCGTCCAGCGAGCTCGCGGTGTAGGCGTTGCTCGCGGACATGCCCTCGACGACCTCGTCCTGGGTGATGCCGAGGCGCTCGGACAGCTCCGCCACGGTGGGCGCGCGGTCCAGCTGCTGGGAGAGTTCGTCGCCCGCCTTCGCCAGGTCGAGCCGCAGCTCCTGGAGCCGGCGCGGTACGCGCACGGACCAGCTGGTGTCACGGAAGAAGCGCTTGATCTCGCCGACGATCGTCGGCATCGCGAAGGTGGGGAACTCCACGCCGCGGCTCAGCTCGAACCGGTCGATCGCCTTGATCAGGCCGATGGTGCCGACCTGGACGATGTCCTCCATCGGCTCGCTGCGGGAGCGGAACCGGGAGGCGGCGAACTTGACGAGCGCGAGATTGAGTTCGACGAGGGTGTTGCGGACGTAGCTGTACTCGTGGGTGCCCTCTTCGAGGGACTCCAGCCGCTCGAAGAGCGTCTTCGACAGGGCCCTGGCGTCCAGAGCGCCTATTTCGGCGTAGGGCGGGATCTCGGGAAGTCCTTCGAGTCCTTCGAGCCCCCTGCCGACCGCGTCGGAGAAGTCTGAGGTGGTGCCGGTGAAGCCGGTGGTGCTGGTGCGCGGGCCGGGAACGGCGCTCGCGGCGGGGGAGTCGGAATTGATCGGTCCCTGAGGACATGCCGACGACGCGTTGTGGGTACGCGCTTCGTCGAGCCGGGGTGACATGGGTCTCCTCCATCGTTCTCGGCATATGGCTGCCGATGCCCCTACGTGTTCCTGCGGTGAAGCGGCGCCTCCAAAGCCGGTCGTGTTCGGGTGTCCCTCTACCCATACCCGGTTCTGACCAGCGGTGACAAGCGCCAATTCATGCTATATGTCCGGTTTGTTGAGGTCTCCGACTACCGCGTGGCGTACGGAACGCGTACTGTTTTACGCACGTCGGCGGCAGCTACGCATACAGCCGCACAGGCAGTGACGCGCACAGTGACGAACGGCGAAGAGGGACAGGCATGGACCGCGGGACGGTCGGCAGTGCTAACCGGGGGCGACTTCAGGTCGAGGCCCGGACCGAGGGGCGCAGCGAGGTCGTGACGCCGGTGGGTGAGCTCGACCACCACACCGCCGATCTGCTGCGCGAGCCCCTGGAGAGTGCGGTCGAGCAGGGGCGTTCGCGCCTGGTGGTCGACTGCTCTCGCCTGGATTTCTGCGATTCCACCGGGTTGAACGTGCTGCTCGGCGCCCGCCTCAAGGCGGAGGCGGCCGGCGGAGGGGTTCATCTGGCCGGAATGCTGCCCGTCGTGGCGAGGGTGTTCGAGATCACTGGCGCGGAGGCGGTCTTCACCGTCCACGCCACGCTCGAAGAGGCCCTGGTCACCTGACCCGGTATGAACGTGCGGCTGCGGATATCCCCGATGTCGCCCGTGTCACGCGATCGTGTGCCACAAGTGGGTGTTGTTACGACGCGGCCGGGCAGGAGACACCCCGGCGGTGCCCCGCAAGGGCTCCGGCACACTCGGTAACTGATCACTATCTGTTCAACGGCGACATGGCGACATGGCGAATCGGTGAGGTGAAGCGCTGATGAGCACCACCCGGCAGCATCCGCCGGGCGACCTCGGTCGCGAGCCGGACGGAGCGGGCGCAGCCTCGACCGTCCCGGCCGCGCGGCAGTGGCGCACGCTCTCACTGGGGCAGGCCGCGGGCATCGTTCCTGCGGCCCGCGACTTCGCTCGGCAGGCGCTGCACGACTGGGGCTGGCTCCCGGCGTCCACCGCGGACCGCAGGGCCGCCGCCGAGGACGTCCTGCTGGTCGTCTCCGAGCTGGTGACCAACGCCTGTCTGCACGCGGAGGGCCCCGAGGAGCTGCGGATCGGCCACACCTCCAAGGTGCTGCGCGTGGAGGTCGTCGACCGGGGGGCCGGCCAGCCCGCGCCCCGTACGCCCCATCGCGCCGGCCGGCCCGGGGGGCACGGCATGTTCATCGTGCAGCGCCTCTGCCTCGACTGGGGTGTCCTGCGCACGCCGGACGCCCCGGGCAAGACCGTCTGGGCGGAGCTGGCCGCGCCGGCCTAGGCGTGCGGGCGGAGCCGGCCGCGCTGGCCTGGCCCGCGTTCCTTGCCCGTACGCCTCGCCGGTACGCCTCGGTCGTACCCCTCACCCGCACCGCGAAGAGCGCGCCCGATCGGCGCGCTTTTTGTCTTGCCCCATCAGGCCCCCGGCGTACCTTGAGCGCCAATTCTGATGCGCCGTCAGCAATGCGGTCATCATGGCCGCCGGTACGACGACCACCTGGACCCCTCCCGCCGGCGTGGCCGTCTCCCTGGAGCTGGACGCCTCGGCCCAGCCGGGCGGCGCGTCCGGCGGTAGCGGCGGCGCGGCGGCCTCCCGCCGACCCGAACCGCACGGCCGTACGACAGCAGACCCGCACGGCAGCGGTCCCGCATGACAGCGGCCCGCACGACAGCAGGCACGCACGACAGCGGCCCGCACGGGATGTTCGTGCGGGCCGCTGTCGTGTGCCGAGCGTGCTGGGTACAGCTGCGGACGAGCTACTTGACGTTGCCCATGAGCGCGCGGATCTTGCGCCCCGCCACGATGAAGGCGAGGCCCGCCGCGACGGCCACGACCGCCTGCAACGTGTAGTACGCGGCGTCGCCCAGCGGGGCGTTGAGCTTCGTGGTCCAGCCGTTCAGGGCGTTGCCCGTCGATGTGGCCAGGAACCACAGGCCCATGATCTGGCCGACGAACATCTTGGGCGCCAGCTTCGTGGACAGCGACAGGCCGACCGGGGAGAGGCACATCTCACCCATGGTCTGCGCCAGGTAGACGGCGAGCAGCCAGAAGACGGTGACCTTGCCGGTCTCGCTGTTCGCGGCGGCCGCGCCCGCCAGGCCCATGATGCCGAAGGAGCCGCCGATGAGGAGCATCGCCAGCGCGAACTTCATCGGCGTGCTGGGCTCACGGTTGCGCGTGGCCAGCTTGACCCAGAGCCCGGCGAAGACCGGGGCCAGGATGATGACCATGGCGGGGTTGACCGACTGCAGCCAGGAGGCCGGGAACTCCCAGCCGCCGATGAAGCGGTCCGTCTTGTTGTCCGCGAAGATCGTCAGCAGCGAACCGGACTGGTCGTAGATCATCCAGAAGAGCACGGCGGTGACGAAGAACCACACGTACGCCTTGATCTTCGGCCGGTCCTCCTGGGTCAGCGCCGGGTTCCGGAAGATCGAGACGAAGTAGACGACCGGCACGACCACGCCCAGCACCGCCAGGACGTTGACGATGTGCTCGATGTCGTACGTGCCCAGCGCCAGGTCGATCAGCAGCGCGGCGACCGCGACGCCGGACCAGAGGCCCACCTTGCGCAGCATCTGCCGCCGCTCCTCGGGAGAGGCGGGCTTCGCGGGCAGCTTGCCGACGTCACCGAGGTGCTTGGAGCCCAGCGCGTACTGGATGACCGCGAAGGTCATGCCGACACCGGCGACGCCGAAGCCGAGGTGCCAGTTGACGTGCTCGCCGAGGTAGCCGACCAGCAGCGGGGCGGCGAGGCCACCGATGTTGATCGCCATGTAGAAGAGGGTGAAACCGGCGTCACGGCGGGAGCTGGACTGGCCTTCGTAGAGCGCGCCCACCATCGCCGAGATGTTCGGCTTCAGCAGACCCGTACCGGCCGCGATCAGCGCCAGACCGATGAAGAACGCGATGTCACTCGGAAGAGCCAGGGTGAAGTGGCCCAGCGCGATGACGATGCCGCCGACCAGAACGGCCTTGCGGGCGCCCCAGAGGCGGTCGGCGACCCAGCCGCCGGGCATCGCGGCCATGTAGACGACGGCGTTGTAGACACCGTAGATGGAGGCGGCGAGCGCCTCCCGGCCCTCAAGGGGGCCGTCGAGCACAGCGGCCACCAAGTACAGGGTGAGGATGGCGCGCATCCCGTACCAGGAGAAGCGTTCCCACATCTCCGTCATGAACAGGGTGGCCATACCGCGGGGGTGGCCGAAGAAGGTCCTCTCACCGGAACTGGGCGAGTCCTTCGTCAGGCTGGACGCCATGGTCGATCCTTGCTGGTCGGGACGCGACGCCTCGTGAGCTGTACGCGCCCGGTGGGGGGCAGCCGGCACCGGCGCGGCGTACCCCATCCCCACGCCTGAAGGGGACGTGCTCCGTGCGGCCGGGCTCCTGACGGAGCTACGGCGGCGGAGCGGGGAAGAACCGCGTCGGGATCCACACCCGTCGCGCGTTCTCACGCTCCGGGCCCGGCTCACAGGTCATTCACTCGAAGGAGCCGGCGGGAACCGGCCCCGCACACAGAAGGGACCCTTGGCGCTCATGGCTGCCCAAAGGTCCTTGAGTAGTGCAACAGGCGTTGGGACACCATACGACACGACACAGCGGCATATGGAAGGACTTGAGACATGGATCACAGGTCCCGGTGGAACCACGCTCCCATATTCAAAGGTCACCGTCCGCTTTGTGGCACTGACCCGCAGGTGACGTCGTGGGCCTCACTGCGGGTACCCCGTCCGGACTACCATCAGTCCATGACCCGTGTACTGCTCGCCGAGGACGACGCATCCATCTCGGAGCCACTGGCCCGCGCACTGCGTCGGGAGGGTTACGACGTCGAGGTCCGCCAGGACGGTCCGACCGCGCTCGACGCCGGACTCCAGGGCGGTATCGACCTGGTCGTCCTCGACCTGGGGCTCCCCGGCATGGACGGTCTCGAAGTCGCCCGCAGGCTTCGGGCCGGCGGCCACACCATCCCGATCCTGGTGCTGACGGCCCGCGCCGACGAGGTCGACACGGTCGTCGGTCTGGACGCGGGCGCCGACGACTACGTCACCAAGCCGTTCCGGCTCGCCGAGCTGCTCGCCCGGGTCCGCGCCCTGCTGCGCCGTGGGGCCTCCGAGCCCGTCCCGCCGCCCGCCACCCACGGAGTCAGGATCGACGTCGAATCGCACCGGGCCTGGATGGGCGACGAGGAACTCCAGCTCACCGCCAAGGAGTTCGACCTCCTGAGGGTCCTGATCCGGGACGCCGGCCGGGTCGTCACCCGCGACCAGCTGATGCGCGAGGTCTGGGACACCACCTGGTGGTCCTCCACCAAGACCCTCGACATGCACATCTCCTGGCTGCGCAAGAAGCTCGGTGACGACGCCGCCAATCCGCGCTACATCGCCACCGTCCGGGGCGTCGGCTTCCGGTTCGAGAAGAGCTGACGTACGAAGCACCCATGCATCCTGAAGACCGCCCTGAAGGCCGCCCTGAAGACCGCGCCGGAGACCGCCCTGGGGGCCGCTCCGGGGACCGTCCCGACGCCGGTGGCCACGAGCGTCCGGACGGCCTGATGAGGCGGCGGGTATGCGCCGCCGGCTGATCAACTCCACGCTCGCCGTGGTCCTCGTCGTCATCGCCGTCTTCGGCGTCTCGCTGGTGATCGTGGAGACGCGCACCATCAGCGCGAGCGCCCAGGAGAGCGTCGAGTCCGAGGCGCTCCGGCTGATCAGCGTGGTCGACAGCCGGCTGCTGGGCGCGGAGCGGATCAACCCCGGGGTGCTGGCCGAGCAGATCGACCCCAAGCGGTACGCGCTGGTCGAGATCCCCGGCCGCGAGCCCATCGCCGTCGGCGAGCGCCCCGTCGGCAGCGTCCTGCGCGCCGTCGAGACCGGGGAGCAGGGCGAGAGGGTCACCGTCGAGGAGTCCCGCTCGGCCGTTACCCGCGAGGTCGGGCGCACCCTCCTGATCATCGGCGCGGTGGCGCTGCTGGCGATCGTCTCGGCCGTGCTGCTCGCCGTACGCCAGGCGAACCGGCTGACCTCTCCGCTCACCGACCTCGCCGAGACCGCCGAACGCCTCGGCTCCGGGGACCCCCGCCCGCGCCACAAGCGGTACGGGGTGCCCGAACTGGACCGGGTCGCCGACGTCCTGGACTCCTCCGCCGAGCGCATCGCCCGGATGCTGACCGCCGAACGCCGGCTGGCGGCGGACGCCTCGCACCAGCTGCGGACGCCGCTGACCGCGCTCTCCATGCGGATCGAGGAGATCTCGGTCACCGACGACCCCGACACGGTGAAGGAGGAGGCGAACATCGCCCTCACCCAGGTCGAGCGCCTCACCGACGTCGTCGAGCGGCTCCTGACGAACTCCCGCGACCCGCGCACCGGCTCCGCCGTCATCTTCGACCTCGACGAGATCGTCAAGCAGCAGATCGAGGAGTGGCGCCCCGCCTACCGCAGCGCCGGCCGCGCGCTGGTCTGCTCCGGCAAGCACGGGCTGCGGGCCGTCGGCACCCCGGGCGCGGTCGCCCAGGTCCTGGCGGCGCTGATCGAGAACTCCCTCATGCACGGCGGCGGCACCGTCGCCCTGCGCACCCGGGTCACCGGCAACCAGGCGGTCATCGAGGTCACCGACGAGGGCCCCGGCGTCCCCGCCGAACTGGGGGCGCGGATCTTCGAGCGGACCATCAGCGGACGCAACTCCACCGGTATCGGCCTGGCTGTGGCCCGCGATCTCTCGGAGGCGGACGGCGGCCGGCTGGAGCTGCTCCAGCAGCACCCCGCGGTCTTCGCGCTCTTCCTCAGCCGGGTCCCGGTCGAACGCGGGACTCCTGAACGCCCGGTGCGCTGAACGACGGCTCCGATGAACCACCGGCCCTGAGCCACCGGCCCTGAACCCCGGCCGTGAGCGCCCGGCCCTGAGCCACCGGCTCTGAACCCCCGGCCCTGAGCGCCCGGTGCGCTGAACAACGACGGGCGCGGCGCGTCAGTTCCGTACGGGGTTGGGCACTACCCGTTCTTCCGACGGCCTGCGCTGCTCCAGAAACCGTTCCGCGTTCAGCACGGCCTCCTTGGCGGGCAGGGTCTTGAAGACCCAGGTCCGGTAGGACCAGAAGCGGAACAGGGTGGCGACCCCGATGCCGACGATCTTGAAGACGTTGCTCTGGACCGGGGTGTTCCAGCCGAAGCCGTACGTCGCCAGGTACAGCACGCCGGTCTCGATCACCGCGCCCGCCGCACTGAACAGCAGGAAGAGGGCCAGCTCACGGGTCCGGCCGGTCTTGTCGCGGTCCCGGTAGGTCCAGTAGCGGAAGCCCACGTAGTTGAAGAGGATCGCGACGAACGTCGCCACCACACTCGCCCGGACCACCTGGAGGTCCGTCGTGTGCCGCAGCAGGTTGAAGACCGCGATGTTGACCAGCAGGCCGAAAGCGCCGACCGCGCCGAACTTGGCGACCTCCCGGGCCAGCAGCTCAAGCCGGGACCGCAGTGCGCCCCGTTCGCTCATGGTGATCGCTGGCCCCGTCCGTCGGAAGGCGTCTGGAAGACGTGTCGACGCAAGCACGTCAACTCCGCCATGCTAACCAGCCCGCCCGTGTGATGCCCGTGAGTCCGCGGGGGTGGTGGCCGGACTGCATCCGTACGGCCGTCCGGGAACCACCGGCGTGGCGGATACCCTGGAGACGTGACGTTCCCGGTAGTCGGCATGGTCGGCGGCGGTCAGCTCGCCCGCATGACCCACGAGGCGGGCATCCCCCTCGGCCTGAAATTCAAGCTGCTCAGTGACACTCCCCAGGACTCGGCGGCCCAGGTGGTGAGCGAGGTCGTCATCGGCGACTATCGCGACCTGGACACGCTGCGCGCCTTCGCGCGCGGCTGCGACGTGATCACCTTCGATCACGAGCACGTGCCGACCGCGCATCTGCGGGCCCTGGAGGCGGACGGCATCCCCGTGCGCCCCGGCCCCGATGCCCTGGTGCACGCCCAGGACAAGGGGGTGATGCGCGCCAGGCTCGCGGAGATCGGCGCCCCCTGCCCCCGTAACCGCATCGTGAGCGACCCGGCCGACGCCGCCGCGTTCGCCGAGGAGGTCGGCGGCTTCCCCGTCATCCTCAAGACCGTGCGCGGCGGCTACGACGGCAAGGGCGTGTGGGTGGTGCGCTCCGAGGCGGACGCCGCCGACCCGTTCCGCGCCGGGGTCCCGGTCCTCGCGGAGGAGAAGGTCGACTTCGTACGGGAGCTGGCGGCCAACATCGTCCGCTCGCCGCACGGCCAGGCCGTCGCCTACCCGGTCGTCGAGTCCGTCCAGGTCGACGGCGTCTGCGACACGGTGATCGCCCCAGCCCCCGAGCTGGACGAGGAACTGGCCGGCGAGGCCCAGCAGCTCGCGCTGCGCATCGCCGCCGAACTGGGCGTCGTCGGACACCTCGCGGTCGAACTGTTCGAGACGCGTGGACCCGACGGGAAGCCCGGCATCCTGGTCAACGAGCTGGCGATGCGCCCGCACAACTCGGGCCACTGGACCCAGGACGGCGCGATCACCTCCCAGTTCGCCAACCACGTACGGGCGGTCCTCGACCTCCCCCTCGGCGACCCGCGCCCGCGCGCCCCCTGGACGGTCATGTGCAACGTCCTGGGCGGCGACTACCCGGACATGTACCAGGCGTATCTGCACTGCATGGCCCGCGACCCGCAGCTCAAGATCCACATGTACGGCAAGGACGTGAAGCCGGGCCGCAAGGTCGGACACGTCAACACCTACGGCGACGACCTGGCGGACGTGCGGGAGCGCGCCCGGCACGCGGCCGACTACCTGCGAGGAACGATCACCGAATGACTTCTTCCGGCACCGGATCCCCCGCCGCCCCTCTCGTCGGCATCGTCATGGGCTCGGACTCCGACTGGCCCGTCATGGAGGCGGCGGCCAAGGCGCTCGACGAGTTCGAGATCCCCTACGAGGTCGACGTCGTCTCCGCCCACCGCATGCCGCGCGAGATGATCGCGTACGGCGAGGAAGCGGCGGGCCGCGGCCTGAAGACGATCGTCGCGGGCGCGGGCGGGGCGGCCCACCTGCCCGGCATGCTGGCCTCCGTCACCCCGCTGCCGGTCATCGGCGTTCCGGTGCCGCTGAAGTACCTGGACGGCATGGACAGTCTGCTCTCCATCGTCCAGATGCCGGCCGGGGTCCCCGTCGCCACGGTCTCCGTCGGCGGCGCGCGCAACGCGGGCCTGCTGGCCGCGCGGATCCTCGCCGCGTCCGACCCCGCGCTCCAGGAGCGGATGCGGGAGTTCCTGCAGGAGCTGAACGACCAGGCCACCGAGAAGGGCAAACGTCTGCGCGCCAAGGTCCAGGGCGCGGACTCCTTCGGCTTCGGAAAGTAGGGGGCGGCACATGAACGACGCCTATCTGGGGCGGGCCCGCGAGCTCCTCGCCGTCCACCCCGTCGTCGACGGCCACAACGACCTCCCCTGGGCCCTGCGCGAACAGGTCGGATACGACCTCGACGCCCGGGACATCGCCGCCGACCAGCGCGGTCTGCTCCACACCGACCTGAACCGGCTGCGGGCCGGCGGGGTCGGCGGACAGTTCTGGTCGGTGTACGTCCGCACCGACCTGACCGGGGACGCGGCCGTCAGCGCCACCCTGGAGCAGATCGACGTCGTCGGCGAGCTGATCGCCCGCTACCCCACGCACCTGCGGCGCGCGCTCACCGCCGACGACCTGGAGAAGGCCCGCGCCGAGGGCCGGATCGCCTCCCTGATGGGCGCCGAGGGCGGCCACTCCATCAACAACTCGCTGGGCACCCTGCGCGCCCTGTACGACCTGGGCGTCCGCTACATGACGCTCACCCACAACGACAACATCGACTGGGCCGACAGCGCGACGGACCTGCCGCGCCTCGGCGGCCTCTCCGCCTTCGGCCACGAGGTCGTCCGCGAGATGAACCGCGTCGGCATGCTGGTCGACCTCAGCCATGTCGCGGACGGGGTCATGCGCGACGCGCTCGCCACCAGCACCGCGCCGGTGATCTTCTCGCACTCCTCGGCCCGCGCCGTCTGCGACCACCCGCGCAACATCCCCGACGACGTGCTCGCCGCCCTCCCGGCCAACGGCGGCGTCGCGATGGCGACCTTCGTCCCGAAGTTCGTGCTGCCCGAGGCCGTCGCCTGGACCCTGGCCGCCGACCGCAACATGCGCGAGCACGGCCTGCACCACCTCGACACCACCCCGGCCGCGATGCGTATCCACGAGGACTTCGAGGCGGCCAGCCCGCGTCCCCAGGCCACCGTCTCGACCATCGCGGACCACCTCGACCACATGCGCGCGGTCGCTGGCGTCGACCACATCGGCATCGGCGGCGACTACGACGGCACGGCGTTCACCCCGCGGGGCCTGGAGGACGTCTCCGGCTACCCGAACCTCATCGCCGAACTGCTGCGGCGCGGCTGGTCCGAGGGCGACCTCGCCAAGCTGACCTGGCGCAACTCCGTACGTGTGCTGCGCGACGCGGAAGCCGTCGCCCGCGACGAGCAGAGCGTGCGCGGCCCGTCCCACGCGACCATCACGGAGCTGGACGGCCCGCTCGGCTGACGCCGGGAGGTCACGGAGAAGGGCGGCCCGCTCGGCTGACGCCCCGGTGGGTCACGGAGCTGGACGGCCCGCTCGGCTGATACCGAGAGGTCACGGAGCTGGGGCGGACCCGCTCGGCTGACGCCGGGAGGTCTCCCGCGCCGGCCGCCGCGGACGGTCCGCCCGGACCGAGGGCGAGCGCCCCGAAGCGCTCGCCCGTGCGGCGTGCGGCGCCGGCCTTCCGTCAGGCCTTCGGGCGGCCCATGGCCCGGTACGTCCACCCGGCCTCGCGCCACACCGCGCTGTCCAGGGCGTTGCGGCCGTCCAGGATGATCCGGCGAGCGGCCACCTCGCCCAGCTCCGCCGGGTCCAGCTCGCGGAACTCGCGCCACTCCGTCAGGTGCAGCACCACGTCCGCCCCGCGCACCGCCTCCAGCGCGGAGGCGGCGTAGCCGAGCGTCGGGAACAGCCGCCGGGCGTTGTCCATCCCCTTCGGGTCGAACACGGTCACCTGGCCGCCCTGGAGGTGGATCTGCCCGGCGACGTTGAGCGCGGGGGAGTCGCGTACGTCGTCGGAGTCGGGCTTGAACGCGGCGCCCAGCACCGCCACCCGCTTGCCGAGGAACGAGTCGCCGCCCACCGCCTCCCGGGCCAGCTCCACCATGTGGCCGCGGCGGCGCATGTTGATGGAGTCGACCTCGCGGAGGAAGGTGAGCGCCTGGTCCGCGCCCAGCTCGCCGGCGCGCGCCATGAAGGCGCGGATGTCCTTGGGCAGACAGCCGCCGCCGAAGCCGATCCCGGCCCGCAGGAACTTCTTCCCGATGCGTTCGTCGTGCCCGATGGCCTCCGCGAGCTTCACGACGTCCCCGTCGGCGGCCTCGCACACCTCGGCCATCGCGTTGATGAAGGAGATCTTGGTGGCGAGGAAGGAGTTGGCGGAGGTCTTCACCAGCTCGGCGGTCGGGAAGTCGGTCACCACGAACGGCGAGCCCTCCGCGACCGGCACGGCGTACACCTCGCGCAGGAGCTTCTCGGCCCCCTCGCTCGCGACCCCGACGACGATCCGGTCGGGGTGCAGGGTGTCGTTCACGGCGAAGCCCTCGCGGAGGAACTCCGGGTTCCAGGCCAGCTCGACGTCCGCGCCCGCCGGAGCCAGCTCGGCGAGGCGGACCGCGAGGCGGGCGGCGGAGCCCACCGGGACGGTCGACTTGCCGACGACCAGGGCGGGCCGGGTCAGGTGCGGGGCCAGCGAATCGAAGGCGCTGTCGACGTAGCTCATGTCGCAGGCGTACTCGCCGTGCTTCTGCGGGGTGTTCACACAGACGAAGTGGACGTCGCCGAACTCCCCGACCTCCTCCCAGGAGGTGGTGAAGCGCAGCCGCCCGGTGGATCCCTCGATACCGGCGACGTGCCGCTGCAGCATTTCCTCCAGGCCCGGCTCGTACATCGGCACGCGGCCGGTGGAGAGCAGTTCGATCTTCTCCGGTACGACATCGAGCCCCAGGACCTCGAAGCCCAGCTCGGCCATGGCCGCAGCATGGGTGGCGCCGAGATAGCCGGTGCCGATCACAGTGATCCTGAGGGCCATGGAGTGCTCCTGGAAGATACGGACGGACGTGCGGACCGAGCATAGTCGGGGAGCTGAAGGCCGGAATTCACCGCTCTATCCGTGCGCTATCTGTCCGCCGTGCCGGATATGTTCCACCCCTGTCGGGAAGCTCACGTACACGGCACGTATGCCTTCCGGCGGCAGGCGCACTAAAATTGAGTTACTTAACGGTAGTTAGCATCTGGGGAGTGAGCGTCTTGGCGGGTTCGACCGATTTCGACCTGTACCGTCCGGCCGAGGAGCACGACATGCTCCGCGAGACCATCCGTGCGCTCGCCGAGACGAAGATCGCCCCCTTCGCCGCAGCGGTCGACGAGGAGGGCCGCTTCCCGCAGGAGGCGCTGGACGCCCTGGTCGCCTCGGACCTGCACGCCGTCCACGTCCCGGAGGAGTACGGCGGCGCCGGCGCCGACGCGCTCGCCACGGTCATCGTGATCGAGGAGGTGGCCCGCGCCTGCGCCTCCTCCTCCCTCATCCCGGCCGTCAACAAGCTGGGCTCGCTCCCGGTGATCCTCTCGGGCTCCGAGGAGCTGAAGCGCAAGTACCTGGGCCCGCTCGCCAAGGGCGACGCGATGTTCTCGTACGCACTCTCGGAGCCGGACGCCGGCTCCGACGCGGCGGGCATGAAGACGAAGGCCGTGCGCGACGGCGACTTCTGGGTCCTCAACGGCGTGAAGCGCTGGATCACCAACGCGGGCGTCTCCGAGTTCTACACGGTCATGGCCGTCACTGACCCGACCAAGCGCTCCAAGGGCATCTCCGCGTTCGTCGTCGAGAAGTCCGACGAGGGCGTCTCCTTCGGTGCCCCGGAGAAGAAGCTCGGCATCAAGGGCTCCCCGACCCGCGAGGTCTACCTCGACAACGTGCGCATCCCGGCCGACCGGATGATCGGCGAGGAGGGCACCGGCTTCGCCACCGCGATGAAGACCCTGGACCACACCCGCGTCACCATCGCCGCTCAGGCCATCGGCATCGCCCAGGGCGCGCTGGACTACGCCAAGGGGTACGTCCAGGAGCGCAAGCAGTTCGGCAAGCCGATCGCGGACTTCCAGGGCATCCAGTTCATGCTCGCCGACATGGCGATGAAGCTGGAGGCGGCCCGCCAGCTCACCTATTCGGCCGCCGCCAAGTCCCAGCGCGTCGACGGCGACCTCACCTTCTTCGGTGCCGCGGCCAAGTGCTTCGCCTCCGACGTCGCCATGGAGGTCACCACGGACGCCGTCCAGCTGCTCGGCGGCTACGGCTACACGCGGGACTACCCGGTCGAGCGCATGATGCGCGACGCCAAGATCACCCAGATCTACGAGGGCACGAACCAGGTCCAGCGGATCGTGATGGCGAGGAACCTGCCGTAGCTGGGTTTTCGCAGGTCAGCGGCCATTTTCGATGGCTCGCAGGCTGTGATCGGCTTCCGGTCCGGGCAGGGCCGTTTCGGGCCGATCGTGGGCGTTGTGCTGGGGAAATCCTGGGCTGACGCTGGGCGGAAAACCGCCTCTCACCTGCACAAACATAACGGCCCCCGGCGCTCTGCCGGGGGCCGTTCGCGTGGGCTCTGTCAGGTCTTCTTGCACGGGTTGCGCCCGATGATCTCGTTGACGACGGCCCAGTCCGTCATCGCGGAGAAGAACGAGAACCGCTGGCGGCGGATCCGCGCGGACAGCTTGCGATCCGTCTCCCCTTCCCCGGAACCGCAGCTGGCACCCGTGGAACCGCACCAACACAAAGCCCTGGCCCATTGAGGGCCGGGGCTTTGTTGCTGAGTGTCGACCTACCGGAGCGGGCAGCTGAGCTCTGGGGCGGCGCGGTTCGGGGAGCAGCACGCCAGGGCCAGGGAGAGGAACGAGGGCCGTTCCAGGTAGAAGCCGTGCGACACGTCCCCGCCCCAACCAAGCCGTTCGGCGGCAGAGTTGACCAGTATCGCCAGGCGCGTGCTGTCGCGGTCCGACTCGGAGGCGAACCGGGGCGCGTACTCGGCCAGTCTTTCCCCGAGCCATTCCGCTGCTTCTTTCGGCTCCTGCCAGGTGCCCCGAACCAATGTGCGTGGCTTGATCAGCCAGTACGACGTTTCCAGCGGAGGAAGGTCTACGACGGGGAACTCCGCCTTCACTTCCTTGTACCGCTGGATCAGCTCCGGCTTACCGTCTGGCGTAGGTGGATCGGAGTGCGGAAGTCGCCTCAGCGCCTCATCATCGAACCGTTGCTTCGATCCGGTCCATAGATAGCCGTGGTGGTGCAACTGGTCATCCTGTCCAGGGCAGTTGAAGGCGGCCCCCGCCCTCCCCAGAGAGCGGAGACCGCCAGCCAGTGAGCGGCCAGTCAGGCCGAGACGGTGAAGCGCGTCGGGTCGATACCGGCAGCGTTCAGTTCGGCAGTGGTGAACCTCAGCGGCTCCGCACCGGGCTGCTTACTGTCGCCCAGCGCCCAAGCGCCGGGGCCGATCTTCGCCAGCGTGGCGCAGGACTCGCCGTCCGGATGCGTGTTGCCCCCGCACGCCTTGAAGAACTGGGCGCCGTCGATAGGCAGGCTGTACAGGTCGGTTCCCGGCATGGGTGTGCCTTCCTGTGAGGTCAGTGACGGGGCAGGATCAGGCCGGGTATTGCTCCGACTTCCGCACGTACACAACGCCAGGGCCAAGAGCCGTCGCCGACTCCCGGAACAACTCGTGCAGCATCGATCGGGAGTTGTCCCGCATGGCGTTGGTCGGGTGGTCGGCCAGTAAGGCAGCCTCAGACGGGAGCAGAACCATTTCCGTGTCTGCCATATGCCGACCGTTCCTCGTCAACCACATGGGCACGCGAATGTTCCCATCACCATCCTGATATGCCGGACGGCTTGGGATGGGGTCCATCCGCCAACCCTGCGGGGTCTTCTGACTGTCGCTCTTCGGTTCGGTCGGCATAGGTACATCCTCAGCCCGCAGGCGAGGGACCTCTAGTGCTATTTGCGTTGTCGGGTAAAGATCCCGGACCACTCGTTCAGGAGTTCTCGACACTCGTCTCCGAACACTGCGTACGACTCGTACCTCTCGAAGTCCTCGCGGTATGCGTTCACGTCGCGATGGTCACGCAGGATCAATGCACCGGTTCCGGTTTCCACAGTGGCTAGTCGCCGGTCGTATACCGTGAAAGTGTTCAGCGGCATCTCTGAAATGTGGCCTGCCAAGGGTATGACTCCCAGCCGAACACTAGGAATTCGAGATACCGAAGCCAGTCGGTCGAGCTGCATTGCCATGGCGAGAGGTGGCAGAAAGGGCCAGCGCACGGCTTGTTCCGTCAGCAGGAACGTGAACGACTTTGACGAGTCGTAGAGGACCCTCTGGCGTTCCAGTTTTTTCGCAATGGTCTTGGACTGGTCTCCGGGAGTGTCCGCGATACTGGCACGCACATACTCCGGCGTAGCAAGTAGCCCTGTGATCGCCGAGAGTAGGAAGAATCGGAACTCTGTTGTGACCGTTTCGATCCTGGCTAGCTCGTTCTGCTTCTTTTCTAGGCCCCGACGCCGCGAAGACCAATGATCCTGCCACTCGGTATTCGCGGTGCGAACCAGTTCGAGGATCTGTGAGGCTGCCGGATCATCGGTCCCAAGCGCATCAAGGATCAGCTCTACGTCAACAATGGCGGGAGTGAGTTTCCCACTCTCCATGTTGCTGACCTTGGTTTGTGACATGTTGCAGCGGCGAGCGAGCCAGGTCTGAGTCTTCCCAGCCCGCTTCCGCAGGCTTCGCAGTGCTTCCGCTAGGTCCGACCTGGACTGACCTAGCCGTTCAGGCTCAAAGCTCAAGACCCTTCACGAACTCCTCGAAGGGCACGGACTCAGCTACCGCGATTCGCTGGTATTCGATGAACGGGGCCGCATCGCCCTCGAATACCTCGCGGTTGATCTGCTTCCCGTCAGGCTCATAGTTCATGAGCACGACTTCCGACCGGTCGAACATCCAGAAGTCTTGAACCCCTTCAAGAGGGTTGGTTCTGTCGGTCACGTCGAGAATGCGGATCTGCTCCCCGGCCAAGAGGTGCGGTCGGTAGTACTGGGAGAACTCGAACCGCAGGTACTCGGACAGAGGTCGAGTGGCGATGTGGACGCGTCCTTGAACGCGCCCCTCCGTGACCTGCCTGCGGAGCCGGTCTGTGTACTCGTTGTGGACCGTTGCGGGGTCGATACGCGCGCCGTCGCGGAACGCCTGAAACTCCTCGGCTTCCTGCGGCATGAGGTACTGCGGCAGGGTCTCAAGACGCCATGCTTCCCGCTGGAAACCCTCAAAGCGCGCGGCCCACTCTTCACCAGCCAAGAGCACGGACAGCCTCCCTCAGAACGCCCTCGGGGATCTCGACAAGCCCTTCCCCCTCCGGGGGCTGGAACGCTTTGGACACGTCGCCCTGGACGACGATGGAGCCGGACGCGGTGCGGTAGATGTTCGGGCAGTCGTCCTTGCCGCAAGGTCCCCCGTTGCCGTTTCCGGTGAGTCGGGTCAGTTCCTCACGAGCCATGGCGAAACCCCCTGTCCCCGCTCCCTCGTGGGGCGGCTCCACGACCGTACGGAGGGCGTGCCATCGCCGTCCATGCGGTCGCGCCAATATTTGCGTTGTCGCATAAAACTGTGGTGCCCGCCTCCGCCGGAGGTGGCCTTGGGTATGGCGTGGTCATGCGTTGGTCACGTGACCAACGCATGACCACCAAGGGAACGAGGAAGGTCCCAAGGGGTCGGCTTGGTGATCATGGGGAAATGCTGGGGAGGCACCCTATGGAGAGGGTGTATCCCCAGGTCAGAGCCGTGCTACCGGTAAAGCACCCGGATCTACGAGGGCACGAACCAGGTCCAGCGGATCGTGATGGCGCGCAACCTGCCGTAACGGTCCCTGGCGCGGCGCCACTTGCCACGGCCCCCGGTGTGACCCGCCGGGGGCCGTACGCATGACTTCCTACTGCGGCGAGAGGGCCGCGAACACTCCCCGTACAGCCGTCCCGTCCGGCCAGGTCCAGCCGGCGACGAGACTTCCCGATGCCTCCTGCCCGGCTTCCGCCGCCCGCAGGACGCGGTTGATCCGTACGTCCGCCGCCTGGCCGGGGCCGGCCCCGTGCACGACGACGGTCGGGTCGGGGGTGTCGCTCACGTTCTGCTGCTGCGGCTCCGCCTCGCCGCGCAGAAGAGCGGCCAACCGCGCCAGGACCACCGGGTCGTGGGCGCCGTCGTAGATCCACCGGGTGCCGAGCACCCCGTGCTCGGAGGTGCCGATCAGAGCCTCGTCGGGGACGCCCTCCAGCGCCGCGCCGCGGTAGCCCAGCGGCACCAGATACGCCACCGGCTCCTGCCCGGCCGCGTCCGCCACGACCATGAACTCGATCCCGACCTCCCCTGCCGGATCGTCCAGACGGAAGCCGCCGGCCTTGACCAGGTCCGGCGTTCCCCCGGCGCCCACGTACCAGCTCTGCTTCGGCAGCCAGCCGGTGAGCAGCTCCAGCTTGGTGGGCGTCATGGTGGTGCGGTGGATGGATGCCATGCGGGCTCCCTGATGCGTAGGTCCGGTCCGTCCTCACGACGGCTGTGTGTCCGAACCTAACGGCTGTGTCCGAACCTATGGGCAACGGTCGCTCCGGTGCCCGGAGTATCCGGCCGCGCCTAGGATGCAGCGATGATCATCTGGCTGAACGGAACCTTCGGCGCGGGCAAGACCACCACCGCGAAGGAGGTGACCTCGCTCCTCCCGGACTCCCGGCTGTTCGACACCGAGAAGGTCGGCGAGATGCTCTGGCATGTGCTCGGCGTGCCGGAGAAGGACTTCCAGGACTTTCCGCCATGGAGGGGCCTGGTGGTGGAGACCGCGCGGCAGGTGCTCGACCACGTGGGCGGAACGCTGGTGGTCACGCAGACGGTTCTGGTGGAGTCGTACTGGCAGGAGATCCACGACGGCCTGGCGCGGGCCGGTATCCCCGTGCACCACGTCCTGCTGCACACGGACCGCGACACGCTCGTCGAACGTATCGAGACCGACAGCAAGCCCGAGAGCGCCGGCGCCCGGCAGTGGCGCCTGGACCATCTGTCCGACTACGAGCGGGCCCTGCCCTGGCTCCGCCGGGAGGCCCGGGAGATCGACACGACGGGTGTCACGCCCGCGGAGGTGGCGGAGACCGTCCTGCGAGGGGTGCGCACAGGCACGTAGGCAGGCAGGTAGGGGGTACGGCACCGGCCGGGCCGTGCCCGCGCGTCAGCGGACGACCTCGAAGACGTTCTTCTGGATGCCGTTGGCGTACGCCTCGTGCTCGATGAGCTTCAGCTTCTGGGTGTCCTTGTCCGTCTCGCTGAACAGGCGCTTGCCCGCGCCGAGCAGGAGCGGGAAGACGAGCAGGTGGTACCGGTCGATCAGGTCGGCGTCCGAGAGGTTCCGGTTCAGTTCGGTGCTGCCGTGGACGATGATCGGGCCGCCCTCGGTCTCCTTCAGGGCGGCGACCTCGTCGAGCGACCGCAGGATCGTGGTCTCGCCCCAGTCGGAGACCAGGTCGTCGTCGGTCAGCCCGGTGGAGACGACGTACTTCGGCATCGCCTTGTACCCCGTGAACTCCTCCATGCCCGGCCACACCGGACTGAACGCCTCGTAGCTCTTCCGGCCCATCATCAGGGCGGCGGCCTCCTCCTGCTCCCGGCCCTTGAGCTCGTACGCCTCCGGCAGGAACTCCACGTCCCTGAACGTCCACCCCGAGTTCCGGTAGCCCGGCTCACCGCCCGGGGCCTCCATGACGCCGTCGAGCGAAATGAAGGCGGTGCTGATCAGGGTGCGCATCAGGTCTCCTGGCTGTGTCGTGGTGGGCCCCGGGTTCCGGTGCCCGGTGCCGCCTCTCAGTCTTACGGAAGTACAGACCGCGCACCTCGCGAGAACTCATCGGTTTCGCACCGCGCACCATCCCCGACCACGCCCCGGCCCCGGCCGGTACCCTCCCTCCCCATGACCGAACTCGACAGGCTGACCTCCCTCTTCAGCGCCCTGGGTGCGGACGGCGACGCCCGCGACTGGGCCGAGTCCGAGGCGGAGGAGGGGCTGCCGCAGCTCGCCCGCTACCGCCTCCTGCGGACGGTGTGGCAGGACGTCGACGCCTGGGGCGCGGCGGCCCCGCAGTGGGTCGACGCCTACCGCACCGACGGGGCGGCGGCCGACGCCGTCGACCGGGCCCTGGCGGCCGGGCTCACCCCCGAGGATCTCGGCGCACTGGCCCGCGAGGTCGCCAGGGAGACCGCGTTCGGGGTGCTGCACGCGCTGGCGGTCCCGGCGGACGGGTCGCTCCCGGCGGAGGTCGAGGCG
The DNA here is from genome assembly GCF_028622875.1 of Streptomyces sp. MMBL 11-1. Lineage (NCBI taxonomy): Bacteria > Bacillati > Actinomycetota > Actinomycetes > Kitasatosporales > Streptomycetaceae > Streptomyces > Streptomyces sp. MMBL 11-1. The sequence continues at coordinate 2,861,509 of NZ_CP117709.1, read as the reverse complement.
CAGTTGCCCGGCTGGCGACTGGCGGAGCTGGACCCGGCCGGAGCGCCGACGGGCCGCCATCTCGACGCCCTCCATGAGGACTTCGCCGAACTCGAACCGAAGGGAGCCGGGTCATGACCGCCTCCCCCGTGCCACGGGAAGCGGGCAGGACGGCTGTCCCCCCGCGTGCGAACGCGGAGCGTTCCCCAACCCCCTTCGACGACGCCGAGCGGCGCATCTGGTCCGGCAAGGCCGAGGCGTACGCCAGCACCTACGCCCGGCTCTGCGCCCACCCGGCGGCGGCCCTCCTCGAAGCAGCCGGGGCCGGGCCCGGCACCAGCGTCCTCGACGTGGGCTGCGGCAGCGGCGCCATCAGCGCCCTCGCCGCCGGGCGGGGTGCGACGGTGCACGCTGTCGACGCCGAGCCCGGCATGGTGGAGGCAACCCGCAGGGCGGTCCCGACAGCCGAGGTGCGTACGGGCCTGTTGCCCGAACTCCCCTATGCGAACGCCACGTTCGACGCGGTCGTCGGCAACTTCGTACTCAATCACGTGGGCCGCCCGCGCGAGGCGCTGGCCGAGCTGCGCCGGATCGCCCGACCCGGCGGCCGGGTCGCTGTCAGCATCTGGCGGTCGCCCGGAGCCCCCGGCCAGGCGCTGATCGGCCGCGCGGTACAGGCGGCCGGGCTCACCCGCCCCGACTGGCTTCCCGCGCTCGCCCCCGAGGACGACTTTCCCCGTACGCGTGAAGGGCTCGCCGCCCTCCTCGACGGGGCCGGACTTCTCGGCGCGGAGTGCTCCGAGGTCGCGTGGGAGCACCGATGCGACCCGGACACCTGGTGGGCGGGGGCGGAACGGGGGATCGGTGCGATCGGCCAGGTCCTCAACAGCGGGGGCGCGGAGGGGGTGGCGGCGGCCCGGCGGGCGTATGACGAATTGTGCGCCGAATCCCGCACGGCAGAGGGCCTGTTGGTGCTGCCGCACGTGGCGTTGTTGGCGCGGGGGCGGGCGTAGGGGCAGGCGCGCCGCCCGTGGGGTCACTTGCCGGTGACGCTCCACGTGCCGTCGCCGGCCGCAGCGGTGCGCTTGAGGGCGGTCCACGCGGCGTCGTCGAGCTTGAGCGCGTCGAGGAGGTAGGCGGAGACCGCGTCGGCGACGAGGGCGACGCGGGCGGGGTCCTCGTCGGTGGTCTCGGCGACCGCCTCGCCGGCGAGGCCGCCCAGGGTGTGCTCGCCCTCGGCGATGGAGAGCAGGCTCTTCGGGGACGGGCCGAGGCGGTAGGCGTCGGTGAACCACTCCGGTCCCCGGGTGGAGAGCTGGGACCGGTCCTTGCCGCCCGCGACGACCAGGGCCGGGGCGGTCATGGTGGAGTAGTCCGGCCTCATGAACGGAAGGTGCTCGGCGGCGAACGGGGTCAGGGTGTCGCCGGTCCCGGTCGCGGCGATCAGCGCGCCGGCCGAGACGGCGGAGTGGGAGAAGTCCTCTCCGGGAACGCCGTCGGCGTCCAGCACGCGCGCGCCGAGGATCGCGCCGGCGCTCTGCGCGCCCCAGGAGTGGCCGACGATCGCGATGCGCTCGAGGTCGGCCCGGTCCTCCAGACCGCCGGCCTGGCGCAGCAGGTCGCCGAGGCCGTCGAGGACCGCGTGGAGGTCGGCGATCCGGACGCGCCAGATGGTGGCGAAGCGCGGGTCGTCCCACCCGATGCCGTGGCGGCGGGAGTCCAGGTGGGTGGGCTGTACGACGATGAACCCGGCCGCCGCCCATCGGTCGACGAGGGGTTCGTATCCGTCCAGGGACCATCCGTTGCCGTGGGAGAACACGATGACGGGGAGGTCCCGGCCGGACAGGGGAGCGGTGACCTTCACCTGGAGGCCGACGCTGCGGCCGGGCGCGGGAACGGTGATGGGCTTGACCGCGACAATCCGTTGGTCGCGGTAGCCGTCGCGGTCGCGGTAGTGGTCGCCGTCGCCGTCGAGGCTCAGGTGGCTGGAAGGCATGGGGGACCTGCGCTTTCCCTAGGGGGACGCTCTGCCATACTTTGGCGGAGCGCTGTTCCGCCAATTTAGCGGAACATTGTTCCGCGAGTAAAGGGAGAGCCTCGTGCCGGAGCCGGTCGGAGTACGTCAAGCGCAGGCGCAGCGCACCCGCAGCGGGGTGCTGGCGGCCGCTGCGGCGGTCTTCGTGGACCAGGGCGTCCAGGCCCCCATCCGCGACATCGCCGAACGCGCCGGCGTCGGCGTCGGCACGATCTACCGGAACTTCCCGACCCGGGCGGACCTCGTCACCGCCGTCTACCGGCACCAGATCGACACCTGCGCCGCACTCGCGCCCCGGCTCCTGGAGGAGTCGGCCTCCCCGTACGCCGCCCTGACCGGCTGGGCTGACGCGTTCGTCGAGTTCCTGGTGACGAAACACGGCCTCGGTGCCGCCCTGGGGTCCGGCGATCCGGGGCTGGAGAACCTCCACGCCCTGATGCTCGACACCCTGGTCCCGGCCTGCACGACCCTGCTCGACGCCTGCGTCGCGGCCGGCGAGGTCGGCCCGGACGTCACCGCCTACACGCTCATGCGCGCTATCGGGAACCTCTGCATCACCGGCCCCGACTACGACCGGGCCGACGCCGGGCGCATGGTCGCGACCCTCCTCGCCGGATGCCGTTGCCAGGCGTAGCGACAACGCCCGGCCGCGCCCACCGCGTGACGGTCGGCGTGCGGGGCTACGCCGCCTCCCAGTACTGGGCCCGGCAGTCACGGCAGTGGCCCGGGGCCGGGGAGCGGAAGGCGCGGTCACAGCCCTCGCAGGTCTGGAAGGGGGTGACGGGCGTACGGCTGACCGGGGCCAGCTCCTGGGCGCCGGGGAGCGGTGGCGGCAGGAGCACGGTGAGGCGGTGCCTGACGATCTTCGCCGGGTACTTGGGCGGCTGCGGGAGATCGGTCGTGAGGGCGTGGCGGACGGCGCCGGGGTGCGCGCCGCGCTCCAGCCAGGCGGCAGCGCCGGGGGCCAGTTCCTCGACGTCGTCCTCGGAGAGCACCAGCTCCGGCGCATGACGCCGGAGGTCGGCGAGGAGCGCGGAGGCGGCGCGGTGCAGCTCCGGGGTCAGCTCGCGGGGCTGCGGGAGCGGCCGACGCGGCGGCTTGGGCCCGATGCGTGACGGTACGCGGACCGGCGGATGCTCTTCTTCCGGTACGGGGGTGGGTTCGGGCGCAGGCGGGGGCGCGAGCGTAGGGCCGGGCGCCACCGCAGGCGTCGGGGGAACCGGCACCACAGGCGCCACCGCAGGCGTCGGGGGAACCGGCACCACAGGCGCCTCCGCAGGCGTCGGGGGAACCGGCACCACGGGCGCCTCCGCAGGCATAGGCGGACCGGGCACCACAGGCATCGGCGGAACCCGCACCACAGGCGCCACCACCGGCAACGGAGCCACCATCATCGGCATCGGCATCGGCATCGGCTGCGCCACCGCCCCGCCCCGCGACAACGCGCCCGGCTGGTTGCAGAACACCGTGCGGGTGACCACCCGGCCGTTCGCCAGCCTGGCGCGGGACCGGTGCAGGTAGCCGTGGGTCTCCAGCTCGCGCAGGGCGGCGGCGATCGTGGTCTCGCCCTCGGCGAAGCGGGCCGTGAGCGCCTTGACGCCGACCTGGGACCCGGCGGGCAGCGACTGGATGTGTACGCCGATCCCGATCGCGGTGAGGGAGAGCCCGTCGTGCTGCGCGAGGTGGTTGCCCACGACCGTGAAGCGGGTCGTGTGCGGGAACGCGACGTGGATCACGCCGGAGAACGGCAGTGGTCCGGGAACCTCTGCCAGGGCGCGGGTGAGGGCGATATCGTGCTGGGTATCCATGGGGGAAGGGTCTTCTTCCTCGGTGGTCAGGTCCTCGCTCGGGATTGCCGTCCCGGCGGGGGCCGTCTCATGTCTGGTGTCTGGTGTTGTGTGTCAGCGCGAGCATATGCCCGCCAACCCGACCGAAATCCACACCAGTTGGTGAATCTCACCCATGTGGGTGACCGGCCCGTCCCGCAGTTGACCACCGGGATCGGGTGGGGTGGGGTTGGGTATTTTCTCTTGGTTCTTTAGGTAGTTGACGTCGTGGCCCGCCGGGTCGCGGTGGGCCACGATCCGGTCGGCCTCCACCGGGTCGCGGCGCGCCACGACCCGGTGCGACCAGCGATTCAGGGACTTCGTCCGAGCGCGCTCGGCCCCCACGGGCGGCCGGGGCGGCGCGCTCGTCGGCGTCGGCTCCGCGCGGGGGGGAAGCCCTTTGCGGGGCAAACCCCTGACACCGGCACGCCCCCTTCGGCACACTGAGTGCATGAACGCTCACCCGGAGAAATCGCCGGACCATCTCACGATCAACGTCACCCGTCACGACGACCCGGTCTCCGAGGTCATCGAGGCGGACGCGTTCGCCTCGGTCCGCAAGTACCCGAACATCGTGGTCCGGGGGCCCCTGTTCGGGCTTGCCGAGCAGCGGCGCGGCGACCGGCCGCGCTGGCGGCTGCTGGGTGAACTGGACTGCGGCTTTCCGCAGTTGGCCCGGGACGAGCTCAACTCGCTGCTGTGGTTCAAGGCGAGGGACGACACCGAGGACCCGGTGGTGCGGAGGTCCCTGCTGGATGCCGTGGCGCGGCTGGAGGTCGAGGCGACCGACGAGGTGTCGGCGGACGGCGTCCGCTACCGGGTCGTGCGCGCCGACGAGTTCGCCCGGATCGGCGGGGGCCGGCTGGAGCCGCCCCGGGCCACCGACCCGGACGAGGACAGCTGGGACCTGGACGCCCCCGACCCCTGCCGCACCGAGGGCTTCGTGGTCGACCACGCGGCCGCCGTCGGGCTGACCGAGGGGATCGACCGGGCCGGTCTGCTGGGGCTCTCCTACACCGCCGCCCGCTTCCCCGAGGACGTACGGGCCGACTCCCGGCGGGCGTTGACCACCCATCCCGGGGTTGTGCTCCTCCCGACGACGTTCCGGGTGGTGGAGCGGAAGGAGGCGACCTGGTCGATGGTGACCGGGCAGTATTCGACCCCGCAGGGCGCCCGCCGCGCCCTCGTCCACCACCTCACCCGGCCCGTTCCCCAACTGCCGGACCTGCCCGACATGCCGGAGCTGCCCGCCTGGATGAAGGTGGACGAGAAGGAGGCGGCCCTCCACGCGCGGGCCGCGAAGAAGTTCATGGCGCGCCGGAGGCCCAACGAACTCGTGGTGCGGGGGCGCCGGTACGAGGTGGTCCGGGTCGAGCGCGTGATGCGGATCGGGCCGGACGGGCCGGAGAGGTCGCGCCCGTCCGACGTGGACGACTACGGCCCCTCCCAGATCCACCCCCTCATGGACGAGAAGGGGAACATCACCCACGGCTCGTAGGCGGCCCCGCAGACGGAGGAAGGGCGCCGGGCAACAGCCCGGCGCCCTTCAACGGCTCTGCGTACGACTTCAGTTGCCCTTGACCGTGACCTTCTCGTCGTTGTTGAGCTGCTCCACCAGCTGCTTCACCTTGGCCTTGTCCCAGACCAGGTTGCCGTTGACGCTGCCCGATATCGGCATGTTCATCGACGTGCCGTCGCCGCCCGTGACGCCCTTCATCGCGAAGAACATGTTGCCCAGCGACCACAGCGACATGTCCTTGTCCACGATCAGTGTGTCCAGGCCCGCGCCCATCGTCGGGTACAGCTTGAACGGGTTGATGATCGTGCCCGGGGTCGCCGTCTGGCTCGCCAGCGCGGCGAGGAACTTCTGCTGGTTCTTCGTGCGGTCCAGGTCGCTGCCCGGCAGCGCGTAGCGGGTCCGGACGAAGGCGAGGGACTGCTCGCCGTTCAACGTCTGCTTGCCCGCCTGGAAGTCGGCCCCGGACTTCTTGTCCTTGAAGGCCTTCGGGATGTCCAGCTCGACCCCGCCGATCGCGTCCACGATCTTCGCGAAGCCGCCGAAGCCGATCTCGACGTAGTGGTCGATGCGCAGCCCGGTGTTGAACTCGACCGTACGGACGAGGAGTTCGGGGCCGTCCTCGGCGTAGGCGGCGTTCAGCTTCACCTGCCGGCCGGTGCCCTGGAACTTCTTCCCGGACTCGGACCCCACGAAGGACGGGATCTCGACGTTGGAGTCGCGCGGCAGCGAGATCAGCGTCGGCCCGCTGGAGCCGTCGTGCAGGATCATCATCGAGTCGGTCCGCTTGCCCTCGGCGGAACCGGTGCGCAGCCGCTTCTTCTCCTCGGCAGACATGCCCTCGCGGCTGTCCGACCCGACGATCAGGTAGTTCGTGCCGTCGCCGGACTCCGGGCGCTCGATGACCTTGGCGAGGTCGACCTCGCGCTTCAGCTTCGAGTCGGCCCAGAAGTACGTCGAGATGGAGACCGCGAGCACCACGACCACCAGGGTCAGTGCGCCGAGCTTGATCCGGCGGCCCCAGTCCGGGGCCGGGCGGCCCTGGACGTAACCCCCGTCACCGCCGCCCCGGCGTCCGCCGCCGCCCCGGCCGTCGGACCCGCCGCGCGAGCCGTAGACCTGGCCCGTGTTGTAACCGCTGTCGTACCCGGGGTCAGGGCTGTTGCCGTAGCCGCCCGGGTAGCGGTCGTCGTAACCCTGGCCCTGCGGCGGCACCTGGGGTCGCTGCGGCGGAGACTGCGGCCTCGGCGGCGGGGTCGGGCGGCGCTGGATGTGGGGCATCGCCCGCGCGCTCTCGGGCCGGACGCTGTCGCTGCCCCGCCCGTAGCGCTCGCTGCGGTCGCCGGTCCGTCGATCGGGCCAATCGTTCATTCGCTCAGTGTGCCGCGCCGTACTACAGCCTTTACAGGGTGTATGGAGATTTGGGCCACGGCTGTTGCGAAGCTGATGCATTCTGCGGGACGCGGGCCCCCGCATAAGGTGGACTGTATGACAGATCAGGCCACCCGCCCGGAGGGCGAGATTCCGGGCAAGCCGACCGCGGCGTCCCGGACCACCCTCAGCCACATCATGACCGGCAGCGACACCAACCTCCTCGGTACGGTGCACGGTGGCGTGATCATGAAACTGGTCGACGACGCCGCCGGCGCGGTGGCCGGCCGGCACTCCGGCGGGCCCGCGGTGACCGCCTCGATGGACGAGATGGTCTTCCTGGAGCCGGTCAGGGTCGGTGACCTCGTTCACGTACGCGCACAGGTCAACTGGACCGGCCGCTCCTCCATGGAGGTCGGCGTCCGCGTGATGGCCGAACGCTGGAACGAGTCGACCCCCGCCCAGCAGGTCGGCAGCGCCTATCTGGTGTTCGCCGCCGTCGACGGGGACGGCAAGCCGCGCCGCGTACCGCCGGTGATCCCCGAGACCGAGCGCGACAACCGGCGCTACCAGGAGGCGCAGATCCGGCGCACCCACCGGCTCGCCCGCCGCCGCGCGATCAAGGAACTGCGCGAGAAGCGCGCCGCCGACGGCATCGACGACTGAGGCCGCGCGAGCCCCTTGAGGGCCCCACGGGCACCACGCGCTCCCAAGGGCACCACGGGCTCCCAAAGGCCCCACGGGCACCCAAGGGCTATACGGGCATCCGCCCTGCGGTCACCGGGTCACGGGCACACGACCTCGTCGCCCCGCACCGTGGAGAACTCGCCCGTCTGCCGGCTCTCCGCCCTCACCTGCCGCACCTTCGTGAAGTCCGAGCCCACCGTCACCCGCATCTGCGGGCCCTGGTCCTTCACCGCCTTCAGTTCGCTCCCGGGCAGGGCCGTGGCCAGGGACTTCGCCGACCGGTCCCAGCGCGGGTCGTACTCCACGAGCGTCCGCTCCAGGTCCCGTACCTCCCCGTTGAGCGGGGCCTCGCTGGTGGCGAACCCGGTGGCCCGCAGCGCCGCGTCCACCGTCCGGCCGAGGCCGTCCTTCGGGGTCCCGTTGTAGACCTGCACCCGGACCTGCTTCGGCGCCACGTCCACGACCGTGGCCGGAGGCTTCTCCGGACCGGCGGCGGTGGGCTCCGGCTTCGACGGGGCCAGCGGCTTGTCCTCGCGCAGGGCCCGGAACAGCTCCTCCGCCTTCTCCGTGTCCCACCGCACCGTCGAGCCGATGCCCTTGACGGGGAAGCTGGGATCGCCGACGGGGACGGAGGCGAACTCCGACGAGGCCGGCCCGAAGCCCTTCATCGCCTTGCCGAGCGCCAGCATCTGCTGCGTACCGAAGCCCTTGTCGGCCCGGACCGAGCCGAGCGCCGAGGTGGCGACCTGCTGGAACTTCACCGGGTTCAGCAGCACCCCGCTGCTCGTCGCCTGCTTGATCAGCGCGGCCATGAACTTCTGCTGGCGTTCCATCCGGCCCAGGTCGGAGGCCACGTCCACGTGGCGTGAGCGCACGTACTGGAGCGCCTGTCCGCCGTCCAGCTCATGGGTGCCCGCGGGGAGGTCCAGACCGGTGTACGAGTCCTTCATCGGCCGCGCCGTGCAGATCTTCACCCCGCCCACCGCGTCGACCGTCTTCATGAAGCTGGTGAAGTCGACCTCCAGATAGTGGTCGATCTTGACCTTGGTCATGTTCTCGACGGTCCGCACCGTCAGCGTGGGCCCGCCCTCCGCGTACGCGGCGTTCAGCTTCACCGGGTGGCTCTCGTGGCGCTTGCCCGTGGTGCGGTCGGTGTGGGCGGGCATCTCGGCGTAGCTGTCCCGGGGGAGGCTGACGACGCTCGCCCGCCGCCGGTCGGCCGACAGATGGACCAGCATGATCGTGTCGGTGCAGTGGCAGGGCGCGCCGCCGAGCCGGTACTTCTTCTTCTCGGCCTTGGTGATCGTGTCCCGGCCGTCGGTGCCGACGAGTAGCAGATTCGTGCCGTGGCCCCCCTGGGGGCGGTTCTTCATGTCCTTGAAGGGATCGACCCGGCCGATCCCGTCCTCCAGGCTGCTCACCACCGCGTGGCCGATCCCGCCCGCCCCCAGCACCAGCACCGACAGGCCCGTGGCCACCCGCATGCCCCAGCGCGGACGCTCGTCCTGCGTGCGGCGGCGGACCGGCCGGGTGCCCTGGGGCGGGCGGCGTCGCGGGGGAGCGGGGCGGGGACGCGGCGGGCGCTGCGGTCGTTGCGGCACGGGCACGGGGAGACACCTCCGGGGTGCAAGGGAGACACCTCTGCGGTGCAAGGGGACCATCGCACGGTAGGCCCATACGATCTCCGCCCCGGCCCGCGACCCGGCGGCGCGCGCACCGGTATCCCCCATTCGCGGTAACGTGGCGGCCGAATAACGCCGCCTCCCGGGGCGCCCGCCTCCCGCGGTGCGAGACCCCCGGCGCCCCCGAGGAACCACCCGAGGACCACATGTCTGCCGCGCAGTACCCCGCCGTCTCCGTGATCATGCCGGTGCTCAACGAGGAACGTCATCTCAGGAACTCGGTCCGGCACATCCTGGAGCAGGAGTACCCCGGTGAGATGGAGGTCGTGATCGCGCTCGGCCCCTCCGCCGACCGTACGGACGAGATCGCCGCCGAACTGGTCGCCGAGGACCCCCGGGTCCACACCGTGCCCAACCCCACGGGCCGCACCCCCGCCGCCCTCAACGCGGCGATCAAGGCCTCCCGCCACCCCGTCGTCGTACGGGTCGACGGCCATGGCATGCTCTCGCCGAACTACATCGCGACCGCCGTCCGCCTCCTGGAGGAGACCGGCGCGCAGAACGTCGGCGGCATCATGCACGCCGAGGGTGAGAACGCCTGGGAGGACGCCGTCGCCGCCGCGATGACCTCGAAGATCGGCGTCGGCAACGCCGCCTTCCACACCGGCGGCCAGGCGGGCCCGGCCGAGACCGTCTACCTGGGCGTCTTCCGCCGCGAAGCCCTGGAGCGGGCCGACGGCTACAACGTCGAGTTCATCCGCGCCCAGGACTGGGAGCTGAACTTCCGCATCCGCGAGGCCGGCGGGCTGATCTGGTTCTCGCCCGAGCTGAAGGTGCAGTACCGCCCGCGCCCCACGGTGAAGGCCCTCGCCAAGCAGTACAAGGACTACGGCCGTTGGCGCCACGTCGTCGCCCGCTACCACTCCGGCTCGATCAACCTCCGCTACCTGGCCCCGCCGACCGCCGTCGTCGCCATCGCGGCGGGCCTGGTCCTGGGCGCGGCCGTCACCCCGTGGGCCCTGATCGTGCCCGGCGGTTACGTGGCCGCGATCGTCGCCGGGTCGCTGCCCGCGGGCAAGGGCCTCTCGCTGAAGGCCCGCGCACAGATCCCGGTGGCGCTCGCGACGATGCACATGTGCTGGGGCTTCGGCTTCCTCACCAGCCCCCGTTCGCTGGCCAAGCGGGTCATCGCGAGCCGCCGCCCGTCGATGACCGGCAGCAGCGAGACCGTCTGACCCGGGGGAGCACCGCCGGGCAAGGCAGCCGTACGGAGAAAGGCCCCTGGAAACCGCATCGGGCGGCTTCCAGGGGCCCTCCTCGTACAACGCGTGCCGTTACGGCGTCACCAGGTGTAGTTCGGGTTCACCTTCATGCAGGCCTTGTCGTCGTCGCCGTTGAGGGCGCCCGCCGACTCCGGGGTCTTCTCCTTGCCCTTGGACACCGGGTAGGCCCCGTCCTCGCGCCAGTCCGCGCCCACGGCGAGCGAGATCCCCGAGACGTCCGTGGACTTCTTCACCTGCGACAGCGGAACCCCGAGCGCCTTGGCGACCGCCTGCGCGTCGCCCTCCAGATCCGCGCTCGGATACAGGACCGCGGTCCGCGCCGCCCCGGTCACGTCGCCCGCGTCGACGGTGGTCTTCGCGAAGCCCGCCTCCTTCAGCTGGTCCGCCACGTCACCGGCGCGACCCGAGGCCGGCCCGAGCGCGTCCGTGGCGGTCCCGTTCCGCACGGCGACCGCGATCTCACCGACCGGCGCCGACGGGTCCTTCGTGGCCTCCGGCTTCTTCCGCTTGGAGGCCTTGCCGTCCAGCGGGATGTCGTCGCGGACCATCCGGAACAGCTGCTCCGCGTCGCCCGCCTTCGGGTAGACACGGCCGCTGTTCGTGCCGGTGCCGTACACGTTGGGCATGGTCGACATCGTGATGCGCTTCGTGGGGACCTTCTTGAACTCCTCGGCCAGGTCGTAGAGCTTCTTGACCGTGTCGAGGTCCTTGTCGACCGTCAGCGCCTTCGTGGCCGCCTCGGCGAGGTTCATCAGCTTCGCCGGGTCGGTGAGCTTGGTCCCCTTGCGCAGCTGACGCACCATCGCGTTCATGTACTGGTGCTGGGCCTTCGCCCGCCCCAGGTCGGTGTTGTCCTCGAAGCCGTACCGGGTGCGCAGCCACTGGAGGGCCTGTTCGCCCTTGACGTAGGTGGTGCCCTTCTCCAGCTTCAGCCCGGAGCCCTTGCCGTCCCGGCCGCGGGAGTTGATGTTGGCGTCGACACAGACCGGGACGCCGCCGATCGCGTCCGCCATCGAGACCACACCGGCGAAGTCGATCATCATGAAGTGGTCGATCCTGATGCCGGTCAGCTCGTACCAGGTGGCCACCGTGCACCCCGGACCGCCGCGGCCCAGGCTCTGGTTGGTCTGCATGTCCGCGGTGCTGGCGGGGAAGACCTCGCCGTCCGGGGCGGTGCACTTGGGCATCTTGAGCATGGTGTCGCGCGGCATGCTGATCACGGAGAGGTTGCTGCGGTCCGCGGAGATGTGGAGCAGCATCTGCACATCGGCCAGCGGCTTCGCGCCGAAGGTCTCCTTCGCCCCGCCCAGCTTCTGGTTGGCCTCGGAGTCGCGGGCGTCGGAACCGATGAGCAGGATGTTGAGCGGGGTCTGCCCGGCGGAGTTGACCTTGTGATCGGCCATCGGCTTGTCGCCGAGCGTCAGATCCTCCTTCTTGATGTTGTCGTTGAGGTACTCGTAGTAGAGATAACCGGCGCCGCCGGTGCCGAGTATCAGCACGGCGAGTACGGAGGCGCTCCAGCGCAGCACACGCCGCTTGGCGCTCTTGGGCGCGCGGCGGCTGCTGCGCCCCCGGGCGGCGCCCCGGCCTTTCGACGCCCGACGGCGACCGCCCGACGGCCGCTCGCGGCCCCCCGCCCCCGCGCGGCCCCCCGGCCCGTCGCCGTTCTCCGGCCCTTCACCGTCCTCGTGCGGGCTCTCGTCCCAGCCGAGTTGATCGGCGCGGCGGACGCGTGACCGCGTCCTCTCCCCGGGCGTGCTGCTCCGTCCCACCGGACCCCCCATGCTGTTCAGATTTCCGCTGTGGCGCGGTGACCCGGTGTCACTCGGCGCATACCGCCTTGTCGGCGCTTGCCTTCTCGATGTCCTTCGGCGGCTTCGCCGGTCCGGTGATGAGCTGTCCCGCGCCCTTGAAGTCCGCCCCCAGCGTGAGCACCATCGCCTCAAGTCCCTCGGCGTCGGTGGTGCCCTTCTTCATGGCCGTGGCGGGCAGCCCCATCATCTCGGCGAGCGCCCGGGCCTGATCGGCCTGGTTGGGCGCGTACTCCAGTGTCGTCTTCTTGATCTTCTCGGGTGCGTTGGCCTTGTTGGCGGACTTCAGCACCCCCTGCTCGTTCTGGAGCCAGGTGACGGTCGAGCCCGCCGCGCCGGCGATGTCACCGCCGTTGAGGACGTCCACGCGTACGTCGGCGGGCTCGGCCTTCGGGCCCTTGAGCAGGGCCGCCTGCTTGCCCTTGGCGGCCTTCTCCTTCTGCTTCACCTCGGTCAGCGAGGTGTCGGAGCGCATCATCGCGAAGAGCTGCTCGCCCTTGACCGGGTCCACGACCACGGTGACGGGCTTCGGCTCGGCCGGATTGTCTATGACCGGCATCGTGAGGAAGCTGATGTTCTTCGTGTCGACCTTGCCGATCTCCTCGGCCAGCGTCATCAGCTTCTTCGCGTCGCCGATGGCCGTGTCGACGGTCAGCGCTTTGGTGGCCGCGTCGGCCAGCGAGTACAGCTTCTTCGGGTTGGTCAGGGTGTCGCTCGACTTCATCTCCCGGATCATGGAGCCGAGGAACTGCTGCTGCACCTTGATCCGGTCGAGGTCGCTCCTGTTGCCGAAGCTGTCCCGGGTGCGCAGCAGGGCCAGCGCCTGCTCGCCCTCCACCTTCGACTCGCCCTGGGGCAGCTTCAGATGCGACTTCGGGTCGTCGACCGGCTTCGCCATGCAGACCTTCACGCCGCCGACCGCCGACGTCAGGGCCTTGACCGCGTTGAAGTCGACCATCATGAAGTGGTCGGGCTTGAGGCCGGTGATGTTCTCGACCGTCTTCATGGTGCAGCCGGGGTTACGGCCGTTCTGGCCGAGGCTGGTGTTGAAGCGCACGTTCGGGGTGCCGGGGATGACCGTGGTGGTGCCGTCCGGCTGCTTCGTCTCGCACTCGGGGATCTCGGTCACCAGGTCGCGCGGGATGCTCATCGCCGTCGCGTTGGTCCGGTCCTCGGAGACGTGGAACAGGATGGTGGTGTCGGCGTGGCCCTCGCTGCCCTTGTCGCCGTACCCCTCGTTGCCCTTGCCGGTGCGCTTGTCGGTGCCGATGATCAGGATGTTCATCGGGCCGTCGGTGACGACGTTCTTACTGCCGGCGTCGCCCACGTCGATGGCGTCGATGTTCCCGTTGAGCTTCTGGTACACGACGTACGCGGTGAGCGAGGTGCCCACCACGACGAACGCCATCACCCCGCCCGTCCACAGCAGCGCCTTCTTCTTGCGCGACTTCCGGGGCTTGCGCTTGCGGCGGCCCGCCGCCGGCGGCTCGGCGGCTCCGCGTCCCCCCTGGGAGCTGCGGCGGCTGCGCTGACCGGGCACCTGGCGCGGCCCGTCCGGGGCGGCCTCGCGCTCACGCGATCCGGAACCGCGGCGTCCCGAACCCTCACCGGCCGAACCGGTCCGGGAGTCTCCGCGGCGGCCGGTCCCTTCGGCCGTAGCCGTACGCGAAGAGCTGCTCGACTCCCCAGTGGAGTGGTCCAGTCGCAATTCGTAATTACCGGTGTGCGGGTTGAGTACCCACTGGTCGGCGGGGTCGATATCGTCCGCCCGTCCACGACTGTGCGCGTCCACGGTTGCCTGCGTCCTCCGTCGGTGCCACGCGAGGCGCCCTCCCCCGGCAAGGCGCTCGTTCCTTCGCTCCAGCAGTGCACGACCTGACGGCCGGAAGCACCGGATCGCGTCACACTATCCGGCCGATTCCGCGTCGAGCGACGTGCGTGACACATTCCACGCCCCTTACAACCGGGCATTCTTCCCATTAGGCGTCGATTGTGTTCGGTGTCTTGGCAATTGCTTTACTGCTTGCACAGGTCGTCCGCCGCACTCGAGCCCGAATACGTGGGTGTGGGCGTCGGACTCCCGGACTCCGTGCCGTCCGGTTTCCCGTCCTGCTTCCCTTCCTGGTCCTGCCGTGCTTCCTCCAGTTCGTCGGCCGGGACCACGGCGACGGGCCGGTCCTCGCGGAGTTGCCTGAACAGGTCGTCGGCGTCCGGTTGAACCAGTTCGTCCCGGTTCGCGTTGTTGCGGTACGGCTGCCGGGGCACGGTCAGGAACTGCACCTGCTCGGTCGGCACGTTGCGCATCCCGCGCACCAGGTCGTACAGGTCGCGCAGCGAGTCGAGCCCCGGGTCCGTGGTCAGCGACTTGGTCGCCGCGTCCAGCACCGGGTAGAGCCGCGTCGGGTTCAGCAGGACGCCGTTGCTCTGCATCTTGTTCACCAGGGCGCCCAGGAACTGCTGCTGGCGCTCCATGCGTTCGGTGTCGCTGCCGTTGCCGAGGGTCTTGCGCGCCCGTACGTAGCCGAGGGCCTCCTCGCCGTTCAGCGTCTGCCGGCCGGCCGGGAGCTCCAGGTGCGCGTCCTTGTCGTCGATCGGCTCCTTGAGACAGATCTCGACCCCGTCCACGGCGTCGACCATGTCCTTGAAGCCGTTGAAGTCGACGACCATGTGGTGATCGACGCGGATGCCGGTCAGCCGCTCCACGGTACGGATCGTGCAGGCGGTGCCACCGACCTCGAACGCCGTGTTGAACTGGGTGAACCGCTCCCGCGTCTCCTTGCCGTCCGCGGTGCGGCAGGCGGGGACCTCCACCATCAGGTCACGGGGGAGGGACACGGCCGTCGCGCTCTTCCGGTCCGCCGCGAGGTGCAGCAGGATCGTGGTGTCGGAGCGCTGGCTGCCGCCGTCGTCCCGGCCGTACTCGCTGTTGTCCCCGGCCCGGCTGTCGGACCCGATCAGCAGGATGTTCCGGGCGTCCATGACGATCGGGGTCGGCCGTTCCTTCTCGTACGCCTTGAGCTCGGCGGCGGCGCCCGTGTCGGTGGTGATGTTCCCGTCGAGCTTCTGGTACATCCACCAGCCCACGCCCGCGGCCACGAGTACGAGGAACGAGGCGGCGAGGGCGGTCCAGCGCAGCCAGCGGCCCCGGCGGCCGACGACGGCGCCGCCTTTGGGCCGGTCGGCCCAGGCCCGCCCGCCGGCGCCCTCATCGCCTCCGGCCTCCGGTGCGCCGCCACCTTCCCCGGCGCCCTCGCGGCTCCCGGCCTCTGCGGGCTCGGGCTCGGTCCCGGGCTCCGGCGACGCGGCGGCCGGGGGCTCGTCCCCGGCCACCGGGCCGTCCGGCTCCCGCCGGGTGTCCGCCGGCTTCGCGGGCTCCTGGCCGCCCCCGGCCGCCGGGGCCCCGTCACGCCGGGCAGCGTCCTGCGGCGAACCGCCCCCCGGGGCCCCGTTCTCGGAGGTCACGCCCTCGGGTCCGGGCTCCTCCTGCGACCTGCCCTGTGGCGTGTTCCCGGCCGGGTGGTCCGGGCCGGACGGCGGGCCAGCACTGTCGGTCACGTCTGCGTCCATCCTTCACGTTCGGCGGCGCGAGGGGCCGCCGGTCGCAGGAGTAGACGGCTGAAACTCACGCTTGGTTGTGCACGGCCAGGAGAGTGGTCTGTACCGCCCGATCATCTACCCGCGCCGGAGCCGATTGCCGAGGACTCGGCCCGCTGTGGGCCGGACGAGTGCACCTCAGGGCGCTTGTCATACCGCGGTGTTGGTGACCCGCTCGCTGGCGGTCCGCTTTGCCAGTCCGTCCGCGTCGAGCTGCCCGAGGTGGCGGCAGAGCACCACGGACCCACCGGCCGCCAGCGGCGCGAAGAGCCCGGAGCTCAGCCCTTCCCAGGTGTCGTACGTACGCCCGGTGAGCAGCCGGGACCCCGGTACGAGTCCGAGGGCGTCGGCGTCCTCGCGGGCCCGGGCGACGAGCTGCGCACCCGTCAGCCCGGCCCCGCCGACGGTCAGCGCGAGCGCCTCGGGGTCCACCGGGGCGAAGGGCGCGAAGCGGTCGCCCTGGCTCGGCACCTCCACCGCGTAGTCCGCGAACCCCTCGGGCGCCTGCGGGAACCGGCCACCCAGGGGGCGCAGGGCGAGAGCGACACGCTCGCCCCGGCAGGCCCGCGCCCGCTCCAGGGTGTCCGGCCCGGTCACGACGAGGTCGGCGGCGGCCGGGTCGCCCTGGACATCGGCGACGACCCCGACGGAGGAGCAGGCGAGCAGCCAGACCGCGGACTGCCAGTGCGCCGGGAGCAGCAGGGCGAGCCGGTCGCCCGGCTCCGCGGCGAGGTCGCCCTGGAGCAGATTGGCGGTCTTGGCCACCCAATTGGCGAAGGTGGCCACCGACAGTTCGACGCGCTCTCCGGTGGCGTCGTCGTAGAAGGTGACCAAGGGGCGGGCCGGGTCCGCGGCGAGGGCGGATCGCAGCAGGTCGGCGGGGGTGCGGTCGCTGGAGTTCATCCGCGCAAGCGTACGCGGGGGCGCTGAGCGGGGCGGGCTGAACGGGCATCACGTACACCGGTTCGGCCGACGGGGCGTCAAAGCGGGGCGGAAGCCCGGGTCGCCGGACCTGTGACTGTATGGCCACGATCGTGCGTATGCGTGCACTATTGGTCACCTCAGTCGGCGTCACCTGCGCGGCGGCCCTCACCCTGCCGCTCGCCGCCCCCGCCCTGTCCGCCCCGGCCGCGCACTCCGCCTCGGCCCGCCCTCCCTCTCTGTCCCCCGGGTCGCCCGGGTCCGGCCCGCCGTCGGCCCGGGCCGACGGCGCCCCCGCCGAAGCGAACGAAGCGACCGCCCCGGCCGAAGCGAACGAAGCGACCGCCCCGGCCGAAGCGAACGAAGCGGCCGCCCCGGCCGAAGCGACCGCCCCCGAAACAGCCGCCCCGCCACGCACCCGCGAGGCCCGTGCGGACGCGCTGGCGGGCTCGACGCAGTCCCTGCCCCTGGAGCCCCTCGCCGCACCCTCCGACCGGGCCGGCGGCCAGGCGGCGTCCGGCCAGGGGCTGGACCGGCGGACGGCGCGGCCGTTCTCCCTCGTGGGCGTGGTCTGGGACGACGCCGAAGCCGAACTCCACGGCACGGTCCAGGTCCGCACCCGGGCGACCGGCTCCACGAGCTGGTCGGACTGGCAGGACGTCGAGACCCACAACGCCGAACACGCCGCCGACCTGGACAGCGCCGAGCGGGCGTCCGGCGCCGCGCGCGGAGCGACCGCCCCGCTCTGGGTCGGTGACTCGGACGGCGTGGAGGTACGCGTACTCCCGGAGGCGGCCGACCCTCGGCACCCGTCCGCCGCCCCACCGCTCCCCGAAGGGCTGCGCCTCGAACTCGTCGACCCCGGCGAGGACCCCGTGCCGCAACCCGCTGACGACACCATCGGCCGGACCGTCACCCAGGCGATCTTCGCCGGCAACCCGGTGCCCCCGACGACGGCGGGCGTGCCGGAGGTGCTGACCGCCGAATCCGCCGCCGCCTCGGCCGTCAACGCGGACCTCGCACCGCTCGGCGCTGCCGTCATCCCCGCGCTGACCCAGGCGGAGTCGGCGGAGGATTCAGCGATCGCCGCGGCCGGGGCGAGGCCGTACATCGGACCCCGGCCGAAGATCATCACCCGCAAGGGCTGGGGCGCGGACGAGAAGCTCCGCGAGCGCAACTTCGCCTACACCAGGACGGTCAAGGCGGCCTTCGTGCACCACAGCGCGTCCGGGAACAACTACACCTGCAAGCAGGCGCCTTCGCTGCTCCGCAGCATCTACCGCTACCACGTCAAGAGCAGCGGCTGGCGCGACTTCGGCTACAACTTCGCCGTCGACAAGTGCGGAAACATCTACGAGGGCCGGGCCGGAGGCGTCGCGAAGGCGGTCCTCGGAGCGCACACGCTGGGCTTCAACACCAACACCATGGGGGTCGCGGTGCTCGGCACCTACTCCTCCACCAACCCGCCCGCCGCCGCGGTGACCGGCGTCGCCAAGCTCACCGCCTGGAAGCTCGGACTGTTCGGGGCCAACCCCAAGGGCAAGGTCACCCTCGTCTCCGGCGGAAGCGGCAAGTACGCGAAGGGCAGGAAGGTCAAGATGAACGTCATCTCGGGCCATCGGAACGCCTTCGCAACCGAATGCCCCGGAGCGCGTCTCTACAAGAAGCTCGGCAAGACCCGGACCACCTCCGCCAAACTGCAGGGCCGCTGACCGGGGCGTTTCCGACCGGTCTGCTTAGACTGGCCAGCCACAACCAGGCCAGGCCCCAGCAGGAAGCAGAGACGGTGCTGTGACAGAGGCAAAAGAAGCGATCCTCCTGGTCGGTGGCAAAGGCACCCGGCTGCGCCCGCTCACGGTGCACACCCCGAAGCCGATGGTGCCGGCCGCGGGGGTCCCCTTCCTCACCCACCAGCTGGCGCGGGCCAGGGCGGCCGGGGTGGAGCACATCGTGCTCGCCACGTCCTACCTGGCGGAGGTCTTCGAACCGTACTTCGGCGACGGTTCCTCGCTCGGTCTGCACATCGAGTACGTCACCGAGCGGGAGCCGCTCGGCACCGGCGGAGCCATCCGCAACGTCGCGCCGAAGCTGTCCTCGGGACCGGACGAACCGGTCCTGATCTTCAACGGCGACATCCTGACCGGGCTCGACATCCGGGCCCTGGTCACCTCGCACACCGTCTCCGGGGCGGATGTCTCCCTCCACCTGACCCGGGTCGAGGACCCGCGGGCCTTCGGCCTCGTGCCGACCGACGCGACGGGCCGGGTCACGGCCTTCCTGGAGAAGCCGCAGACGCCGGAAGAGATCGTCACCGACCAGATCAACGCCGGGGCGTACATCTTCCGGCGCTCGGTCATCGACTCCATCCCGGCCGGCCGTCCCGTCTCCGTCGAACGCGAGACCTTCCCCGGACTGCTCGCCTCCGGCGCCCATCTCCAGGGCATGGTCGACTCCACGTACTGGCTGGACCTCGGCACCCCGGGCGCCTTCGTCCGTGGCTCCGCCGACCTCGTCCTCGGCCGCGCACCCTCCCCGGCGGTCCCCGGCCGCTGCGGCGACCGCCTGGTCCTGCCGACCGCGTCCGTGGCCCCGGACGCCAAGCTCACCGGCGGCACGGTGGTTGGCGACGGCGCGGTGATCGGCGCGGGCGCGAGAATTGACGGCTCGGCGATCCTGGCCGGCGCGGTCGTCGAGGCGGGCGCGGTCATCACGGACTCCCTGGTCGGGGCTGGCGCCAGGATCGGCGACCGTACGGTCCTGGCGGGCGCGGTGATCGGCGACGGGGCGCAGGTGGGCGCGGACAACGAACTGCGCGACGGGATCAGGATCTGGTGCGGCGCGGTCCTGCCGGACGCCTCGGTCCGCTTCTCCTCGGACCAGTAACGCCGTACGCGCAGCCCCGTGTGCGTAGCCGCGTGCGCGCGAGCCTCGTACGTGTAGCCGTGTGCGCGTGAACTCGTACGAGCAGCCTCGTACGCGCAGCCCCGTGTGCGTGAGCCCCGTACGCGTATCCGCGTGTGCGCGAGCCCATCCCCGTAGCGTGTACGCGACCCCGTACCCCTAGTCCCGTACCCGTACCCTCGAAGGGACGCCCCTCCGTACCGAGAACACCGAGGCCACCCGTGGCAGGACGATTCGCCCCCCGCTCCGCGCGAGCGGTGCTGCCGCACCAGGTCGTGGCCCCGGCGCCTCGGACCGCCACGCCCGCGCACGACGGCCCGCCGCTGACCCGGGAGTGGACCCCGCCCGGTCCGCTGGACCTCCGCCTCGTCCTCGGCCCCCTGCGCCGGGGCCCGGCGGATCCCACGTTCCGGATGGTCGCTGACGGTACGTTCTGGCGGGCCACCCTCACGCCCGAGGGCCCCGGCACCCTGCGCGTCGCGGCGCGCGGTGGCCGGATCGAGGCGGCGGCCTGGGGCCCCGGCGCGGACTGGCTGCTCACGGGGCTCCCCGCGCTCCTCGGCGCGGACGACGACCCGGACGCCTTCGTCCCCCGCCACCGCCTGCTCGCCCTGACCCGGCACCGCCGCCCCGGCCTGCGGCTGCTGCGTACGGGCCTGGTCATGGAATCGCTGATCCCCTCGATCCTGGAGCAGAAGGTCACCACGGACGAGGCGTACCGCGCCTGGCGCCACCTGGTCCGCCGCTTCGGCACCCCCGCCCCGGGACCCACCGCTGACCTTGGCCTGCATGTGATGCCGGACCCGCGAGGCTGGGCGATGATCCCGTCCTGGGAATGGCACAGGGCGAACGTCGACGCCAAGCGGTCGTCGACGATCCTGCGCGCGGTACGCGTGGCCCGCCGGCTGGAGGAGGCGGCGACGATGAACCTCCCCGAGGCCCTGGCCCGCCTGGAACTGATCCCCGGCATCGGCCCCTGGACCTCGTCCGAGACCCTCCAGCGCTCGAACGGCGCGCCGGACGCGGTCACGGTCGGCGACCTGCACCTGCCGGGCATCGTCGGCCATGCCCTGGCGGACCGTCGTGACGCGGACGACGAGGAGATGCTGTCCCTGCTGACCCCGTACGAGGGCCAGCGCCACCGGGCGACCCGCCTGATCCTGCTCTCGGGCCAGACCCCGAAACGCCGGGCCCCGAGGATGACTCCCGGCAACATCACCCACTGGTAGCCGTTCCAGGGCCGACGCTTCCAGCCCCTCCGGCGTTTGAGGAGCGGGGCCCGGGGCGGAGCCCCGAAACCAGCCGGTCCGGCGCTTGAGGACAAAGGGGGCCCGGGGCGGAGCCCCGGTTTCGGGAAGGGGCGGGGAGGGGAAGGCCCCGCGCAGCGGCACCCACCAGCACCCGCCCCGCCCCACCTCACCGCACGGTGAGAAACGCCTCCGCATCCCGAACGCCCCGCTCCCGAGGCACCCCCGCCGCATGCCCCACAGCCACCGCCCCCAGCGGATCCCAGGACGACGGCAGCGACAGCACCTCCCGCACCACGGACCGGCAGAACATCGTCGAGGACACCCACGCCGACCCCAGCCGCTCACCCGCCAGCGCCACCAGGAAGTTCTGCACGCCCGCGCCCGCCGCGACGACGAACATCTCGCGCTCCGCCGTGTCGCGGCGCTCGTCCCCGTACGTGTGGGAGCCGTCCATCACCAGGCACGGCACCACCAGATACGGCGCGTTGCGCAGCACATCCCCGCGCCGCACCCGCTTGGCGATCGACTCCTCGCTCTTGCCGTCGCGCCGCAGGTCCTCGATCCACGCGTCCCGCATCGCGTCGAGCAACCGGGTCCGCGACGCGGCGGACTCCAGCAGCACGAACCGCCACGGCGTCGTGTGGTGAGGGGCGGGCGCCGTCACCGCCGCGGCCACGGCCCGCCGCACGGCCCCCGGATCCACCGGCTCATCGGTGAACTCGCGCACCGTACGCCGCAGCGTCACCGCTTCACGGACCGCCTCCGACGTCCCGAGCCGGAACATGTCGTCGGCCGCATTCCGTACGAGCGCCCGAGCACTGGCGGAGTCCCCGTCACCGGTGGACACCACGTGCCGCAGCCCCCGTACCACGGCGACCGGCAGCCCTTCCGCCTTGCCCTTGACCAGGTCCCCGGCCGCGGCCAGCTCGTCCGCCGTGGCCACGACCGTGGCACTGAGCGGGTTGCCGTACGCGTCCGTCCCGCCGCGCAGATCGTCCAGCACCCGCACCCCGGCCGCCCCGATCGCGACATCGGTCAGACCGCTGCGCCAGGGCCGCCCGAAGGTATCCGTGACGATGACGCCGACCTCCACGCCGAGGGCGTCCCGCAGCCCGTCCCGGATGGCCCGGGCGGAGGCGTCGGCGTCCTCGGGCAGCAGCAGCACGGTCCCGGCCGGCGTGTTCGAGGCATCGACCCCGGCGGCGGCCATGACCAGACCCTGCCGGTTCTCCACGATCCGCAGCGTCCCGCGCCGGGCCACGACCCGCACGGTCTCGGCGTCAATGGCGGCCTCGCGGTCGGCGGCCTCGACGATCCGGCCCTCGGCCTTGGAAACGATCTTCGAGGTGACGAGCAGGATGTCGCCGTCGACCAGCCCGGGCTCGGCCGCGGCGATCAGCTTGGCGAGATCGTCACCGGCCCGCACTTCGGGAATCCCGCCCAGCGCCCAGACCTGGAAGGAGGGCGTACGGGAAGCCGAGGGGCCGTCGGAAGCCGAAGGACCACCGGAGTCCGAAGCGCTACCGGGGGCAGCGGGACCACCGGAGGCCGAGGCCGCGACACCGTCACCCGCGGCGCCAGGAGAACCGGCGCCAGGAGAACCGCTCACGCCCGTACCTCCTCGGCCAGATCCAGCGCCTGCCGGGCCATCTCGGCGGTCGTGTCCACATCCGTCATCATCAGCGGCACCGCCCGGCAGCGGATCCCCGCCGCCTCGACCTCGCCGACCGCACCCGCGTCCACCGTGTCCACGAGCCAGCCGTCCAGCAGCCCCGACCCGTAGTGCTGGGCCACGGCGGCGGCGGTCGACTCGACGCCCACCGCGGCGAGGACCTTGTCCGCCATCCCGCGCACGGGCGCGTCCCCGACGATGGGGGAGAGGCCCACGACCGGCACCCCGGCCTCGGCGATGGCCTCCCGGATCCCGGGCACGGCGAGGATCGTGCCGATGGACACCACCGGATTCGACGGCGGGAAGACGATGACATCGGCCGAACCGATGGCCTCCAGCACCCCAGGAGCCGGCTTGGCCTGCTCCGCGCCGACCGGCACGATCGCCTGCGCCTCGACGGAGGCGCGCAGCTTCACCCAGTACTCCTGGAAGTGGATCGCCTTGCTCTCGCCGTCCGTTTCGACGGCCACATGCGTCTCGACCCGGTCGTCGGACATGGGGAGCAGCCGTACGCCGGGCTGCCAGCGGGCGCAGAGCGCCTCGGTGACCGCGCTCAGCGGATAGCCCGCGCCCAGCATCTGCGTACGGACGATATGGGTCGCGAAGTCGCGGTCGCCGAGCCCGAACCACCCGGGGCCCACCCCGTAGGCCGCGAGTTCCTCCTTGACCTGGAAGGTCTCGTCGGTCCGCCCCCAGCCCTGCTCCTCGTTGATGCCACCGCCGAGGGTGTACATCACGGTGTCGAGGTCGGGACAGACCTTCAGCCCGAACAGATGGATGTCATCACCCGTGTTGCCGATCACCGTGATGTCCGCGTCGGGCGCGGCCTGCTTGAGGCCGCGAAGGAAGCGGGCACCGCCGATGCCACCGGCCAGAACAACAATGCGCATGCGGAGCAGTTTGTCAGGCGGGTACGGCGCCCACGGCCGTCGGGGCGCTCTGCGTGGCGTGCATCGGCATCTCGGTCAGGCCCGGGTAGTAGATGTGCAGGCTCACGGCCGGTTCGAGCGAGTCGTTGACCACTTCGTGGACGTACCCGGGGCCGAAGGCACGCTGCGCGCCCGCGCCGAGAGCCCGCGTCCCGCGCTCGGTGTGCTCGGTCAACTCGCCTCCCAGGACCGTCAGTACGCCGGCGGAGAGGCCGTGGTCGTGTCGCCCGCTGCTCTGCCCCGGCACCCAGCTGAGCAGCCACACCTCGTAGCCGGGGCCCTGGTGCAGGCGGTGGTACCAGCGGGAGGCGGAGTCGTACTGGACGATTCCGGCCCACCGCGCGCGGTCGGCGGCGATGGAACGCGCGAGGCCGACGAATTCGGAGAGGGTGGAGGGGTGCTCGCGGGCGGGCTGCAGGAGGTGCTGGACCTCAAGGATGTCGCCGGCGATCTGAAGGTCGCTGTCGCTGTTCATGGCTGCGGTGGTTCCTCGGCATGGGGGTACACGTGCGGGGAGTCGCGGTGAGCGTCGGCAGCTCGGGAGAAGCCGCGGGCAGTGCGAGATGCGGGGGAGGAGCAGAAGAGATGGAGAAAGACGCCCGACCGGAGAGGCTGGATCAGAGCTGGAGGCTGGATCAGAGCTGGAGCGCTACGGCATCAACAGCTGTGACAGCTGGAACAGCAACAGCGGGCCTGGACAGCACTACGGAACCCACGGATGTGGGTGACGTGCATGGCTGTGGTCGCTGGCATGGAATCAAGGAGACCGGCTCGGCCGTCCGCTGTCAACCCAATGCCCGATATGGGGGCAATGTTTCACCCCTTCCGGTTGCCTGGTCCGGAGAAAGGTTTATGCGCCCCTGGGCAGGGACATGTGGCGCATCATCCGCGCCCTCAAACGCGACTGACGTACCGTGACCTGACTGTGATCTTGGTCGCTCCGGTGATCGAATCGCAACACAAGGACACCCTCGTTCGTCTTTCCAGGAGGAGGGGGTGGAGCCGTAGGGCCAGTGGCATATGTCAGGTTTTTGCTGATTTGAACACTTTCTGCATACGCTTGGTTCCGCAGAGTGAATCCCTGGGCCAATAGCAGATCCTCGCTTGACTGGCTCGGAGATACACACTTGTAATTTCACTCGTGTCGTTCAGCCGCAAACGGCTGCATCACGGGACGCAAGAGACAGACGAGGGGCGCACATGACCGAGCTGTTCCAGCAACTGCTGGTCGAGGACGCGGACGAGGAACTCGGCTGGCAGGAGCGCGCACTGTGCGCCCAGACCGACCCCGAGTCCTTCTTTCCCGAAAAGGGCGGATCCACCCGGGAGGCCAAGAAGGTCTGCCTCGCCTGTGAGGTGCGTTCGGAATGCCTTGAGTACGCCCTTTCCAACGACGAACGCTTCGGAATCTGGGGCGGGCTCTCCGAGCGGGAGCGGCGGCGCCTCAAGAAGGCCGCCATGTGACGTCCGCCCCCGGCGGGCCCCGCCCCCGGACGCGCCGGCCACCGGCCGTCGCACCCGGACCACCCCGATCCACCCCGGCTCACCCCGGCTCACCCCGGCCCAGAACAGACCCCGGACGTCCCCCACCGGACCCGGCGTATCCCACCCCCCAATCACCCCCCCACCCCTCCCCCCCCCCCACCCCTCCCCCCCACCCCCCACCAGGTCCCAGGCGCATCCCGGACCATCAAGGGCCGCTCCCGCGCGAGCCGCGGAGCGCCCCCCGGGCAAGCCCCTCCCCGCGCTTCCGGCCGAGGCCGCTCCCTCTCAGCGTGCAGGCTCCCCGGCCCCGCTCACCCGCGGCGACGGCCCGCCACCGACCCCTTCACCGGGACTCGGCCGGCGGGCCGTCGGCACGTCCGCGCCCGGCCCCTTCACCCGCTCCGACCCCCGCCACCTGTCCGTACCGTTAGTGTGGGGCCCCGTCCGAGACGCGCCAACGCCCCGACGGCGCGCGCGTGTACACCGATGCAGCCCCCGGGGACGCCCCCGGACCCGGCCGGAGGGCCCGTACCTCGATGTCCGTGCACAGCCACTCGGCGGCGCCGAACGCGGCCGCCGCCGCCCCAGAGTTCCCCCGGCACGTCGTCACCGCCGTGCTCGTCTCCCACGACGGCGCCCGCTGGCTGCCCGACGTGCTGGCCGGGCTCCTCGGGCAGGAACGCCCCGTGCAGAACGTCGTCGCCGCCGACACCGGCAGCGCCGACGACTCGGCCCGGCTGGTCACCGAGGCGCTCGGCGACGAACGCGTCCTGCACCTCGCACGCCGTACGAGCTTCGGCACCGCCGTCGACGAGGCGGCACGCACGGCCGGAACCCTGACCCCGGACGACCTGCCGTACCTCAAGCGCCCCAGCGGCTGGGACCCGGCCGGCCGGACCTGGGTCGACGAGAACTACGACCTTCCCGAACTGCCGCACGGCGAACCGGTCCAATGGCTCTGGCTGCTGCACGACGACTGCGCCCCCGAGCCGGACGCGCTCGCCGAGATGCTGCGCGTCGTCGACACCGACAAGCACGCCACGATCGTCGGACCCAAACTGCGCGGCTGGTACGACCGCAAGCAACTCCTCGAAGTCGGCGTCTCCATCGCCAACAGCGGGCGCCGCTGGACGGGCCTGGACCGCCGCGAACAGGACCAGGGCCAGCACGACCAGGTCCGTACCGTCCTGTCCGTCTCCTCCGCCGGCATGCTCATCCGCCGCGACGTCTACGAGGAGCTCGGCGGCTTCGACCGCGGGCTCCCCCTGATGCGCGACGACGTGGACCTGTGCTGGCGCGCCCACCTGGCGGGCCACCGGGTCCTCGTCGCCCCGGACGCCGTCCTGCGGCACGCCGAGGCCTCCGCCCGGGAACGCCGCCCCATCGACTGCGCCGGCCGCTCGGTCGCCAGCCCGCACCGCGTGGACAAGGCGGGCGCGGTCTACACGATGCTCGTCAACGCCCGCGGCAAGGCCCTGCCCTGGGTCCTGCTCAGGCTCGTCGTCGGCACCCTGCTCCGTACCCTCGCCTACCTCGTCGGTAAGGTGCCCGGTCAGGCCCTCGACGAGGTCACCGGCCTCCTCGGCACCCTGCTGCGCCCCGGCCGCATCCTCGCCGCCCGCCGCGACCGAGGCAAGGGTGTCGTCGACGCCGCCGAGCTGCGCGCGCTGTTCCCGCCGCCGGGCGCGACCGTCCGGGCCACCGTCGACCAGGTCGCGGGCAACTTCGGCGGGCGCAGCGACGCCGACTCGGGCGGTTCACGGCACGGAGCCGTCGAATCCGGGCCCGGCGGCGATGACGCCGACTTCCTGGAGATCGACCAGTTCGCCCGCCTCAAGCGCATCGGCCGCAAACCGGGACCCGTCCTCTTCGCGTTGCTCCTGCTCGTCTCCCTCATCGCCTGCCGCAACCTCCTCAGCGGCGGCGCCCTGGCGGGCGGCGCGCTGCTGCCCGCCCCCGCCGAGGTCGGCGCGCTCTGGGGGAGTTACGCGGACGCCTGGCACACCGTCGGCACCGGCGGCACCCAGACCGCCCCGCCCTACCTCGCGCTGCTCGCCGCGCTGTCGGCCCTGTTCCTCGGCTCGACCGGTCTCGCCGTCAGCGTGCTGCTGGTCTGCTCGATCCCCCTGGCCGGACTCACCGCCTACTTCGCCTCCCGCCCGCTGCTTCCCTCGCGGCTGCTGCGGGCCTGGGCGAGTGTCGCGTACGCCTTCCTGCCCGCCGCGACCGGCGCCCTGGCCACCGGCCGCCTCGGCACCGCCGTCCTCCTCGTCCTGCTCCCGCTGGCCGCCCGCGCGGGCGTCGCCGCCCACGGGCTGCGCGTGGACAGCGCGGCGGGGGAGCGTGGCAGTTGGCGCGCCACCTGGGCGTACACGCTGCTGCTGACCGTCATGATGGCGTTCACCCCGATCGTCTGGCCGCTCGCCGTGGTCCTCGGCATCGGCGTCCTCGTGCTGCGCCGAGGCGACATCACGGCGTACGGACTCCGCTTCGTCGCCGCCGTCGGCACCCCGGTCCTGGTCCTCGCCCCCTGGTCGCTCACCCTCCTGACGGACCCGTCCGCGCTCCTGACCGAAGCGGGCCTGGACATCGGTACGGGAACGGCAACGGGCCTCGACCTGCTCGGCATCAGCCCCGGCGGCCCCGGAGCGGCGGGCGGCTTCCTGCTCCTCGGCATCGTGCTGGCGGCGCTCGCCGCCCTGCTGCGCGGGGAGCGGCAGTTCGCCGTCCGCACCGCCTGGGCGGTGGCGCTCGTCGGCTTCCTCTTCGCCGCCATCGCCAACGGGTCCACCTGGGCCGGGCCCGCCACCCTCGTCTACGGCATCGCCCTGATCGCCGCCGCCCTGGTGGGCGCGGACGGGGCCCGCATCCGGGTCGCCGAACAGAGCTTCGGCTGGCGCCAGCCCGTCGCCGCGCTGATCGCGCTGGCCGCCGGACTGGCCCCGGCACTGGCCGCGTTCGGCTGGATGATCGGCGGCGCGGACGGACCCCTGGAGCGCCGCGACCCCGTCCAGGTGCCCGCCTTCGTCGCGGAGGAGAGCACCACCCGCGACCAGCCCCGCACCCTCGTCCTCGGCGGCAGCTCGCCCGACTCCGTGGCGTACAGCCTGGTCCGCGGCTCGGGCGCCCGCCTCGGCGACGGCGAACTCACCGAGGCCGGCGGCAGCAACAGCCACCTCGACAAGGTCGTCGCCAACCTCGTCGCGGGCTCCGGCGCCGATCAGGGCGGCCAGCTCAGCGGCTTCGCGATCCGCTACGTCCTCGTCCGGGACGGGGCACCGCGCCAGATGAGCCGCGTCCTCGACTCGACGCCCGGCCTCAGCCGCCTCAGCCAGCTCGACGGCAGTGCCCTGTGGCGCGTGGACCGCCAGGTCGCCCGTGTCATGATCACCCCGGCTTCCGGCGAGGGCGAGCACCTTCCGGTCGGCTCGGCCGCCGTCGAGGCCCACTCCGAGATCCCGTCCGGCCAGGAGGGCCGTGTGCTGAGGATCGCGGACGCCGCCGACCCGGGCTGGACGGCGACCCTGGACGGCAAGCCGCTGACCCGCAAGACGGTCGACGGCTGGGCCCAGGGCTTCGAACTGCCCGCGGAGGGCGGCCGTCTGGACCTCACCTACGACGCCCCGATCACGCACACCGCGTGGACCTGGGCACAGGCCGGACTCCTTCTGGTCCTGGTGGTCATGGCCCTGCCGGGCCGCCGCCGGGAGATCGACGACGACCTGCCCGAGGAGGCGGCGCTCGCCGTGGCCGCCGAGCCGGTCGACGGAGAGGGCCGCCGCGCCCGCAGGCTGCGCGCCGCGGCCCAGGCCGAAGCGGCGGCCGCAGCACCGGAGGCCGGGGACGACGCCTACCCCGACGACCGCGATCCGTCAGGAGCCGCGGACCCGGCGGTGAACCCGGGGGAGTACATCCCCGCGCAGCAGTCCGCCGACCCGTACGCCGCGAACACCCCGGCGCACGACCCGCAGGAAGCCACCGGCGGCTACGCGGCGGTCCCGCAGCAGCAGTACGGCGAGTACGGGCAGTGGGACGGGCAGCAGCAGCCGGGCGCCGACTACTACACGCCGTACCAGCCGGACCCGTACGCCCAGCAACAGCAGCCGGAGCAACAACAGCAACAGCAACAGAACGCCGGCTACCAGGGATACGACGCCCAGGCCCCCTACACGCAGCAGTACAACGACCAGGGCACGTACGGCGCGCAGGGTACGCACAACGACCAGGGCACGTACGGCGCGCAGGGCACGTACAACGACCAGGGCGCGTACGACGAGTACGGCCAGTACGTCGGCGGGCGGTACCAGCAGCCCCCCTACACGGCCCCCGACCAGCACCCCGCCGAGAACGGCGAACAGACCGACCCCCCGGCCCCGGGCCAGGCCCCGTGGCAGACCGGTAACGCATCGCGAGGCGAGTCCGAGTGAAGTCCACCCACCTGTCCCTGATCGCGGGCGCCGCCGTCCTGGCCGCCATCACCGGATTCGCCACGGTCACCGCGCCCGGCGCCCCGGCGCCCACCGGGGCGACCTCCGCCGAGCTGCGGCCGGTCGAGCGCTCCAGCCTGGTCTGCCCGGCGCCCAGCGACTCCGACCTCGCGGAGACGCGGTACACCTCGTTCACCCCGGCGGGCGAGGGCGGCGACGCCAAGGGCACCGCCGAGCTGAAGCCGGCCCTCCCGGTCGTGGACGACGAGGACGAGACCGACCCGAAGAAGATCAAGAAGGCCGAGGAAGCGGCGAAGAAGGCGAAGGAGAAGGCCGACAAGCCGGTCCTCGCCGTGAAGGAGCCCGGAAAGCCGGTCGTCGCCGAGGCGGACGGCGCCGACGCCCCGGCCCTCGTCGGCACGGCCACCGGCCGCCTGGCCCCCGGCTGGGCCGCACAGCAGACCACCGAGGT
Source organism: Streptomyces sp. MMBL 11-1 (assembly GCF_028622875.1). NCBI lineage: Bacteria > Bacillati > Actinomycetota > Actinomycetes > Kitasatosporales > Streptomycetaceae > Streptomyces > Streptomyces sp. MMBL 11-1. The sequence continues at coordinate 2,831,728 of NZ_CP117709.1, read as the reverse complement.
CACCGCGGGCGGTGCCCGCGGGCTCCTCGGAGTCACCTGCACCGCCCCCGACACGGACTTCTGGTTCCCGGGCGCGAGCACCGCGAAGTCCCGCCAGGACTACCTCCACCTCACCAACCCCGAGGACTCCGCAGCAGTCGCCGACATCGAGCTGTACGGCCCCGAGGGTGCGCTCAAGTCCGACGTCAACGACGGCATCACCGTGCCGGCCCGCTCCAGCGTCGCCCTTCTGCTGTCCACCCTCACCTCCGAGGCCGTCGACCAGCTGACCGCCCACGTCACCACCCGCTCGGGGCGGATCGGAGCGGTCGTCCTGAGCGCGGACGACAGCGCGGGCAGCGACTGGATCTCCGCGTCCCAGGAACCCTCCGGCACGCTCGTGCTGCCCGGCATCCCGGCCGACGCCACCTCCGTCCACCTGGTGGCGTTCGCGCCCGGCGAGGACGACGCGGACGTGAAAGTCCAGCTCATGGGGAAGAACGCGGCGTTCTCCCCGGCCGGGAACGCTACCCTGCACATCAAGTCCTCGATGACGGCGGCCGTGGACCTCAAGGACGTCACCCGCGGCGAGCCGGGCTCCCTGCGCCTGAGCCCCGTCCAGAAGAACCGGGCGACCCCGATCGTGGCCGCACTGCGCGTGGTCCGGGGCAAGGGCGACAAGCAGGAGGTCGCCTACATTCCGGCCACCGGACCGGTCGGCGCCCGGGCGAGCGTCCCGGACAACGGCGAAAAGGACTCGACACTGTCCCTGACCGCGCCGGGCGCCACGGCCGAGGTGAAGGTCACCGCGTCGGCGGGCAGCGAGGGCGGCGAACCGGCCGTGGAGACGTACACGGTCAAGGCCGGCACCACCCTCGCGGTCACCCCGAAGGCCCCGGGCGGCCTCAAGGGCGCCTACGCGCTGACCGTCGAGACGACCTCGGGCGGCCCGGTCCACGCCTCGCGCTCCCTGGCACGCACGGAGGGCGGGGTCCCGATGTTCACCGTGCAGACGCTCCCCGACGACGGGGGCATGGTCGAGGTCCCGTCGGCCCGCCAGGACCTCTCGGTCCTGGACGACTGAGCGCGAGCGAGCCTCCGGCAGCCAAGTCGCCCATCAGGGGCGACGACCGGCAGACGGCGGTCCGCCGCCAGGCCCTGGCCAGGTCGTGTCCGCAACGTCCCGTCCGGCCCGCGACAGAGGGCGGACGGGACTTTACTTTGCAAGCACTCCTTAGCTAAGGGCTGTCCCGCAATTCCCGGCGGGCGCGCGACGACAGCTACGGCACCTCGCCGCGTTGTCGGAACGTCCACATACATCCAGTATGCGGACGTCCCTCCGCCTTGCGATGCACCGCATCTGACGCCGCGCGCTTATCCACCGGGAATTACGGGACAGCCCTTAGCTAGTGCCACGTCAGGCGACGTTTGCCCTGTTCGACGCCGGCGCCTTGGAGCGGGCGGCGGGTGCATGGCCATGCTTCGCCGTGCACGGCGAAGCCCTGGCTCAAGGGGCACGCGAAGATGCTACGGTCGCGCCATGCCACGTACGGACAGGGCCTCGCGGGTCATCGCTGCGCCACCCGATCGCGTCTGGGCCGCGCTCGTCGATCGCGAGGCGCTCATGGCATGGCTCCCTCCAGCCGGGATGACTGGCAGGTTCGAGCGCTTCGATGCCCGGCCGGGCGGGTCGTACCGGATGGTGCTGACTTATTCCGACGCGTCCGCAGCACCGGGCAAGGCGGCCGTGGATTCCGACATCGTCGAGGCTCGCTTCGTCGACATCGTCCCCGGTGCGCAGGTCGTGCAGGCGGTGGACTTCGTCTCCGACGATCATGCCTTCGCCGGCACGATGACCATGACCTGGAAGGTCACCGCTGTCGAAGCGGGGACGCGCGTCGACATCGGTGCCGAGGACGTCCCGGACGGCATCTCCGCGGAGGACCACGCCGCGGGGCTCGCCTCTTCCCTGACGAATCTTGCCGCCTACGTGGAGCAGTAGCCCTCGCTGACGCCGCGTCAGGCGATGCTTGCCCTGTCGTGAGGTAACGCGCCGTCCCGGTGCTGTGCCGGGCAGCGTGTGGCCGTCGCCCTGTCCGGGTGGCGGAACGAGTACGCGCGCGCGATCGACGATGACGAGGGCAGACGGCTGCTTCGGATCATCCGCCGGGGCACCGGACCGCGAACCGCGCCGCAGGCGGCGGGCCACCTACGACCGCTACGGCGGAGTGCGACACCTGTTCGCCGCCCTGGACCTGGCCAAGGACAAGCTCTACGGCCACATCAAGCCGGTCAAGAAGCGCACCCAGTTCCTGGAGTTCTGCCGCTACCTGCGAACCCTCTGTCCACCCGAGGTCCGCATCTCGATCGGGGCCGACAACTTCTCCCCGCACCTGACCACGAAGAAGTGCCGCCGAGTCGGCACCTGGGCCGCGGCGAACAACGTCGAGATCGCCTCCGCCCCCCAACCAACAGCTCCTGGCTCAACCGTATCGAAGCCCAGTTCACCGCCCTGCGCTACGTCACCCTCGACGGCACCGACCACACCAGCCACAAGGAACAGGGCAGCATGATCCGCCGCTACATCCTCTGGCGAAACCGCCACGCCGACGACCGGCGTCTACGCGCCGTCGTCGACAGGGCAAACGTTGCCTGATACGGCACTAGTCCTGCCCGTACCGGGGGTCGACCGACTCGGGCGCCAGCCCCAGCAGCTCGGCGACCTGCTCGACGACGACCTCGTGCACGAGCAGGGCGCGCTCGTCGCGGCTCTTCGTACGGATCTCGACGGGGCGCCGGTAGACGACGATCTGCGCGGGCCGCCCCTTGCCTTCGGACACCGCGCTGCCGAGCGGAACGTTCTCCTCCGGGGTGTCCGGCACATCGAGGACGACGAAGTCGACCTCGGCCAGCTGGGGCCAGCGCCGCTCCAGCCGCTCCACGGAGTCCTGGACCAGATCACGGAAGGTCTCGCCCCGGCTGGCCGACAGCGGCACCTGCGGTGGTGCGAGGGGCCCGCGCATGCCGCGGCCATGACGGTCACGGCGCCGGGGCCGCGGCTCGAACGGGAGGGAAGGTACGGAGCTGTCCATCACCGACGCAGCGTAACGCTCCGGGGACCGGAGCGGCCGGGGAGACGACGCGGCCGACCAGGCCTCTCGGAGAGGGGATCGTCCCGTTTCCGGATGTCCGCAGTTGAACATTTCGGCCAAGGTTGAGCTTCTTTCAGGCCCGTGATCCGATCATCGACCCCGCGCCCGACGCCGTGATCCGCCCCGCCCGAGGGCGGCACGACCACCGTACGATCGCCGGGCCCCCGCCCCGGCGCAGGTCAGGACAGCCGCCCGGGAAGCCTCTGTGCCCCAGGTCACGGGGCGACACGGTGGGGTGACCCGAGGGGGAGTCGTCGCAGCCCGCTCACGAGTGCGGTAGCGTCCACCATCGTGAGCCCTGTACGTCGCTGTTCGCGCACCGCGTGCGGCCGCCCTGCCGTCGCGACACTGACGTACGTCTATGCCGATTCGACTGCGGTCCTCGGCCCGCTCGCCACCTACGCCGAGCCCCACTGTTACGACCTCTGCGCCGAACACAGTGAGCGGCTCACCGCGCCACGGGGCTGGGAAGTGGTGCGGCTCTCCGACGGGTCCGCACCGGCGCACCCCAGCGGCGACGACCTCGAAGCACTGGCCAACGCGGTCCGCGAAGCGGCACGCCCGCACGACCGGGGCCCGGACGCGGGAGGCCGGGGACCACGCGCCGCCGACCCGGTGGAAGTGGCCCGCCGAGGCCATCTGAGAGTGCTGCGCTCACCGGACTCCTGAGGCCGACTCCTGAGCTTCTGCCCGGCCGGGTAGTTTGGGCGGTCCGCAAAGACCCCAGGAGGACCGGCCGTGGTTGCTGATCTGTCGCAGCTCGTCAAGGCGTACGACGTGCGCGGAGTGGTGCCCGACCAGTGGGACGAATCGCTGGCCGAACTCTTCGGATCCGCGTTCGTCCAGGTCACGGCCGCCGACGCGATCGTGATCGGCCACGACATGCGCCCCACGTCACCGGGGCTCGCCGGCGCGTTCGCCCGGGGCGCGGCAGCCCGGGGCGCGGACGTCACGCTCATCGGCCTCTGCTCGACGGACCAGCTGTACTACGCGTCGGGGGCCCTCGGCCTCCCCGGAGCGATGTTCACGGCCTCGCACAACCCGGCGCGGTACAACGGCATCAAGATGTGCCGGGCGGGCGCCACCCCGGTCGGCCAGGACACCGGCCTCGCCGAGATCCGCACCCTGGTCGAGCAGTGGTCGGAAGGCGCCCCGCAGCCGCAGGCCGCCACCGCCCCCGGCACCATCACCGAACGGGACACCCTCACCGACTACGCGGCCCACCTCCGCGGCCTGGTCGACCTCAAGGCGATCCGCCCCCTCAAGGTCGTGGTCGACGCGGGCAACGGCATGGGGGGCCACACGGTCCCCACGGTCTTCGGAGGCCTCCCGCTCGACCTCGTACCCCTGTACTTCGAGCTGGACGGGACCTTCCCCCACCACGAGGCCAACCCCCTCGACCCCAAGAACATCGTCGACCTCCAGGCCCGCGTCCTCGCCGAGGGCGCCGACCTGGGCCTCGCCTTCGACGGCGACGCGGACCGCTGCTTCGTGGTCGACGAGCGGGGCGCGGGCGTCTCCCCCTCCGCGATCACGGCCCTGGTCGCCGCCCGCGAGCTGGCCCGCAACGGCGGCGAGGGCATCGTCATCCACAACCTGATCACCTCCTGGTCCGTCCCCGAGGTGGTCCGCGAGAACGGCGGCACCCCGGTCCGCACGCGTGTCGGCCACTCCTTCATCAAGACGGAGATGGCCGAGCACGGCGCGATCTTCGGCGGCGAGCATTCGGCGCACTACTACTTCCGCGACTTCTGGAACGCCGATACGGGCATGCTCGCCGCCCTCCACGTACTCGCCGCGCTCGGCGGCCAGCAGAAGCCGCTCTCCGAGCTGGTCGCGGAGTACGACCGGTACAGCGGCTCCGGCGAGATCAACTCCACCGTCGCCGACCAGGCCGCCAGCCTGGCCACCGTCAGGAAGGTCTACGGCGCCCGCGACGGCATCACCTTCGACGACCTGGACGGCCTCACGGTCACGGCCGCCGACTGGTGGTTCAACCTCCGCGCCTCGAACACGGAACCGCTGCTGCGCCTGAACGTCGAGGCGAAGGACGAGAAGACGATGGCAGCGGTACGCGACGAGGTCCTGACCCTGATCCGCAAAGCCTGAACAGCAGACGGCCTCGGCCTCAGGCTCAGGCCGCGGCCCAGGCTCAGGCCGCGGCCCAGGCCCAGGCCGCGGCCCAGGCCAGGCCCCGGCCCAGGCCGGGCCCCGGCTCTGGGCTGGGCCAGGCTCAGGCCCCGGCTCAGACCCAGGCCTCGGTTCAGGCCCCGCTCCGGCTCAGGCCAGGCCCAGGCTTAGGTCGCGGCCCAGGCCACGCCCCGGCCCGGCCCGGCCCCGGCACCGCCCTGCTCTGGCCCTGCCCCGCCCCAGCCCGGCACCGGCCCGGCACCGGCCTGGGCCTGCTCTGGCTCTGGGCTGGGCTCAGGCCTCGGCTCCGGCCCCGGCCCCGGCCTAGGCCCCGCCCCGGCAGAGGCCAGGCCCGGCCCACGCCCAAGCCAGGCCCCGGCCCAGGCCCGGCTCCGGCTCAGGTCGCGGCCCAGGCCCACGCCCAGGCCAGGCCCCGGGGCTGTTCGGGGTCGGGGTTCCGAGCGCGGTCGAGGTCGGGGTCCTGGGCGACCTCCGGTGTTCAGCGGCGTTCGCTTCCCCGCCCCGCTCCTTTCAGCCGCTCCGGCGTTTGAGGAGCGGGGCCCGGGGCGGAGCCCCGGTTACGGGAAGGGGCGGGGCGGGGAGAGGCCCGCCGCAGGCGCCCACACGCGCCACCCCCGCTACACGCGCCCGTGTCGCCGCCCGTGCCCGCGCCCGCCCGCCCCACCCGCGCCCGCGCACCGGACGGCACCCGCACCAGTCGGCGCCCGCACCGGACGGCGCCCGCACCGGACGGCGCCCGGACCGGACGCCGCCTGCACCGCCCGGCGGTCACCACGGGGCCCCACCCCCCACCCCCCCATTCCCCGTTTCATCCCCCGGCCAGGCCGCGCCCCCTCCACCCCAGCGGTAGGCTGACGACGCCTGATCCACGCGGATCGGAACTCGCATGCTCGAAGGGACTCATCCCATGGCGCTCGAAGCCGGCCTCCTGGAGATCCTGGCCTGCCCGGCCTGCCACGCCCCGCTCGACGACCGTTCGGCGGCCGACAGCCCTGAGCTGGTCTGCACGGGCGACGCCTGCGGCCTGGCGTACCCGGTCCGGGACGGCATCCCGGTCCTTCTCGTGGACGAGGCGCGCCGCCCCGCCTGACCGCGAGCGACACGCGTACGGGCAGGACGACGCGGGACGGCCCCGGCAGCGCACGACGGCCGGGCCCGACCAGAGGCGGGGCCACCGTTCGGCACCGAGCCGGCCCCGGCGGCCACGCCGCCGCGTCCGTGCCCGTATCCGCAGCCCGCACCCCACCCGGTGATCGGAGGCCCACCGCCATGCTCGACGAGTCCCTGCTCGATGACCCGGAAGCCCTGACCCGAGCCGACCGCCGCGATCTGCTGCGCGGTGCCGCCGAGGCAGGCGCCCGGGTCCGGACCGCCGCCCGGTACGCCGCCGAGGCAGGCATCGGTGGTCTGAACCCGGAGGGCCGGCCCCGAGCCGTTCTCGTGGCGGGCCCCGGCACCGCCGCCTCCGGGGTCGCCGACCTGGTCGGCGCGCTGGCGGGCGCGGGCGCCCCCGTCGTACGCATGAACCCCACGGGCGTCGCCCCCGCCCCCGGCGCCCTTCGCTGGGCCCTGCCCGGCTGGGCCGGATCCGTGGACCTGCTCCTCATCGCGACCGCCGACGGTTCCGAACCGGGCCTGGCCCTGCTCGCCGAGCAGGCCTACCGTCGCGGCTGCACCGTTGTCGCCGTCGCCCCCACCCGCTCCCCGCTGCGCGAGGCGGTCGACGGGGTGCACGGCCTGGTCGTCCCGATGGCCGCCGCCCCGTACGGCGAGTACGACGCGGAGACCTCCGCCGCCGGCCCCGGCACGTTGTGGGCCCTGCTCACCCCTCTGCTGGCGCTCCTGGACCGGGTCGGCCTGGTGACCGCGCCTCCGGAGGACCTGCAGAAGGTGGCGGACCGCCTGGACCGCACCGCGGCACGCTGCGGCCCGGCCATCGCCACGTACAGCAACCCGGCCAAGACACTCGCCGCCGAGCTCGCCGACAGCCTGCCGCTGCTCTGGACGGAGGGCGACGCCGCAGGACCGGTGGGACGCCGCTTCGCCGCCGTCCTGTCCGAACTCGCAGGCCGCCCCGCCCTCGCCGCGGAACTGCCCGAGGCACTGCCCTCGCACGGCACGCTCCTCGCCGGGGACTTCGCGGCAGGAGCGGACCCCGACGACTTCTTCCGCGACCGGGTCGACGAGGGCGAGACGCTGAGGGCCCGGGTCGTCCTGCTCCGGGACCGCCCGACGGGCGGCCTCAGCGCTTACCCGGCGGCCCGGGAGCTGGCACTGGGCCACGACACCCCCGTGAGCGAGCTGGAACCGGAGGATGGCGGCGAGCTGGAGGCCGTGGCCGAACTGCTCGCGATCACCGACTTCGCAGCGGTCTACCTGTCACTGGCCTCGACCCCCCAGCCCTGACAGAAGCACCCGAACACCGCACAGGACCGCGCCCCGGGAAACACCCGGGGAAGCACCCCCAGGAACACGCGGAGACTGCGCACCACACGCAGTACATGCAACACACGGAGCAGACAGAGCACCCCCCACCGACCGCGTCACCCCCCGGCCACCCGCACGACGCCAGGACCTCACGTAACGCTGATACCCCTGGTGCCACACTCACCCCGCCCCGCCCCGCTCCGCCCCGCCCCACCCCACCCGATCCGCCCCACCCGAGGACGACTCCATGGACCGGCTGTCCAACACCGTGCGCCCCTACGCCTGGGGGTCCACAACGGCCATCCCCGCCCTGCTCGGCATCGCGCCCACCGGCGAACCGCAGGCCGAGATGTGGATGGGAGCCCACCCCGGAGCGCCCTCGCGTATCACCCGTACCACTGCGTCCGGCGAGATCGAACTGGCCCTCACCGAGGCCATCGACGCCGACCCGGAAGGCGAGCTCGGCGCGCAGACCGTCGCCCGGTTCGGCCCCCGCCTCCCCTTCCTCCTGAAGCTCCTCGCCGCCGGTGCCCCCCTCTCCGTCCAGGTCCACCCGAACCTGGAGCAGGCCCGCGAGGGCTACGCCGACGAGGAAGCCCGGGGCGTCCCGATCGACGCCCCGCACCGTACGTACAAGGACGCGAACCACAAGCCCGAACTCATCTGCGCCCTCACCCCCTTCGACGGCCTGTGCGGCTTCCGCAGGCCCGCCGAAGCGGCCGACGCGATGGAGGCGCTGGGAGTCGACTCCCTCAAGCCGTACGTGGACCTCCTCCGTGCCCACCCCGAGGAGGCGGCCCTCCGCGAGGTGCTCACGGCGATCCTCGGCGCGGAACCGGCGGAGATGGCCGAGACCGTGGCGGACGCGGCGGCCGCCGCCGAGCGTCTCGGCGGCGCCCACGCCCCGTACGCCCGTATCGCCCACCACTTCCCCGGCGACCCCGGGGTCCTGGCCGCGATGCTGCTGAACCACGTGCGTCTCCAGCCCGGAGAAGCCCTGTTCCTCGGCGCGGGCGTCCCGCACGCCTACCTCGACGGCCTCGGCGTCGAGATCATGGCCAACTCGGACAACGTGCTGCGCTGCGGCCTGACCCCTAAGCACATCGACGTTCCCGAACTCCTGCGGATCGTCCGGTTCGAGGCCACCGACCCCGGCGTACTGCGCCCGGAAGCGGCCCCGTCGGGAGAGGAGCGCTACGAGACCCCCGTCGACGAGTTCGCCCTCTCCCGCTACACGCTCGCCTCGGGGGCGGCCCCCACCGAACTGACCGCCACCACGCCCCAGATCCTGCTCTGCACGGCCGGCTCGGTCACCGTCGGCGAACTCACTCTCGGGCCGGGGGAGTCCGCGTACGTTCCGGCCGGCGAGACCGTCGAGGCAGCGGGACCGGGGACACTCTTCCGGGCCACTGTGGCCGCCTGACCCACGAGCCGTCCCGACGGCTGCAACAATGTGCCGCCTCACCGCGGCGGCGCATGCCGCGCACCGACGAAGGGACACCACGCACTCATGAGCGCGTCAGGCGGAACCAAGGCGATCGTGGCGGCACTCGTCGCCAACCTCTCGATCGCCGTGGCCAAATTCGTAGCGTTCCTCTTCAGTGGTTCGTCGTCGATGCTCGCGGAGAGCGTCCACTCACTCGCCGACTCGGGCAACCAGGGACTCCTGCTGCTCGGCGGCAAGAAGGCGAAGCGCGAAGCCACTCCTCAGCACCCCTTCGGCTACGGGCGCGAGCGCTACATCTACGCCTTCCTCGTCTCCATCGTCCTCTTCTCGGTCGGTGGCATGTTCGCGGTCTACGAGGGCTACGAGAAGATCAAGCACCCGCACGAGATCGAGGCCTGGTACTGGCCGGTCGGGGTCCTGGTCTTCGCGATCATCGCCGAGATCTTCTCCTTCCGTACGGCGATCCGTGAGTCCAACCAGACGCGCGGCGACCGCTCCTGGACCGAATTCGTCCGCCGCTCCAAGGCGCCCGAACTCCCGGTCGTTCTCCTGGAGGACCTCGGCGCGCTCGTCGGCCTGATCCTGGCGCTCGCGGGCGTCGGCCTCGCCCTCGGCACCGGCAACGGCGTCTGGGACGGCATCGGTACCCTCTGCATCGGCATCCTGCTGATCCTCATCGCGATCGTCCTCGCCGTCGAGACGAAGTCGCTCCTGCTCGGTGAGTCCGCCGGCATCGAGGACGTCGAGAAGATCAAGGCGGCCGTGGTGGACGGCGACACCGTCACGCGCATCATCCACATGCGCACCCTCCACCTCGGTCCCGAGGAACTGCTGGTCGCCGCCAAGATCGCGGTCCGGCACGACGAGACCGCGAGCGAGGTCGCCGACGCCATCAACGCCGCCGAGAACCGCATCCGCGCGGCGTGCCCGATCGCCCGGGTCATCTACCTGGAGCCGGACATCTACAACGCGGAGGCCGCAGCGACCGCAACCGACCCGGGCCGGGCGACCTGACCCCCGAGCACCACCACCACCACCACCGGAACGGCTTCCACCACCGGAACGGCTTCCACCGCCAGAAGGGGCCCCACCGCCGGAAGGGTCTCCACCACGGAAACGGACACCGATACGGGCGAGAGCCCGGATGGTGACCCCGGTGCGGGCCCGGCCTCGAAGGATTCAGGCCACTGACCCACCGCACACCAGCCCCGATCGGCCCGGTGACCTCTCACACATGCCTCTCTCCCCAGACGGGCTGGGGCTCACTGGGCCGTTCGGTGTAGATTCGGATACGGATAACAGACGTCGCTGCTGATGGCGGTCGACCGGCTGGCGGGAGCGAGCCGGGCGAGGGACAGAGGGCCTCCGACGGACTGCACTGCGAACCCCCGGGCATTCGTGTGCCCGCCGTGCCGCAGAGTCAGCCCAGACAGCCCACCCTCGACCCATCACGAGGAGCAGCCCGTTATGACGACGGCCACCAACCGCCAGGACTTCAAGGTCGCCGACCTCTCCCTCGCCGCTTTCGGGCGCAAGGAGATCACGCTCGCCGAGCACGAGATGCCCGGCCTGATGTCGATCCGCAAGGAGTTCGCCGCCGCTCAGCCGCTGGCCGGCGCCCGGATCACCGGCTCGCTGCACATGACCGTGCAGACCGCCGTGCTCATCGAGACCCTCGTCGCCCTCGGCGCCGAGGTCCGCTGGGCCTCCTGCAACATCTTCTCCACCCAGGACCACGCCGCCGCGGCCATCGCGGTCGGCCCGAACGGCACTCCGGAAGCCCCCGCGGGCGTCCCGGTCTTCGCCTGGAAGGGCGAGACGCTGGAGGAGTACTGGTGGTGCACGGAGCAGGCGCTGACCTGGCCGAACACCCCCACCGGCGGCCCGAACATGATCCTGGACGACGGTGGCGACGCCACCCTCCTCGTCCACAAGGGCGTCGAGTTCGAGAAGGTCGGCGCCGCCCCGGACCCGTCGACCGCGGACAGCGAGGAGTTCGCCCACATCCTCACCCTGCTGAACCGCACGCTCGGCGAGGCCCCGCAGAAGTGGACCCAGCTCGCGTCCGAGATCCGCGGTGTCACCGAGGAGACGACGACCGGTGTGCACCGCCTGTACGAGATGCACCGTGACGGTTCCCTCCTGTTCCCCGCGATCAACGTGAACGACGCGGTGACCAAGTCGAAGTTCGACAACAAGTACGGCTGCCGCCACTCGCTCATCGACGGCATCAACCGCGCCACCGACGTCCTGATCGGCGGCAAGACCGCCGTCGTCCTTGGCTACGGCGACGTGGGCAAGGGCTGCGCGGAGTCCCTGCGCGGCCAGGGCGCCCGGGTGATCATCACGGAGATCGACCCGATCTGCGCGCTGCAGGCGGCGATGGACGGCTACCAGGTGACCACGCTGGACGACGTCGTGGAGCAGGCGGACATCTTCGTCACCACGACGGGCAACAAGGACATCATCATGGCCAAGGACATGGCCCGGATGAAGCACCAGGCGATCGTCGGGAACATCGGCCACTTCGACAACGAGATCGACATGGCCGGCCTCGCGAAGATCGACGGCATCGTCAAGGACGAGGTCAAGCCCCAGGTCCACACCTGGACGTTCCCCGACGGCAAGGTCCTCATCGTCCTGTCCGAAGGCCGTCTCCTCAACCTGGGCAACGCGACCGGGCACCCCTCCTTCGTGATGTCCAACAGCTTCGCGGACCAGACCCTCGCGCAGATCGAGCTGTTCACGAAGCCCGAGGAGTACCCGACCGACGTGTACGTGCTGCCCAAGCACCTGGACGAGAAGGTCGCCCGGCTCCACCTCGACGCCCTGGGTGTCAGGCTCACGACGCTGCGCCCCGAGCAGGCGGCGTACATCGGTGTCCAGGTAGAGGGCCCGTACAAGCCCGACCACTACCGCTACTGATCCGCTACTGAACCGCCACTGACCCCTCCGCGGACCCTGATCCACCCTCGGTGTCCGGGAGGACGGCCTCCCGGACACCGAGCGGTGTCAGACCCTCAGTAGCACCAGCCGATATGAGAGCAGGCCCCCGCACCCCCGTGGCGGGGGCCTGCTCCCGCTACCGCTCCCGCACAGCCCGAGGAACCCGAAGGACCCCATGCCCCGCGGCAGGTATTCGCTCCACGACCTTCACGATCACACCCCCCTCGGCGAAGAACACTTCCACTGCGCCCCAGGCCCCTCCGGCTGGCGCTACGTCTCCCAGACCACATCCCCCTCCGGAGACCACCTCGGCTCCGTCGACCTCGCCCTGGACGAGCTGGGCAGGCCCATCCGCCTCGAACTGCATGCCGCGAGCTGGCAGGTCCGAGGAGCAGCCCTGGAAGGGGTCACCTGGGTCCGGACCGACCCGACCGGCAGCCACGCCACCGAAGGCAACGTCCGCGCCCACACCTTCGCCGGCACATCTCCCGCGTTCCTCATCGCCATGACCCGCCTCCTGCGCCTCACCCCCGCTTCCCCCACGACCCGCGTCCGCGTGGTCACCTTCACGGACCCGGTTCTCGCACCCAGGACCGTCGACCAGTCCTGGGCCCTGGTGAACAGTGAAGCGCACACCACTGACAACGGCCCCCTGGTCGTGGACGAATACCAGGTCAGCGCCCTGGACACCGGGGAACAGCACACCATCCACCTCGCCGGTGACGTGGTCCTCGCGGCACCCGGCATCGAGCTCGAACACCTGGAGACGCCCCCGTCACCCCGCGCCCCCGCCACCCCGGCCGACCAGGACCTGACACCCGGACCAGGGCCGGACACCGCCTAGCCGGGCGGGGCGAATCCGCCCGAGGAGACACTCCCGCGCCGCTGCCCGTGAGCACCGCCGCCATCGCCCCCCGCCCCGGCGCCGACCTCACGAGACCCACCGGCCCCGCCAAGCCCACCAGACGAGCCAGGCCCACCAGACCAGCCAGGCCCACCAGTCCGGGCAGACCCGGACGGTACGGGCCCCTCACCCCGGGGCCCGGCGAACACGCGCCGCGCATCCCGTGACTGCCGCTCATGAACCACCGCAGCCAGGAACGCGGCCGCGGGAACACCCTGGGGCGCTGCGGCCCCTGTCCGTGCGGCCACTTCACCGGCCAGCCGTTCCGCGATCGAAGCACCCACGCCGGGGTCCAGCTGCTGCATCCGCGTCAGGTACTGCCGTATCGCGAGCCAGAGTTCGTCGGGTACGGCCGACAGATCCAGCTGCGCGAACCGGCCGACCAGCCAGGGCGGAGGAGGCGGCACGGAGACGGACCGGCCCGTGGCCGCGACCCGTTCCCGGATCACCAGCGTCCCGGCGAACACGTCACCGATCCGGCGGCCCCGTGCCGAAACCAGGGAGGCGATCGAGGCCAGGGCGCCGAAGGTCATGAGGATCTCGACGAGCCCCATCGCCCCCCGCACGAGCGCGTGCCGGAACCGGATCGGCCCCCCGTCGTCCCGCACCACCCGCAGCCCGCAGGCCAGCTTTCCCAGTGACCGGCCATGACTCAGCGTCTCCACCGCGACCGGCCCACCGATCAGGACCAGCAGGAAAGAGGCGACTCCGATCGCCGCGACCGCAGCCTCGTCCAACGAGACGGAAGCGATGCCCAGAACGACCGATACCAGGATGAACACGACGAGCGTCACCGCCAGATCGATCGTCGAGGCCAGAGCCCGGCTCGGCAGCCGCGCGGGCCTCAGCCCCAGAACGACCGCGTCCCCGGTCACCAGCTCACTCATCGGGCCCCACCCTTCGCCGACCTTCTCTGCCCCAGCCGGGCACAGTCTGCCAAGCTGACCGCCAGCGCGCCGCAGTAGTAGGGCCACGTACCCACCCTCGCCTGGAGCAACAGACGCCCATGGACCTCGATGTCTTCGTCACCGCCCACCGTACGGAGTGGGACCGCCTCGAACACCTCCTGCGCCGGGGGCGCCGCCTCACGGGCGCGGAAGCGGACGAACTCGTCGTCCTCTACCAGCGCACGGCGACCCACCTCTCGCTGGTCCAGTCGAGCAGCCCGGACCCGCTCCTCACCGGACGTCTCACCCAGCTCGTGGCTCGCGCCCGGTCGACGGTGACCGGCACCCGCAAGGCCTCCTGGCGGGACGCGGCCCGCTTCCTCACCGCCGGATTCCCCGCGGCCGTCTACCGGTCGCGCCACTGGTGGATTCCCACCGCGGTCCTCTCGACAGCGCTGGCCGCACTGCTGGGCTGGTGGATCGGTACGCACCCCGAGGTACAGGCCGCGATCGCCGCACCGGAAGACCTCCGGGCGATGACCCGGCCGGGCGGGGAGTACGAGACCTACTACTCCAGCCATCCGGCGGCGTCGTTCGCCGCACAGGTATGGACGAACAATGCTCAGGCCGCAGCCCTGTGCCTGGTCCTGGGGGCGTTCCTCTGCATACCGGTGATCTGGATCCTCTTCCTCAACATGCTCAACCTCGGCGTCGGCATAGGTCTCATGTCCTCCGTGGGCCGCCTCGACGTCTTCCTCGGCCTGGTGCTCCCTCACGGTCTGCTCGAACTGACCGCGGTGTTCGTCGCCGCCGGCACAGGGCTACGCCTCGGCTGGACAGTGATCGATCCGGGTCCCCTGTCACGCCGCAGCGCCCTGGCTCAGCAGGGCCGCGCCGCTCTGGGTATGGCAATCGGTCTGGCCCTGGTCCTGTTCGTCTCCGGACTCATCGAGGGCTTCGTGACCCCGTCCGGTCTTCCGACCTGGGCCCGGATCACGATCGGCATCGCCGCTGAGCTGGCCTTTCTCGCGTACGTCTACCTCCTGGGAGGCCGCGCGGCCCGCGCCGGCGACACAGGCGACCTCCCCGTGGTCGAACGCAGCGCCGAACTTCCCACCGCAGCCTGATCGCCGATGTGCTTTCACCACCGCTGACCTGCTAGTGTCCTCCTCGCCCACAAAAACCGTTGACACGGCAGATGTGTGGAGGTAGATTTGAACGGTTGCCTCGGACTGGACAGGTTCGGGTTGAGCGCATAATATCTATCTCGCTCGTGCAGGAGTGCCTGTTAACTCCGCCGGGCCAAATGATTCTCCTTTCTCGGACTCACCGGGTCGTTCGTTTAACTCCGTGAGTTTCTGGTAAAGTCGGATCCGCCGAAAGGTAAGGCCGCTCGACAGGCCACCGGAAATCGAATTCGGACCGGAAACGGAACGAAAAAGAGTCTGGTAAAGTCGGACTCGCCGAAAGGGAAAACGCGAAAGCGAAGAACCGGAAGGCGAGATGCGAAACGCAGGGCCCGCTTCGACCGGGAATCGGACACGAAAGAGTCTGATAGAGTCGGAAACGCAAGACAGCAAGACAAAGCAGTAAACGAAGGGAAGCGCCCGGAGGGCCCCGGTGATACGGGACCGAAGGAAGCGTCCGTTCCTTGAGAACTCAACAGCGTGCCAAAAGTCAACGCCAGATATGTTGATACCCCGGCCTGCTACGGCAGGTTGGTGGTTCCTTTGAAAGTCCTGTCGTTCCACCCCGTTTGTGGGTGGCGGCAGGCAAGAACACAGCGAGGACGCTGAGAACAATGGGTCTTATTCCGACCGGTTGTTCCGCTCTCGTGATGTGTGCACCCGATTACGGGTAAACATTCACGGAGAGTTTGATCCTGGCTCAGGACGAACGCTGGCGGCGTGCTTAACACATGCAAGTCGAACGATGAAGCCCTTCGGGGTGGATTAGTGGCGAACGGGTGAGTAACACGTGGGCAATCTGCCCTTCACTCTGGGACAAGCCCTGGAAACGGGGTCTAATACCGGATAACACTCTGTCCCGCATGGGACGGGGTTAAAAGCTCCGGCGGTGAAGGATGAGCCCGCGGCCTATCAGCTTGTTGGTGGGGTAATGGCCTACCAAGGCGACGACGGGTAGCCGGCCTGAGAGGGCGACCGGCCACACTGGGACTGAGACACGGCCCAGACTCCTACGGGAGGCAGCAGTGGGGAATATTGCACAATGGGCGAAAGCCTGATGCAGCGACGCCGCGTGAGGGATGACGGCCTTCGGGTTGTAAACCTCTTTCAGCAGGGAAGAAGCGAAAGTGACGGTACCTGCAGAAGAAGCGCCGGCTAACTACGTGCCAGCAGCCGCGGTAATACGTAGGGCGCAAGCGTTGTCCGGAATTATTGGGCGTAAAGAGCTCGTAGGCGGCTTGTCACGTCGGATGTGAAAGCCCGGGGCTTAACCCCGGGTCTGCATTCGATACGGGCTAGCTAGAGTGTGGTAGGGGAGATCGGAATTCCTGGTGTAGCGGTGAAATGCGCAGATATCAGGAGGAACACCGGTGGCGAAGGCGGATCTCTGGGCCATTACTGACGCTGAGGAGCGAAAGCGTGGGGAGCGAACAGGATTAGATACCCTGGTAGTCCACGCCGTAAACGTTGGGAACTAGGTGTTGGCGACATTCCACGTCGTCGGTGCCGCAGCTAACGCATTAAGTTCCCCGCCTGGGGAGTACGGCCGCAAGGCTAAAACTCAAAGGAATTGACGGGGGCCCGCACAAGCAGCGGAGCATGTGGCTTAATTCGACGCAACGCGAAGAACCTTACCAAGGCTTGACATATACCGGAAAGCATCAGAGATGGTGCCCCCCTTGTGGTCGGTATACAGGTGGTGCATGGCTGTCGTCAGCTCGTGTCGTGAGATGTTGGGTTAAGTCCCGCAACGAGCGCAACCCTTGTTCTGTGTTGCCAGCATGCCCTTCGGGGTGATGGGGACTCACAGGAGACTGCCGGGGTCAACTCGGAGGAAGGTGGGGACGACGTCAAGTCATCATGCCCCTTATGTCTTGGGCTGCACACGTGCTACAATGGCCGGTACAATGAGCTGCGATGCCGCGAGGCGGAGCGAATCTCAAAAAGCCGGTCTCAGTTCGGATTGGGGTCTGCAACTCGACCCCATGAAGTCGGAGTTGCTAGTAATCGCAGATCAGCATTGCTGCGGTGAATACGTTCCCGGGCCTTGTACACACCGCCCGTCACGTCACGAAAGTCGGTAACACCCGAAGCCGGTGGCCCAACCCCTTGTGGGAGGGAGCTGTCGAAGGTGGGACTGGCGATTGGGACGAAGTCGTAACAAGGTAGCCGTACCGGAAGGTGCGGCTGGATCACCTCCTTTCTAAGGAGCACTTCTTACCAAGTCCGCTTGGTCAGAGGCCAGTACACCGGCGAATGTTCGGTGCTGGTTGCTCATGGGTGGAACGTTGACTATTCGGCACGACAGGTTGATCACAGCTAGTACTGCTCTTCGGGGCGTGGAACGTGGTGAGAGATCGGTTGTGCCGGGCACGTTGTTGGGTGTCTGAGGGTATGGCCGTAAAGGCTGCCTTCGGTTGCCGGCCCCAGTGAACTCGCCCTGTTTGGGTGGGGTGATGGGTGGCTGGTCGTTGTTTGAGAACTGCACAGTGGACGCGAGCATCTGTGGCCAAGTTTTTAAGGGCGCACGGTGGATGCCTTGGCACCAGGAACCGATGAAGGACGTGGGAGGCCACGATAGTCCCCGGGGAGCTGTCAACCAAGCTTTGATCCGGGGGTTTCCGAATGGGGAAACCCGGCAGTCGTCATGGGCTGTCACCCGCTGCTGAACACATAGGCAGTGTGGAGGGAACGAGGGGAAGTGAAACATCTCAGTACCCTCAGGAAGAGAAAACAACCGTGATTCCGGGAGTAGTGGCGAGCGAAACTGGATGAGGCCAAACCGTATGCGTGTGATACCCGGCAGGGGTTGCGCATGCGGGGTTGTGGGATCTCTCTTTCATAGTCTGCCGGCTGTGAGACGAGTCAGAAACCGTTGGTGTAGGCGAAGGACATGCGAAAGGTCCGGCGTAGAGGGTAAGACCCCCGTAGCTGAAACATCAACGGCTCGTTTGAGAGACACCCAAGTAGCACGGGGCCCGAGAAATCCCGTGTGAATCTGGCGGGACCACCCGCTAAGCCTAAATATTCCCTGGTGACCGATAGCGGATAGTACCGTGAGGGAATGGTGAAAAGTACCGCGGGAGCGGAGTGAAATAGTACCTGAAACCGTGTGCCTACAAGCCGTGGGAGCGTCGCTGGCAGCACTTGTGCTGTCAGTCGTGACTGCGTGCCTTTTGAAGAATGAGCCTGCGAGTTAGCGGTGTGTAGCGAGGTTAACCCGTGTGGGGAAGCCGTAGCGAAAGCGAGTCCGAACAGGGCGTTTGAGTTGCACGCTCTAGACCCGAAGCGGAGTGATCTAGCCATGGGCAGGTTGAAGCGGAGGTAAGACTTCGTGGAGGACCGAACCCACCAGGGTTGAAAACCTGGGGGATGACCTGTGGTTAGGGGTGAAAGGCCAATCAAACTCCGTGATAGCTGGTTCTCCCCGAAATGCATTTAGGTGCAGCGTCGTGTGTTTCTTGCCGGAGGTAGAGCACTGGATAGGCGATGGGCCCTACCGGGTTACTGACCTTAGCCAAACTCCGAATGCCGGTAAGTGAGAGCACGGCAGTGAGACTGTGGGGGATAAGCTCCATGGTCGAGAGGGAAACAGCCCAGAGCATCGACTAAGGCCCCTAAGCGTACGCTAAGTGGGAAAGGATGTGGAGTCGCAGAGACAACCAGGAGGTTGGCTTAGAAGCAGCCACCCTTGAAAGAGTGCGTAATAGCTCACTGGTCAAGTGATTCCGCGCCGACAATGTAGCGGGGCTCAAGCGTACCGCCGAAGTCGTGTCATTCATACACATAGGGTCAACGCCCGTATGGATGGGTAGGGGAGCGTCGTGTGCCGGGTGAAGCAGCCGCGGAAGCGAGTTGTGGACGGTTCACGAGTGAGAATGCAGGCATGAGTAGCGATACACACGTGAGAAACGTGTGCGCCGATTGACTAAGGGTTCCTGGGTCAAGCTGATCTGCCCAGGGTAAGTCGGGACCTAAGGCGAGGCCGACAGGCGTAGTCGATGGACAACCGGTTGATATTCCGGTACCCGCTTTGAAACGCCCAGTACTGAATCAGGCGATGCTAAGTCCGTGAAGCCGGCCCGATCTCTTCGGAGTTGAGGGTAGTGGTGGAGCCGATGAACCAGACTTGTAGTAGGTAAGCGATGGGGTGACGCAGGAAGGTAGTCCAGCCCGGGCGGTGGTTGTCCCGGGGTAAGGGTGTAGCCCGTGTGGTAGGTAAATCCGTCACACGTTAAGGGTGAGACCTGATGCCGAGCCGATTGTGGTGAAGTGGATGATCCTATGCTGTCGAGAAAAGCCTCTAGCGAGTTTCATGGCGGCCCGTACCCTAAACCGACTCAGGTGGTCAGGTAGAGAATACCGAGGCGTTCGGGTGAACTATGGTTAAGGAACTCGGCAAAATGCCCCCGTAACTTCGGGAGAAGGGGGGCCATCACTGGTGATAGCACTTGCTGCTTGAGCTGGGGGTGGCCGCAGAGACCAGCGAGAAGCGACTGTTTACTAAAAACACAGGTCCGTGCGAAGCCGTAAGGCGATGTATACGGACTGACGCCTGCCCGGTGCTGGAACGTTAAGGGGACCGGTTAGCTGCTTTTCGGAGCGGCGAAGCTGAGAACTTAAGCGCCAGTAAACGGCGGTGGTAACTATAACCATCCTAAGGTAGCGAAATTCCTTGTCGGGTAAGTTCCGACCTGCACGAATGGCGTAACGACTTCTCGACTGTCTCAACCATAGGCCCGGTGAAATTGCACTACGAGTAAAGATGCTCGTTTCGCGCAGCAGGACGGAAAGACCCCGGGACCTTTACTATAGTTTGATATTGGTGTTCGGTTCGGCTTGTGTAGGATAGGTGGGAGACTGTGAAGCGGCCACGCCAGTGGTTGTGGAGTCGTCGTTGAAATACCACTCTGGTCGTGCTGGATGTCTAACCTGGGTCCGTGATCCGGATCAGGGACAGTGTCTGATGGGTAGTTTAACTGGGGCGGTTGCCTCCTAAAGAGTAACGGAGGCGCCCAAAGGTTCCCTCAGCCTGGTTGGCAATCAGGTGTTGAGTGTAAGTGCACAAGGGAGCTTGACTGTGAGACCGACGGGTCGAGCAGGGACGAAAGTCGGGACTAGTGATCCGGCAGTGGCTTGTGGAAGCGCTGTCGCTCAACGGATAAAAGGTACCCCGGGGATAACAGGCTGATCTTCCCCAAGAGTCCATATCGACGGGATGGTTTGGCACCTCGATGTCGGCTCGTCGCATCCTGGGGCTGGAGTCGGTCCCAAGGGTTGGGCTGTTCGCCCATTAAAGCGGTACGCGAGCTGGGTTTAGAACGTCGTGAGACAGTTCGGTCCCTATCCGCTGCGCGCGTAGGAATATTGAGAAGGGCTGTCCCTAGTACGAGAGGACCGGGACGGACGAACCTCTGGTGTGCCAGTTGTCCTGCCAAGGGCATGGCTGGTTGGCTACGTTCGGAAAGGATAACCGCTGAAAGCATCTAAGCGGGAAGCCTGCTTCGAGATGAGTATTCCCACCCTCTTGAAGGGTTAAGGCTCCCAGTAGACGACTGGGTTGATAGGCCAGATGTGGAAGCCCGGTAACGGGTGGAGCTGACTGGTACTAATAGGCCGAGGGCTTGTCCTCAGTTGCTCGCGTCCACTGTGTTAGTTCTGAAATAACGAACGGCCGTGTTTTCTCCGGTGTTGGTTAATTTCATAGTGTTTCGGTGGTCATTGCGTTAGGGAAACGCCCGGTTACATTCCGAACCCGGAAGCTAAGCCTTTCAGCGCCGATGGTACTGCAGGGGGGACCCTGTGGGAGAGTAGGACGCCGCCGAACAATTTTTCCGGGAAAGCCCCGCACCATTTGGTGCGGGGCTTTCCTGCGTTTCAGGCTCAATCGGCGAGCCGACAGGCAGAGGCTCCTGCACCGTAGGACCACGGCAGGCGGCAGAGGAGAATGCCATCCAGCCCGCAGGAGCCTGACACAAGCGCCTCAGAGACGACCGGCGGCCTTCAGGGCCAAGTACGTGTCGGCAAGCGCGGGAGCGACATGCTCCGGAGCGGCGTCCACGACGACAACGCCGTGGCGGCGGAGTCTGTCTGCCGTGCGGCGGCGGTCGGCCTGGGCCTGGCTGGCGGCTGCCGCGTCGTACACCGAGTCCACAGTTCCCCGGGCGTTGGCCATTTCCTCGATCCGAGGGTCGGAGACCGCGGCCAGCAGAACGGTGTGGCGCTGGGTGAGCTGTGGGAGCACCGGGAGGAGGCCCTCCTCGACGGGGGCGGCCTCCAACGTGGTGAGGAGGACGATCAGCGAACCGCGTGGGGCGTGGGTGAGGGCGGCGTTGCTCAGGCCGTGGGCGTCCGTCTCGATGAGCTCTGGTTCCAACGTGGCCAGGGCGTTGATGACGGTGGCCAGAACTTCACCCGTGGCCGTCCGGCCCTGGACCCGGGCTCGGACCTGGCGGTCGTAGGCGAGGAGGCTTACGCGGTCGCCCGCCCGGGTGGCGAGTGCGGTGAGAAGGAGTGTGGCGTCCATCGAGGCGTCCAGGCGGGGGACATCACCCACCCGGCCCGCTGACGTGCGGCCGGTGTCGAGGACGATCAGGACATGCCGGTCACGCTCGGGGCGCCATGTCCGGACCGCGACGGCGGACTGGCGTGCGGTGGCCCGCCAGTCGATGGAGCGGGTGTCGTCCCCGGGCACGTACGCCCGCAGACTGTCGAACTCCGTGCCGTCACCGCGTGTCAGAACGCTGGTACGGCCGTCGAGTTCCCGGAGGCGGGCGAGCCGGGAAGGCAGATGCTTGCGGCTGGTGAACGGTGGCAGGACCCGTACGGTCCACGGGGCCCGGTGCTGTCCCTGGCGGGCGGCGAGGCCCAGAGGGCCGTACGAGCGGATGGTGATGCGTTCTGCCCGCCGTTCGCCGCGCCGGGTCGGGCGTAGCGCGGTGACCAGACGCCGCCGTTCCCCGGCGGGGATCGTCAGTGTGTGGCGGGAGGCGCGGAGCTCGGAGCCCGAGGTCCAGCTGCTGGGGGGCCAGGCATCCCGCAGTTGGGCGCGCAGGCGCCGGCGGGACGTATTGGTCACCGTGAGTTGCACTTCGGCCGCGTCACCGAGTCGAACGGATGTATCGCCGGATCGAGTGAATCGGAGCGTGCGCACTGGCGCGGCCAGGGCGTAGTCACACAGAATTGCCAGTGAGAGCGGTGCGTTGATCGCAAGCATCCCGGTCCAGCTGGGAGCGAGGATGCCTACGGGGAGTGACCCGAGGGCGGCCAGCAGCGCGGTTCGTCCGGTGAGGGCCATGGTCACCGCCTCATCGGGGTACGGGGACGTGGGCGAGCACTGAGGCGATGACGGAGTCCGGGGTGACTCCCTCCATTTCTGCCTCGGGCCGCAGGTGGATGCGATGACGGAGCGTAGGGAGCGCCAGGGCTTTCACATCGTCCGGGATGACATAGTCCCGGCCGGTCAGCCAGGCCCAGGCTCGGGCTGTCGACAGCAGTGCGGTGGTGCCTCGGGGGGAGACGCCGAGGGCGAGCGACGGGGAATCGCGCGTAGCACGGCAGATATCCACTACATAGCCGGCGATCTCGGGGGAGACGGTCGTCTTCGCGACGGCTTCGCGTGCCGCTTCCAGATCGGCGGGTCCGGCGACGGGCCGTATCCCCGCTGCCTTCAGGTCGCGCGGGTTGAAGCCGTCGGCGTGACGGGTGAGGACATCGATCTCGTCCTGCCGCGAGGGAAGCGGAACTGTCAGTTTGAGCAGGAAACGGTCCAGTTGGGCTTCGGGGAGGGGGTAGGTGCCTTCGTACTCGACGGGGTTCTGGGTCGCTGCGACGAGGAAGGGGTCAGGCAGTGGCCGAGGGGTTCCGTCCACCGTGACCTGCCGTTCCTCCATTGCTTCGAGGAGGGAGGACTGGGTCTTGGGAGGGGTGCGGTTGATCTCGTCCGCGATCAGCAGGTTGGTGAAGACGGGCCCGGGCTGGAAGGAGAACTCCGCGGTGCGCGCGTCGTAGACCAGCGAACCCGTGACGTCGCTGGGCATCAGGTCAGGGGTGAACTGGACGCGCTTGGTGTCGAGTTCGAGTGATGCGGCAAGTGCCCGCACCAGCAGGGTCTTGGCCACGCCGGGTACGCCTTCGAGGAGTACGTGTCCCCGGCAGAGCAGCGCGACGACGAGTCCGGTGACGGCGGGGTCCTGGCCGACAACGGCCTTGGCGATCTCGGAGCGCAGAGCCTCCAAGGAAGCGCGGGCGCTGTCGGACGGCTCCGGTTCCGTGAGCCCCATGGGGGCCGCTGCGGGCACCGTGGGCTCGGCCGGCTCGGGGGTCGGGGCGCTCATGAAGTGCGTACCTCTCTTTCGAGGGCGTCGAGTTGATCGGCGAGGAGGACCAGGGCGGCGTCGGTGGAGGGAGCTGTACCGAAGAGCAGCGTGGTGAGGTCGTTGTCCGGTGCGTTGACGCGTGTGGACAAGGCGGTGAGGAGGACAGCGGGGGTGTGCGCATCACGGACGGGCACTCCGGCGAGGGGCGCGATGCGTGTGCGGGTGGCGGCTCGGAGGGCGTCGGCGGCC
This sequence comes from Streptomyces sp. MMBL 11-1, assembly GCF_028622875.1. Taxonomy (NCBI): domain Bacteria; kingdom Bacillati; phylum Actinomycetota; class Actinomycetes; order Kitasatosporales; family Streptomycetaceae; genus Streptomyces; species Streptomyces sp. MMBL 11-1. The sequence continues at coordinate 2,808,081 of NZ_CP117709.1, read as the reverse complement.
CGGTCGCGGGCGTTGGCCTTGCGGTAGAGGAGGGAGCGGCCTTCGGCCGATTCGGACGCGCGGACGGCCACCGGCAGCTGTTCGGTCACCAGAGGGCCGAGTCGGCGGGCCCGCCAGACGGCGGCGAGGACTGCGGCGAGGGCGAGTTGAAGGGTTCCCCACAGCCAGCCGGAGGGGACGAGGTCGAGGAAGCTGCTCTCGTCGGCCGCGTCGTCCCTCGCCCCGTCCTCTGACTGGTCTTCGTTTCCGCCGCCGGGGGAGTCGTCGTCGGTTGTGGCGGATGGATCCGCGAGAGAGGGGAGGTACCAGACGAGATGGGGACGGGAGCCGAGCAGTTGCAGGGCGAGAGAGGCGTTGCCCTGCTGGTCGAGACGCTCGTTGTGGAGAAAGGCGGGGGAGCCGAGGATGACCGTGTCGCCGCCCGAACCGGTCGGGAGGACGATCAGACTGGGGAGGCCAGCAGTCGGGTAGCAGGTGACGGCGGTGGGGTCCTGCGTCGTGTAGCGGGTGCCGCCCATGTCCGCCGTGCCGGCCAACCGGGCGGCGGGGAGCTCGCACGACGGGGCGAGAGCACGGACGGCGTGGTGCGGCTCGGCGCGGACGCCGGGGGCGAGTCGGGCCGTGGCTCCCGGCCCGGGGGCGATCAGCAGGGTGCGTCCTGCGGAGGCGGAGGCGGAGGCGGTCGCGTCCAGTCGGAGCTGCTGCGACCGTGTCAGGAGGTTGGGGCCGGCGACGAGGAGCGTGGTGTCGGGGCCGGTCGCGGCGGTGGCTTCGTCGAGAGTGGTGGCGACGGTGACGGATATGCCGCGTGCCTTGAGGAGTTCGGCTACGGCGCGGCTTCCCTTGGGGTCCGCGGAGCGGGGGTCGAGCTGTCCGTGGTTCGTTCCGGAACGTACGACGGCGAACGTGATGCCGGCGACGACGAGGATGAGAACGACGGCCAGGATGCCTCGGGCACGGGTCCAGACCTGGCCAGGGGTGGGCGCCGTCGAGGTGGGGGAAGCGGTGGTCTCCGCGGTCATCCGGTGGCTCCTCGGGAGGTTCCGGGCAGCAGCGGCTTCGCTTCGTCGAGTTCGAGGTCGAGGGTGCGCAGGGACAGGTATGTCGGCTGGTCCGCGGAGCGGCCCCCGTATGTCACGTCGTCGAAGCTCCGGGCGGCGGCGCGCAGCCGGGCGGAGTGCTCGGGCAGGGCACGGCCCGCTTCGGCCGCGGCTTCGTCCGCTGTGCGGCCGGGGCGGGGGTCGAGCAGGGCGCGTTCCTCCAGGGACCGGACGATGGCTCGCATGCGTTCCTGGACGGCCTCGGTCCAGCGCAGAGCCGCGGCGTGTGTTTCGGCGGCGGCGCGGTGCTGGGCCGCGCAACGGGGGCCGGCGCCGTCGAAGAGAGCGTCCGTGCTCCGGGAGGAGCGTTGCGGAGTGCCGAGCCGCCACCAGAGGGCGGCGGCAAGGCCGACGACGATGACGATCAGGACGGCGAGTCCGGCAGGGCCGCCGGGGGCGGCACCCGCGGCGGCGTCGAATACTCCGGTGACCCAGTCCCAGAACTGGTTCAGGGCACGCTGGAGGAAGTTCGGGTCGTTCTCGTGGTACATCGGCTTGGACAGCTCGCTCTCGGCCGCCTCCCGCGCGGGGAGGCGTGGAGTGTCCACCGGTATGTCGCCCGATGCCGAGTCCCGCCGTGTGATGGTGATGCCCCCCGCCTCCGACACCGCATCAGCTCCCGGGGGTGTCGGTGCCGTAGCCGGGCAGTCCGGCGGCCCGCGCGAGGTCGAGGTCGAGCGCTTCGCGACGGATGCGCTGGTCCACGTAGAGGAGGGCCATCACGCCGGCGACGAAGGGGTAGATCAGTGTCGAGACGATCACTTCGCCGATGCCGGTGACGATCAGGAACGGCCAGCCGAAGGAAGGGGCGGTGCCGTTGAAGAACTCGCTGACGTCGGTTCCGTCGGCGATCACCGCGATGACGCCGAACGGGATGGAGACGAGGAACGTCAGCAGGAAGGTCAGCAGCCAGGTCAGGGCGAGGATTCCGAAGGTGCGCCACCACGCGCCGCGGACCAGCTTCGCCGACCTGCGCAGCGCGGCCACGATGCTCTGTCGTTCCAGCATCAGTGCGGGGGCGGCGAGTGCGAAGCTGACGTTCAGCCAGAGCATCACGACGCAGGCGGCGGCGAAGCCGAGGAAGGCGAGCGCCGCGCCTGCCTCGGAGCCCAGCAGGAGGCCGGGGCCGATGCCCACGGTCATGATCGCGGCCATGATCAGGGCCACCAGCACGGTCAGCCCGAGCAGCGGGAGGACGCGCGGGCGGGCCTCCGCCCAGGCGTCGGAGAGCGTGGTGGGACGGCCCAGCACCGAGCGGCTGATGACCACGGTGATGATCGACGCGGTGAAGAGCGTGGCGATCATCGTGACGAGGGAGGCCGGGGCCAGGGAGATCAGTGTCGACCGGGCGGAGTCGGTGGCCTGGCGGAGGGCTTCGGTACCGGTGGCGTTCGGGTCGACGGAGGTCGGTTCCGGCAGCAGGTAGCGCTGCATGAGGATGACGGCGACCTGGGTGACCACCGAGACCGCGAGGCTGAAGCCGAGTGCGGTGCGCCAGTGGGCGCGCAGGGCGGAGACGGAGCCGTCGAGGATCTCGCCGAGGCTCAGGGGGCGCAGCGGGATGACGCCGGGCTTCGCGGCCGGTGGCGGTCCTGCCCAGCCCTGTCGCTGCGGGCCACCGCCCCAGCCGGGGGCCGGCGGCCGGGTTCCGGGGCCACTGCCGGGGTTGTTCGGTGGGGACCACTGCCCGGGGGGCGGCTGCTCGGGGGACCACTGTCCCGTCGGGCCGCTTCCGTCCTGGGGGCCGGAGGGGCGGGGGATCGCCGTCTCCTTGCCGTCGGAGGGGGCAGATCCGGGCGACGCCCAGCCCGGAGAGTCGTTCATTCTCGCTCCTTCACCGTCCTGACCGCTCATCGGGGCGGCAGGTTGGCAGCCATCGTGCCACGCGTGGGTCCGGGGCGGACCAGCCGCTCTGTCTGCTCCGCGCCTTCATGTGCGGGCGGCTCACCGGGCAGACTGGGCGGATGGCTGATCAGGACGCGCAATCGACGGTGGGCCGCGAGCCTCCCGCGCTTTCCGTACTTCGCTGGGACGAGCCTCCGGAAGGTCCCGTGCTGGTGCTTCTCGACCAGACGCGGCTGCCCGCCGAGGAGGTCGAGCTGGTGTGCACCGACGTGCCCGCACTGGTGCGGGCGATCCGGACGCTGGCGGTGCGAGGGGCTCCGCTGCTCGGGATCGCCGGGGGCTACGGGGTGGCGCTCGCCGCGGCGCGGGGCTTCGATGTCGCGGAGGCGGCCGGTCTCCTGGAGGGAGCGCGCCCCACCGCTGTGAACCTCGGTTACGGGGTACGGCGGGTGGCGGCGGCCTACTGGGAGGCGTCCGGCAAGGGAGAGGGGGACGAGGCGGCCGCGGCGGCGGCGCTGGCCGAGGCGCGGGCGCTGCACCGGGAGGATGCCCGGGCCAGCAGCCGCATGGCGGAGTACGGCGAGGCGTTGCTCGAGGAGCTGTTGCCGGGCCGCGCCTACCGGCTGCTGACCCACTGCAACACCGGGGCGCTGGTCTCCGGCGGCGAGGGGACGGCGTTCGCCGTGGCGTTGCGGGCGAACCGGCAGGGGCGGTTGCGACGGCTGTGGGTGGACGAGACGCGGCCGCTGCTCCAGGGGGCCCGGCTGACCGCGTTCGAGGCGGCGCGCAGCGGTCTGGCGTACACCCTGCTCACGGACAACGCGGCGGGGTCCCTGTTCGCGGCCGGCGAGGTGGATGCGGTGCTCATAGGGGCGGACCGCATCGCTGCGGACGGCTCGGTGGCCAACAAGGTGGGAAGCTATCCGCTGGCCGTGCTCGCGAAGTACCACCACGTGCCCTTCATCGTGGTGGCGCCGACGACGACGGTGGATCTGGAGACTTCGGACGGCACATCGATCGTCGTCGAGCAGCGTTCCGGGAGGGAAGTGACGGAGCTCACACCCGCGTGGGGTGTATCGGCCGACGGCGGAGGCGGGATGGTCGTCGCACCCCTCGGGGCCCCGGCGTACAACCCGGCTTTCGACGTCACGCCGCCGGAACTGATCACGGCGATCGTCACCGAGGAGGGCGCTGTTTCCCCGGTCACGGGGGCCGGACTGGCAGAGCTGTGTGCCAGGTCATCGCAGGTAACGATTAGCTAATGGGATGATGTCGATTATGAAGGGACGCGTCCTTGTCGTCGACGACGACACCGCACTGGCCGAGATGCTCGGGATTGTGCTGCGTGGAGAAGGTTTCGAGCCGTCGTTCGTAGCGGACGGCGACAAGGCACTGGCCGCATTTCGTGAGGCCAAGCCGGACCTGGTGCTGCTCGACCTCATGCTGCCCGGAAGGGACGGCATCGAGGTGTGCAGGCTGATCAGGGCCGAGTCCGGTGTGCCGATCGTCATGCTCACCGCCAAGAGCGACACTGTCGATGTCGTGGTCGGCCTGGAATCAGGGGCCGACGACTACATCGTCAAGCCGTTCAAACCTAAGGAGTTGGTTGCCCGGATCAGGGCACGTCTGCGGAGGTCCGAAGAGCCCGCGCCGGAGCAGTTGACCATCGGTGACCTGGTCATCGACGTGGCCGGCCACTCCGTGAAGCGGGAGGGGCAGTCCATCGCCCTGACTCCGCTGGAGTTCGACCTGCTGGTCGCGCTCGCCCGCAAGCCGTGGCAGGTCTTCACCCGTGAGGTCCTGCTGGAACAGGTGTGGGGTTACCGCCACGCGGCCGACACCCGCCTGGTGAATGTGCATGTCCAGCGTCTGCGTTCCAAGGTCGAGAAAGACCCGGAACGGCCGGAGATCGTCGTGACGGTCCGAGGCGTCGGCTACAAGGCCGGACCGAGCTGAGATGGCCCGAGGCAGCGCTGCTCCGGGGCCCGGTGAACCGGGAGTCCGTACGGAGCGGGCTGCCGGCCCGGGACGGAAGGCGTCACGTATGAGCCGTTTCCTGCGGGGCGGCCGGTTGTTCGAAAACCGGACGCCCGGCGGACCCGTGCCGCGGTTGCTGATGCGCTGGGTGCGCCGTCCTCTGCTGCCCGCCGTCCGGTTGTGGCGGCGCAATCTGCAGCTCCGCGTCGTCGCGGGCACCTTGCTGATGTCGATCGGGGTCGTGCTGCTGCTCGGCTTCGTCGTCATCGGCCAGGTGCGCAACGGCCTGCTCGAGGCCAAGGGCACGGCCGCCCAGACCCAGGCCGTCGGCGGTTTCGCCGCGGCCCAGGAAAAGGCCAACGCCCCCATCGCCCCCGATGGGCAGGGGAGCGAGCGCACCGACGGGATGACCGGGAGCACCTCCTGGCGTACCGAACTCGTCGACCAGCTCGCCAGCGGCGGCAAGAACGCCTTCAACGTGGTGGCGCTCAGCGTCGACTCGGTGGCCGAGGGAGCGAGCAGCCGTGCCGCGCGCGGTTCGGGCAGCGTCGAGGCGTCCAGCGTGCCCGAGCGCCTGCGGCGGGACGTGAGCAGCAAGCAGGGCGCGTTCCAGACGTACTCCGAGATCCGGTACTCGTACGGCACGGAAGCGCAACCGGGGCTCGTCGTCGGCAAGCGGCTCTACGACATCGACCAACAGCCCTACGAGCTCTACTACCTCTTCCCGCTCACGCAGGAGGAGAAGTCCCTGACCCTGGTCAAGACGACCCTGGCGACCGCCGGACTGTTCGTCGTCGTGCTGCTCGGGGCCATCGCCTGGTTCGTGGTGCGGCAGGTCGTCACACCGGTGCGGATGGCCGCCGGCATCGCCGAGCGGCTCTCCGCGGGCAAGCTGCAGGAACGGATGAAGGTCACCGGCGAGGACGACATCGCCCGGCTCGGCGAGGCCTTCAACAAGATGGCCCAGAACCTCCAGCTGAAGATCCAGCAGTTGGAGGAGCTCTCCCGGATGCAGCGGCGCTTCGTCTCCGACGTCTCGCACGAGCTGCGGACCCCTCTCACGACCGTCAGGATGGCCGCCGACGTCATCCACGAGGCGCGTGCCGACTTCGACCCCGTGACCGCGCGCTCCGCCGAGCTGCTCGGCGACCAGCTCGACCGGTTCGAGTCGCTGCTCGCCGATCTGCTGGAGATCAGCCGGTTCGACGCGGGTGCCGCGGCCCTGGAGGCCGAGCCGATAGACCTGCGGACCGTGGTGCACCGGGTGATCGGTGGCGCCGAGCCGCTCGCCGAGCGCAAGGGCACCCGGATCCTGGTCGTCGGCGACGAACAGCCGGTGATAGCCGAGGCCGATGCCCGCCGCGTCGAACGCGTCCTGCGCAACCTCGTGGTCAACGCCGTCGAACACGGTGAGGGCCGGGACGTCGTGGTGCGGATGGGCGTGGCCCAGGGCGCGGTCGCCGTGGCCGTCCGGGACTACGGGGTCGGGCTCAAGCCCGGCGAGGCGACCCGGGTCTTCAACCGGTTCTGGCGCGCCGACCCGGCGCGGGCCCGGACGACCGGCGGGACGGGCCTGGGCCTGTCGATCGCCGTGGAGGACGCCCGGCTGCACGGCGGCTGGCTCCAGGCCTGGGGAGAGCCGGGAGGCGGCTCGCAGTTCAGGCTGACCCTGCCGCGTACGGCGGACGAGCCTCTGCGTGGCTCGCCGATACCGCTGGAGCCCGAGGACTCGCGGCGCAACCGGGACAACCGGGAACGTGACGAGGCCGGGGTGGGCGCGTCGGACGGCCACCGGCTGATGTCCGTGCCGCCCCAGCCCGGGGCCGGCGAGCGTTCGCCGCTGCCCGTGCCCGGCCGCGGCCCCGCCGTCCGCACCGGCGCCCCCTCGTCGGTGCACCCCGCGGCGCTGCCCGGCAACGGGGCGCGTGTCGTGGCGCGCCCGGCCCAGGAGCGCCCCGGCGGCCGTTCGGGCGACGGCGTACTCGATTCCGACCAGGAGGACACCACTCGTGGGTACTGACCGCCGTCCGGGCGGCCGGGGACGGGCGGTGCGGATGTCCGCGCTGCTGGTCTGCGGCACCGTCGTGCTGGCCGGGTGCGGCTCGATGCCGGTGACCGGGGACGTCAAGGCGGTCGACGCCTCGCAGCCCGGGGACTCCCAGGTGCAGGTGTACGCGGTCGCGCCCCGGGAAGGCGCGCCGCCCAGCGAGATCGTCGACGGCTTCCTGGAGTCGATGACCAGTGACGACCCCGCGTTCGCGACCACCCGGAAGTATCTGAGCGCCGCCGCCCGGAACACCTGGCAGCCCAGCAGCGGCATCACGGTGCTCGCCCAGGCTCCCCACCGCAGCGGCCCCCTGCTCCACGACGAGGACAACCGGGCCGGCCGGGACAGGGAGACGACCTACACGTTGACCGGCGAGAAGGTGGCGGCGGTCGACGCCCAGAGTTCCTACCGTCCGTTCGCGCCCGCCGACTACTCCCAGGCCCTGCACCTGGTGCGGGAGAAGGGGGCGGACGGGAAGCAGGAGTGGCGCATCGACATCGTGCCGGACGGCCTGCTCCTCGGGCAGTCCGACTTCAAGCGGCTCTACCGCTCCGTGAACAAGTACTACTTCGCCGCCGGGCGGACGAACGGCCGGTTGACGCTCGTCGCGGACCCCGTCCACGTACGCAACCGTACGGATCCGGTCACGCGCATGGACACCGCGGCTCAGACCGTCAGGACGCTGCTCGCCGGGCCGTCGAACTGGCTGCGGCCCGTGGTCGACTCCCGGTTCCCGGCGGGGACCACCCTGCGCAAGGACGTCGTCGCGCTGGCGCCGGACGATGAGAACGTCCTGAAGGTGCGGCTCAACCGGAAGGCCGACACGGTGGACCGGAGTGCCTGCCGGATGATGGCCGCCCAGGTGCTGTTCACGCTGGGGGACCTGACCTCGGCGCGGGTCGAGCGGGTGGAGCTGGAGGGAAGCAAGGGTCAGCTCTGCGGGCTGGACGCCGAGGACGGGCCGGAGTTCTCCGCCGACCAGGGTTCCGACGGGGACGACAGCCAGTACTTCATCAACGAGAAGGGCCAGGTGGAGCGGATCCCCGGCGCCACCGACGGCACCGGAACGCCCGAGCCCGTGACCGGCCCGCTCGGTGCGGGCGCCGTCCCGATGGGCGCCGTCGGGGTGGCCCGGGACGAACAGCGGGCCGCCGCGGTCTCCGCCGACGGGCATCACCTCTACGTGTCGTCCCTGGAGACGGAGGGCGAACTGGCCGAACCCCTCGTCAGCAGTAAGGGGAAGAAGGCCGCGGACCGGCTGTCGTCGCCGAGCTGGGACGGCCGCGGCGACCTGTGGGTCGCCGACCGCGATCCGGCCGGTTCCGGGCTGCTGCGGCTGGCCGGGGGCGCGGGCGAGGCGCAGCAGGTCCGGGTGCCGGGCCTCGACGGCGCCAGGATCGAGGAGCTGCGGATGTCCGCGGACGGGGTGCGGATCGCTCTGCTGCTGCGGAAGGACGGCCGTACGACGCTGAACATCGGCCGGGTCGAGCGCCGGGGCTCCTCCGTGGCGCCCGACGTCTCGGTCGAGGACCTGCGCCAGGCCGCGCCGCAGCTCACGGATGTGACGGCCGTCTCCTGGTCCGGACGCAGCCGGCTGGTGGTCGTGGGCAAGGAGGAGGGCGGCGTCCAGCAGGTGCGTTACGTGCAGGCGGACGGCTCCACGTCGGCCTCGGGGTCGTTGCCCGGGGTGAACCAGGTCCAGTCGGTCGCCGCGGCGGACGACGAGCTGCTTCCGCTGATGGCGGAGACCGTCAGCGACGGCATAGTGAAGCTCTCGCCGGGCGACAACTGGCAGACGGTCCTCAAACAGGGCACGTCGCTGGTCTACCCCGGCTGATCCGGTCCCTCCCGGCTGATCCCGCAGCCGGCGGGGCTCCGCCCGGCACCGGGGGTTTTCCACAGGGGTGGTCCGGTCCCGGCGGCCCCCGGCACAGTGAGGTCATGCGGAACGCGTGGCAGGAGCTGTCCGGTCTGCTGCTGCCGGTGGCCTGTGCCGGCTGCGGCAGACCGCGCACCGAGCTGTGCGCGGCCTGCGGAGCCGCGTTGCACGGTACGGCCGTCCGCCTGGTCCGGCCCTCGCCCCGGCCTCCGGGGCTTCCCGCGGTGTACGCGGCCGCGCCGTACGAGAACGCCGTACGCGCGGTTCTGCTGGCCCACAAGGAGCGAGGGGCACTGGGGCTGGCCGGGGTGCTCGGGCGGGCCCTGGCGGGTGGTGTACGGGCCTGGGCGGGGCGGCCGGGCGGTGCGGGCCCCCTGCTGCTGGTCCCCGTGCCCTCGGCGCGTAGCTCGACCGCGGCGCGTGGCCATGACCCGGTGCGCAGGATCGCCGCCGCGGCCGCGCGGGACCTCCGGCGCGAGGGGCTGGCGGCCGAGGTGGTTCCGTTGTTGCGGCAGCGGCGGAAGGTCGCCGACCAGTCGGGTCTCGGGGCGCGGCAGCGGCGGGCGAATCTGGCCGGAGCGCTGGAGCTCACGGAGAGGGGAGGGCGACTCCTCCGGCACGGAATCCTCGGGCACACCCCTCTCCGGCACGGCACGGTGATTCTGGTCGACGATCTGTTGACGACGGGATCGACGCTGGCGGAGGCGGCACGGGCCTTCGGCGAGGGGTGCGGAGCCGGTCGGGAGCGCTCCGGGCACGGAGCGTGCCGGGCCGCGGTCGTCGCGGCCTCTCCCTCCGCCTTCGAAATAAACCGGAACTGACGGAGAACCCGCATCGTTGCAGGTAATGAGAGGGCAATACGCCCTGAACGGAGGTACGTGCCAGTAGCGGGTGCCGAGACCCTGGTGTGCAGGCTATGTTCGGTTGTGAGGAACGGTGAATGCCGGACCTCGATGAATGCACCAACAGGTTTCGGGCAGGTAACTCACCGGTAGGAGAAGCACGCGAGTCGGTGGGGTTGCGACCCTTCCGACGGGGGAGGAGGAGGCGAAAGCCACCGAGTCCGAGGCCCTGGTGATCTCCGGGGCCTGGTGCAAAAGGGAGATGCTCCGCCGCTGAGCGGGGCGATCCGGGAACGGAGTTCTGCGTGGACATCGTCGTCAAGGGCCGCAAGACCGAGGTGCCCGAGCGGTTCCGCAAGCACGTGGCCGAGAAGCTGAAGCTGGACAAGATCCAGAAGTTCGACGGCAAGGTGATCAGCCTCGACGTCGAGGTGTCCAAGGAGCCGAATCCCCGTCAGGCCGACCGTTCCGACCGGGTGGAGATCACGCTCCGCTCCCGGGGACCGGTCATCCGGGCGGAAGCGGCGGCGGGCGACCCTTACGCAGCGCTCGACCTGGCCACCGGAAAGCTGGAGGCCCGGCTGCGCAAGCAGCACGACAAGCGCTACAGCCGCCGTGGCAACGGCCGTCTGTCTGCTGCCGAGGTCGGGGACGTGGTCCCCGGCGTCGCTTCGTTCGACGAGGACGGTGAACTGGTCGGCGACCAGCCGTCGGAGCCCGTCCCCACCACGAAGATCGGCTCGCTCGAAGTACAGGGCGAAGGGCCGCTCGTGATGCGCGAGAAGACCCACACCGCCGCACCGATGTCGCTCGACCAGGCGCTCTACGAGATGGAACTGGTCGGCCACGACTTCTACTTGTTCGTCGACTCCGAGACGAAGGAGCCCAGTGTCGTCTACCGGCGACACGCCTACGACTACGGCGTCATCCACCTGAGGACCGACCCGCTCGCCGCGGACGAAGCAGGCGGCGCGGGCGGTGCGCTCGGCGGCTGAGGCCACAGCGCCGAGGTGCCCCCGGGGAGCTTTCGCGCCACCGGGGGCACCCGCGCACGGGGCGCACGGGCACAGGACCACCGTGCCGGGGGCCGGGCATGGAATCATGGCGGCCCGAAGCCAATCGGTGTTCCACGAAGTGCCGTTGGCGAACGACCGACACTTCAGGCCGTGGCCTTCAGGGGGAGGAACGATGGCGGACACCTTCGGGCCCGTGCGCGATGCGAACGACTCCGACGACGACACCGGTGCGTACACCGGCGCCGACGCGGACAGCGCTTCACGCAAGGAGCCCATCAGGGTCCTCGTGGTCGATGACCACGCGCTCTTCCGCAGGGGCCTGGAGATCGTCCTCGCCCAGGAGGAGGACATCCAGGTCATCGGCGAGGCCGGGGACGGCTCCGAGGCGGTCGACAAGGCCGCCGACCTGCTGCCCGACATCGTTCTGATGGATGTCCGGATGCCCAAGCGCGGCGGCATCGAGGCCTGTACGGCCATCAAGGAGGTGGCCCCCAGCGCGAAGATCATCATGCTGACGATCAGCGACGAGGAAGCCGATCTCTACGAGGCGATCAAGGCGGGCGCGACCGGATATCTCCTCAAGGAGATCTCCACCGACGAGGTCGCCACAGCCATTCGCGCGGTCGCCGACGGGCAGTCCCAGATCAGCCCCTCCATGGCCTCCAAGCTGCTCACCGAGTTCAAATCGATGATCCAGCGCACCGACGAGCGGCGGCTCGTTCCGGCGCCCCGGCTCACCGAACGCGAACTGGAAGTGCTGAAACTCGTGGCGACCGGCATGAACAACCGGGATATCGCCAAGGAGTTGTTCATCTCCGAGAACACGGTGAAGAACCACGTCCGCAATATCCTGGAGAAACTGCAGCTGCACTCCCGGATGGAAGCCGTGGTCTATGCCATGCGCGAGAAGATCCTGGAGATCAGATAGCGGACGGGCCCCGCCCACCGCCGCGGCCCCGGCGAGCGGTAGCCGGCCGGAGGCGGCCGTTCAACAGCAACCGGTCAACAGCAACCGGTCAACAGCAACCAATCAGTAGCAACCGGTCAGCGGTGGGCGCGCTGAAGCGCGTGGCCGATCTCCGACCTGAGCGGCTCGCGCAGCTGCGGGGCGTCCACCCGGTCCACCCGGATGTCCGTGCAGCCCACCCAGGCCGCCGCCTCCACCAGGGCCTCGGCCATCGGGACCACCGCCTTCGGGCCGGCCAGCGACGCCTGCCGGGCGACCAGCGTGGTGCCCTCGCGCGCCGGGTCGACCCGGCCCTGCAGCTTTCCGCCCGCCAGCAACGGCATCGCGAAGTAGCCGTGGACCCGCTTCTGCTTGGGCACGTAGGCCTCCAGCCGATGCGTGAAGCCGAAGATGCGCTCCGTGCGCGCCCGCTCCCAGATCAGGGAGTCGAACGGCGACAACAGCGTCGTACGGTGGCGTCCGCGCACCTCCTTGGCCAGGGCCTCCGGGTCCGCCCAGGCCGGCTTCGCCCAGCCCTCGACCACGACCGGGACCAGCCCCGAGTCCGCCACCACGGCGTCGAACTCCTCGCCCTTCAGCCGGTGGTAGTCCGCGATGTCGCCGCGGGTGCCGACGCCGAGGGACTTGCCCGCCAGCGCCACCAGCCGCCTCCGGCACTCGGCGTCACTCAGGTCGTCGTGCAGCAGCGCGTCCGGGATGGCCCGCTCGGCCAGGTCGTAGACCCGCTTCCAGCCGCGCCGCTCGGTGCACACCACCTCGCCGTACATCAGGGCCCGCTCGACGGCGACCTTGGACGCCGACCAGTCCCACCACTCGCCGCCGTTCTTCGCGCCGCCCAGCTCGGTCGCCGTCAGCGGGCCCTCGTCGCGCAGCTGCTTGATCACTGTCTCGTACGAGCCGTCGGGCAGATCGTGGCCCCAGTGCGGGCGGGAGCGGTAGGCACGGCGGCGGAACGCGAAGTGCGGCCACTCCTCGACGGGCAGGATGCACGCCGCGTGCGACCAGTACTCGAAGGTCCGGCCGCCCGACCAGTAGGCGTCCTCCACCGTCCGGCGGCTCACGGGGCCGAGCCGGGCGTAGGGAATCAGCTCGTGCGAGCGGGCCAGGACCGAGATCGTGTCCAGCTGGACCGCGCCGAGGTGCCGCAGCACCCCCGGCACCCCCGCCCGGCGGTCCGGAGCCCCCAGGAAGCCCTGGGCACGCAGCGCTATGCGGCGGGCCTGGTCGGCGGAGAGTTCGACTGCGGGAGGAGGCACAGGCGTCATACGTCGAACCCTAGACGGCGCCACTGACAGCCCGGGCCACGGACGGCGTACACGGATCAGGCCGGTGACGGCCCGGGTTCCGTGGCCCCGCCGGGCCGTGCAGCATGCCGCACGGGGACGTACGGGTGGGCGCCGGCGAGCCCCAGGTCGGACGGGAGCAGGGCCGCCGTCCAGGCGTCGCGCCGCACCCCTTTGTTGAGCAGCCCGGACCGCTGGTCGCCCTCCGGCCGGAAGCCCGCCCGCAGGACGACGGCCCGCGAGGCCAGGTTGCCGATCTCGGCCCGCCACTCCAGCCGGTCCGCCCCGAGGGAGGAGAACGCCCAGCGGGCGGAGCCGAGCACCGCCTCGGTGACGTAACCGCGGCCGCGGTGCTCCTTGGCGGACCAGTAGCCGACCTCGTACGTTCCCGGCCGGCTGCGGCGGTCGATGCCGAGCGCACCGACGAGCGCCCCGGTCTCCCGCAGGACCAGGGCGAAGCCGTAGGAGGAGTCGTCCTGCCAGCCCGCCGGGCACAGCTTCGTGGTGAACACCTCCGCGTCGGTGAGGCGGTAGGGGGAAGGGATCACCGTCCAGCGCTGAATGTCCGGGTCCTGACAGGCGGCGTGCACGGGATACGTGTCCTGCGGGCCGAAGGGCCGCAGCAGCAGGCGTTCCGTGGTGAGAGTGATCGGCTCCATGGACCGATTCTCGTGAGCCCACTTCCTGGATGCGAGCACTTTTGGGGCTTCCCGGCACCTTCCGTGCGTTTGGACCGTTGTCCTGGAAGGGTGCGGCGAGGTCCACGCGACGGCAGCCCTCCCGACGCGGTGGTGTCCTCGCTTACGATGGCCGTTGCGGTGGGGCCCACCTGCCGTGCCCGCGCCAGAGTCCATTACACGACCCAGTGCCAGGCCCGACCGGCAAGGAGACCAGCCTCAGTGTCCGTCTTCAACAAGCTCATGCGTGCAGGCGAAGGCAAGATCCTGCGCAAACTGCACCGCATCGCGGACCAGGTCAGCTCCATCGAAGAGGACTTCGTCAACCTCTCCGACGCCGAGCTGCGGGCGCTCACCGACGAGTACAAGGAACGGTACGCGGACGGCGAGAGCCTGGACGACCTGCTTCCCGAAGCGTTCGCCACGATCCGTGAGGCCGCGAAGCGCGTCCTCGGACAGCGCCACTACGACGTACAGATGATGGGCGGAGCCGCCCTGCACCTCGGCTACGTGGCCGAGATGAAGACCGGTGAGGGCAAGACTCTCGTCGGCACCCTGCCCACGTATCTGAACGCCCTCTCCGGCAAGGGCGTGCACCTGATCACGGTCAACGACTATCTCGCCGAGCGTGACTCCGAGATGATGGGCCGGGTCCACAAGTTCCTCGGCCTGAGCGTCGGCTGCATCGTCGCCAACATGACGCCGGCCCAGCGCCGTGAGCAGTACGCCTGCGACATCACGTACGGCACGAACAACGAGTTCGGCTTCGACTACCTCCGCGACAACATGGCGTGGTCCAAGGACGAGCTCGTCCAGCGCGGCCACAACTTCGCGGTGGTCGACGAGGTCGACTCGATCCTCGTCGACGAGGCCCGTACGCCGCTGATCATCTCCGGCCCGGCCGACCAGGCCACCAAGTGGTACGGCGACTTCGCCAAGCTGGTCACGCGCCTCACCAAGGGTGAGGCGGGCAACCAGCTCAAGGGCATCGAGGAGACCGGCGACTACGAGGTCGACGAGAAGAAGCGGACCGTGGCCATCCACGAGGCCGGTGTCGCCAAGGTCGAGGACTGGCTCGGCATCGACAACCTCTACGAGTCGGTGAACACCCCGCTCGTCGGTTATCTGAACAACGCCATCAAGGCCAAGGAACTGTTCAAGAAGGACAAGGACTACGTCGTCATCGACGGCGAAGTCATGATCGTCGACGAGCACACCGGCCGTATCCTCGCCGGCCGCCGCTACAACGAGGGCATGCACCAGGCGATCGAGGCGAAGGAAGGGGTGGACATCAAGGACGAGAACCAGACCCTCGCCACGATCACCCTGCAGAACTTCTTCCGCCTCTACGACAAGCTCTCCGGCATGACCGGTACGGCGATGACCGAGGCCGCCGAGTTCCACCAGATCTACAAGCTCGGCGTGGTGCCGATCCCGACGAACCGGCCGATGGTCCGCGCCGACCAGTCGGACCTGATCTACCGCACCGAGGTCGCCAAGTTCGCCGCGGTCGTCGACGACATCGCCGAGAAGCACGAGAAGGGCCAGCCGATCCTGGTCGGCACCACCTCGGTCGAGAAGTCCGAGTACCTCTCCCAGCAGCTCTCCAAGCGCGGTGTCCAGCACGAGGTCCTCAACGCCAAGCAGCACGACCGGGAGGCGACGATCGTCGCCCAGGCGGGCCGCAAGGGCGCCGTCACGGTCGCGACGAACATGGCCGGCCGAGGCACCGACATCAAGCTCGGCGGCAACCCTGACGACCTCGCCGAGGCGGAGCTGCGCCAGCGCGGCCTCGACCCGGTGGAGAACGTCGAGGAGTGGGCGGCAGCGCTGCCCGCCGCGCTGGAGGCGGCCGAGCAGGCCGTGAAGGCGGAGTTCGAAGAGGTCAAGGAGCTTGGCGGGCTCTACGTGCTGGGCACCGAACGGCATGAGTCGCGCCGTATCGACAACCAGCTGCGCGGCCGTTCCGGCCGTCAGGGCGACCCGGGCGAGTCCCGTTTCTACCTGTCGCTCGGCGATGACCTGATGCGCCTGTTCAAGGCCCAGATGGTCGAGCGCGTCATGTCGATGGCGAACGTTCCGGACGACGTCCCGATCGAGAACAAGATGGTCACCCGCGCCATCGCCTCCGCCCAGTCGCAGGTCGAGCAGCAGAACTTCGAGACGCGTAAGAACGTCCTGAAGTACGACGAGGTGCTCAACCGGCAGCGCGAGGTCATCTACGGTGAGCGCCGCCGCGTTCTGGAGGGCGAGGACCTCCAGGACCAGATCCGGCACTTCATGGACGACACGATCGACGACTACATCCGGCAGGAGACCGCCGAAGGCTTCGCCGAGGAGTGGGACCTGGACCGGCTGTGGGGCGCCTTCAAGCAGCTCTACCCGGTGAAGGTCACCGTCGAGGAGCTGGAGGAGGCGGCCGGGGACCTGGCCGGCGTCACCGCCGAGTTCATCGCCGAGTCGGTCAAGAACGACATCCACGAGCAGTACGAGGAGCGCGAGAACACGCTCGGCTCCGACATCATGCGTGAGCTGGAGCGGCGCGTCGTCCTCTCGGTGCTCGACCGCAAGTGGCGCGAGCACCTCTACGAGATGGACTACCTCCAGGAGGGCATCGGCCTGCGGGCCATGGCGCAGAAGGACCCGCTGGTCGAGTACCAGCGCGAGGGCTTCGACATGTTCAACGCCATGATGGAGGGCATCAAGGAGGAGTCCGTCGGCTACCTGTTCAACCTGGAGGTCCAGGTCGAGCAGCAGGTCGAGGAGGTTCCGGTGCAGGACGGCGCCGAGCGCACCTCGCTGGACAAGGAGAGCGCCGTTCCCGTCCCGCAGATCCGCGCCAAGGGCCTGGAGGCCCCGCAGCGGCCGGACCGGCTCCACTTCTCCGCTCCCACGGTGGACGGGGAGGGCGGTGTCGTCGAGGGTGACTTCGCCAATGACGACGCCACCGGTGACACGCGGTCCGGTTCCGCCGACGGCATGACGCGTGCGGAGCGCCGCAAGGCCCAGAAGGGCGGCGGCCGCCGCCGCAAGAAGTAGCACCAGCGGTACCGCGGCAGGGGCCGGACACCAGGGGGTGTCCGGCCCCTGCCGCGGTTTCCGGATCACCGGGGGCCGGTGCGGCCGGCCGTGAGGCGCTCGCCGCCCAGTTCCACCGCGGCGCAGCGCCAGCGATGGTCGGCGCCCTGTTCCAGGCGGAAGGCCATCGCCCGGACCCGGTCGCCCGCGGTGATGCTGGCGAACGCCTCGACCACGCCGGTGGCGGGCTGCGCCCCGCGGCAGTGGCGAAGGACGGGGCGGCTGCCCCGGGTGGCCCCCAGTGGGGTGCTCGGGGCCAGTTCGGCGAGCTGGTCGTAGGCCTCGCCGATGGTGTGGCCGAGCATCCAGTGCACCGGGCGCTGGCCGCTGAGGACGGCGAGCAGGCGCTCGGCGAACCACTGGTGCGGGCGCTGCGGCCGGTGGGGCTGCTGCCTGCGGGACCGCTGCGGAGGAACGGTCCGGGGACCACCCTGGTCGCGTCGGCCGGCGGGCCTCGTCCTGTCCATGCTCATGATCGTCGCCCCCGTTGACCGGGCCCGGTTCTACCGGACGGTAACTTGTGTTGGGGATCTTCTACGGGTGCGGTCGTCAGCGACGCAAGGGGCCTCCGGGCGCCGATCGGGCGTGGGCGGAATCACCTATCCGTGGCTCGGCCCTTGCGGGACAAGGGCGACAGCGGGGGTGACGGGGCGTCGGCCGTGGACGGACGACCCCGGTTGCCGAAACCCGAAAGGGGGCGTTCCCACGTATCCTGAGAACGTTTCCCTCTACGAAAGCGACCTGCCATGCGCGTGTACGTCCCCCTGACCCTCTCCGGTCTCGCAGCGGCGCACGGTGCGGGCGAGGTCGGCCCCGGACCGCTGACCGCCTACGCGGTGACTCCCGGGCTGCGCGAGTGGTATGTCTCCGACGACATCGAGGAGCTGGAGTACGCGGCGCTCAACCGGGCCGCCGCCGCCTCGCTGCGGATGATCGCGGGGAAGCCGGACGAGGCGCGCCGCCGGGTCGTCGTGGCCGTCGACGTACCGGACGGGGCCGCCGTCGCCGACCCCGATCACGGGCTGAGCGCGGCATCGCTCGGCGAGGTGCGGATCTCCGCCATGCTGCCGCTGGCCAAGGCGGCGGCGGTGCACGTGGACGCCGACGACGCGGAGAAGGACGTGGCCGCCGCGGCGGCGGCGCTGGGAGCGGCGGACCTCGGCGACGACGACGCGCGGTTCACCGTGGACGGGGCCGAGGACCACGAGCTGCTGTGGTTCGGCGTGCAGGAGATTCCGCAGCTCATCGGCTGAGTGGCGGCGTTGTCGTACCCGGCGGGTACTTTTCCTCCATGACTTCGGGGACGACACGCACACATCTGGTCTGGGACTGGAACGGCACGCTGCTGGACGACACCCATGCCGTCATCCAGGCGACGAACGCCGCGTTCGCGGAGATCGAGCTGGCGCCGATCACGCTGGAGCAGTACCGGGAGATGTACACCATCCCCATACCCCGGTTCTACGAGCGGTTCCTGGGCCGGCTGCCCACCGAGGCCGAGTGGGAGCGGATGGACGGCGTCTTCCACCGGCACTACGCGGAGCAGCGCCTGGCCTGTGGGCTCACCGCCGGGGTGGAGGAGCTGCTGGATCAGTGGCAGCGGACCGGGCGCAGCCAGTCGCTGCTGAGCATGTACGGGCACGAGCAGCTGGTGCCGGTGGTGCGGGGGTACGGAATCGAGCCGCGGTTCGTCCGCGTCGAGGGGCGTACGGGGCCGTCCGGCGGGAGCAAGGCGCTCCACATGGAGCGGCACTTCGAGGCGCTGGCCGGGGTGGGCGGGATCGCGCCCGAGAACGCGGTGGTCATCGGGGACGCGCTGGACGACGCGGTGGCGGCGGCGCATGTGGGGGCTCGGGCGGTGCTGTACACCGGGGGGTCGCACAGCCGCAGCAAACTGGAGGGGGCGGGGGTGCCGGTGGTGGACAGCCTGGGGGAGGCGGTGGCGTTGGCGCGGACGTTTTCCGCGTAGCGGGGGCGGGGTGGTGCCTGTGCCGGTGCCGGCTGCCGGTGCCTGTCCGTGTGCGGGTGGGCGTGCTGCGGGCTTTCGGGGCGCTGCCCCGGACCCCGGTCCTCAAGCGCCGGGCGGGCTGGAAAAGACGTCCTCAAGCGCCGGGCGGGCTGGAGGGGTGGGTTGACCTGAGTACCTTCAGGAACTCTCGCATCCACGCCGGGTGGTCCGGCCAGGCCCGGGAGGAGACCACGGCGCCGTCCACGACCGCCTCCGTGTCCTGGAAGGTCGCTCCCGCGCCCTGCATGTCCGGTTCCAGGGCCGGGTAGGCCGTGACGTTGCGGCCGGCGAGGCTGCCGTTGGCCGCGGTGATCAGGGGGCCGTGGCAGATCTGGGCGACCGGGCGGTCCGAGGAGAAGAAGGCGCCGACGATCTTCCGCAGTTCGGCGTTGTTGCGGAGGTACTCGGGGGCGCGACCGCCGGGGATCACCAGGGCGACGTAGGCCCCGGGGTCGACCTCGGAGAAGGACAGGTCGGCGGGCCAGGTGTAGCCGGGCTTCTCCGTGTACGTGTCGAAGCCGGGCTCGAAGTCGTGGACCACGAAGCGCAGCGTCTTGCGCTCGGGGGCCGCGATGTCGACCTCGTACCCCTCCTCCAGCAGCCGTTGGTACGGGTAGAGGACTTCGAGCGACTCGGCGGCGTCGCCGGTGACGATGAGGATCTTCTGCGGCATGGCGGGCTCCTCGGGGCCGGTGGCCCCGATGGCGTGCCGAGGGCCTGGATCCGTGCGGTACGGACAGACTGCCCCGGTTTCGGGAGTTCGCCAAGGCGGCGCGGCGCACTGTCCAGAGTGTCAAAGTCCGGGGGGTTCTTTTGTACACAAGCAGCTCATGACGCGATGGGGTGCGAGGGGGATAGCCTGGTGCCGTGATCAGCGCGATACGCCTCGGGGGCAGCGAAGCCCCCGGCTGCCGCCCGGAGTGCCACAGCACCCGGGCGATCCGCGATCTCCCGACTCCGGACCGGCTGCCGAAAATGGCCAATATGGTCCCGGGTATCTCTCGAAGCGGCATAGCGTCGACCCAGACCGGAAACCCCGCGTCGTGGCGGTACGCCGCTTTTCTCACCTACGTCACGCAACGGCGCGCGACAGGAGCCAGAGGACATGCAGACCAAGCTGGACGAAGCCAAGGCCGAGCTGCTCGAAGGGGCCGCCAAGGTAGCTGAGAGTGGTCCGGGCGGTGGTGTCGGTGGCCCGGGAGGTGCCCCCCGGGCGCGGGCTTCCGCCGCCGGGGCCGACGAGAGCGCCCGTGCCGGTCAGGACACGGTGCTCGCCTACCTCCAGCGCTACTACCTGCACACGGCTCCGGAGGACCTCAGCGGCCGTGACCCGGTCGACGTCTACGGCGCCGCCGCCTCGCACTACCGGCTGGCCGAGAACCGTCCGCAGGGCACCGCGAACGTCCGGGTGCACACCCCGACCGTCGAGGAGAACGGCTGGACCTGCAGCCACTCCGTGGTCGAGGTCGTCACCGACGACATGCCCTTCCTGGTGGACTCCGTCACCAACGAGCTGTCCCGGCAGGGGCGCGGCATCCACGTCGTGATCCACCCGCAGGTCACGGTCCGTCGCGATGTCACCGGCAAGCTCATCGAGGTGCTCTCCGGCGGCCCCGGCCTCCCGAAGAGCACCCCGGGCCGCAAGGACGCCAAGGGCGGTAAAGCCGAGCTGCCCCACGACGCGCTCGTCGAGTCCTGGATCCACGTCGAGATGGACCGCGAGACCGACCGGGCCGACCTCCAGCAGATCACCACGGACCTGCTGCGCGTCCTGTCCGACGTACGGGAGACCGTCGAGGACTGGGGGAAGATGCGCGACGCCGCCCTCCGGATCGCCGAGGACCTGCCCGGCGAACCGCTGGACGACCTCGGCGAAGAGGAGGTCGAGGAGGCCCGCGAGCTGCTGCGCTGGCTGGCCGCCGACCACTTCACCTTCCTCGGCTACCGCGAGTACGAGCTGAGGGACAGCGACGCGCTGGCCGCCGTGCCCGGCACCGGGCTCGGCATCCTGCGCTCCGACCCGCACCACAGCGAGGACGAGGCCCACCCGGTCAGCCCGTCCTTCGACCGGCTGCCCGCCGACGCCCGCGCCAAGGCCCGCGAGCACAAGCTCCTCGTCCTGACGAAGGCCAACAGCCGGGCCACCGTGCACCGCCCCAGCTACCTCGACTACGTCGGCGTGAAGAAGTTCGACGCCAAGGGCAACGTCGTCGGCGAGCGCCGCTTCCTCGGGCTGTTCTCCTCCGCCGCCTACACCGAGTCCGTGCGCCGGGTGCCCGTCATCCGCCGCAAGGTCGCCGAGGTCGTCGAGGGCGCGGGCTTCTCGTACAACAGCCACGACGGCCGCGACCTGCTCCAGATCCTGGAGACCTACCCCCGCGACGAGCTGTTCCAGACGCCCGTCGACCAGCTCCGCTCCATCGTGACCTCCGTCCTCTACCTCCAGGAGCGCCGCCGGCTGCGGCTCTACCTGCGCCAGGACGAGTACGGGCGCTACTACTCCGCGATCGTCTACCTGCCGCGCGACCGCTACACCACCGGCGTACGCCTCCGGCTGATCGACATCCTCAAGGAGGAGCTCGGCGGCAACAGCGTCGACTTCACCGCCTGGAACACCGAGTCGATCCTCTCCCGGCTGCACTTCGTCATCCGCGTCCCGGCCGGCACCGAGCTGCCGCATCTGACGGACGCCGACGCCGACCGCATCGAGGCCCGTCTCGTCGAGGCCGCCCGCTCCTGGGCCGACGGCTTCCAGGAGGCGCTCACCGCCGAGCTGGGCGAGGAGCGCGGCGCCGAACTCCAGCGCCAGTACGGCCACTCGTTCCCCGAGGGCTACAAGGCCGACCACTCGCCGCGCGCCGCCGTCGCCGACCTGGTGCACCTGGAGACCCTCAAGCAGGGCGAGAAGGACTTCGCCCTCAGCCTGTACGAGCCGGTCGGCGCGGGCCCCGGCGAGCGCCGCTTCAAGATCTACCGGACCGGCGAGCAGGTCTCTCTCTCCGCCGTCCTCCCGGCGCTCCAGCAGCTCGGCGTCGAGGTCGTCGACGAGCGGCCGTACGAGCTGCGCTGCGCGGACCGCACCCACGCCTGGATCTACGACTTCGGGCTGCGGATGCCGGTGGCCACCGGCAACGGCGGCTATCTCGCCGACGACGCCCGCGCCCGCTTCCAGGAGGCGTTCGCCGCCGTCTGGAAGGGCGAGGCGGAGAACGACGGCTTCAACGCGCTGGTGCTCGGCGCCGGGCTGAACTGGCGGCAGGCCATGGTGCTGCGCGCCTACGCGAAGTACCTGCGGCAGGCCGGCTCGACCTTCAGCCAGGACTACATGGAGTCCACGCTCCGCAACAACGTCCACACCACCCGGCTGCTCGTCTCGCTCTTCGAGGCCCGCATGTCGCCCGGCCGCCAGAGCGCCGGCACGGAGCTGACCGACGGGCTCCTGGAGGAGCTGGACGGGGCCCTGGACCAGGTCGCCTCGCTGGACGAGGACCGGATCCTGCGGTCCTTCCTCACCGTCATCAAGGCCACCCTGCGGACCAACTTCTTCCAGCACACGGACGACGGCACCCCGCACTCGTACGTCTCGATGAAGTTCGACCCGCAGGCCATCCCGGACCTGCCCGCGCCCCGGCCGGCGTACGAGATCTGGGTCTACTCGCCGCGCGTGGAGGGCGTCCACCTGCGCTTCGGCAAGGTCGCCCGAGGCGGGCTGCGCTGGTCGGACCGGCGCGAGGACTTCCGTACGGAGATCCTCGGCCTGGTCAAGGCGCAGATGGTGAAGAACACCGTCATCGTGCCCGTCGGCGCCAAGGGCGGCTTCGTCGCCAAGCAGCTCCCGGACCCGGCCGTGGACCGCGACGCCTGGTTCGCGGAGGGCATCGCCGCCTATCGCACGTTCATCTCCGCGCTGCTCGACATCACCGACAACATGGTGGCCGGCGAGGTCGTGCCGCCCGCCGACGTCGTCCGGCACGACGAGGACGACACCTACCTCGTCGTCGCCGCCGACAAGGGCACCGCGAGCTTCTCCGACATCGCCAACGAGGTCGCCGTCGCGTACGGCTTCTGGCTCGGCGACGCGTTCGCCTCCGGCGGCTCGGCCGGCTACGACCACAAGGGCATGGGCATCACCGCCCGGGGCGCCTGGGAGTCCGTCAAGCGGCACTTCCGGGAGCTGGGTCACGACACCCAGACCGAGGACTTCACCGTCGTCGGCGTCGGCGACATGTCCGGCGACGTGTTCGGCAACGGGATGCTGCTCTCCGAGCACATCCGCCTCGTCGCCGCCTTCGACCACCGGCACATCTTCATCGATCCGGACCCGGACGCCGCCACCTCGTACGCCGAGCGGCGCCGGCTCTTCGACCTGCCCCGCAGCTCCTGGGCCGACTACGACACGGGCCTGCTCTCGGCGGGCGGCGGGATCCACCCGCGCAGCGCCAAGTCGATCCCGCTCAACTCGCACGTCCGCGAGGCGCTCGGCATCGACCCCTCGGTGAGCAAGATGACGCCCGCCGACCTGATGCAGACCATCCTCAAGGCCCCCGTCGACCTGGTGTGGAACGGCGGCATCGGCACGTACATCAAGGCCGTCTCCGAGTCGAACGCCGACGTCGGCGACAAGGCCAACGACGCGATCCGCGTCAACGGGGAGGACCTGCGGGCCAAGGTCGTCGGGGAGGGCGGCAACCTCGGGGCCACCCAGCTCGGCCGGATCGAGTTCGCCCGCAGCGGCGGCCGGATCAACACCGACGCGATCGACAACAGCGCCGGTGTGGACACCTCCGACCACGAGGTGAACATCAAGATCCTGCTCAACGGTCTGGTCCGGGACGGCGACATGACCGTCAAGCAGCGCAACAAGCTGCTCGCCGACATGACCGACGAGGTCGGCGCGCTCGTCCTGCGCAACAACTACGCGCAGAACGTCGCGCTCTCCAACGCCTCCGCCCAGGCCCCGTCCCTGCTCCACGCCCAGCAGCGCTTCATGCGACGCCTGGAGCGCGACGGCGCTCTCGACCGGGCGCTGGAGTTCCTGCCCGCCGACCGGCACATCCGGGAGCTGCTGAGCAACGGCAAGGGGCTCAGCCAGCCCGAGCTGGCCGTGCTGATCGCCTACACCAAGATCACGACGGCGGACGAGCTGATCTCCACCGTCCTGCCGGACGACCCGCACCTGCAGAAGCTGGTGCACGCCTACTTCCCGAGCGAGCTGCGCGAGCGGTTCCCCGAGGCGGTCGACGGGCACGCGCTGCGCCGCGAGATCATCACGACGGTCCTGGTCAACGACACGGTGAACACCGCCGGTTCGACCTTCCTGCACCGGCTGCGCGAGGAGACCGGGGCGTCGATCGAGGAGATCGTGCGGGCCCAGTTCGCGGCCCGGGAGATCTTCGGGCTGTCCCGGGTGTGGGACGCGGTCGAGGCGCTCGACAACAAGGTCGCCGCGGACGTCCAGACCCGGATCCGGCTGCACTCGCGGCGGCTGGTCGAGCGCGGTTCGCGCTGGCTGCTGGGCAACCGGCCGCAGCCCGTCGCCATCGCGGAGACCATCGAAGGGTTCCGGGACGGCGTCGCGCGGGTCTGGGACGAGCTGCCCAAGCTGCTCAGGGGCGCGGACCTGGACTGGTACCGCTCGATCCTGGACGAGCTGACGGCCGCGGGCGTGCCGGAGGAGCTGGCGGTCCGGGTGGCCGGGTTCTCCTCCGCCTTCCCGGCGCTGGACATCGTGGCCATCGCCGACCGTACGGGCCAGGACCCGCTGGAGGTCGCCGAGGTCTACTACGACCTCGCGGACCGGCTGCGGATCACCCAGCTGATGGACCGGATCATCGAGCTGCCGCGGGCCGACCGCTGGCAGTCCATGGCCCGCGCCTCCATCCGCGAGGACCTGTACGCGGCGCACGCGGCGCTCACCTCGGACGTGCTGAGCGTGGGGAGCGGGTCCGCGACGCCGGAGGAGCGGTTCCGGGCGTGGGAGGAGAAGAACGCGGCGATCCTGGCCCGGTCGCGGTCGACGCTGGAGGAGATCCAGGGGTCGGACGCGTTCGATCTGGCGAACCTGTCGGTGGCGATGCGGACGATGCGGACGTTGTTGCGTACGCACGCGTAGGGCGTTCCCGTACGTCTGTGGGGGCCGGTGCCGTGGGTGGCGCCGGCCCCCTGGCCGTTGGTGCGGGCCTCCCGGGCGCGGGCCTCCCGGGCGCGGGCCTCCCGGGCGCGGGCCTCCCGGGCGTGGGCCTTGTCCGCAAGCGCCGGACGGGGATGGGATCGGCCGGATGGGGAAGGGCCTGGGCCGGACGGGGGCCGAAGGGCTACTTGCGCTTGGGCCGAAGGGTTACTTGCGCTTGGTGAACGCCTCGTACGCGGCGACCACTTCCTTCGCCGGGCCGCCCATCCTCAGCGTGCCCGCCTCCAGCCACAGGGCCCGGTCGCAGGTTTCGGTGATCGATTTGTTGCTGTGGCTGACCAGGAAGACCGTGCCCGCCTCGGCGCGCAGTTCCTTGATGCGGTCCTTGCTGCGGTGCTGGAACTTCGCGTCGCCCGTGGACAGCGCCTCGTCGATCAGGAGCACGTCGTGGCTCTTGGCCGCCGCGATGGAGAAGCGGAGCCGGGCGCCCATGCCCGAGGAGTACGTGCGCATCGGCAGCGTGATGAAGTCGCCCTTCTCGTTGATGCCGGAGAAGTCGACGATCTCGTCGTAGCGTTCGCGGATCTGCTCGCGGGTCATGCCCATCGCGAGTCCGCCCAGCACCACGTTGCGCTCCCCGGTCAGGTCGCCCATCAGCGCCGCGTTCACGCCGAGCAGCGACGGCTGGCCCTGGGTGTGGACCCTGCCCCGGGTCGGCGGCAGCAGGCCCGCGACCGCCTTGAGCAGCGTCGACTTGCCGGAACCGTTGGAGCCGATCAGGCCGATGGCCTCGCCCTTGTATGCGGCGAAGCTGACCCCCTTCACGGCGTGCACCTGGCGTGCGCCGGGGGTACGGCGGCGCGTGGTGATCCGGCTGAGCGCCGAGGTCGCGCTGCCCTTGCCCGTACGGGCGCCGTTGACCGTGTACGTGATGTGGACGTCGTCGACGACGACCGTCGGGACCCGGTCGTGCCCGGGGGAGTCCTGGGGATCAGCCACGTCCGTACGTCTCCTCGGCCTTCCAGAAGTACACGAATCCGGCCACGCCGCACAGCAGCGCCCAGCCCGCCGCGACCGCCCATGCGAACGGTGGCAGTTGCGCCGCCGTGTAGCTGTCGATGAGCGCGTACCGCATGAGGTTGATGAAGAGCGCCGCCGGGTTGTACTCCAGCGCCACCATCACCGCGTGCGGCACCCGTTCCCCCTTGAGCAGGTGGTCCAGGCTCCACATCACGCCGGAGGAGTACATCCAGGTCCGCAGCACGAACGGCGTCAGCTGCGCGATGTCCGGGGTCTTCGCCGTCAGCCGGGCCACGGCCATCGACACCCCGGTGTTGAACAGCGCCTGGAGCGCGAGCGCCGGGACGGCCAGCAGCCAGGAGGGGCTCGGGTACTGGCCGAACGCCAGCAGGATCAGGGCCAGCGCGCCGAGGGAGAACAGCAGCTGCTGCAACTGCTGGAGGGCGAGGGCCACCGGCAGCGAGGCGCGCGGGAAGTGCAGGGCCCGCACCAGGCCGATGTTGCCGCTGATCGCCCGCGTGCCCGCGGTGATCGAGCTGGCGGTGAAGGTCCAGATGAAGACCCCGGTGACCAGGAACGGGACGAAGTCCTCCACCCCGTGCTTGGTGTTCATCAGGACGCCGAAGATGAAGTAGTAGACGGTCGCGTTCAGCAGCGGCGTCACGATCTGCCAGATCTGGCCGAGCTTCGCCTGGCTGTACTGGGCGGTCAGCTTGGCCGTCGCGAACGCGGCGATGAAGTGCCGCCGCCCCCAGAGCTGCCGGATATAGGCGGGCAGCGAGGGCCTGGCGCCGCTGACCGTCAGGCCGTGCCGGGCGGCCAGGGCGGCCAGCTCACCGGGTGCGTAGGTGGGGACGTCCTGGGCGGGGGTGCTCACCGGGGCCGGTGGAGCTGCTGTCTGGCTCACCACGAACGATCGCTTTCGACGGAAGCGGGAGGGGGACACCGCCGGAACGCCGGAACGCCGGAGCGAGGGGGCGGTGGGGCGGTGGGGTAATACGGCGACGGGACGATACGGCCCCGTAGGGACGCCCTCGTTGGGACGGGACCGTATCGTCGTAACGCTGAGAGTAGGACGCTTCTACGTCGCAACGCAACCGTTTCGTCGCGGCCGACTATCATGCGGGCCATGACCACCGAACGGGGAACCCGCCGCCGCGCCCCCGCAGGCGCCGCCGTCCTGCGCGAGGACGTGACGGACGCCATCCGCGCCGCCGTCTTCGAGGAACTCGCCGCGGTGGGGTTCGCCCGGATGTCCATCGAGGGCATCGCCCGGCGTGCGGGCGTCGGCAAGACCGCCGTCTACCGCCGCTGGAAGTCCAAGCTGGCGCTCGTCCTCGACCTGGTCGCCGCCGTCGCCGCCCAGGGGATGCCCGCCCCGGCCACCGGTTCGCTGTACGGGGACGTGCGCGCCGTCCTGGAACTGGCCGCGTACGCCCTGCGCCACCCGGTCGCCTCGCAGGTCATCCCGGACCTGCTGGTCGAAGCGGCCCGCAATCCGGAGATCTCCGAGGCGATCAAGACCGCGCTCCTGGACCAGCAGCAGGGCGTCGCCGCCGTGGTGGTGAGGGAGGCCGTGGCCCGGGGGGAGCTGCCGGAAGGCAGCGATCCGGACCGGGCGCTCGACCTGATCGTGGGGCCGCTGTACTGGCGGCTCGTCGTGGTCCGCGGCGAACTGCCCAAGGGCTACCTGGACGATCTGGCCGCCTCGGCGGTCGCCGCCCTCAAGCACGCCTGAAGACGCTCAGCCCGCCGGTACCCGCGCCAGCACCTCGCCCGTGGCCGGGCTGAACGCCAGCACCGTCGCGTTCTCGGGCAGCCGCTGGAAGCGGGTCAGCAGCAGCCACCGCACCCCGTACCGGGCGGTGATCCCGTCCCGCCGGGCCCGCGGGGTCGACGCGTCGAGGTACGAGGCCACCGCCCGGCTCCTCTCCCGCCGCTCCGTGCGCGCGAGCCCCGCGTCCGGCAGCGCGTCGGCCAGCACGTACGCCCCGTGGCCGGCCAGCGCGTACATCGCCGGGCGGCTGTCCGTCAGGACCACCTCGCCCGGGGGCACGTGCGCGGTCGCCCAGGCATACGGTTCCCCGGCCGCACGCACCCCCTCGGCCGCCGGGGGCCCCGTGGTCCGGCCGTCGGCGGGGGTACGCGGGGCGGTGAGCCCGTTGTAGTACGGCCACAGCGCCGCCACGGTCACCGCGCACACGACGGCGAACGCCCACCGCCACACGGTCGGCCGGATCCGGGTCCGCGTCCGGACCGCGATCAGGGCGAGACACCCGATCGCCGCGCCGATCGCGGTCGGCGGGTGGACCAGCAGGACGAGCCCGAGCAGTACGCCGATCCCGGTCGCCTCCGCCCACCGGGGCGTCCGGCCGGGCTTCGGATCACCGGGGCGGGGGGCCCGGGCGGTCGCGCGCCCGGTCCACGCCCACAGGTGCAGGGTGACCGCGACCGCGAACGTGCTCGGCGCGCTCCAGCGGGCCGGGTCCGCCCAGTGGATCAGCGCCAGCGGCACGAGCGCGAGGACCGGGACCCAGCGGGACGGGGTCAGCAGCCGGGTGAGCCGGCCGATTCCGGTCAGCAGGAGCAGCAGGTTCACCGACGCGGCCAGCGCCACGACGGACGGGCCCGAGAGGCCGGTGGCGCGGGCGGCCAGCCCTTGGAGCAGCGCGTACGGGGAGTAGTGCGCGCTCGCCACGGCAGGCAGGTCGGTCATCGGGAACGCCGGGTGCAGCAGGTTCACCCGCAGCCGTTCGACGACGGCCGCCTGCAGCCCGGTCTCGCAGCACAGCGGAGCCTGCCAGGCCGCCGCCGACAGCACCGCCCACAGCAGGCCGCCCAGCACGAGGTACGGCGAGGGCAGCCACAGGGGCGGCCGGGCCGGGCCGTCGGCCGCGTCGCCCCCGGCCGCGGCGGGCGGGAGGCCGGAGCGAGGGGCGCCGGAGGACGGGGCGGAGGAGGAGGCAGCGGAGAAGAGGGGCACACCTCATGGGTTCCGTGCGGCGGGCCCGCTCTCCCCGCCGCCACTCGTCCGGGGGATTCCGGGCGACGCCTCCCGGACGCCCCTACGGGACGTCCGCCAGCAGCCGGTCCACGACCCGGGCCGCCGCGCCGCCGTCGTCCAGATCGCAGTAGTCGCGGCGGAAGCTCTCGTACGCGTCGGCGTGCCGGGCGGCCAGCGACCCGGTGTCGCGCAGCGCCTGGGCCACCTCGTCCGTCGTGACCAGCAGCGGCCCCGGCGCCCGGGTCTCGAAATCCAGGCAGAAGCCGCGCACGGTGTCGCGGTAGTGCTCCAGGTCGTACGTGTGGAAGAGCATCGGCCGGCCCGTCAGCGCGAAGTCGAACATCAGCCCCGCGTAGTCCGTCACCAGGACGTCGGCCACCAGCAGCAGCCGGGCCGCCCCCGGGTGCCCGGACACGTCGAGCACGCCGGGCCCGGCCGGGACGGTCCCGGTGACCCGGGGGTGGCGGCGCACCAGCACCGTGTGGCCGGGGCCGAGCGCCCGTGCCAGGGCACCCGGATCGAGCGCCGGCTCCCAGCGGTACGGGCCGGGGGCCGTGCGGTCGGCGGAAGCGGCCGGGGGGTGGGCCAGGTGGTCGCGGTAGGTCGGGGCGTACAGCACGACGCGGTGGTCCTCCGGGATTCCGAGCCCGCGCCGCGCCTCCTCGGCGGCCTTGTCCCGGTCGGGCGGGAACAGCACGTCGTTGGCGGGCGAACCGGCCTCCAGCACCTCGCCCTCGTACGCAAGTGACCTGCGCAGCCACGGGGTGGCGAAGCGGCTCGGGGAGACCAGCACCGACCACTGGGCCGACCGCCGCGGCAGGGTGGCGAGATACTGGTGGTCGGCGTAGAGGGTGTCCGCCAGGCCGCCGCCGAACCGGCCGAGCGGGGTGCCGTGCCAGGTCTGGACGACCGTCTGCCCCGGACGCCGCTCGAACCACTCGGGCAGCTGCTCGTCCGTGACGATCCGGCGGGAGCGCGCCAGCGCCGCGTACCAGGCGGGGCTGTGCACGGGGACGGCCCGCGCGCCGGGCGGGACGTGGGTGGTGCGGCCGGGGGTGGTACCGGTGACCCACAGGTGTTCGGTCTCCGTGCCCCGGCGCACGAGTTCGGTGTGGACGGCGCGCGGGGAGTCGCCGCCCGCGTAGAGGACGGTCTCGCTGAGCGGGAGCAGCGTGCGCCCGTCGCGGTAGTGCGCGGCGCGCAGGAGCCGCCTGCCGTACGTGCTCCGCCCGGCCACCGCCGACGACTCCGGCACCGCGACGACGGACAGCCGGTCGCCGTGCCGCCGCTCCGGGCGCAGGGCGCTCTCGCCACGGCCGGAGGGGAGCTGGGCGGCGGCGGAGCCGAGGACGCGTACGGGGTGGCCGTCCAGGCGGATCTCCCAGCGGCCTTCCGGGAGCGGCGGGGCGATCAGCACGGAGAACCGCGACCGGCCGCCCGCCGCGGGGGCGGGGAGCCCGTCCGGGCTCATACCCGGGCTGACGTCGTCCGGCCTCGCCCCTGGGCTTCTGCCCGCGCTCTCGTCCGCAACCCCGTTCGCATCTCCGTCCGTATCTTCGTCCGCATCTGCGTTCGTGACGGATTCCGTGACGGACTCCGCGATGGACTCCGTGACGGACTCCGTGACGGAGTCTGCGATGGACTCCGTGACGGACTCCGTGACGGAGTCTGCGATGGACTCCGTGATGGTTTCCGTGACGGCTTGAGCGCTGTTCCCCGCCACGGCTTGCGCGACCGTCCCCTCGACCGGGACCGTCTCGTGCAGCGTCTCGTGGTGCAGGACGAGTCGGCCGCCGGGGCCGGTCGCCGTCCCCGCAGCGGGCGGAACGTACGTCCCCGAGACGCGCAGGGCCCCCTCCGGCGTGCACTCCACCCGGTCCGCGTACGGAGGCCCCGCCAGGTCCAGCACCAGGTCGCCCGCCGGATCCGCGCACGCGGGCGGCGGCAGGTCCGGGGCGGCGGGCAGCGGGACGCGGGTGCCGTCGGCGAGCAGCAGCCGGACCCGCCAGCGCGCCCCGCCGGCCGCCTCGACCTCGCGGGGCGCCCGGTGCGGAGCGGGCGGGGCCCCGGCGAGGTCGGCGAGCGGCACCCGCACCGTGAACCCGACCCCGTCCGGCGCCCCGCTCTTGTTCCCGTCCGCCCCGCCCGGCCCTCCGCCCCCGTGCCGGTCCGCCCCGCCCGGCGTCCGGTGCTCGTTCGCCCCGGTGGTCTCCGCGTACTCCACCGGGCAGGAGCGCTCCTCGCTCCCGTCGCGTGTCAGCAGCAGCGCCGTGGGCCTGCTCCCGTCGAAGAGCCGGCCCGTGAGTTCCAGCCAGGAGCCCTCCGCCCCGGCGGTCCGGTGCCCCTCGGCCCGTGCCCGCAGGCGCGACACGGTCAGCCGGAGCCGGCCGCCCCGGTAGTCGAGCACCGCCCGCCGCCCGTCGCCCAGGTCGTGAACGAGCGGCTGGTCCGCGCCCGCGTCCGGGGCGCGCACCGCCACCCGCCGGACCGCCCCGGGCGCGGCGAGGACCAGGCCGACCAGCCAGCCGCCGCCCTCCGTCGTCGCGGGCAGCCGGTCCGGGTCGAGGACCATCTCGAAGCCCGCGTGGTCGTAGCCGTGCAGCTCCTGCCCGGAGCTCACCGTCGCCTCGGGCGTGCACACGGAGCGCACCGGCACCGGGCGCACCTGCCGGCCCCGCTCCGCCCGGACCATCCCCACCGTGAGCCGGTGCCGGGCGGAGGCGGCGGGGAGGTTGCGCAGATACGCGTACCCGCGCAGCCGCAGCTTCCCGTCCGCGCCCCAGCGCGCCTCCAGCAGCCGCGCCACGGCGGGCACGTCCGCGCGCGTGAGCCGGGCGCTCGCGCCGCGCACCCCGGGGTACACCGCCCGCCGCCGCCCCGGGGGGCCCTCGACCGCGAACGTTCCCGCCCCGTTGGCCCGTTCGAAGGCGAGGACCGCCAGCAGCTCCTCCAGCCGCCGCTCCCGCACCAGCGTCCACTTGACGCGCAGCTCCACCGGCAGCCCCTCCAGCGCCCCGGGCCCCGCCCGGTCGACGAAGGCCCCGGCGCCTTCCAGGAACGCCGCCCGGTACGCCGCGCCGCCCAGCGGCAGACCGTCCAGGAAGTACCCGAAGTCGTCGCGCAGACAGGACGTGTCGTAGGCCCGCCGCTGTGCCGCGTCCCGGTCGCCCAGGAACGCGCTGACCTGCTCGCACGCGGCGATCCGGTCCCGTACGCCCGTGACGTCCGTACGCCGCCGGGTGATCGACCCCTCCCGCACCCGCCAGTAGTAGACGTGCTCGTGCAGGACGTCGACGGACCCGGCGAGATGGTGCGCGGGGATCATCACCGGGGTGTCCTCGTACAGCCTGCCCACGGGGAAGGCGAAGCCGTGCGCGTCCCAGAAGGAGCGCCTGAACACCTTGTTCCACGCCACCCGGTCCGCCAACAGGCGCGGGTCCCGGGTGATGTGGGTACGCGGCCGGGGGCCGGTCAGCCAGCGGTACTGCCACGCCTGCTGCCGTCCCTGTGCGGTCAGCCGCCACACATTGCCGGTCACCAGGTCGGAACCGGTCGACTCCAGCGAGGCCGTCATCCGCTCGTACGCGTCGTGCACGAGAACGTCGTCGCTGTCGGCGAACGCCAGGTAGGGGACGGTGGGCGTGGTGTGCCGGACGCCGGTGTTGCGGGCGGCGCTCAGGCCGGCGTTCCGCTGCCGCACCAGCCGGAAGCGGCCGTCCCGGGCGGCGAACTCCGCCGCGATCCGGGCGCTGCCGTCCGTCGAACCGTCGTCGACCATGACCACCTCGATCGCTTCGAGGGTCTGGTCCGCCACCGACCGCAGGCAGTCCTCCAGGTAGGCCTCGACGTTGTGGACGGGGACGACGACGCTGAGGAGGGGCGGCACTGGTGGCTTCATGTCCTGGTCAACAGGGGCCAGGTCCCGGGGTCACCGGCGCTGCCCCGAACGGGTGAACGCGGCTCCTGTGCCGTCCCGGCCCGCGATTACCCTCGGCTGCCATGCCCACCCGAGCTTCCGTGAAGCGTTTCGCGCGCCGGCAGGCCATGCGGGCCGCCTACCGCACCGACCTGCGCCGCCCGCTCGACCCGGACCTCGCCGTCTACGGGGCGTACTGGAACCGGGGCGTCGCCTGCAACCCCGCCGCGATCCACGCCAAGGCCCGCGAACTGGCCCCGCACGTACGGGGCGTGTGGGTCGTCTCCTCCCGGCACCGCGACCGGATGCCGGCCGGTGTGCCGTACGTCATCGAGGGCTCGCGTCCCTACTGGCGGGCCATGGCCACCGCCGCCTACCTGGTCAACAACTCCAGCTTTCCCGGCGGTTTCACCAAACGGCCCGGTCAGCGCTATCTCCAGACCCACCACGGAACCCCCCTCAAGACCATGGGGCTGGACCAGCGCGCGTACCCCGCCCTCGCCCGGAAGACCGACTTCGCCAGGATCCTCGCCCATGTCGGCCAGTGGGACTTCAGTCTCTCCGCCAACCCGCACAGCACCGAGGTCTGGGACCGCGTCTACCCGGGCGCGTACGAGCGGCTCGACCTCGGCTACCCCCGCAACGACCTCTACGCCACCGCCACCGCCGGGGACGTCGCGAAGGTCCGCGCCGGCCTGGGCATCGCCGAGGGACAGACCGCCCTCCTCTACGCCCCGACCCACCGCGACTACCGCGACAGCTTCGTACCCGACCTCGACCCGGCACGGCTGGCGCGGGAACTCGGGCCGGACTACGTGCTGTTGGTGCGCGCCCACTACTTCTACGGGCGCACGGCCGAGGTCGGCGGGGCGGAGGCGCGGCACGGTGCGGACGCGGGGACGGGGCGCGTCGTCGACGTCACCGGGCACCCCCGGGTCGAGGAACTGTGCCTGGCCGCCGACGCATTGATTGCCGACTACTCCTCCCTGATCTTCGACTACGCCTGCCTGGACCGCCCGATCGTCGTCCACGCCCCCGACTGGGCCGCCTACCGTGCCGCGCGCGGGACCTACTTCGACCTGCTCTCCGGGCGGCCCGGCGACACCCCCGGCGCCGTCACCACCACCCCCGGCGGGCTGGCCGACGTGTTCCGTACGGGGGAGTGGCGGTCACCGGAGGCGGCCGTGCTGCGCACCGCGTTCCGAAAGCGGTTCTGCCCGTACGACGACGGACGCGCGGCAGAACGCGTCGTGCGGCGGTTCTTCGCCCCGTCCCTGTGACCCGGGGCCCCGCCCCTGTGACCCGGGGCCCCGTCCCTGACCGACCGGGGTGTCCCCGCCACCCGAATGGCTCAAGGCGGCCCGCCCGCGCCGGTTCTTCCGTGCCGCCCGGTCGTTGTGCCCGGCATCTCGCTCACCCCGCCATGTTGGGAGACGTCCATGCACCGGTCCGCCTACGAGCAGATGGAACTCTGCATCAAGGAGTATCTGCCCGTCGAAGGGCCTGCCCGCGGGGCCGCGTCCGGCAACGGCGCCTACCGCGTCGTCGACCTCGGGTCGCGGATCTCCGGCAAACAGACCCGTACCCACCGGGCGTTGCTCGCCGGGCACCCCGTCGACTACTTCGGTGTCGACGTGCAGGACGGCCCCAACGTCGACGCGGTGATGAGGAAGCCGTACCGCATCCCCGCCCGCTCCAACAGCGCCGATGTGGTGCTGTCCGGGCAGGCGTTCGAGCACATCCCGTTCTTCTGGGCGTCGATGCTGGAGATCGCCCGGATCCTGAAGCCGGGCGGCCACGCGTTCATCACCGCCCCGTCGCGCGGCCACGTCCACGACGCGCAGGACTGCTGGCGCTACTATCCCGACGGGTTCCGCGCGCTCGCCGCGCACGCGCGGCTCGAACTGCGCGAGGCGTACACCGACTTCCCGCCCCGCAAGGGCATCTGGCACGACTACCGGGCCATCGACAAGAAGGCCGCCTACTGGGGCGACTCCGTCGGCGTCTTCCGTAAGCCGCGGCGCTACCCCCGCCTGACCATGTTCGCCGTACGGGAGCTGACGGTGTGGTGGGCGAACCGGGTCGGCGGCGTGGACGGGGTACCGCTGCCCCGTCCGGTGGACGGCCGTGAGGCGTGCGGACGCCCGGAGGCCGTGCCCGCGCAGGGGGCCGCACGCGAACAGGAACCGCCCCGATCAATGGCAGGTTGACGAAAGATGACATGCGGCGCAAACCGCGCGTACTGTCCCGGGGCATGGCTTGGCGCAACGCCGTCAACGGCGTCCTTCAGCAGCTCACCGGATACCAGCTCAGGCGCGTCACGGTGCCCGCCGCCCGCACCGCCCCCGCACCGGCTCCGGCCGCCGCACCCACCCCCGTAACGGCTCCGGAACCCAAGGCGAAGAAGGCCGCGCCCGGGTTCCCCGCGGACTACGACGACGAGGCGAAGGACATCATCCGCGCGGTCAAGCCGTACTCGATGACCTCGCCGGAGCGGCTCAACACCTTCATCCTCGCCACCCGTTACATCGCCCGGCACGACATCCCCGGTTCCATCGTCGAGTGCGGCGTCTGGCGCGGCGGTTCCATGCAGGCCTGCGCCCGGACCCTGCTCTCCGTCGGTGAGACCGAGCGCGACCTGTACCTCTTCGACACGTACGAGGGCATGACCCCGCCCACCGCCGAGGATCTGCGGCGCGACGGGCGGCCGGCCCAGGAACTGCTGGACGCCCAGGGCAAGGACCGGCCGATCTGGGCGGTCGCCTCGCTGGAGGACGTCAAGGCGGGCTTCGACACCGTTCCGTACCCGAAGGAGCGCGTCCACTACGTCCAGGGGCGGGTCGAGGACACCGTCCCCGCGCAAGCCCCCGAGCAGATCTCCATCCTGCGCCTGGACACCGACTGGTACGCCTCCACCAAGCACGAACTGGAGCACCTGTACTCCCGGTTGGTCCCCGGCGGGGTGCTCCTCATCGACGACTACGGCTACTGGCAGGGATCGCGGCAGGCGGTCGACGAGTTCCTCGACAAGACCGGTGAGCGCCTTCTGCTGCTGCGGATGGACGAGGGCCGGATCGCCGTGAAGCCCTGACGCGAGCCCATCACGGCAGCGCCGAGCACCGAGCCCCGTGCCCTTCCGGTACGGGGCTCGAACGTGCTCCCGGCACGCCCCTGGGGCGCGTGGCTCCGCCCCCTCCGCGTCACCCGAACGGGCCCCCTCGGGTGACCCGCCCTTCCGGCGCGGGTTGTACCCCATGGCCCCCGACGGGCCCCACCCCGGAAGTCCAAGCCCCCGAAGCCCAGGCCCCGAAGCCCAGGCCCCGAAGCTCAAGCCCCCGACGCTCATTGCCCCTGATGGCGTCCGCCCGGAAGGATCGTGCGCCGCGATGGCACCCCGTCTCACCGTCGTCGTCCCCCTCTACAACGTCGAGGAGTACCTCGGTGCCTGCCTCTCCTCGCTCGCCGAGCAGACCATGCCGGACCTGGAGGTCGTCCTCGTCGACGACGGGTCCACGGACAACGGCCCCGCTCTGGCACAGGAGTTCGTGGACCGCGACCCGCGCTTCCGGCTGCTCCGGCAGGAGAACGCCGGACTCGGCGCGGCCCGCAACGCCGGGGTCCGCGAGGCCGACCCCGGCGCGGAGTTCCTGACGTTCGTCGACAGTGACGACGTCGTACCGCCCGGCGCGTACGCCCGCATGCTGGCCGAACTCGACAGCTCCGGCTCCGACTTCGCCACCGGCAACGTGCTCCGGCTGCGGGCGGGCGGGAAGCTGGAACAGTCCCCGATGTTCCGCAAGCCGATGGAGAAGGCGCGGCGGGCCACCCACGTCACCCGGGACTGGATTCTGCTCGGTGACCGCATCGCCTGCAACAAGGTCTTCCGCCGCGCCTTCTGGGACGAGCACGCCTTCGCCTTCCCCACCGGGGTGCTGTACGAGGACATCGCCGTCGTCCTGCCCGCCCACTTCCTGGCCGGCTCCGTCGACGTCGTCGAGGAGCCCGTCTACCACTGGCGCGACCGCGACGGATCGATCACCACCCGGCGGGC
Organism: Streptomyces sp. MMBL 11-1; assembly: GCF_028622875.1. NCBI lineage: Bacteria > Bacillati > Actinomycetota > Actinomycetes > Kitasatosporales > Streptomycetaceae > Streptomyces > Streptomyces sp. MMBL 11-1. The sequence continues at coordinate 2,771,241 of NZ_CP117709.1, read as the reverse complement.
CGTGCCCCGGGGCATCCGCGACCGGGTCACCGCCGTCACCACCGTCAGCCGCTTCCTCGCCGCCCGGCCCGAACTGGCCGAGGCCAAGCGCCGCTACGACGCCCACGCCCTCTCCGGCGACCTGTGGCTGTTCATCGAGGCGCTCGGGGACGGCGACGCGGAGTTCCACGAGGCGTTCCTGGAGCACGCGGGCGCCTTCGCCGCCACCGTCGAGCCCGGTGTCCTCACCGGACTGCCCCTGCACCTGCGGGTCAAGTGGCAGCTCATCCGCGAACGCCGCCTCCCGGAACTCCTCGACCTCCTTGCCGACGAGAAGAAGGACCGGGACACCTTCCACGTCACCGGGCTGCTCCGGCCCCGGGCCCACCACCCCGCCGTCCGCGCCCCCCTGCCGCCCGCGACGACCGCGCTGACCCCCGCCGACCTGCCCGTCCACGCCCACCTCACCGAGGCGGTCTGGCGGGACGGGCTGCTGCACCTGACCGGCCATGCCTACGTACGCAACGCCCCGGGCGGCCCGGTCCGGCTCGGCTGGCTGCGCTCCGGGAAGAGGCTGATCCCCCTGCGGACCCGCCCGGTCCCGGGCGACGAGGCCACCGCCCTCTCCGGCCGCTCCCTGCACCGCTACGACCGCGCCGGGTTCGAGGCCGTCGTCGACCCCCGCAGGCTCGCTGCGAAGGGCACGGGCGGCGGCGGGCGCACCACATGGAAACTGGAGGCCGTCGTCGTCGGCGCGGGCCGGCCGCGCCGGGGCCCGATGCGGCTCGTCTCCACCCCGGCCCCGCCCGCCGCGCTGTACACCGACGAGCGGACCCGTGTCGTCCCCGTCCTCGCCGGCAACAAGCTGGAGCTGCGCACCGAACGCGTCGCGGCCGTCCTGACCGGGCAGTCGGCGGTCGAGGACGCGGTGCGCCTGGAGGTGAAGGTCCTCGGCGACACCGGACCGGTCGCCCTCAGACTCACCGAGTGGCGCACCAAGGAGACCCGGGAGTTCGCCCTGCGCGGCTCACCCGGCTCCCGGGCGGCGGACATCCCGCTCAGCGCCTTCCGAGGGGAGGACGACATCTGGGGCGTCCAACTCGTCGGCGAGGGCCAGCCGTTGACGGTGGCGGCCCGCACCGACGGCCAGGACGGGCGCTATCCGCTGCCTGGTGGCCGAGAGCTGTACGCGGCCCCCAACCCCTCGGGCGACCTCGTGCTCACCGACCGGCCCGTCCAGCCCGTCGTCACCTCCGCCGCCCGGGAGGAGCCGGGCACCCTGGTCCTGGAAGGGACCTTCCCCGACCCCACGGGCGCCTTCCGGGAACTCGTCCTGCGGCACAGCGGCCACCGTGAGGAGGCGGTCCTCGGCCTGGAGCGGCGGGACGGCGACGGCTTCCGGGCCGTGATCGCGCCCGCCGCCGTCGAGGGGCCCGGCGGGGCGCTGCCGCTCGCCGAGGGCCGCTGGTACCTCTTCCTGCGCGAGCCGGGGGAGCGGGACCCGGAGGCGTACCGGCCGCTACGGCTCAGCAGCCCTCTGCACCACACCCTTCCATGGCGACAGCGGTCCGGGCACCGGGAGTTCGTCCTGCAGCGGCGCCACCACGACCGCCTCGTCCTGGAGTCCGGCAGCGCCCTCCCCCCGGCGGAGAGGGGAGCGTACGGGCAGCGGATCCAGCGCGAGCGGTACGCCGGACTGCGCGCCGCCACGGTCGACGAACCCCGCCCGGCCGTCCTCTACTCCAGCTTCGACGGCCGCCAGCACTCCGACTCGCCCCGGGCGATCCACCGCGAACTCGCCGCGCGAGGACGGGACATCGACCACCTGTGGGTGGTGCGCGACCAGCAGACGGCCGTGCCCGAAGGCGTCCGCCCCGTGGCCCTGCACAGCGCCGACTGGTACGAGGCGCTGGCCCGCAGTCGCTGGATCGTCACCAACACCCACCTGCCCGAGTGGTTCGAACGGGCCGAGGGCCAGTGCGTCGTCCAGACCTGGCACGGCACCCCGCTCAAGCGCATCGGCCGCGACCTCGCGGGCACCCCGCACGCCGACGCCGCGTACATGGCGTCCATGGAACACCGGTCCGCCCAGTGGAGCGTGCTCGTCTCCCCGAACAGGTTCTCCACCCCCGTCCTGCGCCGCGCCTTCGGCTACTCGGGCGAGGTCCTGGAGTGCGGCTACCCGCGCAACGACCTGCTGTACGCCCCCGACCGGGACAAGGTCGCGGCAGCCGTACGCGAGAGGATCGCGATCCCCGAGGGGCGGCGCGTGATCCTGTACGCCCCCACCTGGCGCGACGACCACCCCCGGCGGGGCGGGCGCTACGGGCTGGACCTCCAACTCGACCTGAAGCGGGCGCGGGAGAGCCTCGGTGACGACCACGTCCTGCTGGTCCGCCGCCACTACCTCGTCGGCGGGAGCATCCCCGACACCGCCTTCGTCCGGGACGTCTCCCGCCACCCGGACGCCGCCGAACTGCTGCTGATCAGCGACGTCCTGGTCACCGACTACTCCTCGATCATGTTCGACTTCGCGCAGACCGGCCGCCCGATGCTGTTCCACACCTACGACCTGGCCCACTACCGCGACACCCTGCGCGGCTTCTGCTTCGACTTCGAGCACCGGGCCCCCGGCCCCCTGATCCCCGACTCCGCCGGGATCGTGGCCGCCCTGCGCGACCCGGAAGCCGCGACCGCCGGGCACCGGGAGGCGTACGAGCGGTTCCGGGAGGAGTTCTGCGACCTCGACGACGGGACCGCCGCCGCCGGGGTCGTCGACCGGATGCTCAAGGGGGAGCAGGCGTGAGCGACTTCAGCTGTGTGATCACCGGCGGCGGGGACGGCGAGGGCCCCGGGGGCGCCGACGCCCTGCGCGCCTCCGTGGAGTCCGTGCTCGGCCAGTCGCTGCGCGGAGCCGAGGCCGTCGTGGTCCTCGCCTCCACCGCCGAGGCGGCCGTCCGCACCGCTGCCCGGACGCTCGCCGACCGCGCCCCCGGGAGGGTCCGGCTCCTCCACGCCGACCCGGCCGCCCGCACCACCGGCGCCCTGCGCAACGTGGGCCTGGACGCGGCGGACGGCCGGTACGTCCTGGTCCTCGCCCCCGGCGAACGCCTCCAGCTCCACGCCTGCCGCAACCTGTGGCAGGCGGGCGAGACCAGCCGCGCCGACCTGATCGCCGGCCGCTGGAGCATGCTTGAGGCCGAGGGCGGCAAGGAGCGGGAGCCGTCCTGGCAGGGTCAGCTGTACGCCCGCTCCCGCACGCTCGCCCGCTTCACCGACGCCCCCGAACTCGTCGTCAGGGACGCCCTGGTGACCGGGTTCTGCCTGCGCCGCGAGGCCGCCAGGCGGCACGGGCTGCGGTACGAGGAGGACCTGACGTACGGCGAGATCCTCTTCGGCCCGCTCGCCGCCGCCGCGGTCGGACGGATCGCCCTGGTGCGCCGGCTGATCGTGACCGGCCGGGCCGTCCCCGACCGGGCCCGCGACCTCGCCGCCCTGACCGAGGCCCACCGCAGGGTCGCCAACACCCTCCTCACGCGGGGGCTTCCGGGGCTGCGCGAGGACCGGGAGGAGGCGTTCGCCCGCGACCACCTGGTGCCGCTCGTGCGGACCTTCCCCCACCTGCCCGCCGCCCGCCGCGCCCGCACCGCCGCGGTCGCCGCACGCGCGCTGAGCGGTTCCTTCCGTACGGGCCTGCCGGGCCTGCCTCCGCTGGAGCGGGTCGCCGTGAGCCTGCTGGCCCGGGGCGACGCCGAAGGGGCCCTCGCCGCGGCGTACGCGCTGAGCAGACCCGCCACCGTGTGCGCGCCGCTGACGACGGGGGCGGACGGCCGGGTGGCCTGGGGCGGCGGCCCGGAGGGGCCGGACATCGACGTCACCGAACTCGGCCACCAGTACCGCGCGTTCGGCGAAGCCCGGCTGATGAACCGGCTCACCCGCGCCACCGCCGACCGGGGCCGCCTGCTGCTGGAAGGCCGCCTCGTACTGCCCGGCCACGGCGGGCCCGCCCCGGAGGCCCCCCTGGCCGCGACCCTGGAGCTCCGGGCCCGGGGCGGGGCGCGCGCCGTCGCGTTCCCGGTCGAGGAGATCCGGCACGACGGCAACGGGATCATCTGGCGCGCGCGGGCCGACGTCACGCGCCGCCTGCGCCCCGTCGGCGTCCGCGACACGGCGTGGGACGCGCGGCTGACCGTGACCGCGGGGGGCCCCGACGGGCCCCGGTCCGTCAGCGATCTGTTCGCCCCGCAGGACCAGGTGGAAGGCGGCCTCCGGTTCGCCGCCAGGCCCCGGCTCGGGCGGCTCGCCGGGGACACCTGGGAGCCCTACATCACGCTCAAGGACCACTTCGCGCTCCGGCTGACCGCCCGCCGCCGCCCGGCCCGCACCACCCACCGCCTGGTCCGCTACGCCACCCGCTTCCGGCCCGCCCGCAAGGCGAAGCTCCTCGTCCGGTCCCTGCGGGGACGGCTGGAGCGCTACCGCTCCCGGGGCTTCAAGGTCCCCGTCTACAACACCTGGCTCACCCGGCTCCCCGTCCGCCGGGGCTCCGTCGTCCTCGAAAGCCACATGGGCACCTGTTACGGCGACAGCCCGCGCGCCCTGTACGAGGAGATCCGCCGCCAGGGCCTGAAACTCCACGCCACGTGGTCCTACGACCCCTCCCCGGCGGGCTTCCCGGACGACGCCCGCCTCGTACGCCGCTGGTCCTGGCGCTACCTGTGGGCGCTCGCCCGCGCGGAGTTCTGGGTCGACAACCAGGGCTTCCCGCAGCAGCTGCACAAGCCCCGGCACACCACGTACCTCCAGACCTGGCACGGCTCCGCGTACAAGCGGATGGGCTTCGACGAGCAGCGCGTACGGCTCCAGAACACCTCCCAGCGCGCGCGGCTCCAGCGGGCCGTGGACCGCTTCGACCACTTCCTCGTCCGCTCCGAGCACGACGTGAACACCCTCGCCCGCGCCTACCGGCTGCCCGAGGAGCGGCTCCTGCGCACCGGCTACCCGCGCAACGACGCCCTGATCGCGGAGCGCACCCGGGCCGAGACCGAGGGGCGGCTGCCGCGCCCGCCGCTCGCCGGGGCGCTCGGGCTGGACGACCACAAGAAGACCGTGCTGTACGCCCCCACGTTCCGGGGCGGCCCCGGCAAGCAGCGCAGAAGCCGTCTCCTGCTGGACGTACGGGAGTTCGCGGAGCGGTTCGGCGACACCCACACCCTGCTGGTGCGCGCCCACTACCTGGAGTCCGCCCGGCTGCCGCCCTGCCCGCCCGGGACCGTCATCGACGTCTCGCGCCACCACGACGTCAGCGAACTGCTCACGCTCACCGACGTGTTGATCACCGACTACTCCTCCATCATGTTCGACTTCGCCCTCCTCGACCGGCCCGTCGTGCTGTACGCCCCCGACCTGGAGGCGTACGCGGCCGAGCGCGGCAGCTACTTCGACCTGCGGGAGAAGGCTCCCGGGCCGGTGACCGCGACGCGGGAGGAGCTGTTCGCGGCCCTCGCCGAACTGAAGAGGACCGACACCCGGTACGCCGACCGACGCCGGTCCTTCGTCCGGCAGTTCGGGCCCTACGACCGGGGCGACGCGGCCCGCAGGACCGTCGCCGCCGTCTTCGGCCCCGGAGCCTCCCGGGGCGCCCACCACACCATCGACCAGGACCGGGGGGCCGGCCGATGAGCCGCGACATCTTCATCGTCTCCAACAGCACCGACGAACTCGGCGGCGTCACCGGCTGGATGCACCAGACCGCCCGCCTCTTCGCCGACCAGGGCCACCGGGTCCACGCCATCGGCATCCACGCCTCCGACCTCAAGATGGCGCTGCCCGCACAGCCCGCCCACCCCGTCACCGCCCTCTACCCCGCCCACCCCCCGACCCCCTGGACGCCCCGAGGTGTCCGCGACCGCTTCCGCCTCCCCACCCGGCGCAGGGAGGCGGCCCGGGCCGCCGCCAAGAAGCGGGCGGTCGCCCGGCTCTCGGAGATCTTCGCGACCGCCCGCCCCGGCGCGGTCGTCATCGTCACCCAGGTCTGGGCGATGGAATGGGTCGGGGAGGCCGACACCACCGGGCTGCGGGTCATCGGGATGAGCCACGAGTCCTACGGCTACTCCCGCGCGAGCCATCGCTACCGCTGGATCAAGAAGCACTACAAGGACCTCGACCACTGGCTCGTCCTCACCGAGGAGGACGCCGACCAATGGGCCGGGGACGGCATGAACAACGTCGGTTTCCTGCCCAACGCCCTCTCCCGCCTGCCCGCCGTGCCCTCCCCCCGCACCGCGAGGACCGTCGCCAGCATCGGCCGGCTCAGCGACCAGAAGGGCATCGACCTGCTTCTGGACACCTGGGCCCTGGTCGCGCCCGCCCGCCCCGACTGGCGGCTGCGCGTGTACGGGGCCGGCGAGGACGAGGCCGCGCTGAAGGAGCAGTGCACGAGACTCGGCCTCGACGGCTGTGTGGAGTGGATGGGCCGCACCGACGACGTGGAGCGGGCCCTCGCCGAGGCCTCCGTCTTCGTCCAGTCCTCCCGGGGCGAGGGCTTCCCGCTGGCCCTCCTGGAGGCGATGGCCAGCGGCGTGCCCTGCGCCGCCTTCGACTGCGCGCCGGGGGTGCGCGAGATCGTCCGCGACGGCGAGGACGGCCTCCTGGCCCCCGCCGGAGACGTCGCCGCCCTCGCCGACCGGCTGCTGCGGCTCACCGGCAACCCCCGGCTGCGCGACGCGATGGGCGCGCGGGCCCGGTCCGGCGTCCAGCGGTTCTCCGAGCCGGAGACCCTGCGCCGCTGGGAGGAGCTGTTCGCGCTCCTGGAACGCTGAGCACGCTCCGTACCCGCTCCGAGCCCGGGCGGGGCAGGCCCCGGGCACGGATCCGGCGACGGCCCGGGGTCAGCCCCTGACGCCCGCCCCGGCCCCGTCCTGCGCCGGAAGGGCCGCGGGCGTCCGGCGGGCGGCGGACGGCACCGGCAGCGGCAGCCCGTCCGTCTCCCCGAGGAAGACCCGCCGCACCACCCGCTCGGCGGCGAAACCGTCGTCGTACGGACAGAACCGGGCCCGGAACGCGGCCCGCAACTGGGCCGAGCGTGAGCCCCGCCAGTGGTCCGAGGCGAAGATGTCGAACAGCTCGTCCTGGCCCCGGGCCACGATGCCGGGCGGGAACGCCGTGATGTCGAAGTACGTTCCCCGTGCCGCCTCGTACGCCTCGATGTCGGCCAGGTGCAGCACCACCGGGCGGTCCAGGTTGACGTAGTCGAACATCAGCGACGCGTAGTCCGTGATCAGCGCGTCCGACGCGAGTGCCAGCGTCTCCACGGACCGGTGCCCATGGACGTCGATGATCCGGGGGTGCGGCGCCCGGTGGCCGTCGACACCCGTGGGGCGGGGCGCCCGGGCCAGCACCACGAACCGCGGGCCCAGGACCCGGACCAGCCGCTCCAGGTCCAGGACGGGCCGCTGGACACGCCGGTAGTCGCGGTGCGCCGGGGCGTACAGCAGGGCCGTGCTGCCCGCCGGGATCCCCAGCGACTCGCGCAGCCGCGCCACCTCCGCCGGGCCGGTGCGGTGGTACACGTCGTTGCGCGGCGAGCCGTACTCCAGCGTCGTGTACGCGGACGGATAGGCCCTCTCCCGTACGAGGGTGGAGTGCGGGTTGGCCGAGAGGGAGAAGTCCCAGGTGTCCACCGAGCGCAGCAGCTGCTCGAAGTCGGTGTCCCGGGCGGCGGCGGGCCGGTCCAGCAGATCGGTGCCCACGGTCCGCAGCGGCGTGCCCTCGTGCGTCTGGAGCAGGACCTGGCCCCGGCGCTTGACCAGCCCCCGGTCGAAGGCGGAGTCGTTCACCAGGTACGCGGAGCGGGCCAGCGCCGTCCAGTGGGCGAAGGTGCCGGTCGCGAGGTGCCGGGTGCCGGCCGGCACGGTGGGGGCGTCGGCGGGCCGGCAGATCCAGGCCGTCCGCACCCCCGGGACCAGCTCGCGGACCTTCGCCTCGATCGCCGCGGGGCTGCCCGTGTACCCGCCGCCCCGGGCGGCGAACACCGCGTCCCGGGAGCGCAGCGGCAGCCGCGACTGGATCCGGTAGTGCGTCCGCAGCGCCGCGCCCCGCACCGCCCGGCGTACGGCCGCCGAACCCCGGCGCAGCCGGCCGGCCAGGCGCTGGGCGCCCGACAGAGCTTGGTAGGTGCGCCGCGCGCCGAGCCGCAGCAGGCCGTGCCGCAGCAGGGTGCGGCGGGGGACCGGGGCGCCGGGGGCGCGGTAGCGGCGGCCGTACGCGGCCGCCCGGCGGAAGAACGCGGCGCGGCTGTGGTGCGGCAGCCGGTCCCGGGAGGCGAAGAGCGCCGAGAAGTGGTCCAGCATCCGGCGGAACATCACCGGACGCCACACGGCGAGTTCGGGGCGCGCGTCGATGAACGCGAAGACCCGGTCGTACTGGTCGAAGACGTCGAAGTGCTTCTCGCTGGTGGTGGAGAGGATGTTGCCGCGCCGCCGCTGCCGGTAGGAGACGCAGACCGCGTCCAGTACCGCGATCGACCCGGCCGACATCAGCACCGGGTAGGTCCAGGGCGTGTCCTCGTAGTAGCCGGGCGGGAAGGTGAACCCCTCGGCCTCGATGAACGCGCGGCGGTACGCCTTGTTCCAGACGACCATGAGGAGCCGCAGCAGCTCGGGCCGGTCGGAGAGCCGGAAGGTGGCGGGCCCGCCCTCGTCGAGATGGGCGGCCAGGACGTTGCGCACGCTGCGGCCCGTCCAGTAGGTGCGGGCGTAGTCGTACATCAGGACGTCGGGCCCGCCGGTCGCGTCGATCCGGTCGGCGATGGTCTGGAGCGCGTCCGGCAGCAGGGTGTCGTCGCCGTCGAGGAAGATCAGGTAGTCGCCGCCCGCCCGTGCCATCCCGGCGTTCCGGGCGGGGCCGAGGCCGGTGTTGCGGGGGAGGTGCAGCGCGGTGACGCGGGGGTCCCGGCGGGCGTACTCGTCGGCGATCGGTCCACAGGCGTCGGGGGAGCAGTCGTCGACCACGACGACCTCGTAGTCCTTGAAGGACTGGGCCAGCACGGAATCCAGACACGCGTGCAGATACGCCTGGACCCGGAATGCGGGCACGATGACGGAGAACCGAGGCACTACACATCCATGGGTCGATCGTTCGCGGGAACCAGGCAGAGCGCAAACGTCGGATGGAATGACAGGGTTACGCCGGACGCGGCAATCGGGGGACGCGGACGGCGGAGCGGCCCGGTTCCGGGGAACCGGGCCGCTCCGGGTTGACGCACAGCCGTACGCCCACGAGGGCGTACGGCCTTGTGGCGAGCGCTACTTGACCGCGCCCGCCATCACGCCGGACACGAACTGCCGCTGGAAGGCGAAGAACACCGCCAGCGGGATCACCATCGATACGAACGCGCCGGGCGCCAGCACGTCGATGTTGTTGCCGAACTGGCGTACCTGCTGCTGGAGCGCCACCGTGATCGGCGGCGACTCGGAGTCCGCGAAGATCAGCGCGACCAGCATGTCGTTCCACACCCACAGGAACTGGAAGATCCCGAGCGAGGCGATCGCCGGGCCGCCCAGCGGCATCACGACCCGGGTGAAGAGCCGGATCTCGCCGGCCCCGTCGAGCCGGGCGGCCTCCAGCAGCTCACGGGGGATCTCCGCGAAGAAGTTCCGCAGCAGGAAGATCGCGAACGGCAGGCCGAACGCCGTGTGGAACAGCACCACCCCGAGCGTCGTCTCGAAGATCCCGATGGTGCCGAACAGCTCGGAGACCGGGATCAGCGCGACCTGCACGGGAACCACCAGCAACCCGACGACCAGCAGGAACCACCAGTCGCGGCCGGGGAACTCCATCCACGCGAAGGCGTATCCGGCCAGCGAGCCGATCACCACCACCAGCACCGTGGAGGGCACGGTGATCATGATCGTGCTGACCAGCGAGCCGGTGATCGTCGAGTTGTCCAGCAGCCGCTGGTAGTTGTCGAGGGTCATCTCCGACGGGGCGGTGAAGACCTTCCACCAGCCGGACGCCGCGATGTCCTGCGACCCGCGCAGCGAGGACAGCAGTAGACCGATCGTGGGCATCAGCCAGAACAGGGCGACCAGGATCAGGAAGACCCTCATCACCCCGCCGCCGGCACGGGCGGCGATCCGGGCGCCGAGGGGCTGCTTGGCCCTGGGCGCTTCGGGGGCGCTCGACCGCCGGGAAACCGCCTTCTGGCGGCCGGTGCGCGCGGTGTTCACTTCCGGTGCGCTGCTCATCGCCGTCCCTCCTTCCGGATCCGGCGGATATTGCTGTGTTCTCCCGGGGGGCGACCCCCGGACCCCCGGCCGGGAGGCGGCACGGGGCGGGTGTGGCCCGTCATCGCCGTCCCTCCTTCCGGATCCGGCGGATATTGAAGAGCATCACCGGGATCACCAGCAGCAGCAGGAGCACCGCGATCGCGCTCCCGATCCCCAGGTCGGCGTCCGTGCCGAACGAGGACCGGTACAGCTGGAGCGCCAGCACGTTCGCGTCGTCCTGCGAGGAGCCCGGCGCGATGATGAACACCAGGTCGAAGACCTTCAGCACGTTGATCATCAGCGTCACCAGGACCACCGCGAGCACCGGCGCCAGCATCGGCACCGTGATCCGGCGGAACACCTGCCACTCGTTGGCGCCGTCCACCCGGGCCGCCTCCAGGAGCTCGCGCGGCAGACCGGCCAGGCCCGCCGCGATCAGCACCATCGCGAACCCGGCCCACATCCACACGTAACTGCCGATGATCCCGGGTGTCACGAGGGACGGGCCGAGCCAGTCGACGCCGTTGTACGGCTCGCGGAAGTTGTCGGCGGGCAGGCGGAGTTGGGCCCCGTCCGCCGAGGCGGGGAGGGTGAACACGCCGTCCGCTCCGGCCGTGGCGGTGGCGACGACCTTCCCGTCCCGCACCGCCTCGACCTTCAGGCCCTTCAGGCCCAGCTCCTTCGGGTCGACGACATTCGGCTTCCCGCCGCCGCCCCGGGTGAAGTCCAGCCAGGCCGTGCCGGAGATCCTGTCCCCGGAGGCCGCGGGGGCGCCCTCCGCCGGCCGTGCGTCGCCCGGCATCCGCGCCGGGGCCACGCCGATCAACGGCACCCGCAGCGGCTGGCCGGCCCGGACCGGCTCCTTGGAAACGAACGCCCCGCCGTCACCCTTCTCCAGCGGGTGCACGGGCAGCGGGCGTGCCTTCGGGAAGACGGAGGACTGGTTGAACGTGTCGTGCACGCCCACCGCCACCGCGTTGGCCACACCCCGCTCGGGAGCCTGGTCGTACACCAGCCGGAAGATGATGCCCGCCGCCAGCATCGAGATCGCCATCGGCATGAAGACGATCAGCTTGAACGCGGTGCCCCAGCGGATCCGCTCGGTCAGCACCGCGAAGATCAGCCCGAGCGCGGTGGCGACCGTCGGGGCGAAGACCACCCAGATCGCGTTGTTCTTCACCGCCGTGACGATGGTGGCGTCGGTGAACAGCGCCTGGTAGTTGTCGAACCCGGCGAAGCCCGTACCGGCCTGGTCGAAGAACGACCGGTAGACCGAGTACCCGATCGGATAGAGCACCAGCGCGCCGAGCAGCACCAGCGCGGGCAGCAGGAACGCCGCCGCGATGACCCTCCGGGTGCCGGTCACGCTCCGGCGGGACCCCTTCGGATCCGGGGGCGGGGACGGACGGGGATGCGTGTCGTCGGCGGGGGGCGCCGAACCGGCGCCCCCCGCGGTCGCTGTCGTCACGGCGTCAGCTCTTGTACGCCTTGACCGCTTCGGACTCCAGCTGTTTCTGGGTCCCCGCGATGTCCTTCGGGTTCTTCAGGAAGTCCTGGAGGATCTTCCACTCGCCCTTCCCGGGCGTCCCGCCGAACGACTGCGGGGCCTGGTCGGACATGTCGAACCGGACGTCGTCACCGGCGTCGATCAGCGCCTGGGCCATCGTGCGCTGCACGTCGTTCGGGTAGGCCTTCAGGTCCAGGCCCTTGTTCGGGGAGATGAACCCGCCCGCCTCGGCCCAGATCTTCGCCGCGTCGGACGAGGCCAGCCAGGTCAGCAGCGCCTGCGCGCCCTTGGTGTCCTTCAGCGCCACCGCAGCGTCGCCGCCGGTCACCACGGGGGAGTCCGCGCCGACCGCCGGGAACGGGAAGACCTTGGCGTCCGTGCCGATCTTCGCCTCGGTCTGCGCGATGTTGATGGAGACGAAGTCGCCCTCGAAGACCATCGCGCCCTTGGGCTGGTCGCCCCCGGTGAAGGTCTGGGTGACCGAGGCCGGGAACTCCGTCTGGAGCGCCCCGTCCGCGCCGCCCGCGATCAGCTCCGGCTTCCCGAACAGCGCGGCCAGCGTGGTCAGCGCGTCCTTGACGGACGGGTCGGTCCACGGGATCTCGTGCTTCGCCAGCTGGTCGTACTTCTCCGGCCCCGCCTGGGAGAGGTAGACGTTCTCGAACCAGTCGGTCAGGGTCCAGCCGTCCGCGCCGCCCACCGAGACCGGCGTGACGCCGGAGGCGGAAATGGTCTCCGCGGTCGTCAGGAAGTCCTTCCAGGTCTTCGGCTCGCTCGCCCCCGCGTTGTCGAACGCGGCGGCGTTGTACCAGATCAGCGACTTGTTGGCGGCCTTGAAGTACACGCCGTACTGGGTGCCGTCCACCGCGCCGAGGTCCTGCCAGACCTTCGCGTAGTTCTTGTCGAGCTGAGCCTTCGCCTCGGGGCCGACCGGCTTGGCCCACTTCTTCGCGGCCGCCTGCTGGATCGCCCCGACCTGCGGGATCATCGCCACGTCCGGCGGCTGCTTCCCCGCGATCTTGGTGCCCAGGAAGTTGATGATGGGGTCCTGCGCCGGGACGAAGGTGACACTCGCGCCCGTACGCTTCTCGAACTCCTCCAGCACCTTGGTGAAGTTCGCCTGCTCGGGTCCGGTCCAGACCGCGGCGACGGAGATGTCCTCCCCGTCCAGCTTCGGCAGCTTCACCGTGGACGCGCTGTCCGTGCCCTTGCCGGCGCCGTCGTCCGTCTTCTTCTTGCCGTCTCCGTCGCCTCCGCAGCCGGTGAGCGCCAGAGCGCCTACCGCCGCGAACACGACTGCGGCCCTGCGTATCGAGAAGGTTGTGCGCATTCCTGCCCCGTCTCTGCTGTACGCGTCCGGCCATGTCCGCATGCCCGGACCACGTCGTCCGTGCGCACAGTCCTACGCCCGGCGCACGAGGCCCGCAATACCGCTGGAGGCCCCAACAGGCTTATCGTGATCGCCTCGTGACGTCATGTCAGGGCATGTCGGAAGCCTGCCGGGGCAGGAGGAGGCGGGGTGGTCCGGCGGCCGGGTCAGGCCGGGTCAGGCTGGGAACGGCACCAGCGCCGGAAGCCGCTCGGCGTTCACCGAGCGGGCCGCGCGCTCCAGCGCGCTGGCGAGCAGCGCGAGGTCGGTCGGCCCGTTGCCCAGCTCCCGGACCGGGCGCCGGGTCGGCGGATCTCCCATCCGCTCCCACTCCAGCGGGACGACGGTGGGCCGCAGCGTCGCCGTACGCGGGATGCGGCCGGTGACCCGGCCCCCCTGGAACGGCGTCACCCGGCCGTCCGGATGCCCCAGCCTGCCCCGGCCGGGGGCAGGCTCGTCCGGGGACGGCGGCAGCACGGGGGCGTCCAGCACGATGCGCAGCCGGGCGCCACGGGCCAGCTCGGTGTCCTCGGTGCGGTCCGGGCGCGCGGAGGTGGCGACCAGATGCACCCCGAGCCGCCCGCCGTCCCGGGCCACGGCCTCCAGCGCCCGCACCACCGAACCGGCGGCGGGCCGGCCGGGGCTGCCGAGCGCCGGGGCGACCAGCGCGTCGAAGTCGTCGGCGAGGACCACGAGGCGGGGCAGCGGCGACGGGCCGGGGTCCCCGGACCGGGCGGCCGGGCGCAGCCGCAGGGTGCCGCTGGCCGGGGAGTCCAGGTCGCCCCGCCGCTCGACGCCGCTCGGCGGCCGCTGGCCCACGATCCGGGGGGTGGCCTCCCGCTGCGCGTGCCGCTCGTGCCAGGCGGCGAAGTCCAGGTCGCCGAGCAGCTCGGCGCGCCGCTTCAGCTCGCCGCCCAGGGCCTGCGCGAACTCCCGCATCCGGACCGGGTCGCACGCCACGAGGTGCGTGAAGACATGCGGCAGCTCCGTACAGGGGAGCAAGCCTTCGCCGCGCTCCCCCTGTTCGCCGCCGGAGCCGTCGACGAGCAGGATGCCGAGCCGGTCGGGCCGGGCCGCGGAGGCGAGCGAGGCGGCTACGGCCCGGAGCAGCTCGGTGCGGCCGCTGCCCGGCGGCCCCTCGATCAGCAGGTGCGGCCCCTCGTCGGCGAGATCGACGCCGAGGGGGCCCCGGGGGCCCGCCCCGAGGACGAGGACCGGCCGGCCGGTGTGGACGCCGGCGGGGGGTGTGGCCCCGCCGGAGACGGACGCCGCCGCGGCGTCGCCGCGCTCCCCGGACCCGGACCTGGACCCGGACCCGGGCGCCTGCCCCGGCCCGGAACGCCGGGAGCCCGGATAGGGCGTCCGCCCGGAGTCGTGCGTGTCCGGAGGCGGACAGTGCGGCCGGTCGGGGTCGGAGCGGTGGCCCCGGTACGGCGTGCGCCCAGAGTCGCGGGCGTCCGGCGGCGGATACGGGGTGCGGTCCGGGTCGGGGGTGCCCGCGGCCGGGTACGGCGTGCGCCCGGAGTCGCGGTGGGGAGGGGAGGCCGCGGTGCGTTGCGGGCCGACGCGCGGGCCCGCGCTGAGGGTGCGCCCGGAGTTGGCGCTGTCCAGCTCGGAGCGGGCCGGGGCGGCGGCCCCGGCCCGGGGCGCCGATGCGCCGGGCTGGGCCTCCGCCGTGGACGCCCAGCGGGCCATTAGCGAGGCCGGTGTGGCCCGGGCCAGGCCCAGCTCGTCCAGCAGCCGGGCGGACGGCGGCAGTGCCGCGGTCGTCGGGCGGCCCGCCAGCGCGGCCGAGCCCTCCTCACGCAGGGGCGCCAGGGCCCGCCCGAACCGCTCGGCCCAGGCCGCCGACACCGCGTCCACCGCGGCCACCGTCCCGTGCCCCGCGGCCTGCCCGCCCGCCGTGCGCAACAGGCGCAGCGCCGTGGCGACGTCCCCGCTCAGCATCGCGACCGCCCCGCACTCCCGGAAGGCGATGGAGGCCCGGCAGGCCGCCTCGTACGTCGCGGCCACCGGAGAGGCGGGGGAGGCGGCCGGGGTCTCGGCCAGGCAGATCAGATGGATCCCGGCCGCCGCGCCCGCCCCGGCCAGCCGCGCCGTGGTCTCGCGCAGCATCGCCGTACCGGGGTCACCGTCCAGGACGACCACCGTGTGCGGGCCCGTGTGGGCGCGGGCGGCCTCGGCCACCGAGGCCCGGTCCAGATGCGGCCAGCCGGGACCGAGGGAGCCCTCGTCGAGGCGGCGCACCAGCTCGGCCGTACGGGCGGCCGCCTGCTCACGGTCGTACGCGAGGAGCAGCCGGCAGTCCTGCCCGTGCGTCGGGCGCAGATGCGGCAGCCACCCCAGCCAGGACCACTCGCGCCGCCGCTCCTCCAGCGGGCGGGAGCGGTCCGTGCTGATGAGGACGATCTCCAGGTCGAACGGGGAGTGCAGCGCGGCGAGCTGCGCCACCGTCGCGCGGGCCAGTCCCGCCAGCCGGGCGCGCGGACCGGCCAGCCCCAGCGAACCGGCCTCCCGCAGCCCCACGGTCACCGGCACGGCGGGCACCTCGGCCCGGTCGGTCGTGCCGAGCCGCACCACCAGCGCCTCCGGGTGCCCCGGCCGGCGCTCCCAGAGCCGGGGCCCGGGGCCGAGCGCGGTCAGCAGCACGGCGGCCGGGTCCGGCCAGGTGCCCTCGGGGGCGGAGGGCAGCGCGGAGAAGGGGGAGCCGGGGGAGGCCGGGGAGGAGAGGTGCCCGGACCCCGACGGGCCGCCGGACGGATCGTGGGAACCGCCCGGGAAGTCGTGGTGCCCCGCCGCGGATCCGTACGCGCCGGATCCGGACGCCGATGATCCGGACGCCGATGATCCGGGCGCCGACGGTCCGTATGCCGATGTTCCGGGCGCCGTCGGGCCGCCCGGCCCGTCCGGGACGCGGGAGCCGCCGTACGTGTCGCCCCGGACGCCCGCCCCGGTCTCCGGGCCCGCCGCCTGTTCGCCCTTCGCGCCGCCCTTGAGCCGCCTCGCCCATGCGCCTATGCCGCGCCGGGGCGCCGGGGCGTCCGCGAACTCCGCTCCGCGGGCGTGGGTGTCGTGCCCGTGTCCCGGATACGCGTGTCCCGGATACGCACCCGGCCCGGCCTCGGCGTGCTCCGGCCAGGCGGCCTCGTCGGGTGCGGAACCCGGGGCCCCCAAGCCGCCGTGGGGCCCGGAGGACGCCGGGGAACCGGCGGCGGGAGCCGAAGCGGGGGACGGGGAGCCCGGTGCGCCGTGACCGTGGCCCTGGCCGCCGTGGTCGGGGGTGTGCGCGAAGAGGGGCGCGGTGGTGCCGTGGCCCGGGGCGGGGGCCCCCGTCTCGGCGCGGGTCACCCGCAGGTGCCCCTCGCCGTCCGGGGCGGTCGGCAGCGCCGGGGGCCGGGAGCCCGCCGTGAGGCGGAGGGCGGACTCGCCGAGCCGCAGCAGCGCGCCGGGAGCGAGGCGGACGGGCCGCTCGCGCACCTCGACGCCGTCCAGCGAGGTGCCGTTCGTCGAACCGAGGTCGGCGACCGAGACCCTGCCGTCGTCGGAGACCGTCACCGCGCAGTGCAGCCGGGAGACGTCCGGGTCGTCGAGCGGGACGTCCGCGTCGGCGGAGCGGCCGATCCGGATCTGCCCGCCGTGCAGCAGGTGGACGCCGCCCGCGTCCGGACCCGCCACCACGTGGAGCTGGGCCGGAACGGCCTCGTCCGTCGCCTCGTCGTCGCCGGGAACCTGGAGCGAGAGGACCGCGCCGTCCACCAGGGGCGGTTCGCCCAGCGCGATGCGGTGCCCGTCCAGCCGCTCCCGTCCGGCGAAGAGCACGACCGCCCCGCCGCCCTGGGAGCTCTCGGGCCCCGACACGGCGGCGGCCAGCTGGGAGGCGACGGCGGCCAGCGCCGTCCCGGCGGGGGCGGTGACGAGCACGTCGCAGGTGCGCGCCGGGGTCTGGCCGCTGCGCGGCGCGAGGACGGTCAGCCGGATCTGCATCGCCGTCAGCGGTCCCTTCTGCGCGGGGGTGCCGGCAGGGGAAACGCCCTGTGATTCCCCCCACCCGGCACGGACACGTCGTCCGTACAGGTCGTCACGCACCGCGAGACTCCGACCTCGCAGATCCGTGCTGGAGGCATCCTCGCACCTGCCACTGACAACACGCCCGGCGGTCACCTTTAAATGATCTTGAATGGTCGGCTGTGGGCGCAAAAGTGCCTGCTTGCGTCCGGATCCCGCCGCTCGAAGCGGTTTCCCCACAGATACCTGCCGGATGCCGGACGGGAATCCGCCGCCGTGGCCGAACATCCGGCCGGTCTGTGATCAGCTGTGCGGCAACCTTCCGCCCCGTCCGCGCGTCTTCCCCCGAAACGTGAGCCCCCGGTGCCCCGTTCGGCGGCATTACAGTGGGCCGGAACATCCGGACGGGCCCAGGGAGCGACAGGACACCCCCTGGGGGACCGCAAGCACCACGATCAGCAGGGAGCGCATGACGTGCGGCCGGTAGGCAGCAAATACCTGCTCGAGGAGCCGCTCGGACGCGGCGCCACGGGCACCGTCTGGCGAGCCCGCCAGCGGGAGACCGCGGGCGCCGAGGCAGCCGTCGCGGGTCAGCCCGGCGAGACCGTGGCCATCAAGGTCCTCAAGGAGGAGCTGGCCAACGACGCCGACGTCGTGATGCGGTTCCTGCGGGAGCGCTCCGTCCTGCTGAGGCTCACGCACCCCAACATCGTGCGCACCCGGGACCTCGTCGTCGAGGGCGATCTCCTCGCCCTGGTCATGGACCTGATCGACGGCCCCGACCTGCACCGCTATCTCCGCGAGAACGGCCCGCTCACCCCGGTCGCCGCTTCCCTGCTCACCGCCCAGATCGCGGACGCGCTCGCCGCCAGCCACGCCGACGGCGTCGTCCACCGCGACCTCAAGCCGGCCAACGTGCTCGTCGACGAGCGCGACGGCCAGATGCACCCGATGCTCACCGACTTCGGCATCGCGCGCCTGGCCGACTCCCCGGGCCTGACCCGTACCCACGAGTTCGTCGGCACGCCCGCCTACGTGGCGCCGGAGTCCGCCGAGGGCCGCCCGCAGACCTCCGCCGTCGACATCTACGGCGCGGGCATCCTGCTGTACGAGCTGGTCACCGGCCGCCCGCCGTTCGCCGGGGGCACCGCCCTGGAGGTCCTGCACCGGCACCTCAGCGAGGAGCCCAGCCGCCCCTCCAACGTCCCGGCCCCGCTGTGGACGGTCATAGAGCGCTGCCTGAGCAAGGACCCGGACCGGCGGCCCAGCGCCGAGAACCTGGCCCGCGGTCTGCGTACGGTCGCCTCGGGCATCGGCGTCCACGCGAACTCCGCCCAGATCGCCGCCGCCGAAGGGGTGGGCGCCCTGCTCGCCCCCGACCCGGCGCCCACCGCGGTCCCGGAGACCCCGGGCGCGGCCGACCCCACGCAGGTGCTGCCGAGCAACGCGGGTTCCTTCGACCCCGCCGGCGCCACCAGCGTGCTCCCGCAGTCCGGCCCCGGAGGCCAGGGCGGCCCCGGCGGCGGCCACGCCGACCCGACCGCCGTCCTGCCGCCCGTACCGCAGCGCCCCGACGGGCCGCCGCAGCCGGACGGGCCGCACCCCTGGCAGTCGCAGCTCCAGGCGGCCCGCGACCGCAACGATCAGACCCAGGTCCAGTACCTCGACCCGAGCCAGGACCCGCTGCGCCGACGCCCCCAGCGCCAGCCGCAGCCGCAGCAGCATCAGCAGCAGCCGCCCCAGCGCCGTCAGCCGCCTCCGCAGCATCAGCAGTACCCGCCGCAACACCAGCAGCAACAGCAGTACCAGCCGCAGCGCTACCAGCAGCCGCAGCAGCCTCAGCGGCAGCAGTACGCGCCCCCGCCCCCGCCCCCACAGCCGCAGCAGCCCCAGCAGCCGGCCGCGCGTCCGCCGCGCGAGCCGCGTCCGCCGAGGCAGCGCGGTGCCAACCCGATGCGCATCCCCGGTCTCGGCTGCCTCAAGGGCTGCCTGTTCACCGTGGTGCTCCTGTTCGTCGCCGGCTGGCTCATCTGGGAGCTGACCCCGCTCCAGGACTGGGTCGCCCAGGGCAAGGGTTACTGGGAGGCGATCGGCGACGCGATCGGCACGGTCACCGGCTGGATCTCCGACCTCGGCGACAGCACGGGCGATCCGGGCGGGGCCTGACCCCGTCACGGCCGGGCGGGACCTGACCCCGTGAACGACCGGGCGGGGCTCGACCCGTAACGGCCGGGCGAGGCCCGCCCGTAACGGACCGGTGGCCGGTCGGGCCGTGACGGCCGGAGGCGGCCCGGCCCGCCACTCTGTCCCTTTGTCGACTTCACCGGGCCTATTCGGCCCGGAGAAGTGAAGGTCGGTGCCATCCGGGGCACGTGACACCCCGAACGCCGCGTAACTTTGTCGGCCGGGGGTCCACCGCCAGCCGCTGAGGGAGCAGTCTTGGCACGGAATATCGGCAGCCGGTACACGGCCCACCAGATCCTGGGGCGCGGCAGCGCCGGCACGGTATGGCTCGGCGAAGGGCCCGAGGGCCCGGTCGCCATCAAGCTGCTCCGTGAGGACCTCGCGTCCGACCAGGAGCTCGTGGGCCGCTTCGTGCAGGAGCGCACCGCCCTGCTCGGACTCGACCACCCGCACGTGGTCGCCGTCCGGGACCTCGTCGTGGACGGCACCGACCTGGCCCTGGTCATGACCCTCGTACGCGGCACCGACCTGCGCACCCGGCTGGACCGTGAACGCCGCCTCGCCCCCGAGGCCGCCGTCGCGATCATCGCGGACGTCGCCGACGGACTCGCCGCCGCGCACAAGGCCCACGTGGTCCACCGGGACGTCAAGCCGGAGAACATCCTGCTCGACATGGAGGGCCCGCTCGGCCCCGCCGGCGCGCATCCGGCCCTGCTCACCGACTTCGGCGTCGCCAAACTGATCGACACCCCGCGCCGCACCAAGGCCACGAAGATCATCGGTACGCCGGACTATCTGGCGCCCGAGATCGTCGAGGGCCTCCCGCCGCGCGCCGCCGTCGACATCTACGCCCTGGCGACCGTGCTCTACGAGCTGCTCGCCGGATTCACGCCCTTCGGCGGCGGTCACCCCGGCGCGGTCCTGCGCCGGCACGTCACCGAGACCGTCGTCCCGCTCCCCGGCATTCCCGAGGAGCTCTGGCAGCTCCTGGTCCAGTGCCTGGCCAAGGCCCCCGCCTCCCGGCTGCGCGCCTCGGAGCTGGCCGTACGGCTGCGCGATCTGCTGCCCCTGCTGGCGGGGATACCCCCGCTGGAGGTGGACGAGCCGGGCCCGGAGGAGCACGACCAGCAGCCCGCAGGCTACGACGAACAGCAGTACACCCCGGCAGCCGAGGAGCCCCGCCGCCGTGGGGCGGTCCCCCTGGTGCCCGGCTCCGCACCCGACTCGAACCGGGACACCCACACGAGCATGCGCGTCCCCGCCCCGGACGAGCTGGCGGGCGGCCCTCTCGGAACGGCCCGCGCCCCCCGCGCCCCGGGCAGGCCCCGGCCCGGTTCCGCCCGCAACAAGGCGGCGGCCGTCCGCAAGCGCCGCATCACCCTCGGTGTCGCCGCCCTCGCCCTCTGCGCGGCCGTCGCGGTCGGCGGCTGGCTGGCCACCGGCGGCGCCGACGAGGGCCCGACCCCCCGGGACAGCGAGAACTCGGCCCCGGCGTCCCCGTGACAGAGCCGCCGGAGCCCCTGCCGCAGAGCCGCCGGAGCCCCTTCCGCAGAGCCGTCGAGAACCCTCGCCCGGAGCCGGGCCGGCATCCGGTTTCCGGGTGAGGGCAAGCTTCATCCGCCCAGCCGTTACGCTGGACCCGTGGCAGTCGTCGATATTTCCGAAGAGCTGAAGTCCCTCTCCTCGACCATGGGGTCGATCGAGGCCGTCCTGGACCTGGATGCGCTGAGGGCGGACATCGCCGCGCTCGAGGAGCAGGCTGCGGCGCCGTCCCTGTGGGACGACCCGGAGGCGGCCCAGAAGATCACCAGCAAGCTTTCCCACCTCCAGGCCGAGGTCCGCAAGGCCGAGACCCTGCGCGGCCGCATCGACGATCTCGAAGTCCTCTTCGAGCTCGCCGCGGACGAGAGCGACGCCGATGCCCAGGCGGAGGCCGAGGCCGAGCTGGAGTCGGTGAAGAAGGCGCTGGACGAGATGGAGGTCCGCACGCTCCTCTCCGGCGAGTACGACGCGCGCGAGGCCCTGGTGACCATCCGGGCCGAGGCCGGCGGCGTCGACGCCGCCGACTTCGCGGAGAAGCTCCAGCGCATGTACATCCGCTGGGCCGAGCGGCACAGCTACAAGACCGAGGTCTACGAGACCGCGTACGCGGAAGAGGCCGGCATCAAGTCGACCACCTTCGCCGTCCAGGTCCCGTACGCCTACGGCACGCTCTCCGTCGAGCAGGGAACCCACCGCCTGGTCCGCATCTCGCCCTTCGACAACCAGGGCCGCCGCCAGACGTCCTTCGCGGGTGTCGAGGTGCTCCCGGTCGTCGAGCAGACCGACCACATCGAGATCGACGAGTCCGAGCTGCGCGTGGATGTGTACCGCTCCTCGGGCCCCGGCGGACAGGGCGTCAACACCACGGACTCCGCGGTGCGGCTGACCCACCTGCCCACCGGCATCGTCGTCTCCTGCCAGAACGAGCGTTCGCAGATCCAGAACAAGGCGTCCGCGATGAACGTCCTCCAGGCGAAGCTCCTTGAGCGCCGCCGCCAGGAGGAGCAGGCGAAGATGAACGCGCTCAAGGGCGACGGCGGCAACTCCTGGGGCAACCAGATGCGTTCGTACGTCCTGCACCCGTACCAGATGGTCAAGGACCTGCGTACGGAGTTCGAGATGGGTAACCCCGAAGCGGTCTTCAACGGCGAGATCGACGGCTTCGTCGAAGCGGGCATCCGCTGGCGCAAGCAGCGCGAGAAGTAGCCTCGGCGGTACGGAAGTTGGGCCCGGACAGGCGACTGTCCGGGCCGTTCTCCGTTCTGGAGGGCCGGTGCCCGATGCGTCACAGTCCGGCTTCCGAATAGCCGTCAAGAACCCCCATACCGGTGTGTAGTGCACGGAACGGCCTTGACGTAATCCTTAACTCTGGCCAGGGTGCTAGAGCAGCATGCGTATGTCTGGGACGGGTGTGAACCGGGGGGCTGGCGAGGTGACCACGACACGACGTGGACTCGCCGAGAGCGATTCCCCGCAGGGCCACGGCCCGCATATGGCTGCTCCAATGACGAGATCGGCTACTGGGGGTAGCAACACATGACGAAGAAGACGCGTATTCGCGTCGCGCGGATCGCCGCTGGTGCGGTCATCGCCGCGGGTGCCTCGCTGACCGCGGCCGGTGCGGCGCAGGCGATCGGTGGCGGCGTCGACGCCGGCGTCGCCGAGGTCGAGGTGCAGACGGGCCTGCTGGGCGGGGGCGAGGAGAACCCGGCCGGTGGCGCCGACGTCGGTGGTGGTGGCGACCAGGGCGGTGGCGACCAGGGCGGTGGCGACCAGGGCGGTGGCGACCAGGGTGGCGGCGACCAGGGCGGTGGCGACCAGGGTGGCGGCGACCAGGGTGGCGGCGACCAGGGTGGCGGCGACCAGGGCGGTGGCGACCAGGGTGGCGGCGACCAGGGCGGTGGCGACCAGGGCGGTGGCGACCAGGGCGGTGGCGACCAGGGCGGTGGCGACCAGGGCGGTGGCGACCAGGGCGGTGGCGACCAGGGCGGTGGCGACCAGGGCGGTGGCGACCAGGGCGGTGGCGACCAGGGCGGTGGCGACCAGGGTGGCGGCGACCAGGGCGGTGGCGACCAGGGCGGTGGCGACCAGGGTGGCGGCGACCAGGGTGGCGGCGACCAGGGTGGCGGCGACCAGGGCGGTGGCGACCAGGGCGGTGGCGACCAGGGTGGCGGCGACCAGGGTGGCGGCGACCAGGGCGGTACTGCCAACAACGGTGGCACCGGCAACAACGGCGGCACCGGCAACAATGGCGGCGGCGACCAGGGCGGCACCGGCACCACCGGTTCGGCCTCGGCCGGCTCGACCGGTGGCGCCACCACCGGCGGCGGCGACGCCGGCACCTGCACCGTCGACCTCGACGGCGCCGAGTGCACCGACAACACGGACACCGACAGCGTCGGCAACAAGCCGGTCGAGCAGAGCAAGGGCAAGGAAGAGCTCGCCGAGACCGGCGCGGCCGAGACGACCTTCCTGGTCATCGGCGCCGCGACGATGATCGCGGGCGGCATCGGCTTCCGCATCCTGCCGCGCCTCGTCGGCGGCGGTCGCGCGGTCGCCTAGCTCCTCGGCGGACCGCGCCGACGCGTAGCGGGCGCACGCCAGGCCCGTACACGGCACGGCACAGCATGAAGAAGGGCCCGGGAGGGCGTGGAACGCCTCCCGGGCCCTTCTGTGCGCCCGAGCCGCTCAGGCGGCCGTACGCAGAGGTCTCGGCCCCGACGGGGCGATGGGGGGCGGCCGCGGAGGGCCGGGCGGCCGGATCAGGCCGCTTGGTGCGCCAGCAGCGCGAGCGCGGTCAGCAGCACCACCATCAGGACGATCAGCATCGCCGGGCTCATCCCGGCCAGCGGGCCCTGGCCCTGCTCCTCCAGCATCTGCTGCCGCACGGCACGGCAGACGCGGCAGCGGCCCTCGCTGACGGGGGACGCGCAGTTCGCGCACACCAGTCGGTCATAGGTCATGCGCATTCCTCCTCCCGCGCGGCGGAGCCGCTTCCCTGCCTTCTCTCCGCACAACGCTCACGGAAACGCAACCGTTCCCCCCACCACTGTGCCAGCTCGCGGCGATTTCGGCGCGGCCCGCCGGACAAGGTCCGGCACGACCCGTTTCGTTCCAGGGTCCGATCCATCATAAAACGCCCATTCCCGGACGCCGCCTGCACGCGTGAGCCCGGTTCGCGTATGGTCACGCTCACCTACTCCCGGCCGACCGTGGTGCATTCGTGATCCGATTCGACAACGTCTCCAAGACCTACCCGAAGCAGACCCGACCGGCTCTGCGCGATGTCTCGCTGGACATCGAGAAGGGTGAGTTCGTCTTCCTGGTGGGGTCCTCCGGCTCCGGCAAGTCGACCTTCATGCGACTGATCCTGCGCGAGGAGCGCGCCAGCACGGGCATGGTCCATGTGCTCGGCAAGGATCTCGCGCGCCTGTCCAACTGGAAGGTGCCGCAGATGCGCCGCCAGCTGGGGACGGTGTTCCAGGACTTCCGCCTGCTGCCGAACAAGACGGTCGCGGAGAACGTGGCCTTCGCGCAGGAGGTCATCGGCAAGCCCCGCGGCGAGATCCGCAAGGCCGTGCCCCAGGTCCTCGACCTCGTCGGCCTCGGCGGCAAGGAGGAGCGGATGCCGGGCGAGCTCTCCGGTGGTGAGCAGCAGCGCGTGGCCATCGCCCGCGCCTTCGTGAACCGCCCCATGCTGCTGATCGCGGACGAGCCGACCGGCAACCTCGACCCGCAGACCTCCGTGGGCATCATGAAGCTGCTGGACCGGATCAACCGGACCGGCACCACCGTGATCATGGCGACCCACGACCAGAACATCGTCGACCAGATGCGCAAGCGCGTCATCGAGCTCGAGCAGGGCCGTCTCGTACGCGACCAGGCACGCGGCGTCTACGGCTACCAGCACTGACCGAAGGGCTCCGGCCTTTCGCGCATTTCGAGCATCGAGTCACTGAAAGGACGCCATGCGCGCCCAGTTCGTCCTGTCGGAGATCGGCGTCGGTCTCCGCCGCAACCTCACGATGACCTTCGCGGTCGTGGTCTCCGTCGCCCTCTCGCTCGCCCTGTTCGGCGGTGCGCTGCTGATGCGCGAGCAGGTCAGCACGATGAAGGACTACTGGTACGACAAGGTCAACGTCTCGATCTTCCTCTGCAACAAGAACGACGCCAAGGACATGCCCAAGTGTGCCAAGGGGGCTGTCACCAAGGAGCAGAAGGAACAGATCAAGGTCGATCTGGAGAAGATGGACGCCGTGGAGACGGTCCACTTCGAGACCGTCGACGAGGCGTACAAGCACTACCAGGAGCAGTTCGGCGACTCCCCGATGGCGGGCAACATCACGCCCGACCAGATGCAGGAGTCCTTCCGGGTCAAGCTGGACGACCCGCAGAAGTACAAGGTCGTCGCGACGGCCTTCGCCGGGCGGGACGGGGTGCAGTCCGTCCAGGACCAGCGCTCCATCCTGGACCAGCTCTTCGAGCTGATGAACGGCATGAACGCCGTCGCGGTCTACGTGATGATCCTGATGCTGGTCATCGCGCTGATCCTGATCGTCAACACCGTGCGCGTCTCCGCGTTCAGCCGGAGACGTGAAACAGGCATCATGCGCCTCGTGGGGGCCTCCGGCTTCTACATCCAGGCCCCCTTCATCATGGAGGCGGCCGTCGCCGGCCTGATCGGCGGCGTGCTGGCCTGCGCCATGCTGCTCGGCGGACGCTACTTCCTGATCGACGGCGGCCTCGCGCTCCAGGAGAAGCTGAACCTGATCAACTTCATCGGCTGGGACGCGGTCCTCACCAAGCTTCCGCTGGTGCTCGCGATCGGCCTGCTGATGCCCGCCGTCGCCGCTCTGTTCGCGCTGCGCAAGTACCTGAAGGTGTGACATGTGCCCCTTGGGGCGCACGGGCGATCACCCGTGCGCCCCAAGGGGCTTGTCCTAGACTCGGCGTCATGTCGGGTTGTTCGCACCGCTTCCGGCCCCGCGGTCTCTGCCGCGGGGCGGCCCTGACATTGGTCTTCGGGTGTGCTCTCGCCACCGGCGCCGCGACCGGTTCACTGCCCCAGGACCTCGATCCCGGGGCCGGGCCGCAGACCCGTGCCGTCTCCTCCACCGTCGCCCCGGTCGACCGTGACGAGATCGAGGACGCCGCCGCCGAGGCCGAGGCGGACGGGAAGTCCGTGAAGGACGCCGCGGAGGAGGTCGTCAGCCGGAGCGGGGACCGCTGGGGCGCGGTCTACGACGAGCGGGAGTACGAGGAGTTCGAGCAGGCGCTGGACGGCTCCTACACCGGCGTCGGGCTCTCCGCCCGGCGCACCGACCGCGGCGAGGTCACGGTGTCGCGCGTGCGGGCCGGAGGCCCCGCCGACCGGGCCGGCATCCGCGCCGGCGACCTGCTGCGCACCCTGGACGGCCGCGCGGTCGGCAAGCGTCCCGTCGCGGAGGTCGTCGCGTTGCTGCGCGGCGACGGTACGGGGGCGGCCGAGGGCAGCCGGGTGGAGGTCGGCCTGGTCCGCGAGGGCCGGAGCTGGACCAGGACCCTTCAGCGGGCCCGGCTGACCGCCGACGCGGTCACCGTGCGGCGGCTGGGGACCGAGCCGTCGTCGGCGGTCCTGGTCAAGGTCGCGGCCTTCACCAAGGGCGCCGGGGCCGAGGTCCGGGAGGCGGTCCGCGAGGCTCCCGAGGGGGCCGGGATACTGCTCGACCTGCGCGCCAACTCCGGCGGACTCGTCGCCGAGGCCGTCGTCGCCGCCTCCGCCTTCCTGGACGGCGGGCTGGTCGCCACGTACGACGTGCGCGGGGAGCAGCAGGCCCTGTACGCCGACCCGGGCGGGGACACGGAGCGGCCGGTCGTCGTGCTGGTCGACGGCGGCACGATGAGCGCCGCCGAGCTGCTGACCGGTGCGCTCCAGGACCGGGGCCGCGCGGTCACCGTCGGCTCGCCCACCTTCGGCAAGGGATCCGTGCAGATGCCCAGCGAGCTTCCGGGCGGTTCGGTGGCCGAGCTGACCGTCGGCCACTACCGCACGCCGGCCGGCCGGAACGTCGACGGCAGGGGCATCACGCCCGACCTCGTGGTGGGGACGCGGGCCCAGCAGCGGGCCGAGACGGTATTGAGTGGCCTCGGGGGCGGGTCGTAGTGCGAAAATGACCGCACTATGGCGAAGGAAAAAGACACCGGGCGCAAGATGATCGCGCAGAACAAGAAGGCGCGGCACGACTACACGATCCTCGACACCTACGAGTGCGGTCTCGTCCTCATGGGCACGGAGGTCAAGTCCCTGCGCATGGGGCGGGCCTCCCTGGTCGACGGCTTCGTCCAGATCGACGGCCACGAGGCCTGGCTCCACAACATCCACGTACCCGAGTACGTCCAGGGCACCTGGACCAACCACACGGCCAAGCGGAAGCGCAAGCTGCTGCTGCACCGGGCCGAGATCGACAAGCTGGAGTCGAAGTCGCAGGAGACGGGCCACACGATCGTGCCCCTCGCGCTGTATTTCAAGGACGGCCGGGTCAAGGTCGAGATCGCGCTCGCGAAGGGCAAGAAGGAGTACGACAAGCGGCAGACGCTCCGCGAGAAGCAGGACACGCGGGAGACGAACCGGGCCATCTCGGCGGCCCGGCGGCGACAGCGCAGCGCCTGAGCGGCGCCTGCCCCGGCGGGGCAGGCGGCCGGGGCAGGAATACAGTGGCATCGTCCGGCGTTGGTCACGTACGATGGGCCGTGCACCTCAGCGAAGGTGCGCGTTTTGAAAAATCAACATGGGGATGATCGGTTTCGACAGCGGATGTCGAAGCAGGGGAAGCGAGTCGAGGAAGCGGCAATGATCTCGTAAACCATATGTCGCAAACAATAATCGCCAATTCCAAGCGCGATTCCTCCGCCTTCGCCCTCGCTGCCTAATTAGCAGCTAAGCGAAGACTCTGCGGAGTGTCAGCCCGGGGGTGATCCCGACCCGGATCCTGGCATCAGCTAGGGATCTAAACTTCTCGGCCCGGCCACGGGGCCGAGAAGGAAATCAAACAGTGGCTGGGCCTGTCGGAGGCTTGTTCGCGTGACCTCCGGGGCCGAGAAAAGCGCAGCGAACTGCACTCGGAGAAGCCCTGGTTCCGCACCGTTGGACGCGGGTTCGATTCCCGCCATCTCCACCACCCCATGTAAGCCTCCGCCCCGCGAGTTCACTCGCGGGGCGGAGGCTTTTCTGCATGCCGGAGAGCTTTTGCGTGCCAGGACGCGTCAGGGCTCCAGTACAGGATCGGCGAGGGCGGCCCGGCTTCTGCGACCGCACTGGCCCGAGACCTTGTCCACCGTGATGCGCAGCCGCAGCACGTCCGTGACCGGGACCTCGAACGCCCGCTCCTTGCCCAGGGACAGTGTTCCGGAGGCCAGGATCTTGCCGTCGCCCAGGAGGGTCACTTTGCCCTGGGACTGGGGCGAGCTGTCCGACATGCCGCCGGTGAAGCGGAGGGTGGACCAGGCGCGCCCCAGGTTGTACTCGGTGGAGTGCCTTCCCATGCAGGGCAGGCTCACGCTGAGCGCGGTGTCGAAGCTCCGGGTGTTCAGGACGACCGGCTCCGTGGCGAAATCGATGCCGTCGACCGGCGTCAGCGCGGTCAGTGACTGAGGTTGCGGGTCTACGTGCGTGGGTGAGCTGTCGGCATCCGGGGTGCCGGAAGCGTCGGGTGTCGGCGTCCCGGGCGCGTCCGACGGAGCGCTGGGCTCCGGGCTCGGCTCCGTCGTGGGGCTCTCCGTGACCGTGCTGGTCGCCTCCGGGCGCTTGCCGGACGCGGTGTCCCCGCCGTCGCCCGAGGCCAACTGGGAGCCCAGGACTCCGCCGGTCACCAGCAGGGCCACGGCCGCCGCCGCACCCAGCGGCAGCAGGTACTTCGGGCGGGGGCGCCTCGTGTCCGGCGCTGTCACGGGCGGCTGGGCCGACGGGGGCGCCGGCGGTGGCTGCGGCGCAACGTAGTGCGGGCGCGCGGAGGGAGCGGCCCCGGGCGGGACCGCTCCCGGCGGCGGGGACGTGGGCGGGGGAGGGGCCGTGACGGTGCGGGCGCGGGACGTCGTCGTGACCACCGCGGGGCGGAGCTGCCGCACCCAGCCGGTCAGGGACTCCGGGCGGCGGCCGGGGTCGGCGTCGTACAGCGCGAGCAGGGCGGCCTGCCGCTCGGGCGGCAGCCCGGCCACCTCCGGCAGCGCGGTGAACCGTTCGCGCAGCTGCTCCGGGGCCGTGGGCGGGGTCTCGCCGCTGAGCAGGAAGTAGGCGATGGCACCGAACGCGTACCGGTCGGCGGCCGGGGACCGTACGCCCTCGTGCACCTCCGGTGCGGCGAACCCGGGGGTGAACCAGACCTCGGTCGTGCGGTGTTCGGGGGCGAGCTTGCTCAGCCCGAAGTCCACCAGGGTGGCCTGCCCGTCGGAGTCGACCATCACATTGCCGGGCGAGAGGTCGCCGTGCACCACCACGCGGCCCGACGGGGTGGCGGCGCCCGAGTGGAGCCGGTCCAGCACCTCGGCCAGCTGCTCCAGGCAGCGGACGGCCTCGCGCCGCTCGGCGGGGGTCTCCAGGGTGCGTTCGGCCCGCCAGTCCCGCAGGTCCAGGCCCTCCACGTGGTTCATCACCAGGTAGAGACAGCGGCCGGTGCTCTCCCCGGCCTGGCCCGGGGGGTGCGGGGGCGGGCCCTCGAAGTGCTCGCGTACGCCGATCACGCCGACCCGGTGCACGAAGCGGAGCAGCTCCGCCTGGTCGCTCCACGCGGCGCTGATCCGGGCGAAGCCCTCGGCCGTCATGGTGGCGCGGGTGTCCAGGACCTTCACCACGACGGGCTCGGCCTCCCCGGACAGCTCCAGGTCCGCGAGGTAGAGGACCGCCTCCCCGCCGCGCCCGATGGACCGCCGCAGCCGGTAGCGGTCCGGGGTCGCGTCCGGTCCGACGCGCAGACCTCCGGTCGTGGTCGCCATGTGAGAAGTCCCCCCGGATACGCGTGAACAGCGGCCGGATCAGCCTCTCCCAGCCATCGGCCCAGGTCAACTCCCCTCCGGGGTGGCTGCCTTGGCCCGTTCCGCGGTGCGGGGCGAAGCGGCCGCCCCGGCCCCCGCGCCCGCGATGACCAGGGCGAGGGCCGCCGCGGACATCGGGGCCGCGTAGCCGGTGACCGTTCCGGCGTGCTCGACCAGCCAGCCGCCGGCCGCGGCCCCGGCCGCGACCCCGCCCAGCAGCGCCGTCACCGCGAGCGTCATGCCCTCGTTCAACTGCTCCGGGCGCGTGGAGCGCTGGACCAGCGTCATGCCCGTGACCATCGTCGGCGCGGTCGCCGCCCCCGCCACCAGCAGGCAGAGCGCCAGGACCGGCAGGGAGGCGGAGCCGGCGGCGGCCAGCAGCGGCAGGGACATCAGCGCCGTCATCCCGGCCAGGCACAGCAGCAGTCTGATGCGGACGTTCCGGGCGGGCCGCAGCGAGCCGTAGACCAGGCCCGCCACGCACGACCCGGCCGCCTGGAGCGCCAGGATCGCGCCCCCGGCATGCGCGATGGAGACCACCTCCAGCGCCCCGAACACCGCCCCCGTGGCGAGGAAGACCGCCAGCAGCGCGGCCACCCCCGGTGTGCGCAGGGGCGAGGCCACCGCCCTCGTACGGGGGGTGACGGGCGGTTCCGTGGCGCGCTGGGCGGCGAAGACCAGGACGCCGCTCATCAGGAGCACCGCCCCCACCAGCGTGCCCGCCTCCGGGAACAGCGCCCCGCAGAGCGTCGCGGCCAGCACCGGGCCCAGCATGAAGCACAGCTCGTCGGCGGCCTGTTCGAAGGAGTTCGCGGTGTGCAGGGCCGCCGGGTCGCCCCGGTGCAGATGGGCCCAGCGGGCCCGCGACATCCCGCCGGTGTTCGGGGTCGTCGCGGTCGCGGCGTACGCGGCGAACAGCGTCCAGGCCGGGGCGTCGTGGTGCACGCAGAGCACCAGGGCCAGCGAGCCCAGCACGGCGAGCGCGGTGGCGGGGACCGCGACGCGTGCCTGCCCGAAACGGTCCACGAGCCGGGCGGTGAAGGGCGCGACGACCGCCGTCGCGGCCAGGCCCGTCGCCGTGACGGCCCCGGCCAGGGCGTACGACCCCCGGGACCCGGCGATCATGATGACCGCGCTGACGCTGAACATCCCCATCGGCAGCCGGGCGATCAGGTTGCCCGCCGTGAACGCCCGGGCCCCCGGCGTGGCCAGCAGCCGGAGGTAGGGGTTGGCCGACGGCCGTTTCCCGGCGCCGCCGCTTCCGGGCGCGGAGCGCGGGGCCGCGACCAACTGGCCTCCGGCGACGGCGAACAGGGGAGCGGACGGCGGCGCGGAGGTCCGGTCCGGGCGGGCAGGCGGGAGGGGCCGGCGGGAGGCGACCGGGCGGGCGGCCGGGGCGGACCGGGGAGGGGCGGCAGGGCGGGACGGTGCGGGCCGGGGCGCGGACTCCGGGCCGGCGGCGGGGGATATCGGCATACGACCAGGCTGGCCGTGCTCCACCGCCCGGGTCCAACACCTGCTCCGCACCGATTCACGCGTCCGTGTTGTCAATGGTGACCCGCGCGGTAGATTCGCGGTGTGCCTTCCGCCGACACCGACCCCCGTCTCCTGCGCGCCTTCCTCGCCGTCGCCGACGAACTGCACTTCACCCGCGCCGCCGCCCGTCTCTTCGTCGCGCAGCAGGCGCTGAGCCGGGACATCCGGCGGCTGGAGCGCCGGCTGGGCGTCGAGCTGTTCGTCCGCACGACCCGGCAGGTCACGCTCACCCCGGACGGCGAACGCCTGCTGGCGCCCGCCCGCCGGGTCCTCGACGCGCACGCCGAACTGGCCGGGGTCTTCAGCGGTGCGCCCGCCCGGCCGCTGCTCGTCGACCTGAACAGCGACGGGACGGCCGCCGCCCGGGTGCTGGCGCGGGCCCGCGAACTGCTGCCGGAGTGCGAGCTGATGGCCCGCTTCGAGTCCGGTCTCACCTGGGCCGCCGCCGAGATCCTGGCCGGCCGGCTCGACGCCTCCTTCGGCCGGGTCGCCGGGCTGGCCCCTGCGGTGCGCGCGGGGCTCTCCGTGCACCCCGTGCGGTACGAGCCGATGGCCCTGATGCTGCCCGTCTCCCACCCCCTCGCCGCGCGGGAGGCCGTCGCCCTGGCGGAGCTGTCCGGGGAGACCGTCTACGCGGGCGCCGGCAACGAGCGGACCCGGGAGTGGACCGACCTCGCCGCGCTGTTGTTCGCCGAGTGGGGCGTCACCATGGC
The DNA here is from genome assembly GCF_028622875.1 of Streptomyces sp. MMBL 11-1. Classification (NCBI taxonomy): domain Bacteria; kingdom Bacillati; phylum Actinomycetota; class Actinomycetes; order Kitasatosporales; family Streptomycetaceae; genus Streptomyces; species Streptomyces sp. MMBL 11-1. The sequence goes on along the minus strand of NZ_CP117709.1, from coordinate 2,739,132 downwards.
CCCGCCCGTTCCGCTGGCCGTGGGGGTGGCCGAATTCCAGCGGGTCATGTCGAAGGGGGGACACCCCGTGCTCGCCGTCGTCGGCTTTCCGCCGCTGCCCGGAACGGTGGTGCGGCCTCTCGTCGACCCCGTTCCGCTCTCGCCGCTGGCACTGGTCTGGCGCAAGGGCCTGAACCATCCCGGCGTGGACGCGTTGCGGAACGCCGCCGACCGGTTGGCGCTTGCCGAGGGGTGGATGGTTCCCCCGGCCGGCTCATGGCTTCCCGAGGGCGACCGGTCACTGATGCGCAACCGTTCCTGATCGCGGGGCGGTCGCGGGCAGCGCGTCTCACCGGGCCGGGAGCCGCACCGTGAGAGTGAGGTTGCGCACCGGTCACCTCACGGCACCACGCCGAAACGCGGGTTCCCTATGGTCGGGGACAACACCCCGACCCCTTGTGGAGGCGCGTGATGGCAGGCCGTTGGATCGAGACCTGGGAGCCGGAGGACGAGACCTTCTGGCGGGAGAAGGGCGAACGCGTCGCCCGCCGCAACCTGTGGTTCTCCGTGCTCTCCGAGCACATCGGATTCTCCATCTGGACCCTGTGGTCGGTGATGGTCCTGTTCATGGGGCCGGAGTACGGCATCGACCCGGCCGGGAAGTTCTTCCTCATCTCGACCGCCACCCTCGTCGGCGCGCTGGTGCGGGTCCCGTACACCTTCGCGGTCGCCCGGTTCGGCGGCCGCAACTGGACGGTCTTCAGCGCGGTGAGCCTGCTCGTCCCGACCCTGGCCGCGTTCTGGGTGATGGAGCCCGGGACCTCGTACGCCACCTTCGTCGCGGTGGCGGCGCTCACCGGGATCGGCGGCGGCAACTTCGCCTCGTCGATGACCAACATCAACGCCTTCTTCCCGCTGCGGAGGAAGGGCTGGGCGCTCGGCCTGAACGCGGGCGGCGGCAACATCGGCGTCCCCGTCGTCCAGCTCGTCGGTCTGCTCGTCATCGGCACGCTGGGCGCCTCGCACCCCCGGATCGTCCTCGGCGTGTACGTCCCGCTGATCGTCCTGGCCGGCGTCTGCGCCGCCCTGTACATGGACAACCTCCGGCCCGTGAAGAACGACACCGGGGCCGCGCTGGAAGCTGTCCGGGACCCGCACACCTGGATCATGTCGGTCCTCTACATCGGCACCTTCGGTTCGTTCATCGGCTACAGCTTCGCGTTCGGCCTGGTGCTCCAGATCCAGTTCGGCCGGACTCCGCTCCAGGCCGCCTCGCTCACCTTCATCGGCCCGCTGCTGGGCTCCCTGATCCGGCCCGTCGGCGGCCGGCTCGCCGACCGGTTCGGCGGCGCGCGCATCACCCTGGCCACCTTCGCCGCGATGGCCGCCGCCACCGGCGTCGTCATCCAGGCCTCGGGGACCGCCTCGCTGCCCGTCTTCCTCACCGGCTTCACCGCCCTGTTCGTCCTGACGGGCCTCGGCAACGGATCGACGTACAAGATGATCCCCGGCATCTTCCACGCCAAGGCCCTCGCCGGCGGGCTCGACGGGGAGGCGGCCGCGGCCCGGGGACGGCGGCTCTCCGGCGCGGCCATGGGCCTCATCGGGGCCGTCGGCGCGCTCGGCGGCCTGGCCATCAACCTCGCCTTCCGCCAGTCCTTCCAGGCCGCCGGAACCGGAACCGCGGCCTTCTGGTCCTTCCTCGCCTTCTACGGTGTGTGTTTCGCCCTGACCTGGGCGGTATACCTTCGCCGGCCCGCGTCCGTGCCCACGCGGGCCCAGGTCGGCTACGCGGAGGTATGAGGCCGGTCACCGGACGACCGGCCGGCGTCGTGCGACGTAACGGCCGGGAAATACGGGGGAACCGAGCCCGACACGCATCGTTGACAGGCTCGGGCCCGCGCACATCGCGTACCAGCGGGAAACACAGGAGCCGGGATCACGCCATGCAGGACGACGACACAACGCACGGCCCTCTCGCGGGCTTCACCGTCGGCGTGACCGCCGCCCGTCGCGCCGAGGAGCTCGCCACCCTCCTCGAACGCCGCGGGGCCGCCGTCCTGCACGCTCCGGCCCTGCGGATCGTGCAGCTCGCCGACGACAGCGAACTCCTCGCCGCCACCGAGGAGCTGATCGGCCACGCCCCCGACGTGGCGGTCGCCACCACCGCGATCGGCTTCCGCGGCTGGATCGAGGCGGCCGACGGCTGGGGCGTCGGCGACGCCCTGCTGAAGACGCTGCGCGGGGTCGAACTCCTCGCCCGGGGCCCCAAGGTCAAGGGCGCCGTCCGGGCCGCCGGGCTGACCGAGGCCTGGTCGCCCGGGTCCGAATCGATGGCCGAGGTCCTCGACCGGCTCCTCGCCCAAGGCGTCGCCGGCCGCCGGATCGCCCTCCAGCTGCACGGCGAACCGCTGCCCGGTTTCGTCGAGTCCCTCAACGCCGCGGGCGCCGACGTCGTCGTCGTCCCCGTCTACCGCTGGATGCCCCCGCAGGACATCGCCCCGCTCGACCGGATGCTCGACGTCACGGCCGCCCGGGGCCTGGACGCGATCACCTTCACCAGCGCCCCCGCCGCCGCCTCGTTCCTGGGCCGCGCCGAGACCCGCGGACTGCTCCCGGAGATCCTCGGCGCCCTGCGCGACGACGTGCTGGTCGCCTGCGTCGGACCGGTCACCGCCCTCCCGCTCCAGGACCGGGGGATCGACACCCTCCAGCCGGAGCGCTTCCGGCTCGGCCCCCTCGTCCAGCTGCTGTGCGCCCGGCTCCCCCTCGCCGCCCGCGTCCTGCCCGTCGCCGGCCACCGGGTCGAGATCCGGGGCCACGCCGTCCTCGTCGACGACGCGTTGCGCGCGGTGCCGCCCGCGGGCATGGCCCTCCTGCGGGCGCTGGCCCGCCGCCCCGGCTGGGTGGTGGCCCGCGCCGACCTGCTGCGGGTCCTGCCCGGCAGCGGCACCGACGAGCACGCGGTGGAGACGGCGATGGCCCGGCTGCGGTCGGCGCTGGGCGTGCCCCGGCTGATCCAGACGGTCGTCAAGCGCGGCTACCGGCTGGCGCTGGACCCGGCGGCGGACACGAGGTACGGCCGCTGAGGCTCCCGGGGCGTGCCCTAGCGTGTGAGGATGACCGATCACCTCCAGCGCATCGCCCCGGACGTGGGCTTCCGCCCCGTCGCGATCACCGACGCGGCCTCCTTCGCCACGGCTCTCACCCGCAACCGCGCCTACATGCGCCGCTGGGAACCCGTACGCCCCGAGGCCTTCTACACCGTCGAGGGCCAGGCCGCCCGGCTCACCGCGCTGCTCGCCGACCGGGACGCGGGGCGGGCCATGCCCTGGGCGCTCGCGGACGACGAGGGCCGGGTGATCGGCGCCTTCACGCTCTCCGGCGTCGAGCGGGGCCCGTACCGCAACGCCCGCCTCGGCTACTGGGTCGACGCGGACCACGCCGGACGCGGTCTCGCCACCGCCGCCGTCGACGCGGTCTGCGCCGCCGCCCGCGACCGGCTGGGGCTGCACCGCGTCGAGGCGGCGACGGTCACCGACAACGCCCCTTCCCAACGGGTGCTCGCCAAGGCCGGGTTCGAGCGGATCGGCACCGCGCCGGGCTATCTGCACATCAACGGCCGCTGGCGCGACCACCACCTGTTCCAGCGGCTTCTGCACGACGACCCGCCGGCCGGCTGAGCGCCGCCGCGGACGCCTCGCGCACATGCACATGGCCGTCCAGTGGATAGTCGGGCGGCAGCGCCGGGAGCACCCGCTCCAGCGTGTATCCGCACTTCTCCGCCACCCGGCACGAGGCCCCGTTGCCCACCTGGTGGAGCAACTCCAGTCTGGCCAGCCCCTGTTCGGCGAAGTTCGTGAACGCCCAGTCGGTCAGCACCGTCAGCGCCCGTGACGCCACGCCTCGGCCACGCGCCGCGGCGGTCGTCCAATAGCCCACCTCCGCGCGGTCGTCGTGCGGGTCCGGCCGCTTCAGCACGATGTTGCCGAGTGGTGCGCCGCCCCGCCGAACGCCCCGCCCGGTGGCCGTCACGGCTTCCGTCGAGGCTTCCGTCACGGCTTCCGTCACGGCGAAGGCGAAGCGGGTGCCCGTCTCCCACCCCGTACGCTGCGCCTCCAGCCAGGCGGCCGCCCCGTCCGCTCCGGAGACCTGGGTGGCCAGCCACCGCCGCATCGCCGGATCCTCGTACGCCTCCAGCAGCGCGGGCAGGTCCTCCTCGCGCCACCGGCGCAGCCGCAGGCCGCCGGGGCCGGGCAGGCTGTCCCCGTCGAGGTGGTCCCTGGGTATCTCCCTGTGGTCCATGGGCGTCTCTCTCTCGTGTTCCAGGACCGCCCACGGTACGGGGGCGGCCACCCGCACCGGGACGGCGGCGGGGGTTACGGCCGGGCCCCGACAGGGGCACTCTGGGGGGTGGCCGTTCCCCCGGTGACCAAGGCGGTGACAGGAACATGGCAGCGGGCAGGGGTACGCGGGCGTGGCGGTTCGACACGGGCCGGATCTGCCTCGATCTGGTGGCCACGGAGCACGCGGGCGGGGCGCCCGGGACCTGTGAGCAGCTCGACGGGCCCGCGCGTCTGGCCCGGTGGCTGGTGGACGCCCGGCTCGTCCCGCCGGGCACCGCGCTGGCGGAACTGGACGACACCTGGGTGGCCCGCTTCCATGAACTGCGCGGTGCCGTCCGCCGCCTGATGGTGGCTCAGCTGGGCGGGCCCGAGGCCGACGGGCCGCTGGAGCGGGTCAACGCGCTCGCGTCCGGAGCGCCTCCGGGGCCCCGCGCGGTGCGCGGCGCGGACGGCGGCCTGGTGCGGACGCTGAGCGCCACGCCCGACTGCGCGGGGCTCCTCGCCGTCGTCGCCCGGGACGCGGTGGACCTGCTCACCGACCCGGTCGCGCGGGCGGCCCTGCGCCGCTGCCAGGGCGAGGCCTGCCACCGGCTCTACCTGGACACCTCGCGCGGCGGGCGGCGGCGCTGGTGCTCCGGCGAGGTCTGCGGCAACCGCGAACGGGTCGCCCGGCACCGGCGCCGGACCACGGGGGCGGCCGGCGGACGCGGTCCGGCGAAGGAGGCTCCGCCCGGCGGGAAGTGAACCGGGCCCCGGCCCCGCCGTGCCCCGTTCGGCGCGACGCGCGATCGCCCCCGGTCGGCAGGTGCGCTCGGGCCCCCCTTCGCTATAGGGTTGACGGCTGCCCAGTGCTGTTAAGAAGGGGGCCTCGGTGGCCGCGCAGGATGCCGCTGTCGAATCGCTGCGGGACCGGGAAATCGGTGTCGAGCAGGAGCATCTCGACCGTGTTTATCACCGCCTCGAAGAGAAGATCCACGAGGCGGAATTTCTTATGGACGACGCCGTCAAGCGCGGCCAGGTCGGTACCCCCGGCGCGCTCGCGGAGCGGGACGCCCAGGTGTTCCGGGCGGGGATCCACCTCAACCGGCTGAACAGCGAGTTCGAGGACTTCCTCTTCGGGCGGATCGACCTGCTGCTCGGCAAGGACGGGGAGCGCGGCCCGGACGGCGCGTACACCTCCGTGGAGCCGGCCGACGACGCCGTACGGGAGGACGCCACCGCCGATATCGCGGAGACGCTCCACATCGGCCGGATCGGGGTCCTGGACTCCGACTACGCGCCGCTGGTGATCGACTGGCGGGCCCCGGCCGCCGCCCCGTTCTACCGCTCCACCCCGAAGGAGCCGGGCCGCGTCGTACGCCGCCGGGTCATCCGCTCCAAGGGCCGCAAGGTCCTCGGGGTCGAGGACGACCTGATGCGTCCGGAGCTGACGGCGTACCTGGACGGCGAGAAGCTGCCGGTGATCGGGGACGGCGCGCTGATGGCGGCGCTCGGCCAGGCCCGCAGCCACACCATGCGGGACATCGTCTCCTCCATCCAGGCCGAACAGGACCTGGTCATCCGGGCCCCCGCCGCCTCCGTCACCGAGGTCACCGGCGGCCCCGGCACCGGCAAGACCGCGGTCGCCCTGCACCGGGCGGCCTACCTCCTCTACCAGGACCGGCGGCGGTACGCGGGCGGCATCCTGATCGTCTCGCCCACCCCGCTCCTGGTCGCGTACACCGAAGGGGTGCTGCCCTCGCTCGGCGAGGAGGGCCAGGTCGCGATCCGCGCGATCGGCTCGCTCTCCGACGACGCGGCGGGCCTCGAAGGCGCCACCGCCCACGACGAACCGGCCGTGGCCCGGATCAAGGGCTCCTCCCGGATGCTCCACGTACTGCGCAAGGCCGCCCGGGGCGCGCTGGAACAGGGCCGGCCCGCGGCGCCACGTGAGGAGGCGGGCCAGCTCTCCTTCGGCGAGGAGCCCGAGCAGGGCGCGGCGACGCCCCCGAACCGGCTGCGCGTCGTCGCCTTCGGGGCCCGCGTCGAGCTGGAGGCCGACGAGCTCCAGCGCATCCGGCACAACGCGCTGGGCGGCACGGCCCCGGTCAACCTGCTGCGCCCGCGCGCCCGCAAGCTGCTGCTGGACGCCCTGTGGAGCAAGTCCTCCGGACGGGGCAGGTACACCGATCCCCAGCTGGTGGCGGAGCTGCGCTCCTCGTTCGACGAGGACGTCTCCACCGAGACCCCGTTCCTGGAGTTCCTGGACGCCTGGTGGCCCGAGCTGACGCCGCGCCGGGTGCTGGCCGCGATGGCCGACGAACGGCGCCTCGGCCGCTGGTCCCGGCGCATCCTCAACCAGGGCGAGGTGCGCCGCCTGGCCCGGTCGCTGAAACGCCTCGACGCGGACGGCGACGGGCCGCTCTCGGTCCACGACGTGGCGCTCCTGGACGAGCTCCAGGCGCTGCTGGGCACCCCGAACAAGCCCCGGCGCAAGCGCGAGGCGGACCCGCTGGACCAGCTCACCGGTCTGGAGGAGCTGATGCCGCAGCGCGAGGAGACCCAGTGGGAGCGGGCCGAGCGGCTCGCGGCGGAGCGCACCGAGTACGCCCACGTCATCGTCGACGAGGCGCAGGACCTCACCCCGATGCAGTGGCGCATGGTCGGCCGCCGGGGCCGGCACGCCACCTGGACGATCGTCGGCGACCCGGCCCAGTCCTCCTGGTCCGACCCGGACGAGGCGGGCGCGGCCCGGGACGAGGCGCTCGGCTCCCGGCCCCGCCGCCGCTTCACCCTCACCGTCAACTACCGCAACCCGGCGGAGATCGCGGAGCTGGCCGCGAAGGTGCTGGCGCTGGCGATGCCCGGGATGGAGTCCCCGGCCGCGGTCCGCTCGACCGGGGTGGTGCCCCGCTTCGAGCCGGTACGCGGAGGGGACCTGGCCGCCACGGTCCGCGAGGAGGCCGCGCGGCTGCTCGCGGAGGTGGACGGCACGGTCGGCGTGGTCGTCGCGATGAACCGGCGCGCCCAGGCCCGCGAGTGGCTCGCGGAGCTGGGGGAGCGGGTGGTGGCGCTGGGCAGCCTGGAGGCCAAGGGGCTGGAGTACGACGCCACGGTGGTCGTTTCGCCCGCGGAGATCGCGGACGAGTCCCCGGCGGGTCTGCGGGTGCTGTACGTGGCGCTGACCCGGGCGACACAGCAGCTCACGGTGGTCTCGGGGGAGCGGGACCTGCCGGACGAGGACGGGGTGCCGGACCTGCTGAGGGACTGACGCCGGAGGGGCCGCGGGCTGCCCCGCTTCCCGGCGGGCGAGTCAACCCGGCGCGCGGGAATCACTTCTCGGGGGTCTTTGTTACCTTGGTAGTGGCACCGGCCCGATCCAAGCCCCCGGGCCCAACCTTCGTCGCTTCGAGCGACCACTTGCCGCGAGGCGAGCATGGCGGGTCGGTGCCGCTCAACCGAAGAAGACAGACCCGCGTCACCTGCTGGTGGCGCGGGTCTGTTCTTGTTTCACGGGCTCGGCCCCCGGTTCCACGGGCTCCGTCCCCCGGTTCCACGGGCGCCACCCCCCACCGGTTCCACGGGCCCTGTTCCGTGCTTCACGGGCCGCCCGGCCGGTTCGAGCCACGTTGGGGGTTCCGCCGAACGGGTAGTTTCTCGTATGGTGGAAACTACTTTCCGAAAGACGGCAGTCATTACCGGCTACCAGCCAGTAGGTGCGACGATCGGGAAGCGTCTCCGGGGCGAGGGTTCCGGACATGCGGCAATGAAGCTAAGGAAAGCGAAGGACTCGGCCATGGCAACGGCGCCCAGCGTCTCGTACTCGATGACGGTCCGGCTGGAGGTGCCCGCGAGCGGCACCGCGGTCTCTCAGCTCACCACGGCCGTGGAGTCCTCCGGTGGCTCGGTCACCGGCCTCGACGTCACCGCCTCGGGCCACGAGATGCTGCGGATCGACGTCACCATCGCCGCCACCTCCACCTCGCACGCGGACGAGATCGTCGAAGGTCTGCGCGGCATCGAGGGTGTCACGCTGGGCAAGGTCTCCGACCGTACGTTCCTCATGCACCTCGGCGGCAAGATCGAGATGGCGTCCAAGCACCCCATCCGCAACCGTGACGACCTGTCGATGATCTACACCCCCGGCGTCGCCCGGGTCTGCATGGCGATCGCCGAGAACCCCGAGGACGCGCGCCGCCTCACCATCAAGCGCAACTCCGTCGCAGTTGTGACGGACGGCTCCGCGGTGCTCGGCCTCGGCAACATCGGCCCGATGGCCTCACTGCCCGTCATGGAGGGCAAGGCGGCCCTCTTCAAGCGCTTCGCCGGCATCGACGCCTGGCCGATCTGCCTGGACACCCAGGACACCGACGAGATCGTCGCGATCGTCAAGGCCATCGCCCCCGGCTTCGCGGGCATCAACCTGGAGGACATCTCCGCGCCGCGCTGCTTCGAGATCGAGGCCCGGCTGCGCGAGGCCCTGGACATCCCCGTCTTCCACGACGACCAGCACGGCACCGCGATCGTCGTGCTGGCCGCCCTCACCAACGCCCTGCGCGTGGTGGGCAAGAACATCGGGGACGTACGGGTCGTCATGTCCGGCGCCGGAGCGGCCGGTACGGCCATCCTGAAGCTGCTCATCGCCGCCGGCGTCAAGCACGCCGTCGTCGCCGACATCCACGGCGTGGTGCACGCCGGACGCGAGGACCTGGTCGCGGCCGACCTCGACTCCCCGCTCCGCTGGATCGCCGACAACACCAACCCGGAGGGCGTCACCGGCACCCTCAAGGAGGCCGTCGTCGGCGCCGACGTCTTCATCGGCGTCTCCGCCCCGAACGTGCTGAACGGCGAGGACGTCGCCGCGATGGCGGACGGTGCGATCGTGTTCGCGCTCGCGAACCCGGACCCCGAGGTCGACCCCGCGATCGCCCGTCGGACGGCGGCGGTCGTCGCCACCGGCCGCTCCGATTTCCCCAACCAGATCAACAACGTGCTGGTCTTCCCGGGCGTTTTCCGCGGTCTGCTGGACGCTCAGTCCCGCACCGTCAACACGGAGATGATGCTCGCCGCGGCCGGCGCGCTCGCCGACGTGGTCGCCGAGGACGAGGTCAACGCGAACTACATCATTCCCTCGGTCTTCAACGACAAGGTGGCGGGCGCGGTCGCCGGAGCCGTCCGGGCCGCCGCGAAGGCCGCCGCGGGCGCCGGAGCAGCCCCCTCCACATCGGTCTGATCCCACCGTTTCGGGGGTCTGTCACGGGGCAGCCGCAGGACACCCCGGGCCGCACCCGCCCGTGCCGTACGGCGCGTCGCGGGTCGCGGCGCCCCAAACGCCCCTTTAGGGTGGGCGGGCAGTGGGCCCTGCGGGGCCCGGCATCCGCTGCGGACCGCTCGGCCAAGTCGACGGAGCGTCACCACGAGCAAACCGTGGCGCTTCTCATTGACCCCGAAGGGTTCCGGATTGGCTTTCCCGCCGCTGGTGGGGGCAGGATGCGTAATCGGGCGAGAGGGTCTGACATCAGACCCGGGTCCGGGGACTGTCAGAGGGCCCTGGCAGCATCGGCTTCGATCTCACGCCTCACAGGCAAGAAGAACACGGGAGTAACAACATGAACCGCAGTGAGCTGGTGGCCGCCCTGGCCGACCGCGCCGAGGTGACTCGCAAGGACGCCGACGCCGTGCTGGCCGCGCTCGCCGAGACCGTCGGTGAGATTGTCGCCAAGGGCGACGAGAAGGTCACCATCCCCGGCTTCCTGACCTTCGAGCGCACCCACCGTGCCGCTCGCACCGCTCGCAACCCGCAGACCGGCGACCCGATCAACATCCCCGCCGGCTACAGCGTGAAGGTCTCCGCGGGCTCGAAGCTCAAGGAAGCCGCCAAGGGCAAGTAACCCTCAACGGCGCAACAGAGGGCGGCCACTCCTGACCAGGGGTGGCCGCCCTCGCGTATGCCGCGGGCACATGCGCCCCGCAGGAGCCCCCGTACCGTGCCGGGCATCGCGGGGGCTCTCCAGCGCGGTGAGGGGCTCAGGGATCCGTCCGCGCGCCCTTGAGGGCCTTGCCCACGGCGTCGCGCGGCCCGTACACGGCGAGACCCCCCGGATCGAGCGCGTCACGCCCCACCGCCCGTACGGCCGCCCGGTTGTCCCGGCCGTTCCCCGTGCCGAAGAGGTCAGCGGTGAACACGCCCGTCATGTCCGCCCACAAGGCCTTCAGGTGCCTTTCTGACGCCCGACAGCACGCCGCCCCGGCTCCGAGTCCGGAACCGGGGCGGCGGGCCGCTCACGCGGGAACCGCGCGGTGCGCGCAATGCTGTGTGCGGCAGCACTGTGCGGCCTTCACGGCGCACGGGGACGGTCAGACGAGCGAACCGCCCGGCAGTTCGACCTTCGCGCCGAGCTTCTCCAGCTTCTCCATGAAGTTCTCGTAACCGCGGTTGATCAGGTCGATGCCGTGCACCCGGGAGGTGCCCTGCGCCGCCAGCGCCGCGATCAGGTACGAGAAGCCGCCCCGGAGGTCCGGGATGACCAGGTCGGCGCCCTGGAGCTTGGTCGGTCCGGAAACGACCGCCGAGTGCAGGAAGTTGCGCTGGCCGAAGCGGCAGTCCGAACCGCCGAGGCACTCGCGGTACAGCTGGATGTGCGCGCCCATCTGGTTGAGCGCGGAGGTGAAGCCGAGCCGCGACTCGTACACCGTCTCGTGGACGATCGACAGACCGGCGGCCTGCGTCAGCGCGACGACCAGGGGCTGCTGCCAGTCCGTCTGGAAGCCGGGGTGCACGTCCGTCTCCAGCGCGATGGCGTTCAGCGCGCCGCCCGGGTGCCAGAAGCGGATGCCCTCGTCGTCGATCTCGAAGGCGCCGCCGACCCGGCGGAAGGTGTTCAGGAAGGTCATCATCGAGCGCTGCTGGGCTCCGCGCACATAGATGTTGCCCTCGGTCGCCAGCGCCGCCGACGCCCAGGAAGCCGCCTCCAGGCGGTCCGGGAGCGCCCGGTGGGTGTATCCGTCGAGCTTGTCGACACCGGTGATCCGGATGGTCCGGTCGGTGTCCATGGAGATGATCGCGCCCATCTTCTGCAGTACGCAGATGAGGTCCTCGATCTCCGGCTCGACGGCCGCGTTGGACAGCTCGGTGACGCCCTCGGCGAGGACGGCGGTGAGCAGCACCTGCTCGGTGGAGCCCACCGACGGGTACGGCAGCCGGATCTTGGTGCCGCGCAGCCGCTGCGGGGCCTCCAGGTACTGGCCGTCCGCCCGCTTCTCGATGGTCGCGCCGAACTGGCGCAGCACCTCGAAGTGGAAGTCGATCGGCCGGCCGCCGATGTCGCAGCCGCCCAGGCCCGGGATGAAGGCGTGGCCGAGGCGGTGCAGCAACGGGCCGCAGAACAGGATCGGGATGCGCGACGAGCCCGCGTGGGCATCGATGTCGGCGACGTTCGCCGACTCGACGTGCGAGGGGTCGAGGACCAGTTCGCCCGGCTCGTCGCCGGGCCGGACGGTCACGCCGTGGAGCTGGAGGAGCCCCCGGACCACCCGTACGTCACGGATGTCGGGAACATTGCGGAGGCGGCTGGGCCCGCTGCCGAGCAGCGCGGCGACCATGGCCTTCGGCACCAGGTTCTTGGCGCCTCGGACGCGGATCTCGCCCTCCAGCGGGGTTCCGCCGTGGACAAGCAGGACATCGTCTGTGCCGGTCATGTATCTCGCGTTCCGGAGTGGTCGGGCAGGGGGCCAACGAAAAGGGTAATGGCCTCCTACCCCCCTTCCGTAAGGCGAAGGGGGGTGTACGAACGTCATGAATCCGCCACAACACCCTCCGCGCATCCGATCTTGCGGAGGGTCACCGTCCGGATGGCCCACCGCGCGCCCGCCCGACGGTGCGCTCCCCGTGCCTCCGTGCGCCCTGAGCTGCGCTCGCTCCGCTGAGGGCGGCATTACGGTCACTCGGCCCCCGTGAAGGGTGAAGATGCGGGATCATTCCTGCCATGACGGAGGTGTCCTCGCTCACAGGGCGGCTGCTCGTGGCCGCACCCGCCCTCACGGACCCGAACTTCGACCGGGCGGTGGTGCTGCTCCTCGACCACGACGAGGAGGGCTCCCTCGGCGTGGTCCTCAACCGTCCGACTCCGGTCGGCGTCGGCGACATCCTCGCGTCCTGGGCCGGTCTGGCCGGCGAGCCGGACGTCGTCTTCCAGGGCGGCCCGGTCTCGCTCGACTCCGCGCTCGGCGTGGCGGTGATCCCCGGCGACGAGGGCCCGCTCGGCTGGCGCCGGGTGCACGGGGCGATCGGCCTGGTCGACCTGGAGACCCCGCCCGAACTGCTGGGCCCCGCCCTCGGTTCGCTGCGGATCTTCGCCGGATACGCGGGCTGGGGCCCCGGTCAGCTGGAGGGCGAGCTGAACGAGGGCGCGTGGTACGTGGTCGCGTCGGAGCCCGGCGACGTCTCCTCGCCGCGCCCCGAACGGCTATGGCGCGCGGTGCTCCGACGCCAGCGCAGCGAGCTGGCGATGATCGCCACGTATCCGGACGACCCTTCGCTCAACTGAGCGACGAACCGCCGCTCGGCCGAGGGGCGCCCCGTCGTTCAACTGGGGGACGAACCTTCGCTCGGCCGGGGGTGGCCCTTCCCTCAACCGGAGGCCGTCTCTTTCAGTACCCTTGGCGGTTATGAGCACTCTTGAGCCCGATCGCGGGGCAGGTACGGGGACCCTCGTCGAGCCGACGCCGCAGGTGTCGAGGGGCGACGGCGACCACGAGCGCTACGCCCATTACGTACAGAAGGACAAGATCATGGCGAGCGCCCTGGAGGGCACTCCCGTGGTCGCGCTGTGCGGGAAGGTCTGGGTGCCGGGGCGCGACCCCAAGAAGTACCCGGTCTGTCCCATGTGCAAGGAGATCTACGAGTCCATGGGCGCCGGCGGCGACAAGGACAAGGGCAAGGGCGGCGGCAAGGACAAGAAGTAGGTCCGGACCTCACCCGCTGTCAGGCCCCCGGGGCGTGCGACACCGCACGCCCCGGGGGCCTTCCGCATGCCCGGTCACCCACGGTGACCGGGCATGCGCGTTGCACGGGCTGCATCCGCTGGTCACAGAGTGGTCGAGACCACTTGTCGTCGCCGGAACGCGGATCTACTCTCCTGCCAGTTGTGCAGAACGAAACGCACGTTGCACATGATGCAACGCATGACCGGTAGGGGTTCCGGATGAAGCTTTCTGCCCGAATTGCCGCCCCGGCTGCGGCGCTTGTGCTGGCCGGCCTCACCGCCACCGCCTGCGCGCCGCAGACCTCCGACACCAGTGCGAAGGGTGACGAGAAGAGCGGCACGCTCCGTGTCTGGCTCTTCCAGGAGGTCGGCAACAAGCCCAAGGAGAAGGTCGTCGACACGGCCGTCGCCGAGTTCGAGAAGGCCCACGAGGGCGCGAAGGTCGAGGTCGAGTACATACCGGTCGACACCCGCGCACAGCGGATCAAGGCCGCTTTCAACGACCCCAAGAGCGCCCCGGACCTCATCGAGTACGGCAACTCCGACACCGCCGGATACGTCAAGGACGGCGGACTCGCGGACATCACCGAGGAGTTCGGCGCCTGGGACGAGGCCAAGGACACCGACCCGATCGCCAAGCAGTCCGTGACCGTCGGCGGCAAGGTCTACGGCGCGCCCTTCTTCGTCGGCGTCCGGGCCCTCTACTACCGCACCGACGTCTTCAAGGACCTCGGCATCGAGGCTCCCAAGTCGCAGGCCGAGCTGATCTCCACCGCGAAGAAGATCCGCAAGGCGAAGCCCGACCTCTACGGCCTCGCGGTCGGCGGCGCGTACACCTACGGCGCGATGCCCTTCATCTGGGCCAACGGCGGCGAACTCGCGGGCGAGACCGACGGGACGTACAAGTCGGGCATCAACAGCGAGAAGTCCCGCAAGGGCATCGAGGCCTACACCTCCCTCTTCGGCGACGACAACTGCCCGGCCGCCAAGTGCGCCTCCATGGGCGGCAACGCCACCGTGACCGCCTTCGCCTCCGGCAAGGCCGCCATGGCCATCGGCGGCGACTTCAGCCACGCGGCCGTCGAGGCCGGCGCGGTCAAGGGCAAGTACGCCGTCGTCCCGCTGCCCGGCGTCGCCCCGAACTCCATCGCCCCCGCCTTCGCGGGAGGCAACAACCTGGGCGTCCTCAAGAGCAGTTCGCACCGCACCCTCGCCGTCGACCTGATGAAGTCGCTCAGCGGCAAGAAGACCCAGGCGGCGATGTTCGACGCGATGGGCTTCCTGCCCACCTACTCCGACGTCCTGGACAACGCCGCGAAGAAGGAGCCCTTCGTCGCCCCGTTCGTCGAGACCCTGGGCGCGGGCGCCAAGTTCGTCCCCGCCTCGCCCGCCTGGGGCCAGATCGACGCCTCGCTGGTCCTGCCCACGATGTTCCAGGAGATCGTCTCCGGCCGTAAGGACGTGGCCGAGGCCTCGGACGACGCGGCGAAGAAGATGGACGCCGCCTTCACCGACGCGGGCTGACGATGACCACGCACACCACCTCGCTCAAGGCGCCGCCCGCGGCCGGGAAGGGCGGCGGCTCCCCGGCCGCCCGCCCGCCCCGGCGCGGCCGTTCCGTCTCGCCCGCGAACCGCTCCGGCTGGACCCCGTGGCTCTACCTCCTGCCGGCGCTCGTCCTGCTCGCCGGGCTGCTGGTCTACCCGATCTACCAGCTCGGCCTGATCTCGTTCCTGGAGTACACCCAGGCTCAGGTCAGCGGCGGCGAACCCACCACCTTCCAGGGCTTCGGCAACTACGCCACCCTCTTCAACGACAGCCAGTTCTGGCAGGTCCTCCTCGCCACCGTGCTCTTCGCCGCGGCCTGCGTGGTGTCCACCCTGTTCGTCGGCTGCGCCCTGGCCGTCATGCTCACCCGCATCCGCGCCCTGCCCCGGCTCGCGCTGATGATGGCCGCGCTCGGCGCCTGGGCCACCCCCGCGATCACCGGCTCCACCGTCTGGGTCTTCCTCTTCGACCCCGACTTCGGACCGGTCAACAAGGTGCTGGGCCTCGGCGACTTCTCCTGGACGTACGGGCGCTACAGCGCCTTCGCCCTGGTGCTCCTCGAAGTCCTGTGGTGCTCGTTCCCGTTCGTGATGGTCACCGTGTACGCGGGCATCCGGGCCATCCCGACCGAGGTGCTGGAGGCCGCCTCGTTGGACGGCGCGTCCCAGTGGCGGATCTGGCGCACCATCATGGCGCCGATGCTCAAGCCCATCCTGATCGTCGTCACCATCCAGTCGATCATCTGGGACTTCAAGGTCTTCACCCAGATCTACGTCATGACCAACGGCGGTGGCATCGCCGGCCAGAACCTGGTGCTCAACGTGTACGCGTACCAGAAGGCGTTCGCGTCCTCGCAGTACAGCCTCGGATCCGCGATCGGCGTCGTGATGCTGGTGATCCTGCTGGCCGTCACGCTGGTCTATCTGCGCCTGGTGAGGCGCCAGGGAGAAGAACTGTGAGCGCGACCACCGACCGTGCCGTACCCGAACCTGCCGTACCCGGGCCTGCCGTACCCGACCGCCCCGTACCCGACCGTCCCGTGCGCGGCGGCACGCGCGGCGGCGGCATCGCCGGACTGCTGCGCGTCCAGCGGCCCGGCAGGCTCGTAGCGGAGGCCGCCGCCCTGCTGATCGCCGTCGCGGTCGCCTTCCCCCTCTACTGGATGGTGCTCTCCGCCTTCAAACCGGCCGGGGAGATCCAGTCCACCGACGCCCGCCCCTGGACGCTGGCCCCTTCGCTCGACTCGTTCCGCCGGGTCTTCGAACAGCAGGACTTCGGGCGCTACTTCCTCAACAGCCTGCTGGTGGCGGGCACGGTCGTCATCCTCTCCGCGCTGATCGCCTTCCTCGCCGCCACCGCGGTGACCCGCTTCCGCTTCAAGTTCCGCACCACGCTGCTGATCATGTTCCTGGTCGCGCAGATGGTGCCGGTGGAGGCGCTGACCATCCCGCTGTTCTTCCTGATGCGGGACTTCGGCCAGCTGAACACCCTCGGCTCGCTGATCCTGCCGCACCTCGCCTTCTCGCTGCCGTTCGCCATCTGGATGCTGCGCGGCTTCGTCAAGGCCGTCCCCGAAGCCCTGGAGGAGGCCGCCTACATCGACGGGGCCAGCCGCACCCGCTTCCTGTGGCAGATCCTCTTCCCCCTGGTCTTCCCGGGCCTCGTGGCGACCAGCGTGTTCTCCTTCATCACCACCTGGAACGACTTCCTGTTCGCGAAGTCCTTCATCATCAGCGACACCTCCCAGTCGACGCTGCCCATGGCGCTGCTGGTCTTCTTCAAACCGGACGAGAACGACTGGGGAGGGATCATGGCAGCCTCGACGGTGATGACCATTCCCGTACTGGTCTTCTTCGTACTCGTACAGCGACGCCTCGTCTCCGGACTGGGCGGAGCGGTAAAGGACTGATGTCATGACACCCGAGAACACGGACACCGTGGACACCGCGGCTCTCGGTCTGATCCCGGCACCGCGCACCCTGACGGCGGCCCCTTCCGGGCGGCCGTACCCGCTGGGCCCGGAGACCCGCCTGACCGCCGCACCGGGCACGGAGGACGTCGCCCGCTGGCTGCGCACCACGCTCGGCGCGGCCACCGGGCTCTCGCTCGCGGAGGGCACGGGCGACCGCGGCATCGTGCTCGCCCTCGACGGGGAACTGGCCCCCGAGGCCTACCGTCTCGCCGTCGGGACCGATGCCGTACGCCTCACGGGCGGCAGCGCCGCGGGCGTCTTCCGGGGCGCGCAGACCCTCCGTCAGCTCCTCGGACCGGACGCCTTCCGGAGGGCGCCCCTCGCCGCGGACCGCGCCTGGGAGGTCCCGGCGGTCGTCGTCGAGGACGAACCCCGCTTCGGCTGGCGCGGCATGATGCTCGACGTCTCGCGGCACTTCCTGCCCAAGGACGACGTCCTGCGCTACCTGGACCTGCTGGCCGCCCACAAGCTGAACGTCTTCCACTTCCACCTCACCGACGACCAGGGCTGGCGCATCGAGATCAAGCGCTACCCGCGCCTGACCGAGGTCGGCTCCTGGCGCGCGCGCACCAAATACGGCCACCGGGCCTCCGAACTGTGGGACGAGACCCCCTACGGCGGCTTCTACACCCAGGACGACATCCGCGAGATCGTCGCCTACGCCGCCGCACGGCACATCCGGGTCGTCCCCGAGATCGACATCCCGGGCCACTCGCAGGCGACCATCACCGCCTACCCCGAGCTGGGCAACACCGACGTCATCGACACCACCGCCCTCTCCGTCTGGGACAACTGGGGCGTCAGCCCGAACGTACTCGCCCCCACCGACACCACCCTCCGCTTCTTCGAGGGCGTCCTGGAGGAGGTCCTGGAACTCTTCCCCGCCGAGACCTCGCCCTTCGTCCACATGGGCGGCGACGAGTGCCCGAAGGACCAGTGGAAGGAGTCCCCGCTCGCCCAGGCCCGGATCGCCGAACTCGGCGTGAACGACGAGGACGGGCTCCAGTCCTGGTTCATCCGGCACTTCGACGCCTGGCTCACCGAGCGGGGCCGCCGCCTCATCGGCTGGGACGAGATCCTCGAAGGAGGCCTCGCCGAAGGGGCCGCGGTCTCCTCCTGGCGCGGTTACGGCGGCGGCATCGCGGCCGCCGAGGCCGGGCACGACGTCGTCATGTGCCCCGAGCAGCAGGTGTATCTGGACCACCGTCAGGACGGCGGCCCCGACGAGCCGATGCCCATCGGGTACGTCCGGAGCCTGGAGGACGTCTACCGCTTCGAGCCCGTCCCGCCGGGCCTGAGCGAGGAGGCGGTCCGGCACATCCTGGGCACCCAGGCCAACGTCTGGACCGAGGTCATGCAGAACCGGGCCCGCGTCGACTACCAGGTCTTCCCGCGCCTCGCCGCCTTCGCCGAGGTCGCCTGGTCCGCCCTGCCCGCCCCGGCCGACCGGGACTTCGCCGCCTTCGACGCCCGGATGACCTCCCACTACGCCCGGCTCGACGCCCTCGGCGTGGACTACCGCCCGCCGGGCGGCCCGTACCCGCGGCAGCAGCGCCCCGGCGTCCTCGGCTTCCCGCGTGAGGGAGCGCCGCCGGTGGTGTGACCCCCGCACCGCACCGCCCGGCCGCGGCCGTCCTCCGGGACCGCCGCGGCCGGCGCGCGTCCGGGACCGGGCGTCGAACTACCCTGCCGGCACGCGCCGGAGCGAGGCCGCGAACCACATAAGTCGTACAAGCATCGCTGAAGAGTGGCAATTCACCCTCCCCGCCGAAGAAGTGCGAAATCGGAACATCCAGCAGGTCAGGGACGGATCCACCCTTCGTGGACCCTCGCGACGGTCCGATCGGAAGATGTGCCAGAGTTGCCACGTCCGGGCTGTGAACACGTACCGTACGGCGGAACAGGCGGGACAGCCGGGAGACCGGGAAGGGGCAGCTGGGTTGACCACGCACGCACCGCAGACGATGCAGCCGGTGACGCTGCCGGCCTCGTTGGACGAGGCCGTGGCGGCGCTCGGCGCCATGCCCGCGGCCGTTCCGGTCGCGGGCGGCACGGACCTGATGGCAGCCGTCAACAAGGGGCTTCTGCGCCCCTCGGGGCTGGTCGGCCTCGGCCGGATCAGCGAGCTGCGCGGCTGGCACTACCAGGACGGCCACGCCCTCCTCGGCGCCGGACTCACCCACGCCCGCATGGGGCGCCCCGACTTCGCC
The DNA here is from genome assembly GCF_028622875.1 of Streptomyces sp. MMBL 11-1. Lineage (NCBI taxonomy): Bacteria > Bacillati > Actinomycetota > Actinomycetes > Kitasatosporales > Streptomycetaceae > Streptomyces > Streptomyces sp. MMBL 11-1. The sequence goes on along the minus strand of NZ_CP117709.1, from coordinate 2,720,114 downwards.
GCCCTGATCCCGGCCCTCGCCGCCTCTGCCCGCGCCGCGGGGCCGCCGCAGATCCGCAACGCCGGCACGCTCGGCGGCAACATCGTCACCTCCGCGCCCACCGGCGACGCCCTGCCGGTGCTGGCCGCGCTGGAGGCCGAGCTGGTCATCGTGGGCCCCGGCGGCACCCGCCGCGAGATCCCCGTCTCCCACCTGCTGGCCGGCCGTGAACTGCTGGAGCCCGCGGAGCTGATCGGCTTCGTCCGCGTACCGCTGCTGCACGCCCCGCAGGTGTTCCTGAAGGCCACCGGCCGCACCGGCCCGGGCCGCGCCACCGCCTCGGTCGCCATCGTCCTGGACCCGGCCCGCCGCGGCGTGCGCTGCGCGGTCGGCGCCATCGCCCCGATGCCGCTGCGCCCGCTGGAGGCCGAACGCTGGATCGCCTCGCTGATCGACTGGGACGGCGAGCGGGGCCTGGCCCCCGACGCGCTGGCCGCCTTCGGCGAGTACGTCGCCGCGGCCTGCATCCCGGACCACGCACCACCGGACGACGGAACAGAGGCCCCGCCGCTGTCCCCGGCCGTACTGCACCTGCGGCGCACCGTCGCCGCGCTCGCCCGACGCGCGCTGGGGAGGGCACTGTCGTGAGCAATGAGGAATACCCCGACCAGCAGGGGCAGCACGGGCAGCAGGGCCATTCCGAGGGCCCGGACCCCCGCTACGGCGGCTGGGAGCCGACGCCGCAGGGCGACGGGTACGACGCCGACGCCACGGCGTTCGTCCACCTCCCGCCGGAGGACCTGGCGAACATCCCGCTGGCCGCGCCCGGCCAGGGGTACGTCCCGCCGATGATCCTGCCGCTGACCCCGGCCGCGGGTCTGGACCCGGCGGCGACGGGCAGCTGGGTGCTCCAGACGCAGACCCAGCAGGCGCAGACCCAGCAGGCGCGGACCGAACAGCGCGCCCAGGAGGCCGACGCTCAGCAGCCCGGCGCGGTCCACTGGCCGGACCCGAACCAGCAGGGCGGGCAGGTCGGATACCAGGGCCCCTACCAGGACACGTCGCACGCCACGGCCCAGTGGAACTTCACCGAGGGGTTCGGCGGGACGGCGGTTCCGGAGGCGCCGACGGCTCCGGAGGCGACCGCCACGGCCCCGGAGGCGGGGTCGCTTCCGGAGGCCGGGCACTTCGACCACCCGGAGCGGGCGAGCCACGACGTTCCCGTCGACCACACCGGTCCTACCGGCCACGCCGGCCACGACGTTCCCGCCGACCACACCACCCACGCCGACCACGCCGGCCATACAGGTCAGTGGACGATCCCGGTGGCGGACGGGGATCTCCCGGACGAATCGGGCGAGTTCCTGGCCTCGGCGCACACGCCGCACACGCCGCAGTGGTACGCGGACAGCGCGCGCCCCGCGACGCTGCCCGGCGGCGCCGCCGCTCCCTGGGCCACCCCGGAACCGGAACCGAAGCCGGAACCGGAACCGGCGGCCGAACCCGGACCCATGGCGGAGCAGACCCCGGAAGCGGAACCGGCGTCGGGCGAACCGACGACGGACGAACCGGCGACGGGCGAACCGGCGGAACAGACAGCTCAGGCGACGGCCGCGGAGCCCTCCGCCCCCGCCGACACCGAGGGCCCCGCCACCCCCGCCGACACCGAGGGCCCCGCCACGGAGGAAGCCGGGACGGCACCCGACGCGGCACCCGCTCCCGAGGCCGACGTGAACGCGGCACCGAGCGCGGCCCCGGAAACGGACCCGCTTCCGGACCCGACGCCGGACCCGATGCCGGAAGCGGAAGCGGGAGTCGCCCCCGCCGCCGTCCTCCTCGACGCTCCGAGTCAGCACCCCTCCGCGTCCTACCTGCTCCATGTGAACGGCGTGGACCGCCCGGTCGCCGACGCCTGGATCGGCGAGTCCCTGCTCTACGTGCTCCGCGAGCGCCTCGGCCTGGCCGGGGCGAAGGACGGCTGCTCGCAGGGTGAGTGCGGCGCCTGCAACGTCCAGGTCGACGGCCGGCTGGTCGCCTCCTGCCTGGTCCCCGCGGCCACGGCGGCGGGCAGCGAGGTGCGTACGGTCGAGGGCCTCGCCGTCGACGGCGAACCGTCCGACGTCCAGCGCGCCCTGTCCGCCTGCGGAGCCGTCCAGTGCGGCTTCTGCATCCCCGGCATGGCGATGACCGTCCACGACCTGCTGGAGGGCAACCACGCCCCCAGCGAGCTGGAGACCCGCCAGGCACTCTGCGGCAACCTCTGCCGCTGTTCCGGCTACCGGGGCGTGCTCGACGCGGTGGCGGACGTCGTCGCGGCCCGCGAGGCGAGCGCCGAGGCGGCCACGGCGGCCCAGGACGAGGCCCGCATCCCGCACCAGGCCGAGCCCGGCGCCGGCGGCGTGCAGCAGGGGCCCCACCCGCACGAGGGAGAGGCGCTGTGAGGCACGCCCGCGGTCCCGCCGTACGACAGCAGCACCACGCGAACGACAAGGAGGCGGCGTGAGCGGCGACGCGGCCAACGCGACCAGCACCACCCTGCCCAGGATCGACGCCATGGGCGGCGGACCGGGCGCGGGCTCCGGCCCGGACGAGGCGCAGCCCCTGCTGGGCCTCGGCGCCTCGCTGCCGGCCGCCGACGCCCGTGCGAAGACCGAGGGCACCTTCCCGTACGCCGCGGACCTCTGGGCCGAGGGCCTGCTGTGGGCGGCGGTGCTGCGCTCCCCGCACCCGCACGCGCGGATCCTGTCCATCGACACCTCGGGCGCCGAGGAGATGCCCGGGGTGCGGGCGGTCGTCACGCACGAGGACGTGCCGGGCGACAGCAACTACGGCCGCCACGTCGTGGACCGCCCGGTGTTCGCGTCCGACCTGGTACGCCACCACGGCGAGGCGATCGCCGCTGTCGCCGCCGACCACCCGGACACGGCTCGGCTGGCCGCCGCCGCCATCGCCGTACGGTACGAGGTGCTGGAGCCGGTCACGGACCCGGAGAAGGCGTTCGCGGCCGAGCCCCTGCACCCCGACGGCAACCTGATCCGGCACATCCCGCTGCGGTACGGCGACGCGGAGGCGACGGGCGAGGTCGTCGTCGAGGGCCTGTACCGCATCGGCCGCCAGGACCCGGCCCCGATCGGCGCGGAGGCCGGCCTCGCCGTGCCCCGCCCGGACGGCGGCGTGGAGATCTACACCGCCTCCACCGACCCGCACACCGACCGCGACCTGATCGCCGCCTGCTTCGGCCTGGAACCGGACCGGGTCAAGGTCGTCGTGACCGGCGTGCCGGGCGCGACCGGCGACCGCGAGGACCCGGGATTCCAGATCCCGCTGGGGCTGCTCGCGCTGCGTACCGGCTGCCCGGTGAAGCTGGCCGCGAGCCGCGAGGAGTCCTTCCTCGGCCACACCCACCGCCACCCCACGCTCCTGCGCTACCGCCACCACGCGGACGCGGAGGGCCGGCTGGTCAAGGTGGAGGCACAGATCCTCCTGGACGCGGGCGCGTACGCCGACGCCTCCTCCGAATCCCTGGCCGCAGCCGTGGCCTTCGCCTGCGGCCCGTACGTCGTCCCCCACGCCTTCATCGAGGGCTGGGCGGTCCGGACGAACAACCCGCCCTCGGGCCACGTGCGCGGCGAGGGCGCGATGCAGGTCTGCGCGGCGTACGAGGGCCAGATGGACAAGCTGGCCGCCAAGCTGGGCATCGACCCGGCCGAGCTGCGCCTGCGCAACACCCTCTCCACGGGCGACATCCTGCCCACGGGCCAGACGGTGACCTGCCCGGCCCCCGTGGCCGAACTGCTCCAGGCCGTCCGCGACTACCCGCTCCCCGCTCTCCCCAAGGACGCCCCGGAGGACGACTGGCTGCTGCCGGGCGGCCCCGAGGGCGCGGGGGAGCCCGGGGCGGTGCGCCGGGGCGTGGGCTACGGCCTGGGCATGGTCCACATGCTCGGCGCCGAGGGCACGGACGAGGTCTCCACGGCCACGGTCCGGGTCCACGACGGTGTGGCCACGGTGATCTGCGCGGCGGTGGAGACGGGCCAGGGCTTCACCACCCTCGCCCGCCAGATCGTCCAGGAGACCCTGGGCATCGAAGAGGTCCATGTGGCCGCCGTCGACACCGACCAGCCCCCGGCGGGCCCGGCGACGCACGGCCGCCACACCTGGGTGTCGGGCGGGGCGGTGGAGCGCGCGGCGAAGATGGTCCGCACCCAGCTCCTCCAGCCGCTGGCCCACAAGTTCGGCATGTCCACGGAGCTGCTCCAGATCGCCGACGGCAAGATCACCTCGTACGACGGGGTGCTGTCCACGACGGTCACGGAGGAGCTGGACGGCAAGGAACTCTGGGCCACCGCCCAGTGCCGCCCCCACCCCACGGAACCGCTGGACGAGTCCGGCCAGGGCGACGCGTTCGTCGGCCTCGCGTTCTGCGCGGTTCGGGCGGTGGTCGACGTCGACATCGAGCTCGGCTCCGTCCGCGTGGTGGAGATGGCGGTCGCCCAGGACGTCGGCCGCGTCCTGAACCCTGCCCAGCTGGCGATCCGCATCGAGGCGGGCATCACCCAGGGCATCGGCGCGGCCCTCACGGAGAACCTCCGCACCGCCCGCGGCCTGATCCGCCACCCCGACCTGACCGGCTACGCGCTCCCGACCTCGCTGGACGCGCCGGACATCCGCATCGTGAAACTGATCGAGGAACGCGACGTGGTGGCCCCCTTCGGCGCGAAGCCGGCCTCGGCCGTCCCGGTCGTCACGGCCCCCGCGGCGGTCGCCTCGGCAGTCCGCTCGGCGACGGGCCGCCCGGTGAACCGCCTGCCCATCCGACCGCAGGCGGCGGTGGCGACACCCAAGTGAAACGGTCTTCACCCGTTGCTCACCCCGGGTGGCGATGAACCCGATACGGTAAGCGGGCAGGTGGCCGCATTCTTGCGATAAAGCGGTCGACGCAAGCGGACTTGGGGAATTCGTGACGTTCGAGAAGGAATGGGCCGAACTGCGCGCGGCAGCGGCAGAACGAAGTGCCATGCAGCTCAACAGCGCTCCGGCCGCAGGGGGCGGTGGCAGTTCCGATCTGGTGGTGAACCGGGATGATCTGGGCGCTATCGGGAATGACGCCTACGAGCTGAGGACGAAGCTCTCGAAGGACGGTGATCACGCCCGTCCTGCCACCTTCGAAGCGGCGACCGCGCTCACCAACGGCAACTTCGCGAGCGGTTCGGCGGTGCTCAAGGTGCACGACTTCTGGCAGACCCACCTCAGGACGCTGCTGGATTCCTGTGCGCACATCTCGAACCACCTTGACTACACCAAGGCCCAGCACGCCAAGGACGACGTGAAGATCGGCGGGGACCTGACATCGGTCTCCGTGCTTTCGGAATACATGAAGTAGGGCTCGGGGGAGCACGCGCAATGCTGAGTTACGAGGACATCGTCGAAGCCCCGTTGGGAAAGCTGAAGGCCGCGGCCGACGACTGGTCGGAAATGGCGGCCAATCTCGACAGGCTCGCCACCCAGGCCCGCGACGGGATGAAGGCGAAAGCGAGCAAGGCGAGCTGGGAGGGCCTCAACGCCGGGGTCACCCGGGAGTTCATAGGCAAGACCGCCAAGGAGTTCGCGGACGCCGCCGCCGAGGCCAAGGGCGTCAAGACGCTGCTGGAAGAGGGCTACACGGCCTTCAAGAAGGCCAAGGACGACCTGGTCAACATCCGGGACCACGAAGGGCCGGCGGCCGGCATCAAGGTGGACGGCAGGGGCAAGGCGAGGGCGCGTTCTCCGATCTCCGAGAACAACGCGGCCCGCCACGACCCCGACTTCAGCAAGTACCTCCAGCAGGAGAGGGAGAACATCGAGTCGTGGCAGCGGCGGATCGACCTCATCGTCGACAACTGCAACGACACCGATGTGACCTTCAAGAACTCCCTTGAGGCCAACGTCACCGACCGCAAGGACTTCAGCGCCCCCAAGTACACGAAGTTCGACCAGGAGGAGGCGGGGCGGGCCGCCGCGCTGGCCGCCAAGGGCCGCGACCTCACCCACACCGAACTCCAGTCGCTCAACGAGCTGCTGCGCGACAACGGAAAGTCGCCGGAGTTCGCGAAGGCCTTCTACGAGAAGCTCGGCCCGGAGAAGTCCCTCGCCTTCTTCGGCCAGCTGGCCACGGACACGCACGACTACGCCAAGGTCGACAAGACCCGCCTGGCGGACGTGCAGGAACTCCAGCGCAACCTCGGCCTGAACCTCGCCACCGCGTCGCACGACAAGGCGTTCACGGCGGAGTGGGGGCCGGAGCTCCGCAAGCTGGGGACCCAGCAGATCCCGCTGTCCAAGTACGACAACAGCGGCGGACCGTACGGCTACCAGCTGCTCGGCGGCATCATGCGGTACGGGAAATACGACGCACAGTTCCTCAACCCGATTGCCGAGCACGTGGTCCAGTTGAGGCAGAAGGACCACGACTTCTTCTACGGGTCGAAGGGCATGCCTGGCGGGCCGGAGAACCCGTTCAACCCTTCGGGTGTCAATGGCTCCGGCTACGACCCGGTGACCAGCATGATGGAGGCCTTGGGGCACAGCCCGGAAGCCGCGAAGCAGTTCTTCTCCGCCGAGCCCACCGCCTACAACGAGGACGGCACCCCGAAGAGCGGTGACGCGGACCTGGGCAAGGACAAGGACGGGCAGGCGATCACCAGTTATCTGGACTTCTTCCAGAACGAGGACTACGAGCCCTTCTACGACATCACGGGTCACGACCCCGATGACGCGAAGAAGTCCATGCAGTACATGCCCGACGCGCTCGGGAAGGCGTTGGAGGCGGCGACCACCGGGCACGCCTGGGACGACCCCTCGCCCACGCTCAAGCGGGACGAGGTGACGGCGGGCATCATGAAGAACGTCATCGACAGCTACGGATCGGATTCGGGCCTGCTCAGCCGGCACGAAGCGCTGAAGGACAATTTGGGGCGCATGGGGGCCGCGTACATCGACGACCTGAACTACTCCACGTACAACTTCGGGTCGGCGGGTGACGAACTCGGGCGCGACAAGTTGTTCGCGAACAGCAGTGACGGCTCCGAGCGGACCGACTTCGGCGAGGCGGCTGCGCGCAGGTTCATGGGCGTCGTGGCAGCCGATGAGGAGGGCTGGAGGTCGTTGTCGTCGGCGCAGCAGATGTACGAGGCAAGCGGACTGAAGGCCTTTGGAGCCGAGGAGAAGGAACTAGGGCTGCACTTCGGATACGGCGGCGCAAAGGTGCACGGAATTCTCGACGAGGCGCGCATCGACGGCATCCATCAGCAGTTCAAGGGTGAGGAAGAAGCCAAGATCCTGGAGATGGAGAAGGAAGCCGAGTGGCGGAAGTTCGGCGTCAGTTCTGGTGTGGGCGCTGTCGTGGGGGTCGGTACGGCGGTGGTTCTGGGTCCCGCTGCGGGCGTCGTGGCTGCTACGGCGGTTCCCCTCGTCATGGATACGGCGACCGCGGCCATCGATACGGGGTACGCCGGCGAGACGATGGACTATCTGAAGCAGCGCGAGTACGACAACAACGACGATGCGTTGACAGGCATCGACAAGTTCAAGGCCGAAGGGGAGCGTGGCGCAGTGACGCCCCTGCTGAACTATGCGGATGAAGTCGGGCTCTCGGCTGACGAGAAGCGACAGCTTGCCCTGGACATCGAGACCTATTACGGGAACGGCAAGACGGCGGCCGGTGACCAGGGGAGGGTTAAGTGACGATACTGCGTCATCACAGGAACTGGATGACGGCTGTCGTCGCTCTGACCGTAGCTGGTCTTCTCTCGGGCTGCTCCGGGGGAGAGGAGCGGGCGGAGTCACCGAAGCTGAAACAGTGCAAGTCGTTGCTCGGTGCCGGCAACGTGGACGCGGCGGTCGAGTCGGCCGGTGGCGGTGATGTCGAGGTGGCCGGGACGCCTCAGGCGGATGTCTTGGCGAAGAGCCTCGTGGCAGAGGCGAAGAAATGGCAGCAGTCGGATCTGCAGCACACCGGCTACACCGGCTGTCGCATGGACATGTTCGAAGGCGATCAGACCAGCGGCACTGTTGATGCGTCGGTGAAGTGGTCTGTCCTCTCCCTGGGGATGATGGACAGCCCGGAGAACAGCCGTACCTGGCGGCGGGCGAACGAATCGGTGTTCGTGGCACCGGAACCCGGGCCGTCCCGTATGCAGTTGATCGCGGTATGCGCTGTGCCCGGTGCCATTGCCTCCCAACCGTCCGACCTGCCACTCCAGTTCGAGGTGGCGGGGGAGAGCCTGGGAGCGGAACTCCGATGGAAGACGCTGAGCACGTTCGCCCGCTCGGTGACGGAAGAGATGGGCTGCGCGAAGTCTCCCGTCATTCCCTCCGCGTTGCCTCCGTCCGCGTGAGGGCCGGCGGTCCCGCCCTGTTCCGTCGGCGTGAAGCGCTGGTCGCCCGAGGACCCGAAAGCGACCCGGAGAAGCTGAAGGACGCCGAGGCCGGACGGTATCGCCCGGGAGAACCAGCAGGGTGTGAAGTCGGAGACAGGCTGCGGCCGCCCCGGGCACGATGAAAGGTAGAGGTGTGTACCGGAACGGAAAGAACCTGATCGTCGGCCTGCTCGTGGCCGTCTGCGCCACCGCATGCTCATCGGACCCGGAGCCTCAGTCTCCGTACGTCAACGCGGCGGAGGTGTGCGATGAGGTGTTCGCGGGTGACCTGGAGACGACGCTGGAGACCGTGACGGGCGCGACGTCCTTCGAGCGGCGAGCGGGTGGTGGCATGGAGCAGCTCGTCGAAGAGATCGAGAAGGGGTACGCCTCCGGTCGCAGCTGGTCGCCGAGGGAAGAGCTCTGCGAGATGGCTGCGAAGGGGGGCCGCAGTGGTGCAGAGACGACCCTGGCCTTCCATATATATGCTCCACAGGACGTCAATTACCCGGGGAATCCTGAAGGAACGAAGCGGTTCTCGGTGGGCAAGGAAGCGGTAGCCAACGTTCGCTCGGCCGGCATCTATTTTGAATGCGTCAGCCCGCAGCTCGAAGGTTCGAAGAACCACCCGGCACGGATCTACGGAGGGCTGGGAAAAGCCAGTGACCGGGGTGACGCCCGGGAGAACTTGATGGACAACCTTCGCGTTGTTCACTCCGCGTCCTTGGCGTTGGCCGAAAAGCTCGAATGCCAGGACAACGCCGGTCTCCCGGCGGAACTGGACCCGGATCTGAAGGAGCTTCCGCCGGTTGCTCGCGAGACGGAGTCGGACTCTTGACGATGTCGCACCGGACGGAATCGCTGACGGGCGTGGCCGATCGGGCTGTCGACGGCAGAGGCGGCAGATGGTGATCAGCCGCAGGGCTGTACGCGATGGGCTCCTGGCCGTGGCCGTGGCCGGCTCACTGGCCCTCGGAGCCGTCGGCTGTAGTGGAGGGGGCGGTGCCGCGAAGGAGAACGACAAGGCTGTGGAGGCTGCACAGCTCTGCGGCGGCACCGCCCTGTCGCCCGACGCGGCAGAAGGGGTGGAGATGATCACGGGGTCCTCGCGGTTCGCTGCCCCGGCCGAGGGATCCACCGTCGCACGTGCCGCCAGTTTGTTGAGTGAGGCGTTCTCTTCCCCTGCCGCCGATGACGGGGACATCTGCCAGGTGTTCGCGGTCGATGCCGCCCAGAGCGATCGGCTGGAGGTCACCTGGGAACTGATCGGAGGCCCACCGGAGGGCGAACCCGCTTCGAAGTTCACGGTGCTCCCGATGGGGGAACGCGCGCTGGCCGCCCCGGACGCCGGTGTCGTCCAGTTCGCCTGCCGAAACAAGAAGCTGCTCGGCTCCCAGCCCGCTCACATTGATGTCGGCGTGGAGCGCTGGTCGCCCGAGGAACCCGAGGGTGACCCGGAGAAGTTGAAGGACGCCTACGCGACCGTCGCCCACTCCGTCGCGCTGGCCATGGCGAAAGAGCTGGGCTGCGAGAACAACGGGGGGCTGGAGGCCCGGCCGTCACTGGACCCCGTGTGACCCGGTGACGCGCGGCTGCGACGGGGGAGGAATAAGCCCCTCCCCGTAAATTCCTGGCTCGTTCGGGCCTCACTCCGGCACCCTCTGTGGCCGCTACATTCACCTCTGTCCGGTCCGGACCGGGCCGGGTGGAATCGACCAGGGGGAAACAGACAGCCATGCGTCCCAGGAAATCCAGGAGCCGTACCGGTAGATCATTCACGGCAGTGACCGCCCCCGCGGTCGCCGTAGCGGTCGCCACCATGGGCTTCGCCGCCTCACCGGCCGTTGCCGCACCCGCCAACGCGACGGCACCCGCCAACGCGACGGCGCCTCAGCTCGGCGGCGCCTGCACCGCGGCCGACCTCGGCACCCGCCACCCGTACGTCAAGAACACCGAAGTGTCCCCGACGATCACCCACTTCAAGGGCTGGTTCGTCACCGAGGGCACCACCGGCAACCACACCGTCGTCACCAGCACCGAGACGGTCATCACGGTATCCGTCGGTCTCACCGGCGGCGTCGAGGGCAGTTTCGCCGTCGCGACCCTCGAAGCGGCCAAAGCGAGCCTCGGTCTGGAGGTGAAGGTTGACTACGCCTCCACCAGCAGCGAGTCGAACACGGTTGCGTGGAGCTTCAACCAGCCCGGCTACTACGGCGTCTACAAGGGCACGAAGAAGGTCACCGGCACCTACGGAAGCCTCAACTGCAACCGCTCCCAGCAGAGCGACGGAAGCTGGGCGCTGAAGTGGGCGGAGGGGCCCGGAAGCGGCAGCTTCACCACCTACACCACCCTTGAGGAAGGCGCGGTGAGCTGCCAGGACACGGTGCCCGCGGGCAGCATCATGGCCAAGGCGCAGGGGCTGCTCGACTGTGGCTCGCCCGCCGCGAAGGCCGAGCACCCGGCGGGCGCGGTGGCACCGACGGAGAAGCAGAAGCAGGACCGGGAACAGGGCGGCCAGGACCAGGACCGGGAACAGGAACAGGACCGCCTCGCGCAGCCTCCGGCCCGTACCAGCAGCATGTCCGCCGAACAGCCCGCGTCCACCGGGAGCAGCGCGCGGGCCGCTCTCGACTGCCAGACCCAGGTCTACAAGATCGCCGTGCCCGGAAAGCCCCTGTCCTGGGGCGCGCCGCTCCTGGCGAGCGACGGTGTCCGCCTGCGGCCCTCGACGATCTTCAGCGCCCACCTGGACCACTGGCGCCTGTGCAACGTCACGGAGAGCAACGGGGTCATCGAGGCGACCCTGTGGAACTGGGGCAACGGCGGGTGCGCGACCATCGCCGCGCCGGACGCGGGCACCGACCGGGCGGTCCTGAGGACGGCCACCTGCGCGGAGGACGACCTCCAGCGGTTCTACGTCTACCGCGACGTGCCCGGCAGCTCGAAGATCGGCGTGCAGAACAAGTACACCGGATCCATGATGGGCCACGACCGGTACGCGGACGGGGAGTTCGTCCGCCAGTTCTCCAGCGGCAGGCAGGACGGTACGGGCACGTACTCCCTGGACGCCGTCTGACGGCCCGAGCCCTGTGAGCGGCCCCGCGCGTGAACCCCCGGCTTCCCGGTTCCGTGCGGGGCCCTTCGCGTCCCCTGCCGGAGCGAGAGGCTTCCCGTGACGACAAAGACTCCTGGATACTTCCGGGCCGGGCCGGGCCGGGCCGGGCCGGGCCGGACAGCCGGAGAATGCCGCGAAGGGCCGGACCCGGCCGCAGGCCCGTACCGTCGTCCGACCAGGGGAGTGCCCGTACGTGATCACTGAACCGGAGTTGGTGGGCGAGCCCGGGCCGCCGGAGCCCGCTGATGTGGTGAGCGGGTTCGACCCGGGGCAGGAGGTCCCGGCAGGTGGCCGCCGCCGGGTGCGGCGGCTGCTCTGGGCCGCGGCCGGAGCGCTGGTGGCCTCGGCGGTCTGGGCGACGGCGGTCTTCGCGTACGGGATCGGCGGCGACCGGAAGCCCGATCCGCGCGGCTACCGCGTGGAGTCCGACTCCTGCGCGGCGGTGGAGCTGACGGCGCTCGCCCGGTCGGTGGGGAAGCCGGCGGCCGAACCGGCGACCGAACTGGACGGCATCGAGCACCCCGCCCTCCACCGCATCCGCTGCACCGTCGACTTCGCGGTGGCGGTGGTGCGCGCGCCGGAGGGCGAGGAGGAGTCGGGCTGGTCCACCGGTTATCAGGCGTCCCTCACGGCCGAGTTGCACAAGGAGACCGACCCGCGCCCCGAGTTCGAGGCGAGCAGCACGCTGACGGAGGTCGACGGGACGGGCGTGGACCGGGTGGAGCGCGTACCGGACCTCGGGGACCTGGCCTATCTGCTGGTCCTGGAGGACGAGTCCCTGCGCGTGCGGGTGGTGGACGGCGGTTTCGTCGCGACGCTCACCCTGACCTCCTGGATGTCTCCTCCGGACATCGACACCGGAACGAAATCGCTGCCCGATGTGGTGGACCAACCCGAGATGCTCGCCCACCGGGCCGATCTGATCAGCGATACGCGCGAGGTGATGAAGGCCCTGAAGGCCGGCTGACCGGCCGCGAACCGGAGCGGCCGCCCCCTGTCGTGGGGACGGCCGCCCGGGGATGGAGACCGTGACCGGATTCGAACCGGTGTAACTCGAGTTGCAGTCGAGCCCCTGAGCCTCTCGGGCACACGGTCGGGTGTGGTGCTGCGGGTGCGGTGGTGCTGTGGTGCGGTGCTCCGTTCCCTTGCCGTCCACGACGCTACGGGTCTCCGTCCGCCGTCTCAAGGCGTCCGGCGGGCCCGCAACGCGACTGCCACACGCCGTTCACACCCGGCCCGGTGCCGGGGCCCGGGACCTACGACCAAGGGCCGAGCGCGGTGCCGCACATGGACAGGGTTCAAACTGCTCCACGCCTCTTACGCTGGGCCCATGACCGCCCTCGAACCGCGTGACGGCACCGATGCCGCACACCTCGCGCCGCCCGCGACCGACGATCACTCCTCGGACCCGTTGTCCGACATCCCCCTCGCAGCCGTCGAAGGGGTCCTCGGGCGCACCTACCGGGCGCTCAGTATCGGCATCGTCTCCGTGGTGTTCCTCATCGCGTTCGAGGCCACGGCGGTCGGCACGGCCATGCCGGTCGCCGCGCGCGAGCTGAACGGGATCCCGCTCTACGCGTTCGCCTTCTCCGCCTACTTCACCACCAGCCTGTTCGCCATGGTCCTCTCCGGGCAGTGGGCCGACCGGCGCGGGCCGCTGCAGCCGCTCGCCACCGGGATCACCGCGTTCGGTGTCGGCCTGCTGCTCTCCGGGGCGGCCACCAGCATGTGGATCTTCATCGCCGGCCGGGCGGTCCAGGGACTCGGCGGCGGGCTGGTGATCGTCGCCCTGTACGTGGTCATCGGGCGGGCCTACCCCGAGCGCATCAGGCCCGCGATCCTGGCCGCCTTCGCCGCGAGCTGGGTGATCCCCTCCGTCGTCGGGCCGCTGGCCTCCGGGACGGTGACCGAGCACCTCGGCTGGCGCTGGGTCTTCGTCGGCATCCCGGCCCTCATCGTGATCCCGCTCGTCCTGGCCCTCCCGGCGATCCGGCGTACGGCCTCCGGGCCCGCGGACCCGGAGGCCGCCGGCGAACCGTACGACCGCCGCCGGATCCGGCTGGCGCTGGGGATATCGGCCGGGGCCGGGCTGCTCCAGTACGCGGGGCAGGAGCTCACCTGGCTCGCGCTCCTGCCGGCCGCCCTCGGCACCGCCCTGCTGGTGCCCGCCGTCCGCGGGCTCCTGCCCACCGGGACCGTACGGGCGGGGCGCGGGCTTCCCTCGGTGGTCCTGCTGCGCGGGGTCGCCGCCGGGGCGTTCGTCGCCGCCGAGTCCTTCGTACCGCTGATGCTGGTCACCCAGCGCGGGCTGTCCCCGACCATGGCCGGGCTCTCGCTGGCCGTGGGCGGGGCGACGTGGGCGCTCGGTTCGTTCGTACAGTCCCGGCCCCGTATGGAGCCCCACCGGGAGCGGCTCATGGTCAGCGGCATGGTGCTGGTCGCCGCCTCGATCGCGGTGGCGCCCTCCGTGCTGATCGAGGGGGTACCGGTCTGGACCGTCGCCGTCGCCTGGGCCTTCGGCTGCTTCGGGATGGGCATGGTGATCGCCTCCACCAGCGTGCTGCTGCTGAAGCTCTCGGCCCCGGAGGAGGCGGGCTCCAACTCCGCAGCCCTCCAGATCTCCGACGGGCTCTCCAACGTGCTGCTGCTGGCCGGCGGCGGTGCGGCCTTCGCCGCGCTCGGCGGCGGGGCGGTGGGCGCGGCAGCGCACGGGGCGGTGGAGGCGGGAGCCGCCGGCTCGCACCCGGGCGCGTTCGCCGCCGTGTTCCTGCCGATGGCGGCGGTGGCGCTGGTGGGGGCGTGGGTGGCTACGCGGGTGGTCGGACGGGAGAAGTAGCGGTACCACTCTGGCCCCATTCGCTGGTACCGTTCTGGTATGGCTATGAACCTGCGTCTCCGTGACGACCAGACCGAAGCCCTCAAGCAGCGTGCCGAGCAGGAGGGCACCAGCATGCACGCCATACTGCTCCAGGCCGTGGACGACTACCTCGCCAGGACCGCGCAACAGGCCATCGTCCGCAAGACGGCCAAGGAGCAGGCGGCCAAGTGGAGCGAGCTGATGGAGCGGCTGAAGTGAGCTGTGTCTATCTGAGTTCCGAGGACATCCTCGTGATCGCCGAGCATGCCTGCGACGACATGCGAATCGTCCTTCGGGACGCCGGACTGCTGGAGTCGGCGGCGCACCGCCCCTCCGCCTCCATGTTCGGCGAGGAGGCCTACCCCGATCTGATCGACAAGGCGGCGGCGCTCCTCCAGTCCCTGGCGGTCAACCACCCCCTTTTCGACGGCAACAAAAGGACTGCCTGGCTGTCCTGTGTCACGTTCCTGGCCATGAATGGCGTTGAACTGCGCCCGGACATCGACGCGGCGGAACGGCTGGTCATCGATGTCGCCACGGGGGCGACGGACGAGATCAAGACGATCTCCCAGGGGCTGCGGGACCTGGTCCTCGACACGATGTGAGCACCGTCTCGTCCGGCCCGGGCGCGGCTCGTTCGTACCGGGTTTCCACCGGGCCCCCGGTAGGGTGGCCCGGTTGTCGTATCGCGGGCCGGGCCGATCAAGGGCCGGGTCCGGAGCGGACAGCGCCCCACGTACCCGAGAGCCCCGAACCGGAGACCGTGACTACTACCACCGCCTCCCACCACCTCTCACCCGCCTTTCCCGGCCGCGCCCCCTGGGGCACCGCCGGCAAGCTGCGAGCCTGGCAGCAGGGCGCCATGGAGAGGTACATCCAGGAGCAGCCGCGCGACTTCCTCGCCGTCGCGACGCCCGGCGCAGGCAAGACCACGTTCGCGCTGACCCTCGCGTCGTGGCTGCTGCACCACCATGTCGTGCAGCAGATCACCGTCGTCGCCCCGACCGAGCACCTCAAGAAGCAGTGGGCGGAGGCGGCGGCGCGGATAGGGATCAAGCTCGACCCCGACTACAGCGCGGGCCCGCTGAGCAAGGAGTACCACGGGGTCGCCGTGACGTACGCCGGTGTCGGCGTCCGTCCGATGCTGCACCGCAACCGCTGCGAGCAGCGCAAGACGCTCGTGATCCTCGACGAGATCCACCACGCCGGTGACTCGAAGTCCTGGGGCGAGGCCTGCCAGGAGGCGTTCGACCCGGCGACCCGACGGCTCGCGCTGACCGGTACGCCGTTCCGTTCGGACACCAACCCGATCCCGTTCGTGGCGTACGAGGAGGGCAACGACGGCATCCGCCGCTCCTCCGCCGACTACACCTACGGCTACGGCAACGCGCTCGCCGACGGCGTCGTCCGCCCGGTCATCTTCCTCAGCTACAGCGGCAACATGCGCTGGCGCACGAAGGCGGGCGACGAGATCGCCGCGCGGCTCGGCGAGCCGATGACCAAGGACGCCATCGGGCAGGCCTGGCGCACCGCGCTGGCGCCCACCGGCGAGTGGATCCCCAACGTGCTCTCCGCCGCCGACAAGCGGCTCACCGAGGTCCGCAAGGGCATCCCCGACGCGGGCGGCCTCGTCATCGCGACCGACCAGGAGTCGGCACGCGCCTACGCCAAGATCCTCAAGAAGGTCACCGGCGAGACGCCGACCGTGGTCCTCTCCGACGAGAAGGCCGCCTCCAAGAAGATCGACAAGTTCAGCGCGGACGAGTCGCGCTGGATGGTCGCGGTGCGCATGGTGTCCGAAGGCGTCGACGTGCCCCGCCTCGCCGTCGGCGTGTACGCGACCACCATCTCCACCCCCCTCTTCTTCGCCCAGGCCGTCGGCCGCTTCGTGCGCTCCCGCAGGCGCGGCGAGACGGCCTCCGTCTTCGTCCCGACCATCCCGATGCTTCTCGACTTCGCCAACGAGATGGAGGTCGAGCGCGACCACGTGCTCGACAAGCCGAAGAAGGGCAGCGACGAGGAGAACCCGTTCTCCGAGGAGGACAAGCTCCTCGCCGACGCGGAGAAGCTGGAGGACGAGGAGACCGAGGAGCAGCTGCCCTTCGAGGCGCTGGAGTCCGACGCCGTCTTCGACCGTGTGCTGTACGACGGCGCCGAGTTCGGCATGCAGGCCCACCCCGGCTCGGAGGAGGAACAGGACTACCTCGGCATCCCCGGTCTCCTCGAACCCGACCAGGTCCAGCTCCTCCTCCAGAAGCGGCAGAGCCGGCAGATCGCGCACAGCCGCCAGAAGCCGGCCTCGGAGGCCGACCTCCTGGAGAAGCCCGCCGACGCCCGGCCCGTGGTCACCCACAAGCAGCTGCTGAGCCTGCGCAAGCAGCTCAACACGATGGTCTCCGCCTACACCCACCAGAGCGGCAAGCCCCACGGTGTCATCCACACCGAGCTGCGCCGGGTCTGCGGCGGCCCGCCGAGCGCCGAGGCCACGGCCCACCAGATCCAGCAGCGCATCGTGAAGGTCCAGGAGTGGGCGACCCGGATGACGTGACCCCCGGTGCCGTCCGTTCCCGCCGGCCCGTACGGAGGCTCAACCTCCGTACGGGCCGACGGCGTTCCCGGGCAGGGCGGCGACATTTCCCGGCTTCCGCGGAGACGTTTCCGGCCGTTGGTTCCGGGAAATTTTCTCGGTGGCCGTTCACACACTGTTAACGTTGGTTCACATCTGTGGACGTGCGTCCCTGTCGGTGTCGTGACACGTGAACGCGCGTAGATGTTCGCTTTCCGGACGCCGCCCCGCTGACCGGCCCTTATGCGTGCGCCGTTGCGGGCCTCCGTGTCCGGAGACCGGATTCTGGACGAGGACTTCCGCTGAGCGGACTGGCTCGCTACTGTCCCCGCCATATGAACGCCCCGTGGCAACGCCGCCGCGGAGCGCAGCCGGTGCCTTGCCAGGCCGGCGGCCTCTCCGTGCGTCGCCGCTGGGACCGGCGTCGCAACCCCGCCGGAGTAGGACCGTCGTCGCTCACCCCGAAGAGGAGAGGGCGTCGTGACAGCGGAGACCTCCCAGACGCTCGACCGAGGACTGCGCGTCCTCAAACTGCTCGCCGACACCGATCACGGCCTGACCGTGACGGAGTTGTCCAACAAGCTCGGTGTCAACCGGACCGTCGTCTACCGTTTGCTCGCCACGCTGGAGCAGCACGCACTGGTCCGCCGGGACCTGGGCGGCCGCGCCCGTGTTGGCCTCGGTGTGCTGCGGCTCGGCCGACAGGTGCACCCGCTCGTCCGGGAGGCCGCGCTGCCCGCGCTGCGCTCCCTGGCCGAGGACATCGGGGCCACCGCCCACCTCACGCTCGTCGACGGCAGTGACGCCCTCGCGGTCGCCGTCGTCGAGCCCACCTGGACCGACTACCACGTCGCCTACCGGGCCGGCTTCCGGCACCCGCTGGACCGGGGCGCGGCAGGCCGGGCCATCCTGTCCGCCCGGCAGACGACGGAGGCCGGACACCCCGGATACACCCTCACCCACGGCGAACTCGAGGCCGGGGCCAGCGGGGCGGCCGCGCCCCTGGTCGGGGTCTCGGGCGTGGAGGGCAGTGTCGGCGTCGTCATGCTCGCCGACGCCGTACCGGAACGGGTCGGGCCCCGCGTGCTCGACGCCGCCCGGGAAGTGGCCGACGCGCTGCGGTAGGGCCGTACCGGCAGGGGAGCGCCCGCACCCGCCTTCGCCCGGGCACTCCCCGGCCGGTACGCGTCGAACGCGTCGACGCCGTGCGGGCAGAAACGGCGTCGGGGGCGGCGTCGGGGGCGGCGTACGCCTGGCGCGTTCCGGCCGGAGGACGGCGGTTAGATTGGGTGCGTGCTCACTCGTCTCACGCGCCCCCGCGTCCTCGCCCTCTGCGCGCTGCCGGTCCTCGCCCTCTTCGGTACGGCGGCCTTCGCACCGCTGCCGTTCACCCTGGCCCGGCCCGGACTGACCGCGGACGTGCTCGGCGAGGACGACGGGCGGCCGGTGATCACCATCACCGGCGCCGAGACCCGGCCCACCGACGGGCAGCTGAGGATGACGACGATCCTCGCCACCGGGCCGAAGGCGGACGTCCGTGTCGGCGAGGTGATCGACGGCTGGTTCCGGACCGACCGGGCGGTCATGCCGCGCGACTCCGTCTACCCCACCGGCGGCTCCGAGAAGGAGATCGAGAAGCACAACCTCGACGACATGAAGCAGTCGCAGAACGTCGCCGTCGACGCCGCCCTGAACTACCTGGACCGCGAGCCCGGATCGATGCGCGTCGAGGTGGACCTCGGCGACGTTGGCGGCCCGAGCGCGGGCCTCTTCCTCTCCCTCGGCATCATCGACAAGCTCGACGGCAACGGCTCCGGCGGCGACCTCACCGGCGGCCGCACCATCGCCGGTACGGGGACGATCGACGCGGACGGCAAGGTCGGCGCGGTCGGCGGGGTGGCGATGAAGGCCCAGGGCGCCCATCGCGACGGGGCGAGTGTCTTCCTCGTGCCGAAGGCCGAGTGCGCTCAGGCGGAGGCCGAGGCGCCCGACGGGCTGCGGGTCGTGCCCGTCTCCACGCTGAAGGACGCGGTCGGCTCGCTCAAGAGCCTGGAGACGGGCGGACCGGTGCCGAGCTGCTGACCAGCGGCTCCACGCGGGGCCCCGGAAAATCCGCAGTCTCCCCGCTCTCCCTGGCCTCCCTGGCCTCCCTGGTCACCCCGGTCTCCGTGACCTCCCCGCTCTCCGTCACCGGTGCGTCGTCCAGCGTCCGCCAGGACGGGAACACCAGCGGGCTCAGCGTGGCCAGGAAGTAGACCCCGCCCATCAGCAGCAGCGCCCCCGTCGCCCCGGCGCCCTCCACCAGCAGTCCGGCCGCGAGCCCGCCCACCGGCATCGCGAACTCGCACCCCGCTGTCAGCGCCCCCGCCACCCGGCTGCGCAGCCGGTCCGGCACGCGCTCGTAGATCACCGTCGTCAGGATCGGGTTCAGCGCGCCGGCCGCGATCCCGCCGAGCAGCATCGTCACCGCGAGGGGAAGCGTCGTCCCGGTCACCGCGGCGACCAGGAACCTCGGCGCACCGCACAGGATCACGCACACCGTGAACACCGCCCGGCGCGAGAACCGGTGCCCCACCGCCCCGTACAGCAGCGCCCCGGTCAGGCCGCCCGCGCCGAACAGGGCGGTGAGCAGCCCGATGGCGGGCGCGCCGCTCAGCTCGCCCTCGGCGTGCACCGGGAGCAGGACCGCGTTCCAGCCCTGGTCGGTGCCGTTCATGAACATCACCATCACCACGACCGCCAGCAGCAGCCGGTTGCCGAGCACGTGGGCGTAACCCTCGCGGAGCTCGGTGCCGTAGGCGCGCAGCGAGACCGGGGCCTCCGCCTTCCGCGGTTCGGCCGCGCGTACTCCCCGTACCCCTGCGGCGATCAGCAGGGCCGACAGTCCGAAGGTCGCCGCGTCCAGCAGCAGGACCGTCTCCGCGCCGACGAAGGCGATGAGGACCCCGGCGAGGGCCGCGCCGACCATGCGGGCCCCGCGCGAGACGGCGTCGAAGAGGCTGGCGGCCCGGGCGAGCGTGGTTCCGGCGTGCTCGGCCAGGTCCGGGATCAGGACGTAGCGCGCGGTGTTGCCCGGGGTGTGGGCGAACCCGTTGAGCGCCATGAGCGCGCACAGCATCCAGAAGTCGAGGGCGCCGGCGAAGTGCAGCAGCGGGATCGCGGCGATGGCGGCCGCGCAGACGGCGTCGGAGGCGATGGCGGCCCGGCGGCGGCCGATCCGGTCGATGACCGGTCCGCCGACCAGCGCGGCGACGACGATCGGCAGGGTGGCGCAGAAGGCGACGACCCCGGCCCGACCCGCGCTGCCGGTGGTCTCCAGGACGAACCAGGGGACGCCGATCAGGGTCAGTGAAGTGCCCGCGGTGGAAATGGAGTTGGCCGCGAGCGTAGCGGCGAGCGGGGTGCGGTGCCCCATGGTGTTGTCTCCCCCGAGTCGATGGTTACGCCGGATGGAAGGCGGCGGCGCTAGGCGCGGTCGCCTCCCGGCTCTGGGTCGTCAGGCGCAGCCCCACCTCGACCAGGGTCCAGCCGACCCGGGTGCGCAGGCTGGTGCGGGGGAGGCGGAACGCCGTTGCCGCGTGGTGAAGTTCGGCGGCCCGGGTGGCGTGCAGGAGGTGGTGGACGTCCGCGTGCATAACGGGATTCCCTTCAGATGGTGGCGAGTCGCGGTGTGCGGCGGCTTCATTCGGAGCGGCGCGGGAAGGCATGCAGGTGGGTCCGGACGACGGCCGATCCCTCGGTGTCGTCGGGGACGCGGCCCCGGTAGCTCTCCATCACTTCGTGGACCTTCTGGGACATCTCCAGGGCGAGTTCCGGGGTGAGGCGGAGCGTGAAGTCACTCATGTCCCAGCTGCGCTGCCACTCCTGCGACCAGTCGTCCACGGTGCCCAGCCAGGTGTTCAGCTCCTGGGCGTGGGACGTGGCCGTCTCGTACAGGACGAAGTCGATGGCCCCGCGCACCTCCGGGTCGGCATGCGTCCGGAAGTCCGTTGTCTCGAACATCGAGCCTTCGTGCACCGACCGCCACCAGCGCTCGCGCCCCTTGCCCAGCTCCGGAGCGTCTTCGACCAGCCCGCTCTCCGCCAACTGGCGCAGGTGGTAGCTGGTCGCACCGCTGGACTCGCCGAGCCTTTCGCCGAGTTGGGATGCGGTGGCGGGGCCGAACTCGCGCAGCGCCTTCAGCAGGCGGATCCGCAGGGGGTGCGCGACGGCGCGCAGTGTTCGGGCGTCGACGTTGTGGATCCTGCGGTCGGCTTCGTCGTGGCGGTGGGGGCGGGAGGCGTCCTCGTTCTCCGTCATGCGTCGACAGTAGAGATGCAAAGAACGCTTTGCAAGGCTTTTTTGCAACGAACTCTTTGCAACGACTTCCGGGCAACTCACCCCTCCTCGATGAACCCCTCCTCCACCAGCCAGTCCTTCGCCACCTCGTGCGGGTCCTCGCCGTCCACGTCCACCTTGGCGTTCAGCGTCTGCGCCACCTCGGTCGTCAGCTTCTCCGCGAGCGGGTCCAGCAGCTCCGCGATCACCGGGTACTTCTCGAAGGTGGCCTCGTGGACGACCGGGGAGGCGTTGTAGTTGGGGAAGAAGTGCTTGTCGTCCTCCAGGACGTCCAGGTTCATGGCCTTGATCCGGCCGTCCGTGGTGAAGACCTCGCCCAGCAGGCAGGAGCTGGACTCGGACACCTGGGTGTAGATGATCCCGGCGTCCATCTTCCGGATGTTGCCGGCCGGGATCCTCATCCCGTACTTCTTCTCCATACCGGGCAGCCCGTCGTCGCGGGAGGCGAACTCGTTCTCCACGCAGATCGTCACCGCGCCCGGGTCCTTCTTCGCCAGGGCCGCCACGTCCGAGAGGGTCTTCAGCCCGTACTTCGCGTTGTTCTTCTTGCTGATCGCCAGCGCGTACGTGTTGTCGAGCGGGGCCGGCGGCAGCCAGATGACCCCGTTGCCCTTGTCCTCGTCCCGTACCGCCTCATACTGCTTCTTCGGGTCGACGATCGGGTCCGCGTGGCCCAGGAAGGTGATCCAGCCCGTGCCGGTGTAGTCCCACTGGACGTCGGCGTCGCCGTTGATGATGGCCTCGCGCGCGCTGATCGAACCCGGCAGGTTCGTCCGGTCCAGGACTTCCGCTCCGGCCGCCTTGAGGACCAGGCCGGTCATCTGGCCCAGGATGATGTTCTCGCTGAAGTTCTTCGACGTCACCGTCAGCGTCGCGCCCTTCAGCGGCTCGCCCTGCCCGACCGACCCGGGCGACACGTCGTCCACCATCGGCGAACCGCTCTTCAGCCCGCAGCCGCCCAGCAGCAGCACCGGCACCACCATCAGCAGCAGTTTCCCCCTCGCTCCCCTCGCTCCCCTCGCCCTCCTCGCCCTCCTCACCGCTCCTCCAGCCCGCGCGGCGTCAGCGCCAGTTCGGCCAGCGAGGCCAGCCAGTCCACCAGCAGGGCCAGCACCACCGTCAGCACCGAGCCGATGATCAGCACCGGCATCCGCTGCGTCTGGATCCCCGAGGTGATCAGGTCGCCCAGTCCGCCGCCCCCTCCGAACGTCGCCAGCGTCGCCGTGCCGACGTTCAGGACGAGTGCCGTACGTACTCCGGCCAGGATCAGCGGCACCGCGAGCGGCAGCTCCACCTTCATCAGGACGCCCCGGCCGGACATCCCCATCCCGCGCGCCGCCTCGATCATGTTCGGCTCGATCGCCCGCAGGCCCGCCACCGTGTTGGAGAGCACCGGCAGCACCGCGTAGATCACGATGCCGATGATCGCGGTGCGCGGGCCGATGCCCAGCCAGATCACCAGCAGCGCCAGCAGGCCGATCGCGGGCGTCGCCTGCCCGATGTTGGCCAGCGCGGTGAACGCCGGGGCCGCCTTCCGCAGCCGCCGCCGGGTCAGGGCGATGCCCAGCGGGATCGCGATGATCAGCACCCAGAACGTGGAGATCGCCGTCAGCCGCACATGCTGCCACCAGCGCAGCTGCACATTGCCGCCGGTCAGCGAGTTCTCCGCGATCGAGTCCAGATGGGTGTTGGTGATCCATACGTAGGTGACGACCAGGAGCACCGCCAGCACCACCGGCAGGACCACCAGCTTCCGCCAGGTGAACCGGCGCGCGGGCCCCGCCGGGGCGGGGGAGGGGTCGTTCTCCTCGTCGTGGAACGCGTGGCCCTTGACGTCGTGTTCGCCCGGCGGCCGGGCCGGGGCGGGGCCCTTGCCGGGGCCGGCCGGATGGCTGGGACTCATCGGCCGCCGCCACCCCCCTCCAGCTCCTGCTCCGTCTGGTGGACCCGCAGCTCCTCCAGCTCGTGCTGGTGCTCCATCGCCGTCAGCCGGTCGGCCTCCAGCAGCTCCTGCACGTTGTCCATCAGCGTCTTCATGTCGACGACCCCGATGAACTCGCCGCGCCGCCCGGTCACCGCGACCCGGCCGCCGCTGTCGGTGAGGACCGCCTCCAGCGCGTCGTGCAGGGTGGCGTCCCGGGTCACCGTGTCGTGCACCAGTTGCCCGGCCCGCGCCAGCGAACCGCGCGCCCGCATCAGGTCGCCGCGCCGCAGCCACTTGTACGGGCGGTTGCGGCGGTCCAGCATCAGCAGCTCGTTGGTTGGGCCGCTGCGCAGCTTGTTGAAGATCGACTGGAGCGGGTCCTCGACCGTCACCGTCGGGAAGTCCGCGATGCCCACATCCCGCACCCGGGTCAGATTCAGCCGCTTCAGGGCCGCGCCCGCGCCGACGAAGCCGGAGACGAAGTCGTCCGTCGGGTTGGTGAGGATCGCCTCGGGGGTGTCGAACTGCGCGATGTGCGAGCGCTCCCGCAGCACCGCGATCCGGTCGCCGATCTTGATCGCCTCGTCGAAGTCGTGGGTGACGAACACGATCGTCTTGTGCAGCTCGTGCTGGAGCCGGATCAGCTCGTCCTGGAGGTGGTCGCGGGTGATCGGGTCGACCGCCCCGAACGGCTCGTCCATCAGCAGTACGGGAGGGTCGGCTGCCAGCGCCCGCGCCACGCCCACCCGCTGCTGCTGCCCGCCGGAGAGCTGGCGCGGATAGCGGCCGTGGAACTCGCGCGGGTCCAGGCCCACCAGGTCGAGCATCTCCTCCACCCGGTCCCTGACCCGGGACTTGGACCAGCCGACCATCCTCGGGACCAGGGCGATGTTGTCCGCGACCGTCATGTGCGGGAAGAGACCGGAGGACTGGATGGCGTAGCCGATCTTGCGGCGCAGCTTCACCGGATCGATGTCCGTGACGTCCTCGTCGTCGATGCGGATCCGGCCCGACGTCGGCTCGATCAGCCGGTTGATCATCTTCAGGGTGGTGGACTTCCCGCAGCCGGAGGGCCCGACGAAGACCACGGTCTCACCCGCCCTGATCTCCATCGACACGTTCTCGACGGCCGGGTTCGGGTTACCCGGGTAGCTCTTGGTGAGGTTCTCCAGCTGGATGGTGGCCCCGGAGGTGGCGGCGGCCCCGCCCGCGGCGGGGGCCCTGGTGTCGGTCGCGGTCTCAGGCACGGATCCCCCTCGGGATGGTCAGCCGTCCCAGCAGGACGTACGCGGCGTCGAAGAGCAGGGCGAGGACGACGATGCCGAGCGTGCCCGCGAGGACCTGGTTGATCGCGTTCGCGCTGCCCAGCGAGGCGATGCCCCGGAAGATCTCGTTGCCGAGGCCGGGCCCGGAGGCGTACGCGGCGATGGCGGCGATGCCCATCAGCATCTGGGTGGAGACCCGGATGCCGGTCAGGATCGGCGGCCAGGCGAGCGGCAGCTCCACCCGGCACAGCCGCGCCGACCGTGACATCCCGATGCCCGTCGCCGCGTCGACCAGCGACGGATCGACGCCCCGCAGCCCGACGACGGAGTTCCGGACGATCGGCAGCAGCCCGTACAGCGTCAGGGTGATCACCGTCGGTGCGACGCCGAGGCCGACCAGCGGGATCAGCAGACCGATCGCGGCCAGGGACGGGATGGTGAGGATCGTCGCCGTGGAGGTGATGGCCAGCGAGCCGCCCCAGCCGCTGCGGTAGCTCACCACCCCGATGGCCACCCCCAGCACGGTCGCGATGACCATGCACTGGAAGACCGCGCTGATGTGCTGGAACGCGTCCGTGAGGAGCTGCTGGTGGCGGGTGGTCAGGTACTCCCAGAAGCTCACACGGCACTCCTTCTGATCAATGACGCCCCGGGGCCTCGGGCCGGTCGGTGTCCTCGGCCGCCTGTTCCACCAGAGGGATGACCCGCAGGGGAACCGGGTTCTCCATGACGATCGCCGTGGAGGCCCGGACAATGCCATCAAATCCGACAACCCGGTCGATCACCCGTTGAAGGTCGGCGTTGGAACGGGCGACCAGCCGGCAGAACATGTCGCCGTGCCCGGTGGTGGTGTGCAGCTCCAGCACTTCCGGTACGCCGCCCAAGTGGGCGCGTACGTCGGCCCCTTGGCCCTGTTTGATCTCCAGCGTGGCGAACGCGGTGACCGGGTAGCCGAGCGCCGCCGGATCCACGTCCGGGCCGAATCCCCGGATGACGCCGTTCGACTGAAGGCGGTCCAGCCGCGCCTGCACGGTCCCGCGCGCCACCCCGAGCCGCCGGGACGCTTCGAGGACGCCGATCCGCGGTTCGCGCGCCAGGAGCACGATGAGCCGCCCGTCCAGATGATCGATCGCCATGAGCCCGCCTTCGATGGTCATCCTGTACAGATAGTCCGGCCATCATGGCCATCTGCTGTTCACATTGACCAGTAGATGTGCGAACTGTTGCGCACCTTGCGATGTGGGGAGAGCCTTCGAACATGACTGAGACTCTGCACACCAGCCCTGAAACCGTCCGGCAGGCCGACCCCTTCCCGGTCAAGGGAATGGACGCGGTCGTCTTCGCCGTGGGCAACGCCAAGCAGGCCGCGCACTACTACTCGACCGCCTTCGGCATGAAGCTGGTCGCCTACTCCGGACCGGAGAACGGCACCCGCGAGACCGCGAGTTACGTCCTGACCAACGGCGCCGCCCGCTTCGTGTTCACCTCCGTGATCAAGCCGTCCACCGAGTGGGGCACCTTCCTCGCCGACCATGTCGCCGAGCACGGCGACGGCGTCGTCGACCTCGCGATCGAGGTCCCGGACGCCCGGGCCGCGTACGCGTACGCCGTGGAGCACGGCGCCCGCGGCCTCACCGAGCCGCACGAGGTCAAGGACGAGCACGGGACCGTCGTCCTCGCCGCCATCGCCACGTACGGCAAGACCCGCCACACCCTGGTGGAGCGCTCCGGCTACGAGGGCCCCTACCTCCCCGGCTTCGCGGCGGCCTCGCCGATCGTCGAGCCGCCCGCCAAGCGCACCTTCCAGGCGATCGACCACTGCGTCGGCAACGTCGAGCTCGGCCGGATGAACGAGTGGGTCGGCTTCTACAACGAGGTCATGGGCTTCACCAACATGAAGGAGTTCGTGGGCGACGACATCGCCACCGAGTACTCCGCCCTGATGTCGAAGGTCGTCGCCGACGGCACGCTCAAGGTCAAGTTCCCGATCAACGAGCCGGCCATCGCGAAGAAGAAGTCGCAGATCGACGAGTACCTGGAGTTCTACGGCGGCGCGGGCGTCCAGCACATCGCGCTCGCCACGAACGACATCGTCGCCACGGTCCGCTCGATGCGCGCCGCCGGCGTCCAGTTCCTGGACACCCCCGACTCGTACTACGACACGCTCGGCGAGTGGGCCGGCGAGACCCGGGTGCCGGTCGAGACCCTGCGCGAGCTGAAGATCCTCGTCGACCGCGACGAGGACGGCTACCTGCTGCAGATCTTCACCAAGCCGGTCCAGGACCGGCCGACCGTCTTCTTCGAGATGATCGAGCGCCACGGCTCCATGGGCTTCGGCAAGGGCAACTTCAAGGCTCTGTTCGAGGCGATCGAGCGCGAGCAGGAGAAGCGCGGCAACCTCTGATCCGCGTCCCGTACGCAAAACGCCGCCGCGGCCCGGGGCAGTACCCCGGACCGCGGCGGCCCACGTCCTTCACCGCACCCCGTCACCCGTCACCGGTCACGGACTCTTCGAGGCCTCGGCCGCCGGGCTGCTCGCCGCGGTCCCCGACGGGGGCGGGGCCGGGGACTGGGAAGGGGCCGTCTTCGAGGGGGCCGGAGCCTCCGCCCCCGCCTCCCGCTCCGGTTCCGGCGTCGGCGTAGGCGTCGGCTTCGGTTCCGGGGCAGGCGGCGGCGGGGGCGGCTGCGTGTCGCCCGGCCCGCCCGGCGGCGGCTCGCCCAGCGCCTCCAGCGCCTGACGGGCCAGCGGCGCGGCGAGCGGCGAGAAGGCCGGGTTGGTGCGCACGGCCTGCTCCAGATTCCGCCGCGCGGGACCGTAGTCCCCCAGCTCCCGCTGGATCACGCCCAGGTGATACGCGTACGAGGCGTTCCGCACGCCGGTGTCCGCGGCCCGCTGGGCGTACTCCAGGCCCTCCTCCGACTCGCCCGCCCGGTGCAGCGCCCAGCCCAGCGCGTCCGCCACCGCCGCACTGCGGTGCTGCTTCGCCCACTGGCCGCGCAGCAGCTCCACCGCCTCCTCCGGGTCCCCGTGGTCGGCCTCGTAGCGGGCCAGCAGCAGGGACTCGTCGACCCCGGCCTTCTCCGCCCCGGCCACCATCTTCCGCAGCCGGGCGTACTGGGTGCGGGCGTCCCCGTCCAGCCCCAGCGACTCGTACAGCTCGCCCAGCTCCAGGGCGTACTCCGGGCGCGGGAGCTTCTCCAGCGCGCTCCTGTACGCGGCCAGCGCCTCGTCGGTGCGCTCCAGCGCCACCAGGGCCCGCGCCCGGCCGGCCAGTGAGGCGTGGTGGCCGGCGTCCGTGCGGAGTGCGGCGTCGAACTGCGCCACCGCCTCCTCCGGTTCGCCGCGCTCCCAGGCCAGCTCGCCGAGACGGTGCAGCGCCTCGGCCTTCTCAGCGGGCCCCGTCGCCCGGTCCGCCGCCTCCCGGGCGGTGGCCAGCGCGTCCTCCCGCCAGCCCTGGCCCCGGTACAGCTCGGCGGTGCGGGCCAGCGCCGGAACGCCCTTGCGCAGCTCGCCGAACCTCTCCGTCGCCGCGGTCGCCGCCTTCTGGTCGCCGAGCCCGGTGTACGCGTCGATGAGGACCGGGTACACGCTCCAGGCCTTCGGCCGCTGCTTCTTCACGGTCTCGCCCCAGCGCTTCGCCGCGACGAAGTCGTGCCGGGCGTTGGCCAGGGCCGCCAGGCCCACCCACGCCTCCGCGTTCCCCCGCTCGCCCGCCCGCGCCTCCAGCGAGCGCTTCAGGACCTCCTCGGCGCGCGCGTAGTACGTCGTGTCCGCCGAACGCCGCGCCCACTCCACGTACGCCGTGCCGAGCGTCGCCAGGGCCGGGGCGTCGGACGGGTGGGACTCCACCCACTTCTGCCGGTCCCCGATCAGTGCGGTGAGGTCCGGGAGCGAGGCGGGGGAGCCCGCGGCCGTCGCCGCCTCGGCCCGCTCGACCGGCCCCGGCTCCCTCGGCCCGTCGCCCTCCCCGTCCTCCACCGCCACCAGCGCCCCGGCCAGCAGCACCCCGGCGGCGACCGCGCCGACCGCGGCCCTGCGCAGCGTCGTCCGCAGGGTGGGCGGCGGTGGGGGTACGGCGGTGGCGCCTTCGGCGGGCATCGCGTAGGGGTCCCGCGGGGACGGCTCGGGCGGCTGGCGGGACTCCGGATCCTGCTGCGGCATGACATCCATGGCCCTCACTGTGCGTCAGTCATACGAGCACACCGCGTCTTGGGATCGTCGCCGCCCCACGGGTTCACACCATTGGCCCCGGGTGCCACGCTCGGACCATGAGCGATCTTCTCGAACGGCTGCGCGCGGGACTGCCCCCGGAAGCGCTGATCACCGATCCGGACGTCACCGCGTCCTACGCCCACGACATGGCGAGCTTCTGCGAGGCCGGCACCCCGGCCGTCGTCGTGCTCCCGCGCACGGTCGAGCAGGTCCAGCACGTCATGCGCACCGCCACCGCGCTGCGCGTCCCGGTCGTCCCGCAGGGCGCCCGTACCGGCCTGTCCGGCGCGGCCAACGCCTCGGACGGCTGCGTCGTGCTCTCCCTGGTGAAGATGGACCGGATCCTGGAGATCAGCCCGGTCGACCGGATCGCCGTCGTCGAACCGGGCGTCGTCAACGCCGTCCTGTCACGCGCGGTGAACGAACACGGTCTGTACTACCCGCCGGACCCCTCCAGCTGGGAGACGTGCACCATCGGCGGCAACATCGGCACCGCGTCCGGCGGTCTGTGCTGCGTAAAGTACGGGGTCACCGCCGAGTACGTCCTGGGCCTGGACGTCGTTCTCGCCGACGGACGGCTCCTCACCACCGGCCGCCGCACCGCCAAGGGCGTCGCCGGGTACGACCTGACCCGGCTCTTCGTCGGCTCCGAGGGCAGTCTCGGGATCGTCGTCCAGGCCGTCCTCGCGCTCAGGCCGCAGCCGCCCCAGCAGCTCGTCGTCGCCGCCGAGTTCTCCTCGGCCGCCGCCGCGTGTGACGCTGTGTGCCGGATCATGGAGCGTGGTCACACCCCGTCACTCCTCGAACTGATGGACCGTACGACCGTGCGTGCCGTCAACGCGCTGGCCTCCATGGGCCTGCCCGAGACCACCGAGGCCCTGCTGCTCTGCGCCTTCGACACCCCCGACCCTCTCGCCGACCTCGCCGCCGTCGGAGAGCTGTGCACCGCCGCCGGGGCCACCGAGGTGGTCCCCGCCGATAACCACGCCGAATCCGAACTCCTCCTCCAGGCCCGCCGGATGTCGCTCACCGCCCTGGAAGCCGTCAAGTCCGCCACGATGATCGACGACGTCTGCGTACCGCGCTCGCAGCTCGGCGCGATGCTCGCGGGCACGGCCGCCATCGCCGAGGAGTACGACCTCACCATCGGCGTCTGCGCCCACGCGGGCGACGGCAACACGCATCCCACCGTCTGCTTCGACCACACCGACCCCGACGAGTCCCGCCGGGCCCGGGCGTCCTTCGACGCGATCATGGCGCTCGGCCTGGAACTGGGCGGGACCATCACCGGCGAACACGGCGTCGGAGTCCTCAAGAAGGAGTGGCTCGCCCGCGAACTGGGCGAGACCGGCATCGAACTGCAGCGCTCCATCAAGGCGGCCTTCGACCCGCTCGGCCTCCTCAACCCCGGCAAGCTCTTCTGACAGCGGCCCTCCTGTCCGGCCGCCCTCACACCTCGCCGTCCTGGGACGACGCGTCGTCCGCCGACCACGGGTCGCCGAGCCAGAGGTCGTCGGCCGGCAGCGGGGCCAGCAGCTCCGCCAGCGCCTCGTCGATGCCGAGCCGGTCGCTCTCCGCGCCCGGCGGCACCACCCGCAGGGTCCGCTCCACCCAGGCGGCCACGGCGGGCGAGGACATCTCGAGCAGGGCGTTGCCGTCGGGGGAGGTGAGGGCCACACAGATGACGCTGCGGCCCCCGACCTTCGTCGGCCAGATCCGTACGTCCCCGTGCCCGCACGGCCGGAACACGCCCTCCACCAGCAGCTCCCGGGCGAACGTCCAGTGCACGGGCGACTCGGACCCGATGTGGAAGGCGATATGGACGGCGTACGGGTCGTCCGTGCGATACGTCAGCCGGGCGGGTACCGGGATGGACCGCTCGGGGGACAGGACCAGCTTCATCTCCAGCTCACGTTCCACGATGCTCAGCATGAGAATGCACAACCTTCCGGTGCTCATGGGCCGGTCCCGTGACCGTCCCGCACAAGGAGAGAGCGCCCTCCCCTCCACCTATGACGCGACTTCCCGAAAAAACTTCATGCGGTCCCGAAAGTGGTCCCAAACAGGTGGACCGGCCCGGGGGCGGCCGGCTGTCTGATAGATGTGGACCCTTGTATTGAGGCCGTCCGCCCGCCCGGCGGGGACGGCCTGAGGCCTCGAAGAGATACGGGACCCGCTGATGAGCGCGCCAACTCCGGCACCCGGTGACGAAAGCCCCCGTGAGGGCTACTACCCCGACCCCTCCATCCCCGGCTACGTCCGGTACTGGAACGGCGCGTCCTGGGTCCCCGGCACGAGCCGCCCCGCGCCCCGGCAGACGGGTCCGGCCGCCGCCCCCGCCGCCTCGGTGGCCGCCGCCCCCGCGGCCGGTGCGCAGGACGCGCCGGTGGAGGAGACCGGGCCGATCTTCTTCGACGAGGAGGACGGCCCCCGGGGTGGCCTCCAGGGCGGCCCCGTGGCCCCGGCCGGGACCGGTGAACCCGCCCCGGACCACGCGGACTCCGCGTCCGCCCGGCAGGCGGACACCGCGGGCCGGCACGGTTTCGGCGGCGAACAGGACCGCCGGGCCGACTGGGGCGGGCCGGCGCCCGAGCCCGCCGGCCGCCCGTCGCCGCAGGCCGACCCGAGGGCGCCGCTGGCCCAGGGCCCGGCGGGCGGCGCGCTGCCGGACACGCGGGACGGCGGCCGGTCCGCCGAGGAGGCCGGGGCGCGTCCGCCGGCCGAAGGGACGGTCACGATCCGCGCGGTGGGTCCGCGCACCCCGGGGCCCGACGCCGTACAGCCGTCTCCGGCCCCGGCTCCGTCCCCGGCGCCGCAGAACGCCGGTACGCAGCAGGGGCCGCAGAACGTGGGCGCGGCGCAGAACAGTCTCCCACCGGCTCCGGCGCCCCGGGCCCTGCCGGCGCGGACACAGCACGCACAGCAGCCACCGGCCCAGCACGCGCGGCCACCGGCACCGCAGGTCCAGCACCCGCAGCCACAGCAGCCGGAGCACGTCCAGGGACAGCGGGCACAGCAGGCTCAGGTGCAGCGGGCACCGCTGCCGGCGCCCGCCCCGGCTCCCGCCCCCCTGCCGCAGGAAGTGCGGCAGGGGCCGGTCCAGGCCCCGGCTCCCGTGCCCACCCCGTCCCCGGCTCCCGTGCCTGCTCCGTCCCCCGCCCCCGCGCCCCCGGCGGCCCCGCACGCCCCGCTGACGCCGGGCCCCGGCGGAGGCTCGGCCTCCTGGGCGCAGCAGGTCCACCAACTGGCCCGGCCCGAACCGCAGCAGCATCAGCCACCGCACCAGCAACCGCAGTCGCACCAGCGCCAGGGGGCGGGCGCGGACCAGCCCGTCGTGCCCTGGAAGCCGCCGGTCGACGACCCCTTCCAGCAACTCGCCCGCAACCAGGCCTCGGCCCGGCCCGCCGGCCTCGGCAAGCGGTTCGCCGCCCGGCTGGTCGACAGCCTCGTGCTCGGCGCGGCCGTCGGGGCGGCGGCCGTCCCCCTGGCGACCCGGGCGCTCGACCACATCGACCGGAAGATCACCGCGGCGAAGGAGACGGGCGAGACGGTCACCGTCTGGCTGCTGGACTCCACCACCGGGGCGCTGCTGGGGGCTCTGCTCGCCGCGTTCCTGCTCATCGGGTTCCTCCTGGAGGCACTGCCGACGGCCAAGTGGGGCCGGACGCTGGGCAAGAAGCTCTGCGGACTCGACGTACGGGACATCGAGTCCCACGACGCGCCCACCCTGGGCGCGGCCCTGCGCCGCTGGCTCGTCTACGGGGTGCTGGGACTGCTCGTCATCGGCGTGGTCAACGTTCTCTGGTGCCTGATCGACCGCCCCTGGCGCCAGTGCTGGCACGACAAGGCGGCCCGCACCTTCGTGGCGGGCTGAGCGGGCCCCACAGGAACGGCTGAGCGGGACCCACAAGGAAGCGCTGGGCGGGCTGAGCGGGACCCACAAGGAACCGCTGGGCGGGCTGAGCGGGCCCCGGGAACGCGTGGCCGGGCGGGGGGCGGTCCGCCCGTTTAGACTCGTATGCCGCTCCGCGTCCCCCGAACGCACCTGAGCCGTTGCGGGGCCCGGTGACGCGGGATGCACTGCCCCCATGAGCAACGACCAGCCGACGCCCGGCCAGCCGCCCGAGGACGACGATCCGTTCCTCAAGAAGCCGCAGGAGCCCTCGCCGCCGTCCGAGGGTCAGCCGTACGGCAGTGTGCCGCCCCCGCCGCCTCCGCCCCCGCCGAACGATCCGTACGGTGGCGGCGCCGGCTTCGGCGCGCCCGATCCGCTGGCCGGGATGCCGCCGCTCGCCGAGCCGGGCAAGCGGATCCTGGCGCGGCTCATCGACTTCCTCGTCATCTCGATCCCGCTGTACCTGATCTCGCTGCCCTGGGGCGGCGCGGTCGACGTCAACGGGGACGGCGACGACGGGTTCGGCGACGCCGTCGCCAACGGGTACGGCGGGAGCCAGCTGTTGTGGTCGATCATCGGCCTGGTGGTCTACGTCGCCTACGACACGTACTTCACCCACAAGGACGGCCGCACGCTGGGCAAGCGGCTGCTGAAGCTGCGCGTCGCGATGCTCAACGACGGGCGGGTGCCCGACACCGGGGCCGCGCTGATGCGGGCCGTCGTGCTGTGGGCCCCGGCGCTGCTGTGCTGCCCGTGCCTGTGGTGGCTGATCAACATCGTGCTGATGTTCACGGACAAGCCCTACCGGCAGGGGCTTCAGGACAAGGCCGCCAAGACGGTCGTGGTGGCCGTCCGCTAGCGGACGGCCGGCCTCTGGTCCCTCGCCGCCCGTTCAGCGACGCAGCGAGTGTTCGTCCGCCGATGCCGATGCCGACGCCGATGACCGGGCCGCCGGGACGCGCTCCCGGGTGCCGACGCCCTCCAGGGCGCGGTGGGTTCGGGCGGCGGCCTGCTCGGTCGTGGTCCGTCCGGCCCCCTCCGCTCCACGGTGGCGGGGGAGAGGCAGCCGTACGGCGACCAGGAGGCCGAGGGCCAGCGCGGTCGTGCCGACGGCGGCGACGCCGATGCCGGACTCCGTGCGGAACAGCAGCAGCAGGGCGAGCGTCGTGACGACGACGGTGGCCGAACCGTAGGCGAACTGTGCGGCAGTCGGACGCGGCATGGCGGTTTCCGTCCTCGGGACGTCGGATGGGCGGGCGGCGTTCGGCACGGTCGTGCGCGCCGAACGACCCTACGACGGTGAATGCCCGACCGGGACCGGTAGTAAGCGTGACCTAACACACGGTACCGGTGCACAGGGGGCGCACGGGTTCACGCCTCTCACCAACCGGACAGCGGGACGCGCCGGTTGGGGTGAGGCGAACGGCCAGGTCCGGGCCGCGTCCGTTCTTTTACCGTTCCCATACCCGCCCCCTACCGTCCGCATACCGGAAAAGCGCTCCGCATAGTGCACTTGGTCTGTTCAAGTCAAGGTCTGTCTTTTCTCTCATAACTCCGATCGAATGTCGTCACTTGTGACGCGTTTACGCGCGCGGCCCGTTTCCTACCCCCCTGGCCGCTGCGCGGACGCCCGGGGAGGACTGCATCAAGTGACCAATCAGAGACAGGCGCTTCGCGCCGCCGCCGTTGTCGTGGCCATGGCTGCGACCGCCGCGACGGCGTCGACCTTCGCCACCGCCCAGGCGCATGACGGCTCATCAGGCTCCGGCGTCTCCACCGTCGACCGCCGTGACCCGGCGCCGGCCAAGGGGCACGTGGAGCACAACCTGGAGGGCCCCTTCAGCGAGCAGCAGGCCGCCCAGCGCGAGGCCGCGCTGGAGCAGGTGCTCTCCGGCGAGAAGAAGGTGGCGAACCGGGGCGGCTCCAAGGTCGTCAAGCTCGGCGACAAGAAGTACGTGGAGCTCGGCCGGGAGAAGACCGACAAGATCTTCACCATCCTGCTGGAGTTCGGCGACCAGGTCGACGACACCACGATGTTCGACCCCGACGGCGACGGCCCCAAGCCGCCCGTCAAGAAGTTCGGGGGCGCCCCGGGCCCGGCGCACAACAAGATCGCCAAGCCGGACCCGAAGAAGGACAACAGCACCGCCTGGAAGGAGGACTACAACCGCGAGCACTTCCAGGAGCTCTACTTCGGCGAGGGCAAGGGCGTCCACTCGCTCAAGACCTACTACGAGAAGACCTCCTCGGGCCGCTACTCGGTCGAGGGAGAGGTCTCCGACTGGGTCAAGGTCCCGTACAACGAGGCCCGTTACGGCTCCAACTACTGCGGCCAGTCCAACTGCGCCAACGTGTGGGACGCGGTGCGCGACGGCGTGAACGCCTGGGTCGCGGACCAGCAGGCCAAGGGCCGCACCGACGCGGAGATCAAGGCGAACCTCGCCGAGTACGACGAGTGGGACCGCTACGACTTCGACGGTGACGGCAACTTCAACGAGCCCGACGGCTACATCGACCACTTCCAGCTGGTCCACGCCGGCGAGGACGAGTCGGCCGGCGGCGGCGCCGAGGGCACCAACGCCATCTGGGCGCACCGCTGGTACGCGTACGGCACCAACGCCGGCGCGACCGGGCCCGCGGACAACAAGGCCGGTGGCGCCCAGATCGGCGACACGGGCATCTGGGTCGGTGACTACACCGTCCAGCCCGAGAACGGCGGCCTGGGCGTCTTCGCCCACGAGTACGCCCATGACCTCGGCCTCCCGGACCTGTACGACACCTCCGGCGGCGGCGAGAACTCGGTCGGCTTCTGGTCCCTGATGTCGGCGGGCTCCTGGCTCGGCACCGGCACGGGCGAGATCGGCAACCTGCCGGGCGACATGACCTCGTGGGACAAGCTCCAGCTCGGCTGGCTCGACTACGACAAGGCCAAGGCGGGCAAGACCTCGCTGCACAAGCTGGGTGTCTCGGCGTACAACACCAAGAACCCGCAGGCGCTCGTCGTCGAGCTGCCGAAGAAGGCCGTCACCACCACTGTCGTCAAGCCCGCCGAGGGTGCGAAGCAGTGGTGGAGCGACATGGGCGACGACCTGTCGAACACCCTGACCCGCTCGGTCGACCTGACCGGCAAGTCCAAGGCCACGCTGGACCTTTCGGGCTGGTACGACATCGAGGCCGACTACGACTACCTCTACACCGAGGTGTCCGAGAACGGCGGCGCCAACTGGACCGCGCTCGACGGCACCGCCGACGGCAAGGCCATCCCGCGCGACGCCAGTGACAAGCCGGCCCTGACCGACGTCTCCGGCGCGCACAAGAAGCTCTCCTTCTCGCTGGACGCCTACGCGGGCAAGAAGGTCGACCTCCGCTTCCGCTACCAGACGGACGGCGGCGCGGGCGGCAAGGGCTTCGCGGCCGACGAGATCACCATCACGGCCGACGGCGCCACGCTCTTCTCGGACAACGCCGAGGGCGACGACAACGGCTGGACCGCGAAGGGCTTCTCGCGGGTCGGTGAGTCCTTCACCCAGGACTACCCGCAGTACTACATCGCGGAGAACCGCCAGTACGTGTCGTACGACGAGACCCTTGAGGTCGGACCGTACAACTTCGGCTTCTCCGGCACCCGTCCGGACTGGGTCGAGCACTACGCGTACCAGAACGGCCTGCTGGTCTGGCTCTGGGACACCTCCCAGAAGGACAACAACACCTCCGTCCACCCGGGCCAGGGTCTGATCCTGCCGATCGACGCGCACGCCAAGCCGCTGAAGTGGAAGGACGGCTCGCTCCTGCGCAACAAGATCCAGCCGTTCGACGCGCCGTTCAGCTGGTACCCGAACCAGGGCTTCACGCTCCACAACGCGGACGTGCCGCTGTACATCAAGCCGGCCCTGGGCAACCCGGTCTTCGACGACCGCAAGGGCACCTACTGGTACAAGGAGAACCCCACGGGTGGTGTCAAGGTTCCTGACACGAACACCCGCATCTCCATCGTCCACGAGCCCCGCAACGGCTCGACGATGAGCGTTCTGGTCAGCCCCTCGGGTCGCTGATCAAGTAAAATCGCAGGTCAAAGCGTGATCGGCCGTCGCCCTCTAGCGGGCGGCGGCCGATCGTGTTTAGGTGCGTCTTGTTCACATCCTTATTGACACGACGTCTCACGGGGGAGCGCGGAGCATGGCAGGCGGAGGTTTCTGCAGGTTGCCCAACGGCACGGTGGTGGTCGCACTGACCCTGACCAGACCGGTCGGCGGAACAGCCCCCCACGGGGGTACGGGAGCGGGGCCCGGAGCCCCGGTACGGGTGCTGGTGCACGCGGCGAACCGGGCGCGCGCCCTGACCCGGCTGCGCAACCTGGGGCTGCGGGCGGTCTACCTGCGCGGCAACGACCGGCCGCCCACGCCGGACGAGGTCACGGCGGTGCTGCACCACCCGGACGGCCTGCTGTGGCGGGCCGCACCGCAGGCGGGCCCGGCCGGCCCGTCGGGCCTCGCGCCCCAGTCACCCCAGGCGCCCCCGGCGTGCCAGGAGCTGTGGCACCCGATCAGGGCCCTGCTGGGCCCCGCCGGGTACGCCGGCCCGGCCCGCCCGGCCGCGTAGGCGCGGGAGGCGTGGTCCGGGCGGCGGAGGCGTGATCCGGGCGCGGGAGGCGTCATCCGGGCGGCGGAGGCGTGGTCCGGGCGCGGTGGCGTTACGGTGCGACCACCGGTGTGCCGGAGAGCTTCACGCCCGCCGTACGCAGCTCCGCCAGGGCCCGTTCCGTGGTCGGCCCGGACACGCCCGCGGTCAGGTCGAGCAGCACGTGCGTGACGAAGCCCTCACGGGCCGCGTCCAGCGCGGTGGCCCGCACGCAGTGGTCGGTGGCGATGCCGACCACGTCGACCTCGGTGATCTCGCGGTCGCGCAGCCACTGGGCGAGGCCGGTCCCGTTCTCGTCGGATCCCTCGAACCCGCTGTACGCGGCCGCGTACGCCCCCTTGTCGAACACCGTGTCGATCGCGCCGGAGGCGACGGCGGGCGCGAAGTTCGGGTGGAAGCCGACGCCCTCCGTGCCGGCGACGCAGTGCGGCGGCCAGGAGTGCTCGAAGTCCGGGCTGGGCGAGAAGTGGTCGCCCGGGTCGATGTGGTGGTCGCGGGTGGCCACCACGTGGCGGTAGCCGGGCTGGGCGTCGCCGATCAGGTCGGTGATGGCGGCGGCGACATCGGCACCGCCCGCCACCGCGAGGCTGCCGCCCTCGCAGAAGTCGTTCTGAACGTCCACGACGATCAATGCGCGGTGCATGGCGGGTGTCCTTCGGTGGGGGCGGGAGCGGATGGGGTGGGGCGGGAGCGGGTGGGGACCGGAGCGGGATGGCGCCGAGCGGGGCGGGGATGCGGGTGGGTCCGCGGGTTCGAGCCTAGGCACTGGGCCGTCACAATCAAGCCCACCCGCCAAACCCCCGGTTGCGGACCCGGTCGGTCCGGATGCCGGGGCGGCCCCCCGAGGGCCGCCCCGGGCCGGTCTCAGGCGTACTCGGTCGGGATCACCGGCTCGCCCCGCGACAGCTGGATCGCCGACATCGGCAGCCCCGCGCGCGCGGCCACGTGCCGCTCCCGGATGGCCTCCAGGGGCTCGCGCGCGAGCACCTCGCCACCGCGCACCAGCTCCACCAGCAGCTGCCGGTCGGCCAGCTCCTCGGGGACGGGGCCGGTGCCGACCACCTCGGCCTCGGCGACGCCGTGCTCGTCGGTCCGGCGGGCGGCCCACTTGCGACCGCCCTTCGACGCCTTCGCGCCGAGCGACTTCTTCGCCACCGGCACCAGCGGAGCGTCCGGTTCCGCCGAGCCGGCGCGGGCCACCAGCTTGTAGACCATCGAGCAGGTGGGGTGCCCGCTCCCGGTGACCAGCTGGGTGCCGACCCCGTACGCGTCCACCGGCGCGGCGGCCAGCGAGGCGATGGCGTACTCGTCCAGGTCGGAGGTGACCACGATCTTCGTGTCCGTCGCCCCCAGCTCGTCCAGCTGCTGCCGCACCCGGTGCGCGACCAGGAGCAGGTCCCCGGAGTCGATCCGTACGGCGCCCAGCTCGGGTCCCGCGATCTCGACGGCCGCCCGGACCGCCTCGGTCACGTCGTACGTGTCGACCAGCAGCGTCGTGCCCCGGCCCAGCGAGTCCACCTGCGCCCGGAACGCGTCGCGCTCGCTGTCGTGCAGCAGGGTGAAGGAGTGCGCGCTCGTGCCGACGGTCGGGATCGCCCAGCGGAAGCCGGCCGCCAGGTCGGAGGTGGCGTCGAAGCCACCGACGAACGCGGCGCGGGCCGAGGCGACCGCGGACAGCTCGTGGGTGCGGCGCGCGCCCATCTCGATCAGCCGGCGGTCCCCGGCGGCGGCCGACATCCGCGAGGCGGCGGCGGCGATGGCGGAGTCGTGGTTGAGGATGGAGAGGATCACCGTCTCCAGCAGCACGCACTCGGCGAAGGAGCCCTCCACCCGCAGGATCGGGGAGCCGGGGAAGTAGACCTCGCCCTCCGGGTAGCCCCAGATGTCGCCGCCGAAGCGGTAGCCGGCCAGCCATTCGAGGGTGGGTTCGTCGACGATCTTCCGCTGCCGCAGGAAGCCGATCATCTCGTCGTCGAAGTGGAAGTTCTCCACCGCGTCCAGCACCCGGCCGGTGCCCGCGACGACTCCGTAGCGCCGCCCCTCGGGCAGCCGGCGGGTGAACGCCTCGAAGACCGAGTGCCGGTCGGCGGTGCCGGCCCTGAGGGCCGCCTGCACCATGGTCAGTTCGTACTGGTCGGTGAAGAGCGCGGTCGACGGAACGCCGACCCGTCGCCCGAGGTCCGCTGAGTTCATGGCTGGGATGCTACCCCCTATTCGTCAAAGTGACGAGATGTGGGGTCCGTTTGTGCGCCGGGCCCGCCCGGGTGGCAGCATGGGACAGGTGAGCGTTGCTACCCCGCTAGAGATCGAACGTCCCGATTCGGCCGAGGAGACCTTCGCGGTCCCCGAGCCGGACGTCCCGTGGGTGACGCTCGTCCACAATGACCCGGTCAACCTCATGAGCTACGTGACCTACGTCTTCCAGGCCTACTTCGGCTACCCGAAGGACAAGGCCCACAAGCTCATGCTGGACGTGCACCAGAAGGGCCGCGCCGTCGTCTCCAGCGGAAGCCGCGAGGAGATGGAGCGCGACGTCCAGGCCATGCACGGATACGGGCTGTGGGCCACCCTCACCCAGGACCGCAACTAGGGCCGCCCGGGCCCGCCCGGTCCGGCCCACCCGATCAGCCCGACCCGCCCGATCCCGCCCCGTTCGACCCACCATCGGAGAATCCATGGCCGGCCATTTCGAGGCCACCCCAGGCGGCGGCGCGGCCGTCGCGCTCGACGAGGTCGAGATCTCCATCCTGCGCTCCCTCGCCGTCCAGCTGCTCGAACTGATCGGCCCGGGCGAGACGCCCGCCGAGGGCGAGGACCCGCTCGCCGCCCTCTTCGCCGAGGGCCCCAGCAAGCCGCCGTCCGACCCGGCGCTCGCCCGGCTCTTCCCCGACGCCTACGGCGGCCCCGACCGGCCCGCCGAGGGCGGAAAGCCGGAGGAGGAGCTGCGCGAGCTGTCCTCCGAGTTCCGCCGCTTCACCGAGAACGACCTGCGCTCGGGCAAGCGCGAGGACGCCGTCACCGTCGTCCGCACCCTGGACGCACTCTCGCCCGCCGGGGACGGCGCCGCCGTCCTCACCCTCACGGGCGAGGAGTGCCGCAGCTGGCTCCGCTCCCTCAACGACCTGCGCCTGACCATCGGCACCCGGCTGGAGGTCTCCGACGAGGACGAGGGCGGGGAGGGCTCGCTCTACCGGCTCCCCGACACCGATCCGCGCAAGCCCATGGTGATGGCCTACCTCTGGCTCGGCGCGCTCCAGGAAACGCTCGTCGACACGCTCATGCCGTGAGGCGGAGGCCCGAGACCGTGATGCCGTGAGGCCGTCATGCCAAAAGGCCATGAGGTCGTAAGGCCGTAACAGAGGGCGCTTCCCCCGCCGTGCCGGGGGAGGCGCCCTCTGTTCGCTCAACGGACGCTCAGATCCGTATAAAGATCTCACCAAGCGATCCGGCCCTTTCGTGCCGGACATAACCCCTTGCCCGCTTTTTCCTGTGCCGTGCGCCACAGAATGTCCCACCATGTCCCCGGGCGGCCGTGATAAATCTTCACGACCGCCCGGAAACGCCACCCCTGTTCCCGGGGGCGCCGGAAACCGGCCGAACGCCGACGGCATTCCATCCATGTCCGGGGGGACCAGGGCCTGGTCCGCAGCCTTGTCCAGGCGCGGATCGGCGTGGAGAAAGGCGCACCACCATGACATCGGCGCAGGTCGACGAGGGACAGGCCGACAGGGGCCGGCCCGGCGGCGACGCCGGGACATCCGGGACCAGTGGCGAGGGATACCAGCGCGGTCTGGGCGCTCGTCAGATTCAGATGATCGCCATCGGCGGAGCCATCGGGACCGGGCTCTTCCTCGGCGCGGGCAAAGCCATCGACCGGGCCGGACCCAGCCTCGTCCTGGCCTACGTCATCGCGGGCCTGGTCATCTTCTTCATCATGCGGGCCCTGGGTGAACTGCTCATGTACCGCCCGGTATCCGGCTCCTTCTCGGAGTACGCCCGGGAATTCCTCGGCCCCTTCTTCGGATTCGTCACCGGCTGGACCTACTGGCTCTTCTGGGTCGTCACCGGAATCACCGAAGTCACCGCCGCCGCCACCTATATGACGTACTGGTGGAACATTCCCCAGTGGCTGTCCGCACTCGCCTTCACCGTCATTCTGTACGGCGCCAACCTGATCTCCGTGAAGCTCTTCGGCGAGCTGGAGTTCTGGTTCTCCATGGTCAAGGTCACCGCGATCATCGGCATGATCCTGATCTGCGCGGGCGTCCTCACCGTCGGATTCTCCGACGCCGGCGACACCGCCACCGTCGCCAACCTCTGGAACGACGGCGGCTTCTTCCCCAACGGCATCACCGGCACCCTCATGACGCTCCAGATCGTCATGTTCGCCTTCCTCGCCGTCGAACTCGTCGGCGTCACCGCCGGGGAGTCCAAGAACCCCGAGACCGTGCTGCCCAAGGCCATCAACACCGTGCCGTGGCGCATCGCCGTCTTCTACGTCGGCGCGCTGATCATGATCCTCTCGGTCGTGCCCTGGTCCACCTTCGAACCCGACGCCTCCCCGTTCGTGAAGGCCTTCGAGGAGATGGGGCTCGGCGTCGGCGCCGCGGTCGTCAACTTCGTCGTCCTCACCGCCGCGCTCTCCTCCTGCAACTCCGGCATGTACTCCACCGGCCGCATGCTCCGCGACCTCGCCCTCAACGGCCAGGGCCCCCGCGCCTTCGCCCGGCTGACGAAGAACGGCCTGCCGCTGGCGGGCACCACGTTCTCCGCCGCCCTGATGCTCGTCGGCGTGTGGATCAACTACCAGTGGCCGGGCAAGGCGTTCACCTACGTCGTCTCCTTCGCGACCATCTCCGGCATGTGGGCCTGGATCATGATTCTGATCAGCCAGATCCGCTACCGCCGCGCGGCCGACGCCGGTCTGCTCCCGCCGTCCTCGTTCAAGGCCCCCGGAGCCCCGTACACGAGCTGGTTCGCGCTCCTGTTCATCGGCCTGGTCATCGTGATGATGGCGATCGACGGGGACACCAGGATCTCGCTCTACTGCGCACCGCTGTGGGCGCTCATCCTCTTCGTCTCCCACCGGGCGCTCCGGTCACGCACCCCCGAGGAGAAGGCCACCGCCGGCAACCCCTGACCCGAGGGCAGGCCCCACACCGCCCTCCTCCCGGACCGCCCCCGGCCGCCCCAACGGCCGACGGCGTCCAGCATGCGGGCCCCCGCGTACCACCCATCGGTACGCCGGGGGCCCGCTGCTTATCCTGGCGCCATGCTGACCATCACCCAGGCGCTCCACGACCAGATCGTCGCCCACTCCCGCGCCGACCACCCCGACGAGGCGTGCGGAGTGGTCGCGGGCCCGGCCGGGACGGACCGCCCCGAGCGCTTCATCCCGATGCTCAACGCCGCCCGCTCGCCCACGTTCTACGAGTTCGACTCGGCCGACCTCCTCAAGCTCTACCGCGAGATGGACGACCGCGACGAGGAGCCCGTGATCGTCTACCACTCGCACACGGCGACCGAGGCCTACCCCTCCCGCACCGACGTCACCTACGCCAACGAACCAGGAGCCCACTACGTCCTGGTCTCCACCGCCGACACCGACGACGCCGGACCCTTCCAGTTCCGCTCGTACCGCATCGTGGACGGCGAGATCACCGAGGAGGACGTACGGGTCGTCGAGGCGTACTGACCCACCCGGGTGCCCCCACAGGGCCCCGCACGGGTCTGGCACACTGCCCCCAGACCCAACAAGGCAGCAGGAACCAGGAAGCCGGTGCGAATCCGGCACGGTCCCGCCACTGTGACCGGGCCCCCTCCCACGCGGACGACTCCCCAGCGGACGACGACGCAC
Organism: Streptomyces sp. MMBL 11-1; assembly: GCF_028622875.1. Taxonomy (NCBI): domain Bacteria; kingdom Bacillati; phylum Actinomycetota; class Actinomycetes; order Kitasatosporales; family Streptomycetaceae; genus Streptomyces; species Streptomyces sp. MMBL 11-1. The sequence continues at coordinate 2,677,071 of NZ_CP117709.1, read as the reverse complement.
CGGAGGGCGGCCCGGAAGTCAGGAACTGGCCCGCCGCCTTCTCGCATCGACCAGGGGACGCGGAAATCCCCCGGAGAGGCCACGCCATGCCCCGGCGCACCCCCGCGCTCATAGCCGCCGCCGTGCTGCTCCCGCTCGCCCTCACCGCCTGCTCCACCCCGGACGGCGGCGACACCGCCACCACCGGGGACAAGGCCGCGGCCAGGAGCGACGGCTTCCCGTACACCGTCAAGAACTGCGGCGTCACCACCACGTACACGGCCCCGCCGCGACGCGTCGTCACCATGAACCAGCACGTCACCGAGATCATGCTGGAACTGGGCCTGGCGAAGTCCCTCGTCGGCACCGCCTACCTCGACGACCAGGTCCTGCCGAAGTACGCGAAGGACTACGCGTCCGTCCCGGTCATCGCGAAGGAGTACCCCTCCTACGAGCAGGTCCTCGCCGCCAACCCCGACTTCGTCTACGGCGGCTACGCCAGCGCGTTCGCGGCAGGCGACGGGCGCGGGCGCGAGGCGCTGAAGAAGTCCGGCATCGAGACCCGCCTCAACGCCGAGAGCTGCACCAAGGGCGACCAGCCCATGGACACCCTCTACGAGGAGATCCGCGAGGTCGGCCGCACCTTCGGCGTCAGCGACCGCGCCGAGGCCTGGATCAAGCGGGCCGAGGCCGACAACGCCGCCACCGCCGAGAAGCTCGCCGGCCTGAAGCCCGTCTCCGTCTTCGTCTACGACAGCGGCGACAAGACCGCGTTCACCGCCGGCGGCGAAGGCATCGGCAACGAACTGATCGAGCGGGCCGGCGGCACCAACGTCTTCGCCGACCTCGACAAGCCCTTCGGCGACGCCTCCTGGGAGAACGTCGTCGCCCGCAGGCCCGAGGCGATCGTGATCTACGACTACGGGGCCACCACCGTCGAACAGAAGAAGAAGCGCCTCCTCACCGACCCGGCCCTCGCCGACATCCCGGCCATCAGGAACAAGCGCTTCGCGGTCATGCCGCTCTCCGACGCGGTCCTCGGCGTCCGCGTCCCCGCCGCCGTCGACAAGCTCGCCGCCCAGCTCCACCCGGGGGCCACCACCCCGTGAGCTGCCGCACCGCCGCACCGCGACGGCCGCTCCGCTACACCCTGGTGCTCGGCGCCCTCGCCGTGCTCCTCGCCGCCGCCGTCATCGCCGCACTCGCCCTCGGCTCCGTCCGCATCCCGCCCGGCCAGGTCCTCTCCATCCTGACCGGGCGGGCGGACGCGAGCCCGTTCCGCACGATCGTCCTGGACGTCCGCCTTCCCCGGGTGCTGCTCGGCATCGTCGTCGGCGCCGGACTCGCCGTCATCGGCACCGTCCTCCAGGCCCTCGTACGCAACCAGCTCGCCGACCCGTTCCTCCTCGGCGTCTCCTCCGGGGCCTCCACCGGCGCCGTCCTGGTGATCGTCCTCGGCATCGGCGCGACCCTCGCCACCACCGTCACCATCCCCGCCGCGGCCTTCGCCGGTGCGCTGCTCTCACTGCTCCTCGTCTACACCCTGGCGCGCGGCGGAGGCGGCCTCGCCACCAACCGGCTCGTCCTCGCCGGGGTCGCCGTCTCCTACGTCCTCTCCGCCCTGACCAGCCTGATCCTGGTCACCTCCGCCCGCGCCGACCACCTCCAGGAAGTTCTCTACTGGACCCTCGGCGGCCTCGGCGCGGCCCGCTGGGACATGCTCGCGCTCCCCGCGGTCACCCTGGCCGTCGGCACCGCCGTACTCCTCACCCTGGCCCGGCCGCTCGACCTGCTCCTGGTGGGGGAGGAGGGCGCGACCGTCCTCGGCCTCGACACCGCCCGCTTCCGGGCCGCCGTCTTCGTCCTCGCCTCCCTCATGACCGGGGCGCTCGTCGCGTACAGCGGGGCGATCGGCTTCGTCGGGCTGATGGTCCCGCACATGGCCCGGATGGCCGTCGGCGCCGCGCACCGGGCACTGCTCCCGGTCGTCGCCCTCGGCGGAGCGGTGTTCCTGGTCCTCGCCGACCTGGCCGCCCGGACACTCGCCGCCCCGCAGGACATCCCGGTCGGCGTCCTCACCGCGCTGACCGGCGGCCCGTTCTTCCTCTGGATGCTCCGCCGCCGCCCCGAGGGAGCACCCGCATGACGACGTCACCCGTAGAGGGAGCCCGCCCATGACCACGCTGCGCACCGAGGGACTCTCGTACGGCGTCGGCGAGGGCCGCCACCTCGTCGACTCCGTCGACCTCACGGCCGCCGACGGCGAGACCGTCGGCCTCGTCGGCCCCAACGGCAGCGGCAAGACCACCCTCCTGCGCTGCGTCTACGGCACCCTGCGCCCCACCCACGGCCGCGTCCTCCTCGACGGCGACGACCTCGCCGCCCTCCCCGTGAAGGCCCGCGCCCAGCGCATCGCCACCGTCCCGCAGGACGGCCACGCCGGCTTCGAGCTCACCGTCGGCCAGGTCGTCGCGATGGGCCGCGCCCCGCACAAACGGTTCTGGGAGGCGGACACCGCCGCCGATGCCGCCCTGGTCGCCGACGCCCTCGCCCGGGTCGGCATCGCCGCCCTCGCCCCCCGTACGTTCGCCTCCCTCTCCGGCGGCGAACGCCAGCGCGCCCTGGTCGCCCGCGCCCTGGTCCAGCGGCCGTCGCTCGTCGTCCTGGACGAGCCGACCAACCACCTGGACATCCGCTACCAGCTGGAGATCCTCTCCCTGGTCCGCGACCTCGGCACCACCAGCCTCCTCGCCCTGCACGACCTCAACCTCGCCGCGTACTACTGCGACCGCCTCTACGTCCTCAAGGACGGCCGCGTCATCGCCTCCGGCACCCCGAAGGAGGTGCTCACGGCCGAGCTGCTGGGCGAGGTGTACGGCGTCGCCGCCGAGGTCAGCACCCACCCGAAGACCGGCGCCCCCACGGTCGTCTACCTGCCGGAAGGGCTCACCCACCCCGCGCTGTCCACATAGCGGTCGCTCACCATCCAGCATCTGATATGACACTCGGGTTTCCGCACAGGGAATCGATACGATGCCCGCATGGTTCCCCATGACGTGAGCAACAAGACGCCGGGCACGCTGCTCGTCGCGCGGCTGCACGTCGACCTGTGCAGGCTCGCCAGCGCGATCTGTCCCGCCCGCAGCCTGCCCGTGAGCCGCCCGGCCTGAGCCGCGGTCCGCGCGCCCACCCACACGCACCACCCCCCGCGCGGGGGCAGAAACGCGCGCCCCACGCCACCTCCACGCTTTCGACAGGAGCCCACGCCATGGCCATCGAGGTCCGCATCCCGACCATCCTCCGCACCTACACCGACGGCGCGAAGGCCGTCGAAGGCAGCGGGGACACCATCGCCGACCTCTTCGCCGACCTGGAGAGCCGCCACACCGGCATCCGTGAGCGCCTCGTCGACGGCGCGAACGGCGACCAGCTCCGCCGCTTCGTGAACGTGTACCTCAACGACGAGGACGTCCGCTTCCTCGACGGCATCTCCACCAAGCTCAGCGACGGCGACAACATCACGATCCTCCCGGCCGTCGCCGGCGGCATGCGCTGATGCGGTACGACTCCCCGCTGGCGGCCGTCGGGAACACCCCCCTCGTCCGCCTCCCGCGGCTGTCCCCGTCCGAGGACGTCCGGATCTGGGCCAAGCTGGAGGACCGCAACCCCACCGGCTCGATCAAGGACCGCCCCGCGCTCCACATGGTCGAGCAGGCCGAGAAGGACGGCCGGCTGACACCCGGCTGCACCATCCTGGAGCCCACCAGCGGCAACACGGGCATCTCGCTCGCCATGGCGGCCAAGCTCAAGGGCTACCGCATCGTCTGCGTCATGCCGGAGAACACCTCCCAGGAGCGGCGCGACCTGCTCGCCATGTGGGGCGCCGAGATCATCTCCTCCCCGGCCGCGGGCGGCTCCAACACCGCCGTCCGCGTCGCGAAGGAACTCAGCGCCGAGCACCCGGACTGGGTGATGCTCTACCAGTACGGCAACCCGGACAACGCGGGCGCCCACTACGCCACCACCGGACCCGAGATCCTCGCCGACCTCCCGTCCATCACCCACTTCGTCGCCGGCCTCGGCACCACCGGCACCCTCATGGGCGTCGGCCGCTACCTCCGCGAGAACCGGCCCTGCATCCGGATCGTCGCCGCCGAACCGCGCTACGACGACCTGGTCTACGGCCTGCGCAACCTCGACGAGGGTTTCGTCCCCGAGCTCTACGACGCCTCGGTCCTCACCACCCGCTTCTCCGTGGGCTCCGCCGACGCGGTCACCCGCACCCGCGAGCTCCTCCAGCAGGAGGGCATCTTCGCGGGCGTCTCCACCGGCGCCGCCCTCCACGCGGCGATCGGCGTGGGCAACAAGGCGGTCAAGGCGGGGGAGAGTGCCGACATCGTCTTCGTCGTCGCGGACGGCGGCTGGAAGTACCTGTCGACGGGCGTCTACACGGCGGAGACGACAGAAGCGGCGATCGAAACCCTCCAGGGCCAGCTCTGGGCGTAGCCCCGGGCCACCTCAGCGGGCCCGGGCCACCCAGCCTGCCCGGGCCACCCAGCCTGCCCGGACCCTCCCGGCCTGCCCCAGCCCGCCCGGGCCATCCCGGCCCGTCCGGCGCTTGAGGGCGTCTTTCCAGCCGGGAGGTCCGGGCCGCATCGAGCACGTCCGGGCCATCCCAGACCGTCCGGCGTTCGAGGGCGTCTTTTCAAGCCCCTCCGGCGCTTGAGGAGCGGGGCCCGGGGCGGAGTCCCGGAACCAGGGCCCCGCCCCTCACTCCGCCCCCAGCCCCCGCACCCGCTTCCACAGCTCCGGGTCCACCGCCCCCACCCGCCGCCGGAACCCGGCGATCCGCACCTCGCGCAGCTCGTCCGTCTCCAGGAAACTCCGCCGCCCCTGCCGGTCCCCGACCGTCCCCGCGGGCAGCGCGATCACCCCGGGCCGCTCCTCGTGATGCTTGCTGGTGATCTTCGCGACCAGCGCCGTGCGCCCCCGGCCCCGCCCCCGTACCGAGATCACCAGACACGGCCGGTCCTTCGACCCGGGCCCGTCCTCGTACGGCACATCGGCCCACCACACCTCGCCGGCCCGGGGCACACGCCCGTCCCCATGCCCGTCCCCACGCCCTTCCGGGCCCGAAGGCCGCGAGGGCCGGGACGGCGGCCGGGCCGGCCCCGCCGGCTGCCGGGGCCGGCGCGAGCGGGGACCGCGGTCCGAGCGCCCCCGGCCGTCCACCACCGCGGCCACGAGCGCGAGCAGAACCACGGCGACCAGCGCCACCCACCAGAACGTGTTCATCCCCCGACCGTACCGGCGGCCGGAACGGGCGCGGCGGGACAGCCGGTGGGCGCGCTTCCATCGAACCGGTGACAGAGCAGGTGAGTTCCCCCACAACGGAGGGCAGCGGAGGAGCGACGTGGAGTTCCGCGCCTTACGCTCGACAAACCGCAGAACCCATTCCGCTGGAACCGTACGAAGCTCCGCAGGCCCCGTACGCAGCTCCGGCGGAATCGCACGAACCCTCCCCGTTCCCGCGTACCGGAGGTTCACGCTCCATGAAGCTCACCGTCGTCGGCTGCTCCGGCTCGTTCCCCTCCACGGGTTCGGCATGCTCGAGCTACCTCGTAGAGGCCGACGGCTTCCGGCTGCTCCTCGACATGGGCAACGGCGCCCTCGGCGAGCTGCAGCGCCACGTCGGTCTGTACGACCTCGACGCGATCTTCCTCAGCCATCTGCACGCCGACCACTGCATCGACATGTGCGCGTACTTCGTCGTGCGCTACTACCGCCACGACGGCGCCCGCCCCGTCCCTCTCCCGGTCTACGGCCCCGAGAGCACCGAGCAGCGTCTGACCGCCGCCCACGGGGACACCCCCTCCGACCGGGCGATGAGCGAGGTCTTCGACTTCCACACCCTCAAGTCGGGGTCCTTCGAGATCGGCCCCTTCTCGGTCCGTACGGAGAGGCTCCGCCACCCCGTCGACACCTTCGGCATCCGGGTCGAGCACGGCGGCTCCGTCCTCACCTACTCCGGCGACACGGGGGCCTGCGAGGCGCTGGAGGAGCTGGCCCGGGACGCGGACCTGTTCCTCTGCGAGGCGTCGTTCGTCGACGGCAAGGAGGACATCCCGGACCTGCACCTCAACGGCCGCGAGGCCGGCGAGGCGGCGGCCCGCGCCGGAGCGCGCCGGCTCGTCCTCACCCACATCCCGCCGTGGACCGACGCCGACCGCAACGCCGCCGACGCCCGTGCGGCCTACCCGGGGCCGGTGGAGCTGGCGGCCCCGGGAGCGGTGTACGAGTTCTGACCGCGGGCCACCGAGCCGAGGCCCGCTCTGCGAGACTTCCGGGATGATCACGATCAGACCCGCCCGGGACGGCGACCTCGACGGTTTCCTGGCCCTGGCGTCCCAGGTCGAGCACTGGTTCGGGCCGATGGTCGAGGAGCCGGGCTTCCACCGCGCGGTGGAAGCCCACATCCGTGACGGGGCGGCGCTGGTCGCCGAGTCGACGGAACCCGGCGGGCCGGCCGACGCGTCCGGCCCGGTCGGCGGCCTCCTGTTCGGCGCCGAACCGCCCACGTACCACGTGCACTGGCTCGTCACCTCCGAGCGCTGCCGGGGTGCGGGCGTGGGCCGGCTGCTGATGGCGGAGGCGATGCGCCGGTACGTCACCGGGCCCGGCACCGTAGAGGTGATCAACCTTCGGCCCCGACCACCCCGGGGCCGTGGAGAGCGGGGCCCGGGTCTTCTACGAACGGCTCGGATTCCGCCCCGGCGAGGCGGCCGGCCCGGGCCCGGAGGGCGGCTCCCGCCAGGTCTACCGGCTGCCGGTACCCGTGCCCGTACCTGTGAGCCGGCGGTGACGCGACCGTACGGCAGGCACGGCGAAGCCCCCGCCCCGGAAGACATCTTCGGGAGGCGGGGGCTTCGGCGTACGGGCGTGGCGGAGGCTACTTCGCCTCGGCCTTCTGCAGCTCGGCGAGCTCCTCGTCCGACTCCCGGCCCGGGGTCGGCAGGTTGAACTTGGTGATCGCGAAGCGGAAGATCACGTAGTAGACCACCGCGAAGCAGAGGCCGACCAGGACCAGCAGCCAGGGCTTCGACGAGATACCGAGGTTCAGCCCGAAGTCGACCAGACCGGCCGAGAATCCGAAGCCGCTCTTCATGCCGAGCGCCCAGGTCAGGGCCATCGACACACCGGTCAGCACGGCGTGGATCGCGTACAGCACCGGGGCGATGAACACGAAGGTGAACTCGATCGGCTCGGTCACACCGGTGACGAACGAGGTGAGCGCGAGGGAGAACATCATGCCGCCGACGACCTTGCGGCGCTCCGGGCGGGCACAGTGGACGATCGCGAGGCAGGCCGCCGGAAGGGCGAACATCATGATCGGGAAGAAGCCGGTCATGAACTGACCTGCCGTGGGGTCGCCCTCCAGGAAGCGGGCGATGTCGCCGTTCTTGCCGTTGTACTCGCCCGCCTGGAACCACGGGAAGGAGTTCAGCAGGTGGTGCATGCCGACCGGGATCAGCGCACGGTTGGCGACACCGAAGATGCCCGCGCCGACCGCGCCGGAGCCGACGAGCCACTCGCCGAAGTTGTGCAGACCCGAGCCCAGGACCGGCCAGATCAGACCGAAGGCGATACCGATGAGCAGACCCGCGAAGGCGGAGAGGATCGGGACCAGGCGGCGGCCGCTGAAGAAGCCGGCCCAGTCGGGCAGCTTCGTCCGGTAGAACTTCTGGTAGAGCAGCGCCACGACGATGCCCATCACGACACCGCCGAGGACCTTGGCGTCCACCGGCGCCTCGGTCATGACTATCTTGCCGTCGACGACCTTGGCGACCTTGTCCAGGTTCGGGTCCGTGAACGTGGCCAGCACCTTCTGGAAGACCAGGTAGCCGGTGACGGCGGCCAGGGCGGTGGAGCCGTCCGACTTCTTCGCGAAGCCGATCGCGATGCCGACGGCGAACAGCAGCGCCATGTTGTCGAGGAGCGCGTTGCCGCCCGCGGACATGTAGCCGGCGAGCTTCGTGACGAAGGTCGGGAACGACTCCCGGCCCAGCATGTCGTCATTGCCGAGGCGGACCAGGAGTGCGGCGGCCGGCAGCACGGCGACCGGCAGCATGATGCTGCGGCCGATGCGCTGCATGACGGCCATCACGCCGGCGCCCTTCTTCTTCTCGGCCGCGGGTGCGGTCTCAGCCGTGGTCATCAACTTCCTCCATGGGACACGGTGCCGCCCAGGTGGTGGATGCGGGGAGGCGGCGACTCGGCAGACGGCGGCAGACAGCCGTGGTCTGGACCACTCAGTGGTGTAGACCAGTTTTAGCATGGTGAGGGTTAGATAAGGAACCTGCAATTCCCTACTTATTCGCAGTAGCAGATCCGGCACGTTCGGTGACATGCCGAAGGCCCCCGGACCGGGTGGTCCGAGGGCCTTGTGCGGTGCCGTGCGCCGGAGCCGAAGCCCCGCCGTCCTGCCGCTCCGTGCTACTTGGTGAGGTCCTTCTCGATCTCCCTCTCGATCTCCTCCGGTTCGCGCCCCGGCGTCTTGAGATCGAACTTGGTGATCGCGAAACGGAAGACCACGTAGTAGATCACCGCGAAGCCCGCGCCGATCGGGATGATCAGCCAGGGTTTTGTATCCAGGTGCCAGTTGACGACGTAGTCGATCAACCCGGCCGAGAAGCTGAACCCCGCGTGCACCCCCAGCAGCCAGGTGATGCCCATCGACGCCCCGGTGAGCACCGCGTGCACGCCGTACAGCAGCGGCGCGACGAACATGAACGAGAACTCGATCGGCTCGGTCACGCCCGTGACGAACGAGGTCAGCGCCACCGAGACCATCAGGCCCGCCACTTCCTTGCGGCGCTCGGGCCGTGCGCAGTGGGTGATCGCCAGCGCCGCGGCGGGCAGGCCGAACATCATGATCGGGAAGAAGCCCGAGGTGAACTGGCCGGCCGACGGGTCCTGGGCGAAGAACCGGGAGATGTCGCCCTGCACGGTCTGGCCGTCCGCCCCGGTGAACTCACCCGCCTGGAACCAGAAGAACGTGTTGAGGAACTGGTGCATGCCGATCGGGATCAGCAACCTGTTTGCGAAGCCGAAGATCGCCGCACCCCAGGAGCCGAGGTCGATGAGCTGCTTGGAGAACCAGGTGAGCGCGTCGCCCACCGGCTGCCACAGCAGGCCGAACAGCACGCCGAGGATCACGCAGAGGAACGCCATCAGGATCGGCACCAGGCGCCGCCCGTTGAAGAACCCGAGCCAGTCGACCAGCTTGGTGCGGTGGTAGCGCTGCCAGACGACCGCGGTCAGCAGCCCGATCAGGATGCCGCCGAGCACGCCGGGGTTCTGCGGCTCGCCGTCGGGCAGGGCCTCCGTCACGGTGCCGTCCATGGGGAAGGCGGTCAGCACCCCCCGGTAGACCAGGAAGCCGACGACGGCCGCCAGCGCGGTGGAGCCGTCCGCCTTCTTCGCGAAGCCGATGGCGACGCCGATGCAGAACAACAGGGGCAGGCCGAGCTCGCCGTCGAGGATCGCGCCGCCGCCGTTGAGCAGGACCTTGGAGGTCTTGTCCCAGAAGGCGCCGTCCAGGTACGAGCCGAAGAGGTTGCCGAGGCTGACGAGCAGGCCGGCGGCGGGGAGGACGGCCACCGGGAGCTGGAGGCTCCGCCCGACCTTCTGCAGGCCCTGGACCGGTCCGTTCCACCATTTCTGCTGCGGCACCGCAGCGGCGCTCGAACTCATGGGCGTCCTCCCGGAACACTTCACGTTTGGCGGTCGTTGCAAACTGGTGTAGACCAGTTGCGTCACGGTCCGGGGTCCCTCCCGAAGGCAGGGCGCCGGTGATCGTCATCTTTAGGGATCATTCGGTTACCCGCTCGTGAAGTTGGGCCAACCGTGCGTTACCGTGGCGAAACGGACCCGCAGCGGGCGGCTGTCTGCGCGCGAAACCAGGGAGAAGACATGGCCACCAAGGCTGAGAAGATCGTCGCCGGGCTCGGCGGTATCGACAACATCGACGAGGTCGAAGGCTGCATCACCCGCCTCCGCACCGAGGTCCACGACGCGAGCAAGGTCGACGAGGCCGCCCTCAAGGCCGCCGGCGCCCACGGCGTCGTCAAGATGGGCACCGCGATCCAGGTCGTCATCGGCACCGACGCGGACCCCATCGCCGCCGACATCGAAGACATGATGTGACCGGCTGACCCCACGCCGGACACCACAGGCCCCGTCCCCCGCCGGAGGACGGGGCCGTGCCATGCGCGTACACCCCCGTCGGAGGACGGGCCGTGCCACGCCCGTACACCCTTCGCCGGAGGACGGGGCGGTGCCATGCCCGTGGCGGGCCGCGCCACGCCCGCACACCCCGCCCAGGCGATCCACGGCGGCCCCACCGCACCCGAACGGAGCCACCCCCACCACCGGATAGGGTCGGGCCCATGTCTCGCATCGACGGCCGCACCCCCGAACAGCTCCGCCCCGTCACCATCGAACGCGGCTGGAGCAAGCACGCCGAGGGCTCAGTCCTCATCTCCTTCGGCGACACCAAAGTCTTCTGCACCGCCTCCGTCACCGAAGGCGTCCCGCGCTGGCGCAAGGGCAGCGGCGAAGGCTGGGTCACCGCCGAGTACTCCATGCTGCCCCGCTCCACCAACACCCGGGGCGACCGCGAAGCCGTACGCGGCAAGATCGGCGGACGCACCCACGAGATCAGCCGCCTGATCGGCCGTTCCCTGCGCGCCGTCATCGACTGCAAGGCCCTCGGCGAGAACACCATCGTCCTGGACTGCGACGTCCTCCAGGCCGACGGCGGCACCCGTACGGCCGCCATCACCGGCGCCTACGTCGCCCTCGCCGACGCCGTCGCCTGGGCCCAGGGCAAGAAGATCGTCAAGGCCGGCCGCAAGCCGCTCACCGACACCGTCGCCGCCATCAGTGTCGGCATCGTCGACGGCATTCCGCTCCTCGACCTCTGCTACGAGGAGGACGTCCGCGCCGAGACCGACATGAACGTCGTCTGCACCGGGGACGGCCGCTTCGTCGAGGTCCAGGGCACCGCCGAGGGCGCGCCCTTCGACCGCAAGGAACTCGGCGCGCTCCTCGACCTCGCCACCGCGGGCTGCGTCGACCTCGCCGCACTCCAGCGCGACGCACTCGCCCGCACCCAGGACGCGTAGCGACCCACCCGCCGCGGGTAAAGAAGCAACCAAATAAGCACCACAGAGCGTCGTTACGGATACGGGCGCACGGGTCGAACCGTGCGTCCGTCCACGTAACGCACCCGGGGAGGGACCGCACCATGGCTTCGCGCCGCCACCAACGCCTCGCACTCGCCACCGCCGCCACCCTGCTGACGCTGACCACGGCCGTGGGCTGCGCCGGCCTCGACAAGGCGCTCGACTGCGTCCGCACCGCCGACGCCATCGCCACCAGCGTCGGCAAGCTGCAGCAGGCCGTCTCCAACGCCTCCGAGGACCTCACCCAGGCCTCCGAGTCCCTGGACGAGATCGACCGCGAGCTGAAGAAGCTCGACGACACCACGGACAACGCCGACCTCTCCAAGGCCGTCGACGACCTCCAGGCCGGCGTCACAGGCGTCCGCGAGTCCATCGAGGCCGGCGACGCCACCCCCGACATCACCCCGGTGACCGACGCGGCGACGGAGATCGGCAAGGTCTGCACCCCGTAAGCACCAGGGACGGGGCGGGCCGGGTGCACGACCGGGCGGTCCGCGACGGGGCGGCCCGGGGGCGCGACCGGGCGGTCCGCGACGGGGCAACCCGGGCCCGGCCGGGGCGAGGGCGGCACGTCCCGGCCGGGGCCGCCGGGGGCGATAATCGCCCCATGAAGCGCCTGATCCTCGCCACCCGCAACGCCGGGAAAATCACCGAACTCCACGCCATCCTCGCCGACGCGGGACTCGACCTCGACCTCGTCGGCGCGGACGCGTACCCCGACATCCCCGACGTCAAGGAAACCGGCGTCACCTTCGCCGAGAACGCGCTCCTCAAGGCCCACGCCCTGGCCCGCGCCACTGGCCTCCCCGCCGTCGCCGACGACTCCGGCCTCTGCGTCGACGTTCTCGGCGGTGCCCCCGGCATCTTCTCGGCCCGCTGGTCCGGCACCCACGGCGACGACGCGGCCAACCTGAACCTCCTCCTGGCCCAACTCGGCGACATCGCCGACGAACACCGCGGCGCCTACTTCGCCTGCGCCGCGGCCCTGGCCCTCCCCGACGGCACGGAACGCGTCGTCGAGGGCCGCCTGAACGGCGTCCTGCGCCACACCCCGTCGGGCACGGGCGGCTTCGGCTACGACCCGGTCCTCCAGCCGGAGGGCGAGACCCGCACCTGCGCGGAGCTGACCCCGGCGGAGAAGAACGCGATCAGCCACCGGGGGAAGGCGTTCCGGGCGTTGGCGCCGGTGGTGCGGGAGTTGGTGGGATAAGGGTCTGAAACGCCGACAGGCCCACCCCTCATCTCATACGGGTCGGGCCTGTCGGTGGGGTGCGCGAGGAGGGACTCGAACCCTCACGCCACTAGGACACTGGTACCTAAAACCAGCCTGTCTAACCAATTCCAGCACTCGCGCGTCCTCGGCAGTCTACAAGGGGCGAGGCGTCAGTCCTCTGATTCATACGGTGCTTGCCTTCGGGCTCCGGCCCTTGCGACACCACGTTTCTGTCAATGCGTGGCAATTCGGGCACAGATAGCGCAGATTTTCCGCCCGGTTGTCCAGCCAGTCACCGTTGATGTGATCGATCTGGAGCGTGAAGCGCTGTCCCAGCCATGTGCCCGGGTTGCCGCAGGAGACGCATCGGTACGCGACGCCGACCTCCTGCAGTGCACGGTGAAGCCGTTCTCGGTGGACGCGGGTGGATCCGGGCGGTCTGACGACGAGGGTGGTCGACGCGACCGTTCGGGGTGGGGGTACGCGCTCTGCCGTCCAGGAACGACGGGCGAAATGGCCTGTGTCCAGCTTCAGCTGAACGGTTTTGCGTCTCACACGGCGATGGTTGGTGTCGTTGACTTCCAGCCCCAGAGCCCGCATGACGTCCGCGTAGCTCGTGCACCGATGGACGGCATGCCTCAGGGCCTCTTCGGGTACTGTCACGCGCGCGTTGCGGAAATGCGAGGTGTCGACACCACGCCTTCGCAGCAGGCGCGCCAGCGCGGAGCGGGACCGACCGTCATCGGGTATTCCCAGAACGCGAGCAGTGCCACGGATACTGTCGGCGGAAGCTGCTGCCTCCCGTAACTCGTCTGTGGTGAACGGAAGCTCCGTCTGGGTGCGGTTGAAACCCGGGAAGTGGCTGACGTCGATTCCGGCGGCGGCGATGCGGCGGCCGATGTGTGAGAGCGTGCCACTGGCTGGTGGAGCACCGAGTGCTATGACGACCTCGCGCAACGAACTCGAGGTCTTCACCGCTGCCGCGATCGCCGAGTCCGGGTACTTCTTCCACGGGCTGCGTTGCTTGAAGTGCGAAGTGTTCAGACCGAACTCGGCAACCCGCTGCTGGAGCGTGCGCCGCCTGCCGCCGTTCTCCGGCAGCCCGAGGCGGCGAAGCAGGTCTGTCCAATTTGTCGCTACGGCCACCGCCTCCGTCAGACGCTCACGCGTGTACGGGTTGTCCCCCATGTCCCCCTCCGATCCCGGCCGCGAGTGCGTTCGCAGCCTCGTACGGAGTAACGAACCGTTTATCGGACAGTCACGCCCGAAATCCGGTGGAAGCGCGGAACGGCCCGTACCGCTCGCGTCGAGCGGTACGGGCCGTTCCTCCGAGGAAGGCAGCCCGAGGGAGCCGGAAAGGGAGCGGGTCAGAACTTCGGGTCCGGTGACTGCGCCTGGACCAGTTCCGCCGCCTCCTCGTCCGTCTCGACCGACGGCGGGGAGCCGATCAGCGGCTGCTGGGCGGTCTCCTTCATGCAGGCGACCGCGATCAGGCCGACCAGGGCCGCCGCCATCGCGTAGTACGCGGGCATCAGGTTGGAGCCGGTCCAGCTGATCAGGGCCGTGATCACCAGCGGGGTCGTGCCGCCGAAGATCGACGCGGAGAGGTTGTAGCCGACCGACAGGGACCCGTAGCGGACGTTCGTCGGGAAGAGGGCCGGGAGCGCCGCCGACATCGTGCCGAGCATGCAGACCAGGGAGAGGCCCAGCATCAGCATGCCGACCGTGATCGGGAGGATGCCGTCGATCCGGATGAGGAGGAACGCGGGGAGGGAGAGGAAGAGGAAGCCGAGCATCCCGGTCATCAGTAGCGGCCTGCGGCCGAAGCGGTCGGAGGCCTTGCCGATCTGGGCGATGATCGTCATCAGGAACAGCATCACCGCCAGCAGGATCAGCAGGCCGTGCGTCTCGCTGTAGCCGAGCTCGTCGGAGAGGTACGTCGGCATGTACGACAGCAGCATGTAGTCGGTGATGTTGTACGCGCCGACCAGGCAGATGCAGAGGATCAGCGTCCGCCAGTGCTGCCGGAAGATCTTCGCCAGGTCGCCCTTGGCCGTGGCCTCGACGCCGTCCGCCGCCTCGCTCGCGTGCGCCGTGCCGCCCTCCAGCTTCTGGAAGGCCGGGGTCTCGTCCAGGCGCAGTCGCAGGTAGAGGCCGACCAGGCCCAGCGGGCCCGCGACGAGGAACGGGATCCTCCACCCCCAGCTCTCCATCTGCGCGTCGCTCAGGAGGGCGTACAGGGTCGTCACGAGGCCCGCCGCGCCCACGTAGCCGGCCAGGGTGCCGAACTCCAGGAAGCTGCCGAAGAAGCCGCGCCGCTTGTCGGGGGCGTACTCGGCGATGAACGTCGAGGCGCCGCCGTACTCACCGCCCGTCGAGAAGCCCTGGAGCATCCGGAAGAAGATCAGCAGGACCGCGGCCCAGACGCCGATCGAGTCGTGCGAGGGGATCAGGCCGATCGCGAACGTACCGAGGGCCATCAGGATCATCGTCAGCGCGAGGACCTTCTTGCGGCCGACCTTGTCGCCCATCGGGCCGAAGAACATGCCGCCGAGCGGCCGTACGAGGAAGGCCACCGCGAAGGTCGCGAAGGAGGAGAGGAGCTGGGTGGTGTCGTTCCCGGACGGGAAGAACACATGTCCGATCGTCACGGCCAGGTAGGAGTAGATCCCGAAGTCGAACCACTCCATGGCGTTACCCAGGGAGGCGGCCTTCACGGCCCGCTTGACCGCGGCGTCGTCGGTGACCGTGATGTCCGTCCGGCGCAGCCGCGGGTTCCGCCGTTTCCGGATGGCCCGGAAGAGCGTGGGGTGGCGTTTGACCGCATCGGGGTCGGCCGCCTGGTGGGGGTCGGGGGCCGCCATGGCCGGGTCCTTTCCTCGGAGTGTGTTCCAGGAAAGGCTTCTGCGCGGTCGTGGCGGTCGCAAACCGACTTCGGGGGCCGATGCGATCTCCCTCACACGATCTCGACACGTTTTCCGGCCGGGGAGCGTGTCGGGACCGTGTGCGGGGCGGGAGGTTCCCGGCGGTCGCCGGTGGGTGTCAGATGCCCAGATCCCTGATGATCTTGGCCACGTGGCCGGTCGCCTTCACGTTGTAGAACGCGTGCTCGATCTTGCCGTCCTCGTCGACGACGACGGTCGAACGGATCACGCCCGTCACTACTTTGCCGTAGAGCTTCTTCTCGCCGAAGGCGCCGTAGGCCTCCAAAGTTTCCTTGGAGGGGTCGCCCACCAGAGTGACCTTGAGGTTCTCCGTGTCGCGGAACTTCGCGAGCTTCTCCGGCTTGTCGGGGGAGACGCCGATGACGTCGTACCCGGCGCTCGTCAGGAGGTCGAGGTTGTCCGTGAAGTCGCAGGCCTGCTTGGTGCATCCGGGGGTAAGCGCCGCCGGGTAGAAGTACACGATGACCTTGCGGCCCTTGTGGTCCGCGAGCGACACCTCGTTGCCGTCGGCGTCGGGAAGGGTGAAGGCGGGAGCGGTGTCGCCGGGCTTCAGTCGCTCGCTCATGTGGTTCTCCTCAGGTGGTGCGCGGGTCGGACGGGACCGAGGGTAATAGGGGTGCCGCCGGGTGTGCGGGGGTTCGAGCTGACAGACTGTCGATGAAGGTTCAGACGAAGGTTTACCGGACGACGACCACGGAGGCGGCGCAGTGTCGGATGCCAGGACCCCTGCGCAGATCGAGGCGGACATCATCAGCAGGCGCGAGCAGCTCGCTGTGGTGCTCGACGAGATCGGGGTGCGGGTACACCCGAAGACGATCATCGGTGACGCCAAGGCGAAGGCGGCCCAGTCCGTGGACCGGACGGCCGGCCGTGCCTTCGTCGCGGTGAACCGCTCGGTGTCGGAGGTGAAGGCGCAGTTCGTCGCGGAGGACGGCTCTCCGCGGCTGGAGCGGGTGATTCCCGCGGCTCTGCTGGTGGTCGGCGTGGTGGGGCTGCTCGCCGCGTCCAGGCGCCGCCGCGGGTGACCGGTGGTGGCCGGTGCGCGTCCGGAGGCGTTCGGCACCCGGAGGCGTACGGCCCGGGGCCCGGCAGGTAGGTTGCGGGCGTGAGCGACAACACCCACGAGGGCCATCGCGGCGCCACCGGCTCCGCCGAAGACGACAAGCTGCCCATCCGGATGCTGCATGACCGGGTGCTGGTGCGGAACGACGCGTCCGAGGGCGAGCGGCGCTCCGGCGGCGGCATCCTGATCCCGGCGACGGCCGCGGTGGGCCGGCGGCTCGCCTGGGCCGTCGTCGTCGCGGTCGGGCAGAACGTGCGGACGGTGGAGCCCGGCGACCGGGTGCTGTACGACCCCGAGGACCGTGCCGAGGTCGAGGTGCGGGGCGTGGCGTACGTACTGATGCGGGAGCGCGATCTGCACGCGGTGGCCGCTGACCGGTTCGAGGGTTCGGTGGATTCGACCGGGTTGTATCTGTAGGACCTTGTGTCGGGGCCTGGTGACCGGTGTCACCAGGCCCTTTCCTCGTTTTTTGCTACGGTGGGACCACCCCGACGAGACGCGCCGTACCGGGTCTGCAAAGACGACGCACCCGTTTCTGTTCACGTGGTTCGTCGTCGGAGGTGCCTGTCATGGCGTGGGTTCTGTTGATCATTGCCGGTGTGCTCGAAGTGGGCTGGTCGATCGGGATGAAGTACACCGAGGGGTTCACCCGGCTGTGGCCGAGCGTGTTCACCGGCCTCGGGATCGTGGCGAGCATGGTGTTGCTGTCGCAGGCGGCGAAGACCCTGCCGATCGGTACGGCGTACGGCGTGTGGGTCGGTATCGGCGCGGCCGGGGCGGCGATCGTGGGCATGGTCGCGCTGAACGAGCCGGCGACCGCCGCCCGGATCTTCTTCGTCTGTCTGCTGCTGGTGGCCGTGGTCGGCCTGAAGGCGACCTCCGGGCACTGACGCACGGGCTCCGGCGGGCCGGTCATACCGGGCGGACGCCGGGGAGGCCGGGGCCGCGAACGCCCTCGACGGAGCCTCCGCCGCCCCCTTCGCTGTCGCCGTCACCGCCGGTGCCGCCGGTGCTCCCTGTTTCTCCGGAGCCGCCGGTGGCGCCGGCGGTGCCGTTCGTTCCGCTGTTGGCCGCCCCGTCCGTGTCCGCCCCGTCCGTGTCCGCCCCGTCCGTGTCCGCGCCGGACGTGGGCGGGCTGCTCGGCGTGGTGCCGGAGGGGGCGGCGGTGGGTTCCGTCGAGGAGGACGGGTCCGTGCCGCCGTCGGGGTTCTCGTCGACCGGTGGTTCGTCCCCCTTGTCGGAGCCGGGTGCCGGCTCCAGGTCGAACTCCTGGGCCGGGGAGGAGCGCAGCGCCGCTTCCGTGTAGGCGGCCCAGGTCTCGGCCGGGACGCCGCCGCCGTTGACGCGGGACAGGCCGAGGGCTCCGTACAGCGGTGTCTGGGCGGCCGTGTCCGGGTTCTGGCCCATCACGGCGACGACGGTCGCGAGGTCCGGGGTGTACCCGGCGAACCAGGCGGCCCGGTCCTCCTCCGCCGTGCCGGTCTTGCCCGCGGCGGGGCGGCCCACGGCCTGGGCGGCCGTGCCGGTGCCGCCCTCCACGACGCCGCGCAGCACGGCGGTGGTGGTGTCGGCGGCCTCGCGGCTGACGGCCTGGTCCGTCGTGCGCTCGGGCAGTTCGATCTCCGCGCCGCCCTTGGTGACCTGGTCGACGAGGACGTGATGGCCGTGCCGGCCGTGGTCGGCGAGGGTGGCGTAGGCCTCGGTCATGTCCAGGACGCTGGCGTTGGCGGTGCCGAGGGCGATGGAGGGGGAGGCGGTGAGGTCGGGGGTGTCGGCGGGGATGCCGAGGGCGACGGCGGTGTCCCGGACCTTTCCGGGGCCGACGTCCTGGGCCATCTGCGCGTAGACGGAGTTGACGGACTTGTCGGTGGCGGTGCGCACGGTGATGGCGCCGTAGTCGACGTCGTCCTCGTTGGCGGGGGCGTAGTCGGTGGCACCCTGCGGGCCGACGACCTTACGTTTGTTGGTGCCGTCGTAGACGGTGTCGGGCGTGATGCGCCGGCCGTCCTGGGTGGTGGAGTCGTTGACGACGGCGGAGGTGAGGACGAACGGCTTGAAGACGGAGCCGACCTGGTAGTCGCGGCGGGTCGCGTTGCTGACGTACTGCTTCGTGTAGTCGATGCCGCCGTACAGGGCGACGACCTTGCCGGTTTCGGGGACGATCGAGGCCCCGCCGACGCGGATGTTGCGGTCGGCCTCGCGTCCGGTGCTGGTCCTGGCCATCACGTTGGCGTCGACGGCCTTGACCAAGGCGTCCTGCTTGGGCTTGTCGAGGGTCGTGGTGATGCGGTAGCCGCCGGTGGCGAGGGTCTCCTCGTCGAGGATGCCGCGCTGGTTCAGGTAGTCGTCGACGGCCTGCACGATGTAGCCGCGCTGTCCCGAGAGCCCGGTCGGCGGTCTGGCCTCGCCGGGGGTGGGGAACGTCGTCGTCGCCCGTTCGGCCGCGTCGAGCCACTTCTCCTTGACCATGCCGTCCAGGACGTAGTTCCAGCGGTGCCGGGCGGCGGGCTCGCTGTCGGGGTGGGCGACGACGTCGTAGGCGCTGGGGGCGTTCAGCAGGGAGGCGAGGTAGGCGCCCTCGGCAGTGGTGAGGTCCTCGACGTTCTTGCTGTAGTACGCCTGGGCGGCGGCCTGGATGCCGTACGCGTTGCGCCCGAAGTAGCTGGTGTTCAGGTAGCCCTCGAAGATCTGGTCCTTGGTCTCCTCGCGGTTGAGCTTGACCGCGATGAAGAACTCCTTGGCCTTGCGCACCACGGTCCGCTCCTGGCCGAGGTAGTAGTTCTTGACGTACTGCTGGGTGATCGTCGAGCCGCCCTGTTTGCCCTTGCCGGTCACGGTGTTCCAGCCCGCCCGGACCATCGCCTTCACGTCCACGGCGCGATCGGAGTAGAAGTCCCGGTCCTCGGCGGCCAGTACGGCGTGCTGGACGGTCGTGGGGACCTGGGAGAGCTTGACCTTCTCCCGGTTCACCTCGCCGTCCCGGGCGATGACGCTGCCGTCGCTGTAGAGGTAGACGTTGGACTGGGCGGTGGCCGAGGCGTTGGCGGCCGGGATGTCGACGAACTGGTATCCGGCGACGAATCCGCCGATGAGGAGAAGGGCGAGGCCCAGGACGGTGCCGAGGGTCATCCGCCAGGTCGGGATGGCACGCCGCCAGCCGGTGCGCCGCTTCTTCCCGTTCCCGCTGTTGCCGTTGCCGTTGCCGTTGCCGTCGTCGTCGCCGTTCCTCCCGCTCACCCCGTTCTGTCCGGGCGGCTCTCCCCGGTGGCTTCCGGGTGCGGCCGCCGCGCCCGAGGGGTCGCGGGGTGCCCAGTGCTGTGACGCGTCGCTCATGTCCGTGGGGCTCCTCGGGCGTGGTCAGTTCTCCCATAATGCCCGCTTGGTCAGGAAATCATCAGTTATTCCCGGTTTGCTCCCCCCATCGGTCGTCATCGTCTTCATCGGTCGTCAACAGTCGTCACCGGTCGCCGTCCGTCGTCCCGAAATACGGTCGCGGGGGCGGGAGCACGTGCACTAGGGTCGGCCGCTTTGGTGTCGGGAGCCGGTGGCGGCGGTGGAGAGGGGACGACGTGCGGCTCTACGCGGTGGTGGCGGGGGGTGCGTTCCGGCGCTACGCCACCTACCGGACGGCCACGGCCGCGGGCGTGTTCACCAACACGGTCTTCGGCTTCATCGTGGCCTACACCTACATCGCGCTGTGGGACGTGCGTCCCGAGCTCGGCGGGTACGACACGTCCGAGGCGCTGACCTACGTCTGGCTCGGCCAGGCTCTGCTGATGGCCTGCGCCATGATGGGCGGCGGCTTCGAGGACGAGCTGGTGGAGCGGATCCGTACGGGGGACATCGCCGTCGATCTGTACCGCCCGGTCGACCTTCAGCTGTGGTGGATGGCGGGCGACCTGGGCCGGGCGGCGTTCCATCTGCTGGGGCGCGGTGTCGTGCCGATGTTCCTGGGGGCGCTCGCCTTCGATCTGGCGCTCCCGGGATCGCCGTGGACCTGGCCGGCGTTCTTCGTCTCGGTCTTTCTGGGCGTGGTGGTCAGCTTCGCGATGCGCTATCTGGTCGCGATGTCGGCGTTCTGGCTGATGGACGGGGCGGGCGCGATGCGGATCGTGTCGCTGGCCGGGCTGTTCTTCTCCGGGATGCTGCTGCCGCTGAACCTGTTCCCCGGGCTGCTGGGCGAGGTGGCGCGGACGTTGCCGTGGTCCTCGCTGCTCCAGGTTCCGGCCGATGTGTTCCTCGGCAAGCACACGGGGTGGGGTCTGGCGGAGGCGTACGCGTTCCAGGGCGGCTGGGCGGTGGTGCTGCTGCTGGCGGGCCGGCTCGCGCAGACCGCGGCGACCAGGAGGGTGGTGGTGCAGGGTGGCTGAGAGCGGGGTGCGGGCGGACGAGGAGTCCCGGACGGACGCGGAGATCCGGGCGGACGAGAAGACCCGGGCGGCGGAGGAGGCCCGGGCGGCGGAGGCGTTCCCCTTTCCGGAGCGGCCCCGGCTGCTGGAGGGCCTGCGGGCGTACGGGCTGATCATGGCGATGTGGGTGCGCTCGACGATGGCGTACCGGGCCTCGTTCGCGATGACGGTGTTCGGGGACTTCACGGTGACGGCCTTCGACTTCGTGACGATCCTGCTGATGTTCTCGCACGTCGACGCCCTCGGCGGCTACACGCTGCAGGAGATCGCCCTGCTGTACGGGGTGTCGGCCACCGCGTTCGGGCTGTGCGACCTGCTGCTGGGTTCGATGGACCGGGTGGGCCGCCGGGTCCGGGACGGGACGCTCGACACCCTGCTGGTGCGGCCGGTCCCGGTGCTGGCCCAGGTCGCGGCGGACCGCTTCGCGCTGCGCCGGCTGGGACGGATCACGCAGGGGCTGCTGGTGCTGGGCTACGCGCTGCTCTCGCTGGACATCGCGTGGACGCCGCTGAAGGTACTGATGCTGCCGATGATGGTGGTGAGCGGCGCGGCGATCTTCGGGGCGGTCTTCGTCGCGGGGGCGGCGTTCCAGTTCGTGGCGCAGGACGCCTCGGAGGTGCAGAACTCCTTCACGTACGGCGGGACGACGCTGCTCCAGTACCCGCCCACGATCTTCGCGAAGGACCTCGTGCGCGGGGTGACGTTCGTGGTGCCGCTGGCCTTCGTCAGCTGGCTGCCCGCGCTGTACGTGCTGGGCAGGGAGTACCCGGTCGATCTGCCGCAGTGGGTGGCGTTCCTGCCGCCGCTGGTGGCGGCGGGCTGCTGGGTGCTCGCGGGCCTCGCGTGGCGGGCGGGGCTGCGGGCGTACCGGAGCACGGGCAGTTGAGCGGGAACGACCACGGAGGAGGGTGCGGGCATGGTTGACGGCACAGGCACGGGCACGGGCACCGATGAGGGCACGGGCACGGGTGAGGGCACGTCCAAAGGCACGGGCACAGGTGCAGGCCCGGCCCCGGGCGTCGACGGCACCGGCGACGGCTTCATCACGCTCGACGGCGTCGAGAAGGTCTTCCAGGTCCGCCGCCGCGCCGGTCTGCTGCGCCGGGAGCGCCGCGAGGTACGGGCGGTGGACGGGATCAGCTTCCGGGTGGCCCGCGGCGAGATGGTCGGCTACATCGGCCCGAACGGGGCCGGGAAGTCGACCACGGTCAAGATGCTGACGGGCATCCTCACCCCGAGCGGCGGCCGGCTCCGGGTCGCGGGCATCGACCCCTCCCGCGAACGCACCCGGCTGGCCCACCGCATCGGGGTGGTGTTCGGCCAGCGGACGACCCTCTGGTGGGACCTGCCGCTGCGCGACTCGTACCGGCTGATGCACCGCATGTACCGCATTCCCGACCGGCGTTACCGGGAGAACCTGGACCGCTGCGTCGAACTACTCGACCTGGGCGCGTTGTTGGACGTCCCCGTACGGCAGCTCTCGCTGGGGCAGCGGATGCGCGGGGACATCGCGGCGGCGTTGCTGCACGATCCGGAGGTGCTCTACCTGGACGAGCCGACGATCGGCCTCGACGTGATCTCCAAGGCCAAGGTGCGGCAGTTCCTGCAGGAGTTGAACACCGAGCGCGGGACGACGGTCCTGATAACGACGCACGACCTTACCGACATCGAGCAGTTGTGCAGCCGGGTGATGGTGATCGACCACGGCCGTCTGATGTACGACGGTTCGCTGGCGGGCCTCCACGAGGTGGGCGAGAGCGAACGCATGCTCGTGGTGGACCTGGAGAGCGAGCTCCCGCCGATCGTGCTGGAGCCGGAGGGGGCCGGTGGTGGGCCGGCCCTGCGGGCGGTCAAGGTGGAGGGCCCGCGGCAGTGGCTGGCGTTCCCCGCCGCCGCGTCGGCGGCCCCGCTGGTGGCGCGGATCGCCGCGGAGTACCCGCTGGTCGACCTGTCGGTACGGGAACCGGACATCGAGGCCGTGATCGCGAGGATGTACGCGTCCGCGCGGTGACGGGCGCCCTCCCGGGCCGGCGGCGCGCGCAGGACAGGGGCCTGAACGTCTGTGCCGGGAACGAGTGCGTTCCCTAGGCTGTGCTGTATGACAAGTGAGAGCCCGGACATGCGCGCCTCCGATGCCGAGCGTGAGCGGATCGCGGAACTGCTGCGCGAGGCGGTGGCCGAGGGCCGGCTGGACATGGACGAGTTCGACCAGCGCCTCGACAGGGCCTACAAGGCCCGCACGCACGGGGAGTTGGAGCCGCTGGTCCAGGATCTCCCGGTGCCGGGCCGGGCCGTCGCTCCGGTCGGCTCGTCCGCGCCCGCGCCGCTGCGGGGCTCCGCCGCGAACTGGCCCGCGAGGATCGGCGGCAACGCCACCTCGAAGGGGGCGTTCGCCCTGTGGGGCGGGTTCAGCCGGAAGGGCCGTTGGACGGTCGGCCGGATGTTCACGGCGTTCGCGATGTGGGGCGGCGGCGAGATCGATCTGCGCGAGGCGTACTTCGAGGACCGCGAGACCGTCATCCGCTGCGTCACCATCATGGGCGGCATCCAGGTGACCGTACCGCCCGAACTGAACGTCGATGTCAGGGGCGTCGGCATCATGGGAGGTTTCGGGGAGGGCTCCAACGGGGAGGGCGAGCCCGCCCCGGACGCCCCGTACGTACGGATCACCGGCTTCGCCCTGATGGGCGGCGTCGGTGTGGACCGCAAGCGGACGAAGGCGGAGCGCCGCCGGCTGAAGGAGGCGAAGGAGGCGGAGCGGCAGGCGCGTCGCCGACGTGGCCCGGAGGGTCTGGACGGAGGCGCGGAGGGCGGCGGCCGCAAGGAACTCTGAGGCCCGGGGCCGGCCCGGATCCGGCCCGCCCGTACGCGGCTCAGGTGGCTCAGGTGGCCATGACGGATCCGATGGATCGACGGATCCGACGGATCCGATGGATCAACGGATCGATGGATCGACGGATCGACGGATCGACGGATCGACGGCTCCGGCGGCTCCGTGGCTCCTTCAGCGATGCCTCAACAGTGCCTCAGCAGCGCCTCAGCCGTGCCTCACAGGTGTCGCAGGTGTCGCAGGTGTCTCACAGAGCATCGGACCGGGGAGCGGCGGCCCGGTCCAGGACCTTCAGGTCCAGCCGGTCGCCGAGCGCGCGGTACCCGTCGTCGTTGAGGTGCAGATGGTCGCCGGAGTCGTACGAGAAGAGGATCCGGTCGGGCGCGGCGGGGTCGCGTACCGCCGCGTCGAAGTCCACGTACGCGTCGAAGACCGTGCCCGCCCGGATCTGCTCGTTGACCGCCTGGCGCACGGCGTTGCGCCGGGGCGTCCAGGTGGCGTAGCCCTCGAACGGGGTGAGCGTCGCGCCGACGACCCTGAGTCCGCGGGCGTGCGCCCGGTCGGTGAGGGCGCGCAGGCTGTCCACGATGCGCTGGGGGTCGGACTCCTGGGGGGACTGCTGTACGTCGTTGATGCCGAGGGCCACGATGACCGTCCGGGCCCCGGCGACGGCCAGGACGTCGCGGTCGAACCGGTCGGTGCCCGACTGGCCCCCGGTGCCGCGGCCGATGCCCACGACCCGGTTGCCCGCGATGCCCGCGTTGGCGACGCCGTACCGGCCGCCCAGCCGGTCGGCGAGGACGTCGGGCCAGCGGGCGTTGGCGTCGGTGGTGGAGCCGCTGCCCGCGGTCAGCGAGTCCCCGAGGGCGACGATCGCGCCGCGCGCGCTCTCGCTGCGGACGTCCACGGCGGTCAGATAGCGCCAGCGGGTGGTGCTCCAGGTGCCGCGTTCGTCGATCAGGTAGGAGGTCTGGTGCGTGTTGGGGTGGTAGGTGACCGGCCCGCCCGCCCGCGGGGTGCGGAACCCGACCTGGAGGTCGGAGTCGGGGGCCACGGGCACCGCGACCGGGTCGCTGATGACCTGTCCGCCGGCCGCGACGGTGACGGCCCCTGCGCCCTTGAAGGTCACCGGTCGGGTGTTGACGGTGGCCCGGTCGATGACCAGGGGGGTCGTGCCGAAGAGGTTCGACAGGGTTATCCGGGCGACCTCCCCGCCGATGCTGGTGTGCACGACGTTACGGATGGTGCGTCCGGGGAATCCGTCCTCGGTGCCCGGTTCGGCGCGGACGGGCGCCGCGGCCCAGGTGGTGACCCACCTCCCGCCCGAGGTCGCGGGGGCGACCGGGTTACGGGCGGCCGCCTGGGTCTCGGCGGTCGGGAGGGGTGCCGCCCGGGGGCCGGAGAACAGCGTCGTGCCGAAGGCGACGGCGGCGGCGAGCACGGCGGTGCCCGCCACTAGGGCGATGAACAGGGCATACCCCTGGCGCCTGGGCATGTGCGGTGTTTCTCCTTGTGATGATCGTGCTGGTCCCATGATGCGACAGGCCGTCGGGAACTCGACGTGCGGCCCGGGAGTAGGGGAGGTAGGGACAATGCGTACGTCACGGGGGCGAGGCGCACGCGGACGGGTGGAGCGGATGGAACGGACCGGATCCGGCGAGCAGGGGCAGAGCGAGGACGCGGTGCAGAAGCCGGAGCAGTCGCAGGACCCGTCGGAGCACGCGGAGAAGCAGTCGCAGGACTCCTCGGAGCGCGCGGCGGAGCAGTCGCAGGACCCGTCGGAGCGCGCGGCGGAGCAGTCGCAGGGCCCGTCGGAGCGCGCGGCGGAGCAGTCGGGGAAGCAGTTGTCGGAGCGCGTGGTGCGGCGGGCGCACGAGCCGTCGCAGGACCCGCCGGAGCCGGCACGGGGGCCGGCGGCGGGTGCGGGCCCGCTGGCCTCGTTCGCGTACACCGCCGCCGACGAGGAGAAACAGCGCGGCGTACGGCGCATGAAAGTCACGGCCACCGGCCTCCTTCTGCTCGTCGCGCTCGTGTACGTCCTGGCCACCTGGGCGAAGAACTCAGGCGTGGGGGGCTGGCCGGGCTACGTCGCGGCGGCTGCCGAGGCGGGGATGGTGGGTGCGCTGGCGGACTGGTTCGCCGTCACGGCGCTCTTCCGGCGCCCGCTCGGCCTGCCCATTCCGCACACGGCCATCATCCCCACCAAGAAGGATCAGCTGGGACAGTCCCTCGGTTCCTTCGTTGGCGAGAACTTTCTCTCCGGAGACGTCATTCGTGACCGAATTCACGCTCTGGGGGTCGGCCGGAGGCTCGGGGTGTGGCTCGCGGAGCCCGCTCACGCCGACCGGGTCACCGCCGAGCTGGCGACGGCCCTGCGCGGCGCGCTGACGGTCCTTCGGGATTCCGATGTGCAGGCGGTGGTCGGCGAGGCCATCACCCGGCGCGCGGACGCGGCGGAGGTCGGTCCGGGGCTCGGCAAGATGCTGGAGAAGGTCGTCACGGACGGCGGCCACCGCAAGGTCGTCGACCTCGTCTGCGTCCGGGCGCACGACTGGCTGGTGGAGCACGGCGACTCGGTGATGAACGCGGTGCAGGGCGGAGCCCCCGGCTGGACCCCGCGGTTCGTGGACAAGCGGGTGGGGGAGCGGGTCTACAAGGAACTGCTGCGGTTCGTCACGGAGATGCGGGACATGCCGGAGCACCCGGCGCGCGGATCCATCGACACGTTCCTGACCGACTTCGCGTCCGACCTCCAGAGCGACGCCGACACCCGGGCGAGGGTGGAGCGGCTGAAGTCGGAGATCCTGGGCCGCGGCGAGGTCCAGGACGTCATCGCCTCGGCCTGGTCCTCCGTACGGACGATGATCCTCTCGGCGGCGGAGGACGAGCGCAGCGAACTGCGTATGCGGGCGCGCGCCTCGCTGATGTCACTGGGGGCGCGGCTGGCGAGCGACGCACGGCTCCAGGGCAAGCTGGACGGCTGGCTGGAGGATGCCGCGGTGTACGTCGTGACGACGTACCGCGCGGAGATCACCTCGCTGATCAGCGAGACGGTCGCGGGCTGGGACGCGGACCAGACCTCGAAGAAGATCGAGGCGCACATCGGCCGCGACCTCCAGTTCATCCGGATCAACGGCACGGTGGTCGGCGCGCTGGCGGGCCTGGCGATCTACACGGTGTCGCACGCGCTGAGCGGTTGAGCGGCTGCGCGGCTGCACGGGCTGCACGGCGCGGACGATGCGGTCGGCCGGCCGGCCGGCCGACCGGCGGGCGGGCGGTACGGCATCAGGACGAAGCGGGGGTGCCGGGTGGGAGGGGACACGACGGTGGCGACAGCGATGGTGACGGTCGAGGAGGGCGGAGCGGCGGGCGGAACCGGCCCCGTACGCCTCTTCTGCACCGACCACGGCGGCGACGGCCCGCCGCTGCTCATGCTGCACGGGCTGGCCGGCCACTGCGGGGAGTGGGACGCGCTGGCGGCCCGGTTCGCGTCCACCCACCGGGTGGTCGCCTTCGACGCCCGGGGCAGCGGGGCGAGCACCCGTCGGCCCGATGACGTCACGCGGGCGGCGCACGTCCGCGATGTCCTCGCCGTCGCGCGCCGGTTCGGTCTGGCGGGGCGGGAGACGGTGCTGGTCGGCCAGTCGATGGGCGGCCTCACCGCGCTGCTGACGGCGGCGGCCCACCCGGAGGTGTGCCGCGCGCTGGTCCTGATCGAGGCGGGCCCGGCGGGCCCGAGTCCAGAACTCCCGGAACAGATCGGCGGCTGGCTCGACTCCTGGCCGGTGCCGTTCCCGGACGCGCGGGCGGCCGAGGCCTTCTTCGGCGGCGGGCCGGCGGGGCGGGCCTGGGCGGCGGGGCTCGCGCCGGGCCCCGGAGGCCTGCACCCCCGCGTCGACCGGGACGTCATGGTGGCCACCGTCCAGGAGAACGCGCGGCGGCATTTCTGGGACGCCTGGGACCGGGTGCGCTGCCCGGTGCTCGTGGTACGGGGCGAGAACGGCGCGATGAAGCCGGACGAGGTGGACCGGATGCGGGCCCGGCTCCCGGGGACGCGGATCGGCGTGATCCCGGACGCGGGCCACGACGCCCACCTGGACAACACCGCGGCGGTGTACGGGGAGATGGCGGCCTTCCTGGCATGAGCCCCGGCGGAGGCGCCGTGTAGGGTCTGGAGCCTTCGCACGAGGGGGGACTCATGCTGTTCCGTAACGCTGCCCGCACGACCACCGGTACGGATGCCCGCGCCGGCGCTCGCCGTCCTGTCCGAACAGGGCTGCTTACGGGGGTCCTTGCCGCGGCGGTGGCGGCGGCGCTGGTGTCCTGCACGCAGGCGTCGAGCGGCGGCGGCCCCGGTGCGGATGTCCCGAGCGTGTCGGCGGACCCCGCGGCGGACCTGGCCCGAAGCGCGGAGAAGGCGGAGAACGCGGAGAACGCGGACCGGGCCGAACGGGAGGCCGGCGAGGCGGAGCCCACGGCTGTCCCCTCACCTGGCCCCGCCCTGGTCCGCGACGCCTTCGCGACGCTCCAGGCGACGCTCGGCGACACCTGCACCCCGGGCGCGGGCGACTGCGCCTACTTCCTCGGCCGGGTCACCCGGGAGCTCACCGAGCTGGACGAGTCGATGCGGGCGGACGCCAAGGGCCCGGGCCACTTCAAGCAGCCGCTCGCCGACATGAAGGTCCTTTTCGACAAGCTGGGCGACGACCGGTCCGAGGCACACCTGGAGAAGCACTTCTCCGAGATCGTCGGCACCCGTGACGGCATCAACACCTGGATGCAGGACCACCCCGACGACTACCGCTGATCCCGGCCGGCGCCCCGGCACGGTTCAGCCGCGTGAACCGTGCGTACGGGCGCGAGCAGGGCGCCGCCGGGCAGGCGGGAGCTTGACCACACGCGTCTAGGAAGGTGTCGCCCGCGTCCGGATGGTCAGGGGGTTGACGAAGTCGCCCTGACCGGAGTTGTACTGCTGCTCGTGGAAGCGCTGGCCCTCGCCCGATCCGTACATCCGGAAGAACCACTTGGTCTTCCAGGCCTTCTCATCCATGCCCAGGGCCTGGTACTCCTGCTGGGCCTTCGTGCGAGTGACCTTCGCGAGTTCCTGGATCATCGTCGTGATCCGGTCGCTCTCGAACATGCCCTTGGGCTTCTTGCCCTCAGGGTTGGAGAACCATCCCCGGGTCTTCTCCGCGTACTCGGAGAGCAGCTTGCTCTCCAGGTCGTGCAGCGCCTTCTGTGCCTGCTGGTTCCGTGTGTAGTTCTCCAGTGTCACCCAGTCCTGGCGGTCGGTGCTGCGGGCCACGACTCCGGCGAAGTGGTAGTTCCAGACGTCCACGGCACTCCGGTCGGTGGAGGTCTCACCCTCTGCGGCCGTCGCGTAGTCGATCTTCGCGTCGCTGCCGATCGACAGGGTCGCGAAGGCTTCGCCCACCTCCGGCCGGGCGTGGTTGTTGATGCCCAACTCCCGTGCGGCCTCGTCGGCGTGGTCGGGATGCTCACGCAGTCCGGATCCGTACCGCTCGGCCACAGAGGCGCCGGACTCGACCCCGGTCTTCTCGCGCACCGAGTCCGCCGCGCGTCCGGCGATCTCAGCGCCGTTGCTTTCGCTCCAGGGCATGGGGAGCGAGCCATCCTGAAGCACGATCTCCATCGCGTGCTTGCCGATCACCTTGCGCGCCACGTCGATGCACTGCACCTTGATCAGGTCGGCGAACCCCGACGCGCTGGCCTGCTGCTCGTCGCCGCTGACCACGGGCTTGATCCGTTTCAACTCCCCGTTCGGGGTCCGGATTCCACCCCCGGCCTGGATGAGGGTGTAGGCGCTCTGGCGTTCCTCCAGTTCCGCGACCGACTGCTGGAACACCTCGGGGGACGCGTAGAACTCCTTGGGTTCACGGTCGGTGTCGTGGACGGCGAGCGTGCCGTCGTCCGAGATCAGCAGAGAGACATCTCCGGGGTGATGCGCCTGGACGTCCATGTGGTCGATCTGGTGCTTGATCAGCTTCCCCGGCGACTCGCCCGGTCGCAGCACCCCCTCGGACCCCTGCGTCGTGAAGTGGTCGACCTTGTCCCACGCGCCCTCCTGCCCCTCCGAGGGTGCGCTCACCAGACCGGTGAATGCGCCGCCGGACGCGTAACGCTGCACGACAGGCTGCTCGGACGTCCGATGCCCGCAGTCCTGAGCGTGCTGATGCTCCTCCGCACCCCCTGCGCGTCCGTGCCCCGCCCTGCGGAGCATCTCGACGGCGGCGGCGTTCCCCGCCCCGGACTGCTGGGAGAGAAGCCTGGCCGGGGCCGCGCCGGGCGCCCCCACGGGCGGCCTGGCACCGGACGGCTGAGAGGTGCGCCGCCGCGCCACCGGCTGGTTCTGCGGAAGATCATGAGGATGTGGGGAGTGCATGAATCTCCTTCTCGAGGGAGCTCGCCAGCCACACTTACGGGGATCCGTCCGGCCGGGCAAGGGCCCCGAGGGCAGAGTCGGTGCCCTGTCGCGGAAGGAAACGCGGCCGTTACGTTCCCTCCGAGGCAGGGTCCGTTGACGGGCCCGGTCCGGGCTCGGGCGCGGTGACCGTGAAGCGGACGACGGCGGTGGCGGCGGGAACCTTGGTGCCCTTCACGAGAACCTGGTACGTGAACGTGTCCTCACCGGCGTACCCGTCGGTGGGGGTGTACGTGACCGAGGCGCCGGACACCACGGCGGTCCCGTGCCGGGGCGCGGTGTCGATGCTCAGGGCCAGATCGGTCGCGTAGTAGGCGTCGAGCAGCGCGGCCCCGGCCCCGCTCTCCAGGATGACGGAGTCGTTGTCCAGGACGTCCACGTCCAGGCTGCTGCCCGCGTCCACGCTCCGCTTGTCGTCCATGAGGGCCAGCGCCCGCTTCACGGAGGGCGACGCCCCGGTCGACGCGGCGCCCTCGTCCCCGCACCCTGTCAGGACCAGCGCGAGCGCGCCCGCCCCGGCCGATACCCGTGTCCGGAGGGCCCCGCGCCTCGGCCGCCGTGCCTGCTTCCTCGTCTGCATGTGGTGCCCCCAACGCCGAACGCTGTGCTGTGGAGCAGCCGATATTCGCAGCGCGGCCGGGCGTACATCAGGGGCATGTCGGAAGCGACGCGCAATTGTGATGAGAGCGTGTACAAAGCATGGAGGGAGGGGTGGGGGTGGGTGCGCGGGGAAGCCGAGGGGCAGGAGCCGAGGGGATGACGGGCGAGCGTGGCGGCGGCGGGTGGAGCCGACCACCCCGCCCCTTCCCGGAAGGCCACTACGGTGTCCCGTATGAAGGACCGTCCGGCCGACATCGACGCAACCGCCCTGGCCGCCGCCCTCGGGGCCTGGGGCATCGAACCCGCCGTGCTCACCCACGCCCCGGTCGGGTTCGGCGACCACCACTGGATCGCGGCCGACGCGGAAGGCCGGCGGACCTTCGTCACGGTCGCCGACCTCGCGCACAAGCCGCACTGCGGGCGAGACGCGACCGAGGCGTGGACGGGCCTGAGCCGCGCCATGGACACGGCCGCGATCCTCGAAACAGCCCTTGATGAGCCGGTGTTGGTGGCACCACTGCGCACCGGTGACGGCGAGACGCTGCTCCGGCTCACCGACCGTTACGCCGTGAGCGTCTTCCCGTACGTGGAAGCGCCCACCGGCCACTTCGGCCAGACGCTGGACCCCGGGGCGCGAGGCAAGCTGGTGGAGCGGCTGGCCCAACTGCACACCACACGCGCCCCGTTGACGACCCCGCCCCATGACCCGGCGCTGCCGGGTCGCGCGGCGATCGGAGCGGCGCTGGCCGATCCGCGGAGCCTTCGCGCGGACGCGGGGCCGTACGCGCAGCGCTGCCAAGCCCTGCTGACCGCCAACTCAGCGTCCATGGGGCCGATGTTGGAGCGCTTTGACAGCGCCACGGCGCAGCTCATGTCCGACGCGTCGACCGCCACCACCGTGGTCACCCACGGCGAACCCCACCCCGGCAACGTCCTGGACCCCGGAGGCCGTACCCTCCTGGTCGACTGGGACACCGTCGCCCTCGCACCGCCGGAGCGCGACCTCTGGCTCGCCACCGCCGCCCCGCAGGACCTGTCCCGCTACGCCGAACTCACCGGCCACCACCCGGACCCGGAGCTGCTCGCCTACTACGAACTCCGTTGGGCACTCGACGACATGGCTGCCGCGCTCGACACCTTCGGCACCCGGCACCCGGACACGGCCGACACGCGGCAGACGTGGGAGGGCCTGGTCGACGCGGTGACCGCGCTGGTGGAGAAGGGGCGGTCGACCGAGCGCGAAGGGTGAAGGCGGCGATCCGGCAACAGCATCCCGGCGCGCGGTTCCTGTCGGCGTAGGTTGAGGCGAGACGGGGCCGGCCGGATTCGAACCGGCGTCCTCCCACATGAGGTGAAGGCGCGACAACCGCTGCGCTACGAGCCCCGTCCCGTGCGCGATCGTACAAGAGTCCTGCCCCAAGGGCTGTGCGGCAGACGCGGAATGACGAGATGCGGACATGCGGAAGCACGTGGCCGGATCTGGGAGGACGCCCCGCCCGAGACACTGGCCGCCGTCCACCAGACATGGCTCCGCGATCCGGCCACCGGCAACTACCTGCTCGACGTGTTCCGGGAACCGCATGACGGCGACACCTGGATCTGCCGACGGGACGAGGGGATCCGGCTCCCGTACCGCGAGATCGTCCACCACACCCAGGGCGGCATCCCGTATCTGGCGCCCGAACTCGTACTCCTGTTCAAGGCCAAGCACGCCCGCTCCAAGGATCAGAGGGACTTCGACGTCACCGTCCCGCACCTGACCCGGGCACAGCGCGCCACCCTGGCGGAGCTGCTCGCCCGCGTGCACCCGGGGCATGCCTGGCTCACGGATCTGTAGGAGGCGTCGACTGCTTCAACAGCGCCCAGCGGTGGTCCGGTCGCGAACCGGGTGGTGAGCGGGGGCGCACTTCTCGCGGACGTCGAAGCAGGCCGAAAACGTACGATACGGCGACGTCGACATCACGTTCCGTGCGCGCACAGGGGCGGACACAGAGCGGCCCCTATGACGTCCCCGGGGACCTGACCTGGAAGCAACGCGTCGAGGTGGTACGGAAGGCGGACGCGCTCCGGGCCGCGCACTCACCCTAGGACGACGCGGGCGGCGACGGGCAGATGGTCGCTGCCGGTGGCAGGCAGGGTGCGGATGTGGTCGACGGTGGCGGAGCGGGCCAGGACCTGATCGATCCGGGCCAGCGGGAGGGAGGCCGGGAAGCTGAAGGCGAAGCCGCGCTCGGCCACGTTCAGGCGTGAGGTGAGAGGCTCCAGCCCCCGGTCCTCCACGGTCCCGTTGAGATCCCCGAGCAGAATCACCGTATCGACGCTCTCGGCGGCGATGGCACGCCCCAGCAACTCGGCGCTCTCGTCCCTCCGTTCGGACGCGAGCCCGCCCGCGCCCACCCGGACGGAGGGCAGATGGGCGACGTACGCCGCGATGTCCCCGTACGGCGAATCGACGACGGCACGGACGCCACGGCTCCACCCCTCAGCGATGCTCGGCGGCTTGATGTCGACGACCCGCTCCCCGCTGAGCGGGTACTTGGACCAGAGCCCGACGGTGCCCCGGACGACGTGATGCGGATAGTCGGCGGCGAGAGCCTTCTCGTACACGGACAGCTGCGGAACCACCAGCTCCTCCAGCGCGACGAGATCGCCCCCGGCCTCGATCAGCGCCCGGGCGGTCGCCGCCGGATCACGGTTCTCGTCGCTGACGTTGTGCTGCACGACGACGAGCTCCCGCCCGCCGCCTTCCGTGCCGGGCAGGAGCAGCCCGCCGAACAGATGCACCCAGGCCCCGACGGGCAGCAGCACCGCCACCAGCGCGACGGCGGACCGCCGCACCAGCGCGAGCACCAGCAACAGAACGACGATCACGCCGGCCCACGGCAGAAAGGACTCCAGCAGACTCCCGACCCGCCCGACCGCGTTGGGCACCCCTCGGTGGAACGCCATCACCCCGGCCAGCACCACGGCAAGCCCGGCGACCACCCACCCCCGCCGCCCGCCGCCCGCACCGGGAACTACCCGCCCCGCCGCCGACTCCGTACCAGGGCCTGCCTGCTCCACCATGTCTTCCCATCCGCTTGGTCCCGTTTACAGGACGAGTGACCGGGCGAACAGGGTTCCGGCCCCCGATCACGATCTGGAACAGGGGCCGCGCACCAGGGACCAGGAGATCAGGGCCGCATTTGATTCGGCCCATGGAAGCCGGAGATCATGTCGGCTCAACCCGAGGCGCCCGGGAACAGCACGGGACCACGGGGAACGGGGATATCGGGACACGGGGAGATTTTCTACGGTGGCGTGGGACGAATGGGAGCAGATCAAAGCTGACGTCGCGGTGAATGGGGCGGCGCAGATGCAGCTGAACCAGGCCCCGTCGGAGGGCGGAAGCACGGGCGGCGCGACTTCGGGCGATCTGAAGTCGAACAGGAAAACGTGGGTGAGGGCAGGCGAGGGAGTCACCGGCCTCAAGGGTGACGTCGGCAAGGCGCTGACGAAGCTGGCCGCCGGCCAGACGGGGCTGGGGGACACCACCGGTTCGCAGAGCGCGGCGGCACAGAAGGAGCTCTACGACTCCTGGAAGAAGTACGTGAGCGATGTGAGCGGCCGCTGTGAAGCGCTGGGCGGGCTTCTGCGGGCAGCGGGCCACGATCTGTCGAAGTCCGACGAGGAGGCCGAGGCAGAGCTGAAGAAGCTCAAGGTGAAATACGGGGACACCGAGGCCGTCGGCGGCCAGGCCAAGGAGAAGTGAGTCCGGTCATGGACCTTGCGACACTCAGAGCTTTCAAGCCGTCGGAGTACGAAGAGGCAGCGGACGGATATCGGACGACCGGTGACATGGCCTCCGAGGCCAAGGACGCGATCGACAACCGCATCAGTGTGGAACTCCGCAACCAGCTGGAGGGCGACGCGGCGAAGGCAGCGGTCGAGGAGCTCAAGAGCCTTTCGAAGAACTTCCACTACACGCAGACCGAGTGCGGCCTGGTGAGCACCGCGCTGAATGGCTTCGCCTTCGACATCGCGGTGGCCAAGCGCAAGCTGGAAGCGGCCATGGAGGACGCCCGGGCCGGCGGCTGCACGGTAAACGCGAACGGCTCCGTCTCCTACCCGGCGGGCAGCAAGCCCGGCGACGAGAAGACGGCGGACGGCGGCACGGTGACCGGGAGCGCGGGGGGCAGCCCGACGTCCGACGCACTGGAGCGCCAGGCGATCAACATCCACCCGAACCCGTATTACGGCAGGGCGATGGCCTACGCGAACCGGATCGCCGACGCCCTGGAAGAGGCCACGGAAGCGGACACGAAGTGGGCGCCGAAGCTGCGCGCACTGAAGGCTGACGACGACTTGACGGTCTCCCACCGGGACTGGGCGGACGCACAGTCGGACACGAGCGGCGTCCGCGAAGCGGGCAAGGCCTATACCGACTCCCTGCCGGAGCCCCCGAAGGACGGCAGCCCGAAGGACAACGCGGCCTGGTGGAAGGGGCTCAGCGCGGACGAGCAGGCGGCCCACCTTGCCCTGAACGCGGCTTCGGTCGGAGCGCTGGACGGGCTGCCCGCCGTGACTCGTGACGAGGCGAACCGCATGGTTTTCGCGGAGAAGCGCGGCGAGTATGAACAGGCCCTGAAGGCGATCCCGGCCCCGCCGACGAAGTACACGTACATCACCACCGCCAGAGGCCCGGTCAGGGTGTACTCCGACGAGTACATGGCGTGGGACGACAGATACAGCGACAGGAAGAAGGAGCTGGAGGGCTACCTCAAGGGGATGGACCAGATCCAGGACCGCTTCGACCGGACCGGCGTGCGAGGCCTCCCCGAGGCGTACCTGCTTGGCTACGACCCTGTGGGTCACTCTGACGGGAAGATCATTCTGGCGAACGGGAATCCCGACACCGCAGACCATACGGCCGTATATGTGCCGGGAACCAAAGCCAACATTGAGAAAATCGCTGAGGGTGCCGCGTTGGGCGACTTGGGTAGAAGTGAGAGACTGTGGGCGGAAAGCGGAAGGATGGCTCCGGACAAGAGCTTTTCCACTATCACCTGGCTCGACTACGACGCTCCCGACAAGGTTGTAGGCGAAGCCACTCGCGGGTCGTACGCGGAAGATGCTGGCCCGACGCTGCGCAGCTTCATGGAAGGAAACCGGGCCGCGCATGAAATGAACATCGGAAACCCGGGCCACACGACACTCATCGGGCACAGCTATGGAACCACTGTTGTGGGTGTTGCCGCCCAGTCCGACATCGGGCCGCCCGGGGAGTTCGGACCGACCCCGCGCATCGCGGATGATGTGATCGCTGTCGGCAGCCCCGGCATGCAGGCCGACCATGCGGCGGATCTGGGAGTCGGCGCCCAGCACGTATGGGCCATGGGAGGGTCCTCGGATGACCAGGTCGTCCGTCAGGGAGGCCGCTTGGTCGGACTCGGCGACAATCTGACGATCCCCACGGACGAACGGTTCGGCGGAAACATCATGAAGAGTGACTCGCCCGATCATGGTGGGTTCTGGGATCCTGAATCGACCAGCCTCAGAAACCAGGCGGCCGTGATTGCGGGAAAATATGAACGAGTTCAGCATGACTAGCAAGGCGCGCAAGGCCGCAGCCTGCGTAATCATCTTCTGCTCGCTTATTTTGGGGTGTTCTGGGATGAACGATAACAGCGACGACGCTCCGGTGCGTGTCAGTTCTGAGGTGCAGGACGAGGTCGAGAAGGTATCGAGCTCGATCCTGGAGATCCTTTCGCTGAAGGCGAAGATGACCGAGGCGGGCGCCATGATCTCTCCCTGCGAGGGAGGAACGTATCGGG
Source organism: Streptomyces sp. MMBL 11-1 (assembly GCF_028622875.1). Classification (NCBI taxonomy): domain Bacteria; kingdom Bacillati; phylum Actinomycetota; class Actinomycetes; order Kitasatosporales; family Streptomycetaceae; genus Streptomyces; species Streptomyces sp. MMBL 11-1. The sequence goes on along the minus strand of NZ_CP117709.1, from coordinate 2,640,531 downwards.
CGCACCACCCCTGGGGCGTATACGGGCCTCCTGTCAAGGATCTGGAAGGAGCAATGGATAGGCTGCGAAGCCAGCTGCCGGAGAAGGGGTGGAAAATTGTAAAGGACGGCCCGGACGATAGTCGGGGAAAGAGTCCGCAAATCATCGCCGACTCGACCGATGGGAAATTCTCCGTCGATGCTCGTCTTCATGGCGGGCCGAGCGATGATCCGGCCCAACTTGAGGTCACCGTTCAATCAACCTGCTTCCGCCCCGAGTCAGGATCCACGTCCTGACGCTCGGTTGGGGTGGGCAGGGCGAATCTAGCTCCCCTGATGGTGGTTCGGTACAGGCCAGTTGAGCCCGAGGATGGCCATTCTTCAGCCAGGTGACGGCGCTGACCGCCCGGGTCCAGGTGCGGTCCAGAGCTGTCTGGTTCTGCCGTATGAGCCAACGCCCGGTCATGAGGGGCGGCAGCGGCGAGGCGATGAAGGCCCGTCCCGGACAGCCGTTAACAGGCGCTGGATCGGCCTCCGGGAGCGGTGAAAGCTGTACGGGAGTGGTGCTGTACCTGGTGGGCTCGGTCATACCGCCCATGGTCGGCCCACCGGTTCGACGGCCACGGCCGCTATTCGCGAATATTCTCGTGAGCGAAGCCGTCATCCCTCGACATTCATGTGGAGCAGCGGACAGCCTTGGAGCAGCGGACGGATCACCTCCGAAGCGGAAGGCGGCGCGTGATGGCACGGCGGTTACGGTTCAACGGCACAGGTAGTGGTGGTACGGGATGCCCCTCTGTTCATGAGGACGTGGAGAGCGGTGAGGTCGTGGTTCACGGACCGCCGTTGACGGATACCGGCGACATCGCCCAATTGCAGCACTTGTCCGAAGGCGAGGTGGCGGTGGTCGTGCCGCGTGAGCTGCTGGTCGACTGGACGCCGAAGGTCGCGACCCGTCAGGCTCGGATCGTCGGCCTGGACGAGTTCGAAGGCCTGTTTCGTACGTTCAGCCACTCGGCCTGGAGGTTGGAGACCCGGCGGCGCTTCGCCAGTGACGAAGCCACGGACACCTACCGGCAATTCGTCGAGACCGGCAGCGTCGACTGGTCCGTGGAGGATCCGTACTGCGAGCTGATCCGTTCCCAGACCGCGCAGGGCAAACGTGTCGAACGGGTGCGGATCGTTGATCAGCCGCCAACCACGGGGCAGCTCTACCTCTTGAACAACGCGAAGCGGAACAGCGGTCTGGGGGAAGACATCCGGAACCTGTGGCGAGCTGATGCCGACCGTCTCCAACTCGAGGACGAGGATTTCTGGCTCTTCGACAGCCGGCTTGCCGCGAAGCTCCGCTTCGACGACGATGACCACCTCCTGGACGTCGAGTTGATCACTGAGCCGGCCGAAGTCGTCCGGTACTCCGTCATCCGTGATGCGGCATGGCACCACGCGGTGCCCTACGAAGAGTTCGCGGCGCGACTGAGCGGCGGCCAGTAAAAGCGAAGGAACAGACGCTTACCGGTGAGCACTGATTTTCAGAAGGCTCGTGAGGATTTGGGCCGACGACTCCGGACTCTCCGAACGGAGTGCCCGCACGGTCCTCTCACCGGTACCGCCCTGAGTGCCTCCCTCGGCTGGGCGCAGAGCAAGGTCAGCAAGCTGGAGAACGGGCGCCAGACACCCACTGCGGAAGACCTCCGGGCATGGGCCGACGCCACCGGGCACCCCGGGGCGTACGACGAGCTGCTCGGACGGTTGAAGGGCTTCGAGTCGCACATCCGGTCCTGGCGGCGGCAGCTGTCGTCGGGACACCGCCCGGTACAGGAGACGTGGAACGAGGTGACGGCGGCGGCCCGCGTCCTGCACGTGTGGGATTCCTTCGCCGTCAACGGTCTCCTGCAGACCCCGGATTACGCGCGGCACGTGTTCGAGCGCTATGCGACGCTCCAGAACTCACCTCGCGACACCGAGGACGCGGTACGGGCCCGCATGGACCGGCAGAGATGGCTGTACCAGCCCGGAAGGCGTCTGAACCTCCTGATGTGGGAGGGCGCGCTACGGGCTCAGGTAAGCCCCCCGGAGGTCATGGCGGGGCAGATGGACCGCCTGTTGGGCGTCGTCGGCATGGACACCGTCCGGCTGGGGATCGTCCCGATGAACGCCACTCTGCGTCTTCCTCCTGCCAACGCATTCTGGATCGTCGGTGAGCAGTTGGTGATCACAGAAGACTGGCACGCGGAGCTCTGGCTGGACGGCGCCGATACGGTCGCCCTGTACCGGCGGGTCTGGGAATCCCCGAATGACTCCGCCGTGTTCGGCACCGAGGCGCAACACGTCATCGTCCGGGCTCGACAGGCAGTTGTCGCATAGGGATGCGCGGACGGGCGCGACCTTTCGCCGGACCACAGCCTCCGCATCCTCATGCCGGCGACGAACGGGGCCCAGGCCGCGCGGGAGACGGATACGCGGGGGCCGGCAGGCCTCTTCGAGTCGCGTACTCCCACGGTTGCGGACAGGTCGGCGACCTCCACGCACTCCGTGCCGCTGCCCCCGCCGTAAGTGAACTTGAACCACTGACCGAGGCCGTGAACCATCAGAACTCCCCACATACGCGACCTCGTAGGGCAGGATCTGCACGGTGACGTGGGGGCGTCGGGCCTGTTCGAGAAGGTGGTGCAACTGCGCGCGCATGGTGTGGCGGCTACCCACGGCGCGGCGGATCACCGCTTCGTCGACCACTGCCCAGAGCCGGGGAGGCGCGGACCGTTCGAGCAGTTCCGCCGCTTCATGCGGATACTCACCATGTGCCGGATCTCCTCGTCCGCGCGCCGTGTTTCGGACGCACAGTGCACGGCTTCGGCGTAGGGGGCCGCCATTGACGTGATCGCCGCCCCCCCGCCACTGGCTTCGGGCCCACGGCTGTGATCCGTAAGGGCCCTTGATCGCGCACAGGTGAACTTCGAGGCGGAGCTACCCGAAGCCGTGTGACCGTGGGCTCAGGAACGCAGCAGGTCACTGAAGAATCCGATCGACGGATCCTCCGGCGTGCCGACGAGAAGAGCACGGTCGAGCAGACCGTTGTTGTGCTCGCAACTCGTCTCCGGCAGCAGCACGCAGGCATGGCAGGCCGCCATGTTGATCCCCCCGACACCGCTTCCCTCCGACTCGACGCAGAGAGGGTCTGCGGAACACCAACGCGCCCTGTCCAGCGCCGAGTCCAAGGTACCGCGCAGACGCTCGGGCTCGCCCTGCGCGACCAGGCCCCCCAGGCTGCCCGCGGAGTCGCTCGTCGCGGTGCAGATGAGGATTCCGGCCATGGCGTCACTCGCGTACAGCCGTTCCCGCAGGGAGGCTGCCGGGTAGCCGCCGTCCAGGCTCCACTCGTTGATCAGAGCGTGCGCCAGCGTGTGGAGAAGAATCATGCGGGGGGAGGCCGGCGAGTCGGGCACGGAGTCCGGATCCTGCGCGCGTTCGCGCGTCATGCGAGTGTGGTTGGTCCGGATGCGATCGGCACGCGCCGCCACGGCGACGCTCCGGGCCCAGGCGTCCAGTCGTTCTTCGTCGAGCCGGAGGAAGACGCCCTCGCCCTGGACCTCCATCGCGGGCAACCAGTCGAGTTCCTTCAGGGACAGGGCCGCCTCCTGGACGTCCGCGCGGGTGTCCGGGGTGTCGACCCGGGAGAAGGCCTTCAGCGCACGTACTTCCCGCAGCCGCTTCACCAGCATCGGACCCGTGACCCCGTACGGGGCCAGGGCGGTCGGAGAGGAGCGAGGCGGCTCGCAGACGAACCGGTCCTCGTGACCGGTTCCCTTCTCCGGCTGCCCCGCGATCAGCCGTTCGTATTCCTGCTTCCGCAACGCGATGAAGGCACTGTCCACGGAGGCGTCGCCGTCGGCGTCCGCGTCCTCCTGATTCTCCGCTTCGAGCAGGGCGATGACCCTTTCGGCCGAGAACTCGTACGGTTTCTTCCGCGTGAGGGCCTTGAGAAAGCCGCGGATGCCGTGCTCGTCGCCCGCCTCGTACATCTCGCGCAGATCATCCATGTGGTCTTCGAGCCGGGTGAAGTGCTCGTCGCTCCACGGTGGGATCGACAACGCCGTCCGCACGATCGGCTGCCAGGCGACGGACGAACCGCGCTGCAGCGTGCGTGGCCTCTCCGAGCAGTGATCGGTCGGAGCGTCCTTCAACCAGGGCCGCTTGCCGCTGCAGAACACCTTCAGGTCCGACAGGGCCGTTCCGCTGAACGCGCCTTCCATCGACACCTCGGGCACTCCGCAGGTGCAGGAGATCAGGACCGACCGGAGGGAGGCGGTCTTTCCGCTTGTGCGCAGCCGCATCGCTCCGCCGCAGAGGCCCGTCTCGCCCTCCTGCCGGTTCTTGCGGTGCACCCACTTCCAGTACGGGAAGTCGTCGATGTGGCCCTTCGCGCAGGCCATGACGAAACGTGAGGGTACGAGATCCTCCTCGCAGTCACCGCATTCGTTCTTCCCCGGAGGGGAGTTGAACTGTCGTACGTGCTGGAGGGCTTGGCACTGCGGGCAGGAATGCCACAGGGGGAACCGGCGGACATGCACGCCGTCCTTGCTCGTGTCGTCCGAGGCCGGCGGGAGGCGGAACGATTTCACGCCGAGGACCCGGGCCAAGCGGTGCTCGTGGATGGTGGGTGCGTCGCTGATGTTCCAGGAGTCGGTTCCCGCCACTATGAACGATTCGTTGTCCACAGCGACCATCGACCCGACGCCGTAGGTCGTGATCATCTGGGCGCGACGGACGGAACCGCGACGGGGATAGCTCCGTTCCGGAGCTCCGGTCCGGCGGCGTCGGGCGGGGGGCGGGGTCATCGGGTTGCCTCCATGAACAGACCGGACTCGGCATCGACATCGCGCAGACTCCAGAGCGTCTGCCAGGCGTTCTCGTCGGGGTCTTCGTCGTCGAACGCGCACAGCAGCGAGGCTGTCCGTTTGCCCCGCTTCGGCTCGTAGAGCAGGCCGCCCCGGGACGCCGCCAGATCCGACCACCAATCGACGAACTCGTCGTACGCGTCCGCCGTTGCCTCGTACTCCTCCTTGTCGACCTTCTCGACCCGCGCCAGCAGCGTGGACCGTACGAGCCGGTCCAGCTCCCCGCGGAACTCGTCGATCCGTCCCGCACCGTCGTTCGGACGGGCCTCGGGGATCATGATCCTGGCGAGCGCGACGACGACGGCGTGCAGTCCCCGCTCGCGGGAGCGGGAGGAGAACGGCGTCACGCTGGTCGATTCCACCTCGCGGTACAGCGCCGAGTGGAAGTGCTGGAAGCTCTCGTAGTGCGAACGGTCCCTCGATCGGTTCGCGTTGAGCATCACGGCCACCAGGCCGGGGCGGCGGCGGCCCACGCGACTGGTTGCCTGAATGTACTCGGCCGTGGTCTGCGGCTGGCCCATGACGGCCATCAGGCCGAGTCGGTCCACGTCGACGCCGACCGAGATCATGTTCGTGGCGAGAAGAACGTCCACGGCATCGGGGTGCCCCAGCCGCTGCTCCACCTGCTTCAGGCGCTTCGGCACCTCGCTGGAGTTGGCGCGGCTCGTCAACTCGGTCTGTTCCAGAATCCTGCGCCGCACGCCGCCGTCACGGTCTGCCAGGTAGCCGAGGTGCGCTTCGACGTCGTCGTGGACCTGCAGCTCGGCCGCGGCCAACAGCCTGAGGCTGTTGAAGTATCCGACGAGTGTCCAGTAGGCGTCCCGGACCTGTTCGTCGTCCTTGCCCTGCGCAGCCCGGTGGAGCAGGTTGGCGTACGTACGGATGAGCAGGGTGGACTGGCTCGTGCTCGGCGTCAGCAGGCCGACGTACTGCCTGCTCGCCTTGCGTTCCTTGGGGGTCTCCACGGCGAACCACGAGTCCCTGGCGTCGATGCCCGCCGGAGGGAACTGGGCGACCTCACGGGCGAACAGACTGTTGCCCTGCTCGGAGGCTCGACGGATCGTCGCGGTCGACGCGATGACCTTCGGTTCGTTCGCGAGGAGGTCCACCGCCGTTTCGTACAGCCCGGTGAGCGTTCCGAGCGGCCCCGAGATGAGATGCAGCTCGTCCTGGACGATCAGCTCCGGAGGAGGTGTGCCGTCCTCACGGTCACGGTTGAACAGCGCTGCGGTCTGTTCACGCCACGGCATGGCGGCAAACTTGTCGACGGTCGCGATCACCAGCGTCGGGCGTGCGTCGTAGACGGCCTCGTCGATCAGGTGGACCGGCAGCCCGTCGCGGAAGTCGCACCACGTGTCGGGGCAGCGGACGTGCATCCGCTTCGCCCCTTCGTCGACCTCGTACTGGAACGCGTCGACGCGTGTGCCGCACCAGGGGCACGCGTGCAGTTGGACCGGGTTCTTCTCCTGGAGCTCCTTCTCCTTCCGGAGCTCCACCAGACTCTCCTCGGCGACCGACAACTTGTTCGGTGTGGCGGACTGGCCCACCCACATGCCGATGGAGATGGGTTCCGTCCCCAGTGTCCGTTCGTCACCGAGACGAATGCGCTCCATGGCGCAGATCAGGGATGCGGCACGCTCGAACTGCTGCAGGGTGAGCAGTCGCAGGGTGTAGCGCATCAGCACGGTCACGCCCCCGCCCCGTTCCTTGTGCCGCATGCGGCGCAGGAAGGTCGTGAAGGCGATCAGGCCCAGGTAGGCCTCGGTCTTGCCACCACCCGTGGGGAACCAGAGGAGGTCGGCGATGTGGCGGTCGTCGTGCTTCGGGTCCACGATTCCTTCGAGGCAGAGAAGCACGAAGGAGATCTGGAAGGGGCGCCACCGACTCGCGGACGTGTCCGGTTCGCCCACCCGGCCGTTCTTCACCCACTCGCTGCGGCCCCGCTGCTGGGACATGGCACGGTTGGCGAGACGGAACGCCCGCATCGCTTCGCTGTTCGTACCGAGGACCGTGATGCCTCGACGTATGCGGGCGAGAGCCGCTCGGCAGTGCTCGATCTGCTTCCGTGCCGGGGCCTCGTGCGGGGTGCCCCGGAAGGTCTCCGCCTCTGCCTCCTTGCGGTCGATCCACTGCGCGTACCCGGCCATCAGATCGTCGAGCGCGGCCAGGACCTCGTTCTCGGGGCGTGTCGCCAGGCCCTCCATGGTGAGGGCCGAGTCGTCGATGTCGGGATTGGAGTCGGTGAGGAGTACATCGTGCGCCGGGACGAACTCGGTGCGTACGGTGGAGATCGCCGCGCGTCCGACGTTCGGGTCACCGATCGGGGGTGGGGTCCATTGCCAGTCCGCCGAGCAGCCGTGGCCGATGGCGAAGGTCGGCGCGTGCCGGTGCAGCAGTCGGCTCGTGGCGACCTCCGGATCGATCACCGTACGCTCGGACGGACGGTCCACCAGGCCGGGCGTGCCGAACTCGGTGGTCACGGTCAGACGCGGCTGGTAGAGGCAGAACGCGTCCTGGAGGGCGTACTTGCCCACGCGATGCGTGTTGATCAGCGTGATCGTCACGGTGACCGTGCCGCTCCCCGGGGCCATCGGCCGGACGACGACGTCCAACGCCGGGCCGTCGATCGTTTCGTTCGGTGTTCTGCCCTGACGAATGTCGTCCAGTCGGTAGCGACAGGGCACAGTCACATCGACGGTCACGGGGCGCACGGCCAGCTCGCGCCGACGCCACCGCTCCTTCTGCTCGGACACCGTTCGGGCCTCGGCCCGCTCGGCGGCCACCGGACGCCCCTCGGCGTCGACCGGATCGTAGGCCGCGACGTCCGTGTGCACGACAAGCCGGGGAGAGATCGTCGGGTCCACGGCGAACGTCAACCCCATGGACGAGGGGCGTCGGTCGCCCACATGGGCCGTGCCGAGTTCGGGCAGCGGGTCCTCGATGTCGCGCCCCCTCCGCACGAGCGGAGTGTCGTCGAGTCCGTCGTTCTCGGCCGCGTCCTCCCGGAGGGCCCGCCCGGACTCAGGATCGGAGGCCCTCGGGAACAACACCCCTATCGGGTAGGTGGTGATCGGCGGATCCTGGGTCAGGACCTCGTCGGCGGAGACCGGGCCGAGCAGGTCCCTGCGGAGCTGCTCGACGAGACCTTCCCGGAGCGCGTAGTGAGCGGCGTGCGTGCTGGTCCCGTCCGTCATCCGACGATGCCTTCCTGCGTGTTCCTTGAGGCGCGCCTGTAGCGCCCGAGTCCTGACATGCGGGGCACTGTCCAGATGCCGTGGTCGCCCAGCCCCGCCCGGACGCCGGACGCGGTGCTGCCCGCGACGCTCTCCAAGCAGTCCACCCGGAAGCCGGTGATCTCCACCGGCCAGTTGATCTCCCACGTCCTGTTGATCTTCAGGGAGGTGTGGAGGTCCTTGCGGAACCGCTCCGAGACGACGGAGATCGCGCGATCCCCGTGGAAGACGGTGTACGGAGGGCTCTGGTCGGCGGCCATGGCCATCTCGTGCTGAGGGCGGAGCGTCAGCACGTCACCCGGCGAGACCGACGACGCCAGGTAGTCCTGCACCGCTGTCGCGTCTTCGACGAAGCCGTCCGTGCCGGGCGGATGCTCCCGACACACGTCCTGCCCGCCGGCGACGATGCCGTCGCGGATGTACGGTTTCCACCCGCCGATGTACCACCGGTCGGTCACCCGGTCCCGGCGCACGAGTGCCGTGTCCGGTGCCGCGACGCGGAACAGGTCGTCCCGGGCGCGGGTCATCGCGACGTACAGCGAACGAGCCTCGGCCGCCGGGTCGACGTGACTGTGCTGCTTGCGCAGCTCCGCGGTGGTGGCCGGTTCGACCACGATCACCCGATCGAACTCGAGTCCCTTGGCGCGGTGCACGGTCGACACCACCAGGCCCGAGGGTTCCACGGCCGCCAGATCGTCGGGGAAACGCCCCTCCGCCACCAGGCGTCGTAGCGCCGAGACATCCAGCAGCCCCCTGGGGGCACGGGCGGCGCCCCGCAGGGAGCGCCAGATCCGCGCGCGGTCGCCGACGGGAGCGGTCGGGCCGGCGTCGAGCAGTTCCAGGAAGCGTTCCTCGGTCAACGTGGTGGAACCGGTGCTCCGCAGGACGGAACTGACCCAGGCCGGGACGGGGCGGTCCTGCAACGCACGCTGGACCCGGTGCGGCACACCGAGGTCGAACAGCTTCTCGGACAGCACCAGAGCCTGGCGGTTGTCCCTGCAGAGAATGGCGCAGGTGCCCGGGTAGCCGCGGAGCGACTCGACGGTCGACTCCGCCTCCAGAGGGCTGAGATCGGGGCACGACCGCAGGAGATCGGTCAGCTGCCGGTGGAACTTCTCGCCCGCCGCGTCGGATTCGGCGGGTTCCGACGGCAGCCTCTTGAGCACATCGCCGAGGGCGAGCGCCGTGCGTGCCTCCTCGGTCCGCGCCCGGAAGTTGGTGGTGAGGTGCAGTTCGACCAGATCGTCCGGGTAGGAGGCCCGCAACCAGTCGAAGAAGTAGTTGGTCTCCGCGGCACGGGCGTCCTGGTCGGAGACCTGGAAACCGAAGATGGCCTGGGCGCCGTCCCCCACCACCGTGAACCCGCAGTTCTCCTGGAAACGGTCCAGCAGCGTCTCGACCATGTCCCGGCGGTCCCCGACCAGGTCCTGGACCTCGTCGATCACCACGTGGGCGGGGGCGCCCTGTTCGCTCTCCTCGACCGCGCCCCGGAGAACGGCCTCGGTCGTCTCCCTGATCCGCTCGTCGAAGCGCAGGCCACCCCAATCCCGATCGGGTTGCTCCGCGCGCAGCACCGAGTACGCCCAGGAGTCGAATGTCTGCACCCGGACCCGGCGTGCCTCCCGGGCGTGCAGCGCGATGCGCTCGCGCAGCTCGCGGACCGCCGCGCGCGAGAAGCTGAGCACCAGGATCTCGCCCGCCTCCAGCGCGTCGTCCTCGTGCCCCATCAGGGCGTCGAGCCGGCGGACCAGCGTGTGTGTCTTGCCCGCGCCCGCGCCGGCGGTGACCAGCAACCGGGCGTCCCAGGGCTGCTCGATCACGGCCCGCTGTTCCTCGGTCAAGGGCGGGCTGTCGTGGTAGACGTCGGTCACTTGGCCCTCCACAGGTGCTCGAACTGCGTGAAGGCGAGCGCCTTGCCGTAGTTGGTGATGTTGTCGCGGACGTTGAGGATCAGGCAGGTCTCCTTGCCCCCGTTGCCGGGACCGCGCAGACCGCGACCGATCATCTGCTGGTAGACGTTCGGACTGTAGGTGGGGCGGGCGACGACCACCGCCCGGGTGGCCGGAGCATCGAATCCCTGTGTCAGAACACCGTAGTTCGTGAGGACACGCACGCGACCGCGACGGAAGTCGTCGATACTCTTCCTGCGCTCGCCCGCCGAGGTGGCCGAGTCCACCGAAGCGGCGGTGATGCCCCGGTCCTTGAGCTTCGCGGCGAGGAACTTGGCATGCGCCACGGACGTGGCGAACACCAGGACGGGCCAGTCGGCGGGCATCTCGCCGATCTCTTCCAGAATGCGCTTGTTTCGGTCGTGGTCGTCGGCGAGACGCTGCTCGGCGGCCTTCGACAGCAGGCTCATCTGGTCGGCCCGCTCCCTCTCGTCGAGGGTCAGCTCGATGGTGCCGCCGAGAAGTTCCCGGTGGTCGACCTTGGCCAGCATGCCGAGTTCCTGCAGTTCCCCGTAGACGTCACCGGTCGTGAAGACGCCTTCGTCGAGGCGCTGGCCCCCGAAGCGTTGGACCAGGCGTCGGGTCTCCGCGTCGTTCGTGTTGCGGAACGGGGTCGCGGTGAGCCCCAGCAGATGGCGACCCGTGTCCCTCGCGGTCAGTCCGAGTTGCTCGAGGATCTTCGTGTACTGGGGCGAGATGGCGACATGCGCCTCGTCGACGATGACCAGACTCGCCTGCCGGAGCCAGGCGTATCCCTCGGTGTCGAGACAGTTCCGCAGCTTCGCGTCCGTCGCGACCACGAGGTGCGGGCGATCGTTCACCGAACCCGCTTCGTTGGTGGTCCACAGCCTGCTGATGGTGAGCGGACTTTCGGCGCCGACCTTCGACCAGACGAAGCCCCAACTCTGGACGGCCTGCTCGCAGAGCTCCTCGGTCTGCGCGATCCAGAGGATGGGACCGTCCAGCTCTCCCACGGACTTGACCCAGCGGATCACGGCCTCCGCCGCCACCCGGGTCTTGCCCGCGCCGGTGGGCAGCGACAGCATCCCGCGCTGCGGGGCGAACCGGTCGAGCATCGCGAAGACCTTCGCCGCGAGACGCTCCTGGTAGTCGTGCAGACGCGGAAACTCGGTGGGACCGGGAATCTCGATCCTCGGCGGCAGCGATGGAGTCCTGGTGCCGGCGAAGGAGTCGGGGAAGCCGAAGTCGGAGACGAACTTCACCGCGGGCGAGGATCCGGTGAAGCCGGACGGAGCATGACTCGGATAGGCGGCCAACAGATCACGTGCGTGCATCCGCAGAACGCCGTCCCCGTGGGCGTTGTACGCCATCCGCGCGATTCGGCGGGCCGACGGCTCGACGTCCCCCAGCTCCGCGCGCTCGCTGTCCAGAAGGCCGGGCGGCAGACCCGCACGTAGCGCGGCTTCGCCGATGAGCAGTTCCAGCTTCTCCTCGACGCTTTCCGCCTCCCGGACCCGGCGCAGGGCCGCCTGGAGCTGCTGGTCGGCCTCCTGCCGCTCCTGGGCCTCGAGGACCGCCCGGCATCCCGCTTCCTTCAGCCCCCAGCGCAGCTCACGGTCGACCGCCACGAGGGCAGCGAGCCGGTCCGCGGGTTCGAGGACGAGCACGGTGTTGCCCCGGAGTGCGCTTCTGAGGGGCGTCGGACGGGTGCCCTGGGGGGTACGGGTCACTTCCTCCAGCTCGGAACAGGGCTGCAGCCGGTAGTTGTTGACGGCATTTCCCATCCGCTGGCGGAGCGTGGGGAACTCATCGTGCAGAGGCGTGGGCTCGCCGATACCCACATGCCGCGTCTCCTTGCTGACGACATCGCTGTATCGGAGCATGCCCCACGTCCTGACGAGCAGGGCGGCGTCCTCCTCACTGCCTGCCGACAGCGCCGGAATCTGCTCCGCACGCAGCGTGCGGTACTCCGCCTCGGAGGCCGCGACGGCGATCTCGTCGTCCTCCCGCGCGGACCACTCCGAGCCGATCCGGCAACGCGTGAGCTCGCCCTCGGGAAAGTCGACCCCCAGCCGGGTCAGCATCACGTACGTACGCCCGACGAAAGTGTCGTCGTCGCTGGAGCCGAGCTGTTCGAGCAGGCGGGACCATTGCTTCGGCGGCACGTCCTCCACCAGCGTGGGCAGGTGAAGCTTGCGGGCCTTCTCGGTGCTGATGTCCGCGACGGGCAGGACGTCGGCGTACGCGTGCAGCTGAGGACCCACGGCGTCGGAGAGCGGGACGACGCCCTGCGAGGTGGGGACCCGGCCGTGTCGTACCAGCATCCAACGCAGCGGGGAGTAGACGGGCTTGCGTGTGGACACCTGGGTGCCGAACTGCATGGTCCAGGTGTCGATGACGCTTCCGTCGGGCAACGCCTTCACGAAGGCTGCTCGCCCTTCGTCCGACAGGAGCTCCAGGAGGTGCAACGGCCCGCCGACGGGGGAGCCCTCCAGCTTGAGCCTGGTGGGGCTCGGACGTGCCGCGTTGCTGCTCAGGGTGCGGCAGTAGCTGTCGTAGATCGCCGTCGAGTACTCGCCGTACCACGCCTCGTCCGCAGATGGACGGTGACCGGCGGTCGGCGCCGCACGCAGACCGAACTCGTGGAAGACCATCCGGTCGTCGGAGTGGAAGGCCAGGTCCACCGCGACGGACCGGTCCCGACTCCCGTCGGAGGGCACAACGGGTCCGGGCAGGAGGCAGTCCCGCATGCGGTGGAAGCGCCCGTCCACGGTGCGGACCGACAGCGTCGACATCGGGTCGGGCACGCGGGCGATCACCTCGCCGCTCACCTGGCTGCCGCCCGCGCTGTGGAACAGCTCCCAGAACCGTGCCCAGTCCTGCGGACCGTAGCCGGTGAAGCCCTGCTCCAGAACTCCGATGAAGCGTCCTCGGGAATCGGCCTCCCGAATACCGATGGTGTTGAGGTCCTGGATGAGTGACTCGTCCTCGGACAGAGCGGGGTCCACGTAGGTCGTACCGTCCCGCAGCCCGTCCTGGACGGCCCTGCGGAAGACCTTGCCCACCACGGCGGGCACCAACCCGCTCTCCTCGGTCAACACGATGCGGGCCGCCCGGGCCTGGTCCGCGAAGGGTGACCCCTCGCGGACCATCGCGGCGAAGATGCGGATCGCGACGGCGGAGGCCTCGGCCGTACCGTCGGAGACCAGGGCCTCCAACCATTCCCGAACGGTTGCCCGCCCCTGCCTCGTCTGCTCCAGAACGTGCCCCACTTTTCCGGCACGGAACTCGGCGGCCTCCACGGAGGGATGGGCCCAGTCCTTCGGACGCCCGGGGTAGGCGTTCCACATCCGGAGCCAGTCGAGCTTGAGCGGTGTCTTGCCAACCGGCGCGGGATGGACGCGCAACTCGCGGGGAGCCCGTAGAACGCCGTCCTGGTCGGGAAGGGAAGGGAGCTCGGCGGTCAGCTTCCAGATCTGCTCCGTCAGATACCTGTCGGCCCAGTTGAGGGTTTCCGACTCCCTGGTCCGACCGGGCAGCAGGGGGAGATAGGCGCCGGGGTCCTCGGCCGGGGCAAGCTGCGGCAGTGATTCGACGACCAGCTTCGCGGCGACCTGGATGATCTCCTCGTTGAACGGACTGGAGTCGAGGAGGTTCTGCCTGTCCTCGTTCGTCTTCCAGGCTCCGTTCAGGATGCCTGCCAAGGTCATCGGGTACTTGGTCGGGAAGAACGACCAGAACTCCCCCCGCCCCCTGGGAATGGTGAGGATGGTGTCACCGGTGTACTCGGGTACGGCCCACGAGATGTCGATCGTCACCCGGTCGTGCATCTCGCCCGCGCCGGCCCGCGCCCGTTCGGTGGGCCGGTGGGCGTGGGTGAACACCTTCCAGGTGGCGTGGGACTCCGGCTTGCCCGTACGAGCCTCGTGGACCGTGCGTACGACGCCCTCGTGCTCGACGGTGATCTCCCGCCGGATCTGCGGCATGGGCCGGCGGTCCTCCAGAACCACGGTGCCCACGTGGTGGGAGAACAACTGGAAACGCGCCGGGAACTCGCGCTGCGCCTCGTGACTGCCGGCGACCGCGTGGATATCGTGCCCGAGTCGATCGGCGGCTCCGGGCAGGAGGGGAAGACGCACAACCGTCGTGGCCCAGTCGAGCAGCTCGTCGAGGACCGGATCGGCGGAGCGCTCCTTCGCGGCGTCCAAGGGGCGGGCCATGCGCAGGACGGGGGCCTCGAAGTCGGTGTCCACCGCGTCCCCGCCGGCCTGACGGATTTCCTCGCGCGACCAGGCCCGGTCGAATCCGAATGCCCCTGATGTGCTGAAGAACTGAGGTGTGTCGGTGACGGCGAGGACCGATTTCACTCCGACGCCGAAGCGGCCGATCTGACCTCCACGCTTCTTCGACACGCTCATGCGGAGAATGGTCTCGGCGCCTTCCGCCGTGACCTCCTTGCCCTCGTTCGCGCAGTACAGATGCGCAGCCGTGAGAACGACGTGCACCTTCCCGCCCGGCGAGTGCGCGATCTCGTCCGCGGCGTTCTGTACGAGCTCGAACAATTGGCGGTCCCCGTAACCGCCTTGAGTGATTCGTCGCTCACCGTTGGCATGCTCAAGAATCAGCCCCGGATCGATCCGATACGCCGCCAGCACGCGCGCCGACTGATCGATGATCGTCCGGATGACGGAGGTTTCGCCGGAACTGTCCGTCACATAGGGGTGGTTCAAAGTCTTCCAATCCTGGCCGTGAGCTGAGCGCGGGTGGAGCCGGGGGCGGCGGCAGCGGGGGATGCGGCCGGCCCCGACTCCACGATAGGAGTTCCGGGCCCGACGATGTGCCGGGTCAGTCGAGCTTGAAGATGATGACGACGAATTCCGGGCGCGCACGGTCGCGGCGACGCTTGTTCCGGACGGAGCCCGGGTACTTCGGCGGGCGGCTGGACATGTCACGGTTGCGGAGCGGCTGACGCGGAACGCGGTGCCGCGGCTTCTTGTCCTCCGGTGCCCCAAGTGTTTCCGGGGCGGAGGCATTGCGGGCTGCCGCCTTGTCACGCCGGAGCCGAAGAGCGTTGATGTGCGAACGCGTCGTACCGACGGCATCGAGGAACTCGGACCGCAGGGACGGGTCTTCGATGGAGTCGTACTGTTCGACGAGTCCGAACGTGCCGTCGTCCGGATCGGGCGGGTCCATGTTCATGGCGGTGCCCCCTGGGCTCTGTTGATGTGTACCGGGCGGGACGGAAAATGGCGCACGTGCAGAAGGGCGGGAGCACCGGGGTGACGGGCGCGATCGCCAGGGGAAAGGTTTCTTCGGTAGCGGAGAAGTCGACGGCGGAGTAGGCGAAAAGAACGTGAGCGATAAACGTTCCAGAAGCCAAGCGTATTTTTCCGGCCGGGGCAAGGAGTTTGGTGATTCCCGGGCGGGAGTTCCTTAGCGGCCCTTGAAGCGCTTTATGGCATACGGGAAAGGTCCCGGGAAAGGAAGGGGTGGTCGCACGGGTGAGGCGTCCCCGCCCTGAAGCTACCTGATTGAAACGCTTGGCCGCAAGGCTTTGTGGCGAGCAACCCCCCCTCTTCAGGACGCTTGCGGGGATGCGCATTTCGGGCGCCCCGGAAGTAAAGGGATGGGAGGG
Source organism: Streptomyces sp. MMBL 11-1 (assembly GCF_028622875.1). NCBI lineage: Bacteria > Bacillati > Actinomycetota > Actinomycetes > Kitasatosporales > Streptomycetaceae > Streptomyces > Streptomyces sp. MMBL 11-1. The sequence continues at coordinate 2,624,877 of NZ_CP117709.1, read as the reverse complement.
GTGATTTCGGCTGGATTTCCGCCCTTCGATGCATTCCCGGATTTATTTCCAAGGAATTGAAGGTGTGGAAGGAGTCTCGAAGGGAGGTGTCAAACGCCTTTGTCGGACGGATCGTCAGCGTCAAATGGTGGGTGTATCGTGCAGGTCATGGCCCACGCCGCAGCTGAGGAGTGATGAGGGTGGACACCGGGATGGACTTCGGCCCCTGGCTGGCCCGCCAGCTGAAGCAGTCAGGCATGAGCCAGGCCGATCTCGCTCAGCGGGTCGGGATGACGCGCGCTGCCGTCTCCGCCTGGATCACGGGCCGCGCGACTCCTCGCGAGGAGACGATCCACAAGATCGCCGAGGCGCTGGGCACGGACCTGGGGACCATCCACACCCGTACCTCCGACACCTTGGCCGGCCTGCCGATTTCCTGGTACCACCGTCCCGGACACGCCGACGGTGGGCGCGAGTTCGGGAACGCGGCGGCCTTCGCCTTCGAGGCCGACGTCGGCGTCCTGGCCCGGGAGGCGACCCAGAACAGCCTCGACGAACGGCTCGACCTCGCCCAGCCGGTCCGGGTTCGCTACACCCTGCACGAACTGTCGGGCGAGGCTCTGGCCCGGTTCCGGGACGAAATTCGCTGGGACGATCTGCTGCCCCACTACGAAGCGGCCGCGCAGCAGGACCAGAAGGTGGGGCGCATGATCGCGGCCGGGCTGAGCGACATGTACGACCGGGACCGCTTGGTGCTCCTCCGTATCGACGACTACAACGCCTCCGGGCTGACCGGTGACGACTACGAAACCGGTCGTTTCGCCGCGGTCGTACGTCGGCAACTCGACAGCCAGAAGTCGATGAGCGGCGCCGGTGGGTCCTACGGCCTCGGCAAGGCGACGCTCTGGGCGACCAGCCGTCTCGGCCTGGTCCTCATGAACTCCACCCTGTCGGAGCCACACGAAGGACGGACCGAGCGTCGGCTCGTCGGACGGCTCGACCTTCCCTGGCGGAAGGTGGACGGCAAGCCGTGGGCCGGCCCCGCCTGGTTCGGTCGACCCGACCTCGAGACGGAGGACGTGAACGTGGCCCGCTCGTGGTGGGCGGACGAGGAGAGCGTCGAACGCCTCCACCTCACCCGGGAGAGCACCGAGCCCGGCACGTCCTTCCTCATCGTCGGCGCGCACGACGTCGCCAGCCTCGTCGAAGGGACGGACACCGACGCCGACGTCGAGGACGACGACAGCGTGCACCGCATGCACCACCGCCTCAAGGACGCGCTCGGCCGAAACTTCTGGGCGGCCATGACCGGCGGTGGCAAACAGCGGCCCCTGCTGGAGGCATCGGTGAGGACGCTTCGCAACGGAGTGGAGCTCATCCCCGAGACGCGGGTCGACCCCCGGGAGACCCAACCCTCCCGGACGCGCGCACTGCAGGCGTTCCTGGACGGCACGACCGTCGACAGGATGACCGAGTCCGGGCAGGTGGCCATGGCGACCGTGCCTCTGATGGTGCCCGCCCCCGCCGGTCGCGGAAACGCGGTCGAGCACCGGGCGGTCGTGCTGGTCACGGAGGCCGAGGACGGCGACGACGGGAAGCCGAACCGGGTGACGACCATGCGGGGCAACCGCATGACGGTCAAGATCGGTTGGGTGCCCGGTCTACCGGTGGGCACCAACCCGTTCCAGGCGGTCCTGCTCGCGGGCAGAGCGGCAGGGGCCGACGCCCCCTTCGCGGACGAGGCCGAGGCCTTCCTGCGCGCCTCCGAACCGCCCGAGCACGACAAGTGGGGACAGACCGAGGAACTGCGCATGCTGTATTCGCCTTCCGCGTACCGACGGATCGGCGCACTCACGAACCAGGCGAACAAGGCCGTGCGCGAATTGGTCGCACTGCCCAGGAAGAGTCGCAAGGGCGGCCCGGAACGACTGCGCAAGCGTCTGTCCGTGGGAGGACGCAGGGCGGCTCGACCCACGCCCCCGGCGGGCCCGCCGACGCTCGAGGAACTCGACGCCCGGATCGACGACAGCGGTGCGTGGTGCGTCACGGCCGAGATGAAGATCCCCGCCGGCGGAGACTCCTGGCGCGCCGCACCGGTGGCCAAGCTCGACGTGCGCTCCGGGCCCCGGCCGGTTCTGGCCTGGTCGGAGCTGGTCGCCGTGCACAACTGCGAAGTCGTCGACGGCACGATCCGCTTCGCCTCCGGCGCGCGCACCGCGACCTTCCGGGGAACCACCGACGTAACCACCCATCCCGTACGCGCCCAGTTCAGTGGCCTCGTCGTGGAACTCCGCACCGACAAGGGGGCCCAGGCATGAGGGCATACCCGTATCAGCGACTTCCCGGTGTCGTGTCGCTCCGAGTCACCTCCGTCGAACTGCGGGGCCCGGACGACGTCAGGGACCCCCTCGACACCAGCGCCTTCTCCGCCGTCGAGCAGGTCGTCGCGCCCGGCTCGACGGGACGGGACGACTGGGAGTGGCTCCGTATGAAGGTCTCGGCCACCGTGCCGGGCCGGGCGACCGCCCCCGACAGCCCGTGGACCGACCTGGCGGTCGTCGTGGTGCTGAGCGAAGGGGCCACCAACACACGGATCGCCACGGCCCTCGCCCCCGGTGCGGAGGACGGGCGGAAGTGGGAGGGGCAGCTCGATCTGTGGCGTGCGGACCACCTGGACCGGCCGACGATGTCCGTCCACGTCGTCGCCACGGTGGACGGTGTGCCAGGACGTGAGATCGCCGCCTCGGCCAAGGACTGGATCGTCGACCTGAAGGCCGAAGCCCCGCTGCGCGAGAGGGAGCTCGAGGTCGTCGAGGTCGGATTCCGCGAGGGCCCGCAGTGGCTGCGCCGCTTCCAGGAAGTGCCTTGGGCCGTGGACACGTCCGGCGACCTTCCCGTCGTCCACATCAACAAGGACTTCGAGGGAGTCTCCGACCTCGTCGCCGGCAATGGCACCTCGGTCGACAACATGGTGCGGGATCTGCTCATCGCCCAGATGTGCACGGACGTGTGGACCGCCGTCTTCCACACCGCCATCGGAGACCTGGAGATCGAGGATGACGGGACTCCCCTGTTCCCCCGGGACTGGAGAGGCGAGGTGCTGCGCGAGATGTTGCCCGACATCGTGCCCGGCCTCCCGGTCGAGGACGCTTTGGGGGAGGTCCATCGGAGACGGACCGGAGCATCCGGATGGACCGATCTCCAACCGCGCATCCACTACGCCGCCACGCGCAGGGCCGATGTGCCCAAGGCGCTGAGTGCCACGATCCGTGGTCTGGACAGCATCCACCGGGGGGCCGACGCATGACCGACAAGCCGAACTTCCTCCCGGAACGCCTGGCGTTGCTCGCGGACCTCAACGCGGCGCGGTACCTCACCGAAGGGCTTCTGTCGGGCAAGGAGGACGCACAGGCCATAGCGCTCAACAAGACCACCGAACCGTTGCCGCACGACGGTGAGAGCCGTGCGGAACTGGGCCCTGTGCGCGACCTGATCGACGACGCGATGTATCAGTTCCGGGACGGCCGACCGACCAGCGCCGATGCCTGGTTGGCACCCCGGCTCCACGCGACGCTCAGGCTCACCCGGCGGGAGGCGGCCGACCGCCGGATCTGGAACTACCTGGCCCTGGGGGTGGCTCCGGACTATGTGGTCTGGCGCCACCTGGTGGCCAAATCGGAGGACGTTCCGCCGAAGGTTGCCTCCCGGCGGTTCCGAGGGCCGGCCTACACCCAGGCGTTCGCCCGACTGTGGTGGACCGCCGAACTGTTCCGCGACGGTCCCGACTACGGACCGGTGGTGACCGTGTGCTCCAACCAGGACATGCTGAACACAGCCCTGCGGGTCGACGTGATCGACCACCGGCCGACGGCGCAGGCGGCGGTTCGCCTGATGGAGCGCGGCACCGTGCGGACCGGTCGGGAGGTGAACGCGCTGGTGGCGGCCATCAACGCTTCCGCCGCGACGTTGATGTACGACGTCATCGCGCCCGACGCCGAACGGGACGGCCGGCCCCTGCGGGAGTGGATCGAGGCGGCGGAGTCAGCTCCGGCCGTCCCGCGCAGGGAGCTGCCCGTCGGGCCGTACGAAGAGAAGACTCCGGAGCGTTCGGTGGCCGTACTCGTCGATCACTTCGCGGAGCTCTTCGCCGAAGCACCGGTGAGGGGACGGTCGGACGCGGACGAACGGGACGGCGCCGAGACCTGAGGAGGCGCGGACCGAACGGACGCCGCCGGAGTCGTCGCCTGCGCCTGCGACGCTTCGCCCCGGGGACTCCACTTCTCCAACTGCTCGAACCACTCTTTCCGTGGCGGCCTGTTGAACAGCGCCATGCTCAGGATGTGCAGCGACAGCCTCGGCGGGATGGCGTTCCCGATCTGTTGGGCCACATCGGTGGAGCGCCAGGGATATTCCGCGGGGAAGGACTGGAGCAGGCCGGCCTCCCGCGGGGAAAGGCGTTCGAGTTCGTCCTCCGGCCTGAGCACGATCTCGCCCGCGCCGTCCTTCCGCAAGGTGTACAGGCGGTTGCGCCGTACCTTGCCGGTGACCGTCGGGGCGGGCTCCCCGGACTCCCGGCGACCCCGCTTCTTCGGGTCGCCGCCGGACCCGTAATTGGAGACCATGACGAACTCGGTCGTCCGTGTGCCGCTGAGCGCGTCTCCCATGGAGACCCAGGGCTCGACGTCGTCGAACAACGATGCCTTCTGAGTGGCATCTCTGGGGGGAAGCCGTACGGCACCCTTCCGGTACCTCTGGTGCGTCGCCTCGGGGAAGAGAACCCTGCGGTGCACGTTCTTCGGGTCGTACTGGGCGATCAGTACCGCCCTGCGTCGTGTCTGCGGAACTCCGAAATCCTCGGTGTGCAGCACGTGGGCCTCGGCGGCGTAGCCAACACCCCGGAGGAGTTCCGCGAAGTGTTTCCACACCAGAAGCACGGTCGGTACCTGCTCCAGCACGATCACCTTGTACGGCCGCTCGCGCTCGAGCATCGCCTCCATGATCCAGCGCAGTGGTTGCAGCACGAACCCGGTCCGGTTGTCCGACATCGCGTCGGTCTCGTCCTTGACCTCTTTCCAGGCCACGTCGAACGAAGCCTTGTCCTTCTGCTCCATCAACCGGGAGGCCAGCCGCTTCACGTCGTCCAGCGCCTGATGGCCCTCGCGGTTGCCCGCCACCGAGAACGACTGACAGGGCGGCCCGCCGGTGAGCACAGTGGCCTCGTGGACCGAGGGGTCGCACGGGCCCAGCTCGGCGACATCCTTCACGTCGGTGGTCAGGAGACCGGCCGCCGCACGCGTCGCGCGGGTGGCGTCGTCCCACTCGACACCGATGCTCTCCACGCCCTCGCCCTTCATGATCGTGGCGGCGATGTCGAGGCCGCCGGGCCCTGCGAAGAGATCGACGATCCCGAATTTCGCAGAGGGGAGTGAAGGGGGAGAGGGGTGGGTCATGGTGTGCAAGTGTAGCCGGCGATCAAGATCACTCCGGACGCTTCCGGCCGGCACCGCTCCCGGCGCGCGGATCAGCCCTTCAGAGCGGTGGCAACGGCCCGCCCGAGCGCCGTTCCGACCGGCGGGGGAGAGGCGTGGCCGATCTGCCGGTAGCGGGCGGTCTTCTTTCCCGCGAACTGCCACTCCCGCGGAAAAGCCTGCAGAATCGCCGCCTGCGCGTCCGTGAGCTTGATCAACCCGGACACGTCGTCGTTCGGACCCGGCACCTCGTCGGCCACCGTGCCGCCGTTGACCCTCATCCGAGCCCATGCCTTCTTCGAACCCGTCGGCCCGAGGTCCGCGCCTCCCCGCTTGTCCGAGCCGCCCACCAGTGTCGGGGCGACACTGATGGCCTGTGCCGCCCAGGCGTCGGCGCCGGGCCAACCGCGAGCACCCACTGATCCGTGAAGCGCTCGACCCACCGGCAGATGCTCCCTGACCGTCGGGACCGGCGGTTCGAACGCGTCGAAGTACTGGTCCTTGAGCGCGACGAGTACCCCCTGCTTGCGATCCTGCGGCACGCCGAAGTCGGCGGCGTTCAGGACGAACCAACGGAAGCGGTAGCCCAGGTGCTCCAGTTCCTTCCGGATGAAATCGCGGATGCTCTCGAACTTCGGGGAGTCGACCAGCCCCGGAACGTTCTCGATCACCAGCGCGCGCGGCTGGATGGCATGGGCAAGGAGAACCGAGGCCTCCAGCAGCCGCTGTTCCTCCTCCGTCTCCACCCTCGCAACCGTCGCGCTGGACTTCACCCGGGGAAGCCCGGCCGACAGGAGATCCACGTCGTAGGTCTGCCGGTGCTCGGCAGGGTCGAAGTCCAGGAGATCCGCCTCCAGGACGTGCCACGTCGGTCGGTTCATCCGGAGCGTCTCGCAGGCGATCCGTTTCTTGTCCAACAGCAGTACGGGCTCGAAACCCGCCTTCTCGAACCCCAGGGCCAGTCCCCCGGCCCCCGCGCACACATCGACGAACCTCAGATCGCTCATGGGCCCCCGTCCTCGTTCGTTCCACGCCGCCCGTCGACGGCCGCCGCCACCAGCGCGGCGGCCCCGTCCGGCGTCTCGTGCTCCCAGAATCGCAGCACGGTCCATCCTGCCGCAGCCAGGTGCTCCGTCGTCTCCCGGTCCCTGGCCATGTTCCGGTCCAGCTTGTCCCGCCACCACTGAGCGTTCGACTTCGGTCGCGTGGCGTGAACGGGGCAGCCGTGCCAGAAGCAGCCGTCGATCATCACGGCGACCTTGGCCCGGGTGAAGGCGATGTCGATCGTGCGCCGGGGCATGTCCGGCACCCGGGCGTTCACCCGGAAGCGATAGCCCGCAGCGTGCAGCAGCTTGCGTACCGCTACCTCGGGCTTGGTGTCGCGGCTCGCCTGGCGGCTCATCCGGGCGGAAACGCCGGGGGACGAAGGTTCAACTGTGCTCATCATCACCAGTCTCCTACGAACCGCCCGCCCCGCAGTCGATGATCACGGAGTTCTTCCTGGTCGAATCGACGGTCCGGAAACGCACCAGGTTTCCCTGCGGCGTGGTCGAGGAACGGGGTGCGACCAGACCGAAGGCCATGACCAGACGCTCCGGGGCTATCGCTCCGGCAGGGGATACGGCCGGGGGTTTTTCCTCCACCACGGGATAGAGGACGACCACGCCGCGCCGCTCACGCGCCAACGATTCCAGGCTTCCGTCGCCGGACCGGCTTCCCGAGTCGTTCGCGCGTGCGATCCGTAGTGCGGCTTCACGATGCTTCGGCTCACTGATGGCACCGAAGAGATCGCCACGCCGCCGAGCACGGTGGGCGAGGGAGAGGGGGCGGGACCCCAGGACGCTCGCCTCGACACGACGGGACGACGTCTGTCGCGGGAGTACCACCAGCCAGTCGTCGATGTCCTCGTCACGCTCACCCGCGGAGAGCAGGGACTCCAGGTGGGGTGAGAACTGGGAGGGAAACGACCACCGAAGGTCGCACAGGACCTTGAGCATCGCCTCGTGGTCGAGGGTGCCGATCTCAGCCTCGAAACTCTCGCCGCGGCCGCTGCCGGATGCGTCGCGCGACAGGGTGACGGGGGCGGCGTCCAGCAGATCCAGCACCGGCCGCCACACCTCCGCGTTGTGGCGCAGGTCCGCCGGCGAGGTCGGGTAGGCCGTCGGTTCGACCCACTCGCCCGGGGAGCGGATCTCCACAAGTTCCGCGTTGAACATCTTGTTGCGGGCGGAAGGCTTCAGCCAGGAGAGGTGCTGGGAGACCAGGGGCGGGATCTGGGCCGGGGTCACCTGCGGCTTGCCGTCGATCAGGGTGGCGTAGCGGGTGAGCTGGGCGCGGAACGTCTCCTCGTCGCGGCATATCGCCTCGAAGGCCTCGTACAGGTCGACGGTCCCGGTCCTGCCCGCGGGTTCCGCGCGGCCGATGTAGAGGCGTACCAGGTCGCGGTAGCCGGGGCGGAAGCCGAACCAGCGGCCCATCTGCATCAGGGTGTCGGCCTGCTGGGTCCTGCGGCGGTAGTACGTCACGGTCAGGCCCTCGACCGTGAAGCCGCGGGAGAGCTTCGTACCGCCGACGAGGATCTTCCACACGTGGGGGGTCCGGTCGAAGTCCAGCTCGGGCTGGTCGTAGTCGCGTTCGGTGTCGCCGTTGACGACGAGCACCGGCGTCCCGCCCGAGTTGATCAGCTGGCGGGCGCGGAAGACGTGCGGCCTCAGCTCCTCGTACGAGGCGGGCGTGGGCAGCCCCTCGTCGGCGAAGCGCTGGAAGTCGGAGGCGAAGAGGGCCGCCAGGCGGGCGTGGCCTTCCTGGCTCGTGTAGGCGGCCTGGTGCCATATCGAGCTGATCCGCAGGGCCAGGGCGGCGTGCTCGGCCATGCGGACGGACTCGTGGACGAGCATGGTGTGGTGCTGGAAGTGGCTCTCCAGGGACGGGTCGTGGGCCGCCCGGTACAGCTTCAGCGCGCCGGTGAGGACGAAGGCGTCGAGGGCCTCCGCGAGCCGGTCCCCGTCGGCGTCGTCGTAGATACCGCGTACGTGCGCCCGCTCGGCGCTCCCGACGGCCGCCTCGTCCGTGCGGTCGAGGTCGTGGAAGTCCTGGACGCCCATGTAGTCGATCGGGCGCGGCAGGGAGATCAGGAAGTCGCGCGGGAAGATGTCGTCGCCGTCGCCCGGGTCGACGAAGACGTTGGCGAAGGGCGTCGCGGTGTAGCCGACGTACTGGGCGCGGGGCAGGAGTTTGAGCAGCTGGGAGATCTGGTCGTTGATCGCCGAGCGGGTGACCTTGCCCTCCTCCCACTTCTTCGGGTCCGTCGTGTTGACGGACGCCTGGTCCGACTCGTCGTCGATGATCAGCGTCGGGATCTCGGAGAGCAGCGGGTCGCCGATCTTCTTGAGGTCCTTGATGAGCTTGCTCAGGACGGACTTGTTCTTCTTCACCACCATCACGCGGGCGGCGGCACGGTGGAGGTTGTCCGGCACGTGCAGTGGCTGTGTGCGGACCTGCTTGTCGAATTCGAGGGCGCGGATTCCGGTGGCGAGGCTCTTGTAGTCGTCGTCCCGGGTGGTGAGGCGCTCGATGTCGAAGGCGCCGAGCGCGGACGGGCGGCCGTTATGGCTCACGAACTTCTCCGGCCAGTCCTCGTCGTCCTGGTAGTCGACGCCGGTCAGGGCGTCCGGATCGTCGGGGTCCGCGCCGCGCAGGATGTTCTCCCGGCCGATCAGCTCCATGTCCAGGCGGCGCTGGGTCTGTCCGCGCAGCAGGTTCAGCGTGCCGCCGAGGACGATGACGAGGCGGTACCCGGCGTCGATGGCCTTGGCCGTGACGCCGGTGAAGTTGGCGGTCTTGCCGGACTGGACGTATCCGACGACCAGGCCCCGGGCTCCGTAGGCGTCGGGGCGCATCGGGTCCGCGAGCCGCTCGACCACGGCGTGGCTCGCCTCGTCGAGGCTCGCCACCGCGGCGTCGGGCCAGCCCTTGCGGCGCAGGAGCTGTTCGTACGCGGTCCAGTAGAAGGACCGGACCGCGGCCGTGTCGCGGGAGTACCACGAGGTCGGTGTGGTGCTGATGATGGTGGGGCCGGGCTCCTTGAACACCGGCACCGCGTGGTCCAGCACCTTGCGCAGGCCGGCGTCGAAGCCCAGTCGGTCGTACGCGTCCGCCCGCCGCTCGTCCGTGCGGGGCGGCGCCGCCGACCAGTCCGCCTGCTCCGCGAGGTCCCACGAGGTCAGCGTCCGGTGCCACAGCGCGGTCAGCTCGTCGCCCGGGCCCGAGCCGGCGACACGGTCCCGGAACGTGCTCTGTTCCGTGTCGGCGGGCTCTTCCTCCTCGGCGAGGGCGAAGGCGAGCTTGGCGAAGTTCCTCGGCCCGCGGCGCATCGCGGCGAGGACGTCGCCATGGAGGTGGAGCAGGTGGTCGGTCATGTGGTGGATCTCTTCTCCGGGGGGAACGGGGCCGGCGTGACGGGACGGGTCAGCGCGCGAGTTCGCAGCGCGCGGCCGTCACGAGGACGCTGTTCCACAGGGCGATGTTGTCGAGGTGGGTGGCCCGGACCCGTTCCTTCTGGAAGATCTCGTTGACCATGAGGTAGAGCATGCTCTTCACCACCGGGGCGTCGTTCAGACCGCCCCGGCGCCCGCCGTTGAAGACCTGCCGGTACTCCTTGTTGAGCTTGACCACCCGTTCGTCGCGGTCGAGTTCGAAGAACACGTCGGAGTGCAGGCTGTCCCAGCGGAACGTGATCGGGTCCTCGCCCTCCAGCTCGGGCAGCTCGTCGCGCAACGTGCGCTTCAGGCGCGGGTCGAGGCCCTTGCCCGGGGGGAGGACCGCCTTGCGCTGGGGTTCGGTGGCGCGCCGGGCCGCTTCCCGGTAGGTCGCCTCCGCCTCCTTGACGTAGGCCGCGAAGTCGTTCCCCGCGCCGTCCACGGCCTGTTCCAGGCCGCGGGCGAAGGCCGGGGTGACGCTCACGCCGTCTTTCTTGACCGTGAGGCTGAAGACGTCGTTCGCCTCGGCCGGCAGGTCGATGGCGATCCGGGCGAGGGCGAGGTGGCCCTCCGGGCTGCGGGTGCCGTTCCAGCCGCCCGCCTGGACGAGCCGGTCGTTGCGGTAGATGTAGAACCCCTGGCGCTCGGCGAGCGGGCCGATGCCCCGGAAGCTCACCAGCGGGGACTTCGGCTGCCAGATGTGGGCGGTCAGCGGGACGTCGCCGACTCCCTCCACCGGGGCGGTGAAGGTGCGCGGATAGCCGGGCCGGCCGGAGATCCGGTAGCCGAACGGGTCGATCGGCTCGACGCCGCGGTGATCGAGTTCCTCCCGCGTCGTCACGTCCTCGACGACGATGTCGACGTTGAAGTCGTCGCGGGCCAGGAAGCGGTGGAGGTGGAGACCGAGATGGGTCTCCAGCTTCTCGATGGCGTCGTTCAGGAAGCGGTCGGCCTGGCCGGCGGTGATCGTCTCGAAGGCCCTGACCCGGTCCCAGCGGACGATCGTGCCGTGCCACTCGATCAGGCCGTCGTAGCGGTCGACGAGTGCCTGGCAGTAGCGGGGGTCCACGATGTCGCACGTGAAGTCGGCCCGGGCACTGGCGGTCAGCCAGCGGCGGCCGGTCGACGGACTGCGTTTGGTGCGGCTGATCACGGTGAGGGAGTCGGCGTGCGAGAGCGAGGCGGCCTTGAGGCCGGCGCCGAAGTGGCCGAGCGCGCTGTCCCCGTACTCCTGGCGTCCGCCGACCGTCATGGCGGTGTCGAGCGTCTCGTCGTTCATGCCGGAGCCGTCGTCCACCACGAGCAGCCCCACGAGCCGCTGGTCGTCCCGGAGGAAGCTGATCACGACGTTACGGGCGCCCGCGTCGATGGAGTTGTCGACGAGGTCGGCGACGGCCGCCTCGAACCCGTATCCCTGGTGCGTCAGCGACTCGACGTAACGGGCGGCGGGCGGCAGACGCTTGCTTCCCGCGGTCGGGATCTCGTACTGCCAGTCCGCGGTCGGCTGGTAGGGCGGCATGAAGGCTTCCTCGCACACATGAACGGGGCCCGTGTGGGGACGTCGGCCCTGAGTTGATTGTTGAAATGTGATCGTATGGGAAAGGTCGGGCGTCCGGGGATCATTGCGTGAATCGACTGGGCCCGTCGTCTGCCGGCCCGCGCATGACTCGGCCCGGAACCCCGCACCCGTCGTACGCGGTTCCGGGCCGCAGCCGTCGAGCCAAGGGGGTCATCCGGCCCCGTGGCACCGTCCATAAGCCTCCCCCGACCCGCACCAGCAGGCGGCCGTGCGGGACGGGGGCCAGGGGACGGCGCGGCCTCGGGCGGCGAGGGTGGTGGCGTACTGGGGGAGGAGGCCCGGGTCGGCCGGGGACGCGGCCTCGGATGCGGCGAACGCCTCGTACGAGGGGACCGTGCCCGTGACGATGCCCAGGTTCGGGGTGCCCGTCGCGTGGAGGTCCCGGAGCGCGGTCTCCAGGCGGTCCAGGTGCGTGGCGCGGTCCACGTACTCCTCGGTCAACGCCGGGTACGCGGTGAGCAGTTCGCGCAGTTCGTCCTCGGGCCAGTGCAGGACGGCGACCGGGAACGGGCGGGAGAGCGCCGTGCGGTAGGTGCCCAGTTCCGCGCGGAGGCGGGTGATCTCGGCCTTCAGCTCGACCGGGTCCGAGGAGCCCAGCGACCACAGGCGCTTGGGGTCGTGGAGTTCGTCCAGGGGGACCGGGGCCGTGTGCAGCTCGCCCGCCAGCTCGTCCCAGGCGTCGTGGTCCAGGCCCATCAGCCGGCGCACCCGGTGGCGGCCGGTCAGCAGGGACTGGACGGCGTACGGGACTTCCTCACCGGGGGCCAGCAGCAGGGTCAGCGCGGTCGAGAGGAAGTCGTGCGCCGACTCCAGCTCGTCGTGCGCCTCCAGGGTCTCCGCGGCCACCTGCCACGGTGCCGCGTCCAGCGGGCCCGCGGCGCGGATGCCGTCGATGATCGCCCGGGCCTCGGCCTCGTGGCCGTACTCCCAGAGGTTGGCCGCCTTCAGGGACTTGATCAGGTGCGGGTTGTCGACGGTGGCCTCGGGGGCCCCGAGCAGATCGTCGTAGAGCGTGCTCGCGCGGGCGCGGTCGCCCGCGAGTTCCAGGTGGGCCGCGGCCTGGAGGATCAGCGGTTCGTGGTCCTCGGGGTACTGCGCCGCGGTGCGGAGCAGACGCTCGGCTTCGGTGGTGTGGTCGGCAGGCGTGTCGGGGCGCATGGACCACACGGTACTGCCGTACGGCGGCGGCGTGGAGGAGAGGGCGGGGGAGTGAGAAGGGAGAGAAGTCTGGAGAGTTGTGAGGTTTGCCCCTACCGTGCGCGCCGATGCCCGTACGGCGTCGTGCGCGCGCCGATGCGGGGGAGAGAGCTGGGGCAGGGGGGGAGCGGGGACGCCGATGTTGCGGGAGTGGAACGTTGCGCGAGGAGGGGGAAGAGGGCCGGTGATCTCGATCCGGTCGGTCGTGCGAAGCCGCGAGGGCGGTGCGTCACGTCTCCTCGCCCGGCGGCTGTGGGTGTCGGCCGAGCTCGTCGTGACCCTCGGTGCCGTGCTGCTGCTCCTCGTCGCCCACCAGCTGTGGTGGACCGACCGCGAATCGCGCGCCGAGGGTGGTCGTACCGTGCAGAGTCCGCGGCGGGAGTGGGGCGAGCCGACCGTGGTCGACGACGCGGTGAAGGAGGGGCGTTCCCGTCCTTCGGCCTCCGCCCGAGCCGACCGGATGTACTCCGGACCCGCCCGGAGCACATCCGGTCATCATGTATAACGAAGAGAGTGACGTGCGCATCGATGAACGGTGCGCATGAGCGGTACCGGGGGCTGTACGAGTCCGAGTCCGTACGAGGTGCGTACGAGAGAGGAACGGGAGGTGCTTGCCTTGAGGGATGTCTTCGCTCCGCGCCGCGCCTTCGCCCGGCTGCTCCGGCCCGCCGGGCTTCTCGTCCTCTTCCTCACCGAGGTCCTCCTCGCCGAGGGTGGCAGCCTCTCCGCGGCCGTCGCGCTCGCCGCCACCGCGGCCGCCGGCTCCGCGCTCCTCGCCTGTTCCGTCATCAGTGCCCGCTGCGCGTCCCCGGTGCCCCGCACCCGGGTCCGTACGGCCATCAGGGACCGGGAGCAGCGCACCGCGTTCCTCCCGCAACGCGACCCCGACGCCCGGGGCCGCACACGGCCCCGGGCACCCGGGCGCGCCCTCCTGACGGCCGCCGCGTAGCGAACCCCGCACGTCTTCCCGTACGTACCTCCCGCATCTTTAGTGCCTCGTGTGCCTCGTGCGTCTCTTGCGTACGTACGTCCCGTACGGGCGGTGCGTTCCGCGCCGGTCGTCCTGCCGAGTGATCACCCCGTACCTCCTCGCAGGTACCTCCCGGCACGACGAGACCCCCGGAGGGCTCACCCATGTCCGCCTTCATGTCCGCTTTCGCGAGCCTGGTCGGCTCCCTCGCCGACCTGCTCCAGCCGTTCTTCCAGACCGCGTCCACCGCCGCCGCGATCATCCTGTTCACCGCGCTCGTCCGGCTGGCCGTCCACCCCCTGTCGCGGGCCGCCGCACGCGGTCAGAAGGCCCGCAGCCGGCTCCAGCCGCAGATCGCCGAACTCCGCAAGAAGCACGGCAGGAACCCGGAGCGGATGCAGAAGGCGATCATGGAACTGCACGCCGCCGAGAAGGTGTCGCCGCTCTCCGGCTGCCTTCCGAGCCTTCTCCAGATGCCCGCGTTCTTCCTGCTCTACCACCTGTTCTCCAGCAGTTCCATCGGCGGCGAGCCCAACGCGCTGCTCAGCCACGACCTGCTCGGCGCACCGCTCGGCGGGCGCTGGCACGACGCGCTCGCGCAGGGCGGCGTGTTCGGTGGTCAGGGCTGGGTCTACCTGGGGCTCTTCGCGATCGTCGCCGCCGTCGCCACGTTCAGTTACGGACGCACCAAGCGGCAGCTGGCCGCCAACCCGATGGCGCCCGCCGCGGGCCCGGACGGACAGGCTGTCCCCGGGATGGGCGCGATGACGAAGGTGATGCCGTTGCTGTCCTTCTTCACCCTGATCACCGTGGCCGTCGTCCCGCTGGCCGCCGCCCTCTACGTGGTCACCACCACCACCTGGACCGCCGTCGAGCGGGCCTGGCTGTACCGCGACATGCCCGCCCCCGGCGGCGCCATGGCCACGGCGCCGTAATCGGCCCGCCCTCCACGCAGGTGCGGCGCGTGGGCGAGCGTCGGTCCAGTGTGTGAACGAGGTCTTGCGGAGTGTTCGCTTCTCTTGGACGATCAGCCAAGTCCGCCGTCGGCCGCAACCCGCCGGAGGGCCACCACCTCGACCAAGAGGAGTTGGACCGTTGAAGCTGCTTCGAGTCGGTACGGCGGGCGCCGAGCGCCCCGCACTTCTCGACCGCGACGGGACTCTGCGTGATCTGTCGGGGATTGTCCCCGACATCGACGGCGAGCTGCTCGCCGACGCCTCCGCGCTCGCCCGGGTACGGGCAGCCGCCGAGACGCCCGGCGTGCTGCCCGCCCTGGACGCGACGGGGCTGCGGACCGGCCCGCCGCTGGGACGCATCGGCAAGATCGTGTGCATCGGGCTGAACTACCACGACCACGCCGCCGAGACGGGTGCGGAGATCCCGGCGGAGCCGATCCTTTTCTTCAAGGCCCCCGACACCGTCGTCGGGCCCGACGACACGGTCCTGGTGCCGCGCGGCAGCCGGAAGACCGACTGGGAGGTCGAGCTGGCCGTCGTCATCGGGCGCACCGCCCGCTACCTGGAGACGGCCGAGGAGGGCCTCGCCCATGTCGCCGGGTACGCGACGGCGCACGACGTCTCGGAGCGCGAGTTCCAGATCGAGCGCGGCGGCACCTGGGACAAGGGCAAGAACTGCGAGACGTTCAACCCGCTGGGCCCCTGGCTGGTCACCGCCGACGAGGTGCCCGACCCGCAGGCCCTGCCGCTGCGGCTCTGGGTCAACGGCGAGCTGAAGCAGAACGGCACCACGGCCGAGCAGATCTTCCCGGTCGGCGAGGTCGTCCGCTACCTCAGCCACTTCATGACGCTCTACCCGGGCGACGTGATCAACACCGGTACGCCCGCCGGGGTCGCGATGGGGCAGCCCGATCCGAAGCCGTATCTGAGGGCGGGCGATGTGGTGGAGCTGGAGGTGGAGGGGCTCGGCCGGCAGCGGCAGGAGCTGAAGGGGGCGTAGGCCCTCTCCCACGCGCAGACGGGGCGCCGCGCACGCAGGCGGGGCGCCGCGCAGACGGGGCGCCCCGCCCTCACCCCCCCGCTGACAGCGCCCAGGGTTTCCGTACGGTCGCGGCGCCCCGTCCCCGTACCGTCCCGCTCAGGCTCCCGGCGTCGCCGCGAACCGCTCCAGCGCCTCGACCACCATCGCGTGGTCCTCGGCCTGCGGCAGCCCGGACACCGTGACCGTGCCGATCACGCCCGCACCCTCCACCGTGATCGGGAACGAACCGCCGTGCGCCGCGTACGTGTCCGGGTCCAGGCGCGAGGACTCCTCGAACGTGGTGCCCTTCGCCCGGAACCGGGTGCCCACCAGATACGAGCTCTCGCCGTACCGCTCGACGACCTTGCGCTTACGGTCGATCCAGGCGTCGTTGTCCGCGCTGGAACCGGGCAGCGCCGCGTGGAAGAGCTGCTGCGCGCCGCGCCGGATGTCGATCGCGACCGGTGCCTGCCGCTCCCGGGCCAGCGCGACCAGCAGGCTGCCGAGCGCGAACGCGTCGTCGTACGAGAAGCGCGCGAGGGTGAGCCGGCGCTCCTGGGCGATCAGCTCGGAGAGGGTGGGGGAGGCGGTGCTCATGCGCGCTGCTCCTTCGCCTGCTGGTCCTCGTCGTGGTGGGGGAGAAGGGTGACGGAGACACCCTCGCGGGCCGAACGGCGGGCCGCCTCCAGGACGTCCAGCGCTGCGGCGGCCTGGAGCGCGGTGACCGGGTTGTCGCCGGCGCCGCGTACGGCGGCGGCGACGGCGGCGTAGTACGCGGGGTAGTCGCCGGGCAGCGTACGGACCGGAGCGCCGCCACCGGTCAGCGGGGACTCGCCGGAGCCGAGACGGCCCCACAGCTCCTCCGCCTCCTCGCCCCACGGCTCACCGGCCACCGGGCGCAGGCCCTCGCGCAGGGCCGCCTCCTGCGGGTCCAGGCCGTACTTCACATAGCCCGCCTTCGAGCCCAGCACCCGGAAGCGCGGGCCGAGCTGGGCCGTGGTGGCGCTGACGTACAGATGCGAGCGGACCCCGTCGGCGTGGGTGATCGCGAGGAACGTGTCGTCGTCCGCCGCCGCGCCCGGACGCCGTACGTCGGACTCGGCGTACACCTGGACCGCCGGGCCGAACAGCATCAGCGCCTGGTCGACGACGTGGCTGCCCAGGTCGTACAGCAGGCCGCCGATCTCCTCCGGGTCACCCGACTCGCGCCAGCCGCCCTTCGGCTGCGGCCGCCAGCGCTCGAACCGGGACTCGAAACGCTGCACCTCGCCCAGCTCGCCCCCGGCGATCAGCCCGGCCAGGGTGCGGAAGTCGTTGTCCCAGCGGCGGTTCTGGAAGACCGAGAGCAGCAGCCCGCGCTCCTCGGCGAGGGCCGCCAGCTCGCGCGCCTCGGCGGCGGTCCCGGCGACCGGCTTGTCCACGACCACCGGCAGCCCGGCCTTCAGCGCGGCCGTCGCCAGCGGGACGTGCGTCCTGTTCGGAGTGGCGATCACGACGAGGTCCAGCTCGTCGGCGCGCTCCCACAGCTCCTTCGGCGAGGCGGCGAGGCGGACGCCGGGGAACGCGGCGAGGGCCTCGGCCCGGCGCTCCTCGTTCGACGTGACGACCGTGTCGAGAGCCAGTCCCTCGGTCCCGGAGACCAGCGGGGCGTGGAAGACGGAGCCGGCCAGGCCGTAGCCGACGAGGGCGACGCGAAGGGGCGCGTCGGAGGCGTTGGGGGCGTTGGAGGTCATGCGATCCACTTAAGCAACGCTGTTGCCAAAGTGCAAGCGACCGGCACAATGGGGTGGTGAAGAGGAGCGAACCGTGAACGGGAGCCGGACGAAAGCCCAGGCCGGGGTCAACCTGCCGGCATTGCGCCACCACAACGCCACGCTGGTCCTCGATCTGCTGCGGGCCGCCGGGGCGGAGGGCATCAGCCGACTGGAGCTCGCCGAGCGCACCGGCCTCACCCCGCAGGCCGTCAGCAAGATCACCGCCCGGCTGCGGGAGGACGGCCTCGCCGCCGGCGCGGGCCTGCGCCCCTCCACCGGCGGCAAACCGCGTACCGTGCTGCGGCTGGTCCCCGACGCGCAGTTCGCCGTGGGGCTGCACCTGGACCGCGACGGGCTCACCGCCGTCCTGGTCGACCTCGCGGGCCGGCCGGTCGCGGTCACCCGCGCACCGCTCGACCTCGGCGCTCCGGCGGACCGGGTCCTCGCGGACGCGGCGGACGCCGTACGGGACCTGTCCGCCGCCGAACCGCACAAGCGGGTGCTCGGTGTCGGCGTCGCCGTGCCCGGCCCGCTGGACCACCGGGACGGCGTGCTGCGCCGGGTCACCGGATTCCCGCAGTGGGACGGGTACCCGCTGCGCGCGGCACTGGCCGAGCGGACCGGGCTGCCGGTGGTGCTGGACAAGGACACCAACGCCGCCGCCCTCGCCCTGGCCCTGTCGCTCGACGAGCCGCGCGGCGACTTCGCCTACCTCCACCTCGGTACGGGGCTCGGCGCGGGCCTGGTCCTCGGCGGCGAGGTGCACCGGGGCGCGCGGACGGGGGCGGGTGAATTCGGCCACCAGACCCTCCAGTTGGACGGCCCGCTCTGCGGCTGCGGCGGGCGCGGCTGCATCGAGGCGCTGTGCCTGGCCGCCGAGGCGTGCGGCGACCGGGGCGAGGCGGCCCGGGTGCTGGGGACGGGAGCGGCGAACCTGGTCGGTCTGCTCGGCATCGACCGGGTGGTTCTGGGCGGCAGGACGGTGGCCGCCGACGAGGACGCGTACGTACGGGGCGTCCGCGCCGTGATCGAGGAGCGGGCCGCGCGGGGCGGGGCGGGCGCGGGCGTGACCGTCACGGTCGCCCGGGGCGGCGACCGGCCGGTCGCCGAGGGCGCGGCGCAACTGGTGCTCGCGCCGGTGTTCGGGCGGGTGGGGGAGCGGGACGGGGAGCACGGTGACGAACACGGCGGAGAGCGAGGTGCAGAGCAAGGTGGAGAGCGAGGTGGAGAGCGGGACGGGGCAGTCGGGTGATCATATGAATCAAGTCGGCATGTCGACTCTCTGAGTCCGCGCGCGCGTGCTTGCGTCGAAGACCACCGCCGGAGGTCCCCGGCCCCGGTCGTCCGCGAGCAGTGAAGGGTGCCCCCTCATGCCTCCCACCTCCTGCGCACGGCTGCGTGACGCCCGTGCGTTCGCCGCCCTCGGGCTGGCCGCCGGGATCACGGTGCCCGCCGCGCTCCTGGGCGGCCCGCAGGCCGCCGCCGCCCTGCCGGCCGCGTCCGCACTCTCCTCCTTAGCCGCCGACCGGCAGCCCGTCTGCGGTGACCCGGACGCCAAGGACTTCCCCATCGAGACCCGGATCCAGGGCGCCCCGGACAGGTACGCCTCCGGCGGCGGCTACGGCACCTGGTTCCTCGACCTCACCAACACCACCGACACGTCCTGCCGCGCCCTGCACCCGGTCCTCGTCCTCGCCGACCGCGACCGCAGGCTGACGTCGGACCAGATCCAGCTGGAGTTCTCCGAGCCCGGCCGTCCGGAGATCGAACACCGGGTCATCTGGGAGAGCACCGACCGCGACGAGCAGATCGGCGTCTTCGGCGGCGACCAGGGCGAGGCAGGCAAACGGGAGGGCGAGGAGGAGGGTGGGGAAGCGGGCAAGGCGGGGACGTCGAGCGGCACCGGTGCCGAGACCGACGGCTCCGGCGAGGAGTTCCTCGGTTTCACCGTTCCCGCCGGTGAGACCGTCTCCGTACGCGTCCGGATGGCCTTCACCTCCGACACCGCCCCCGGCCCGGTCACCGCCCACGCCGCCGTCGTCCAGCGCCGCCACCAGGACAAGGCCAAGGGCGGCGGGCGCGAGGACGGCGAATGGGTGGGGGAGTCCGAGGACTACCCCTTCGTGATCGTCGATGGCGCCACGGGCGGCATCCGCGAACCGGACTCTCCGTCCGAGCGCCCCCGGTCCGAGTTCCCGCAGCCGGAAAGTCCTCGGCCGGAACATCCTGTTCCGGGGCGTCCTGATCCGGACCGCACCGGCCCGGGAGACGGCACCCGTACGGACCCGGGCCCCGGCACGGGCGGGGACCCGTCGCCGGACCGCGATACCGCCCGGCCGTCGGCCCGCCCCGGAACCGGGGAGGAGAGCGGCGGAGCCGACGAGGAGCGCCCCGGACATCCGCCCCGCGACGGCCTGGGCCGCCCGCTCCCCGAACTCGCCCGCACCGGACCGGCGTCACCGGCCTGGACCGGCGTCGCCGCCGGGGCGCTCCTGCTCGGCGGGGCCGCCCTGCTGCGGCATGCCCGCCGGGCCCGCCGCGCCACGGACTGACCGGCTGCCGCCGTACGTTCCGTGGCGCGGGGGCCCGCCCCGGCGGGGGCGGAGCGGTGCCCGTACCGCCGCCGGTTCACCCGCGTCTGCAACCATCGGGCCGTGGACTACCCGAACGACCAGGCACCTGGCGCACCGATCCGCTCCGGCATCCCCGAGCACGGCCGTATCCCGAAGTACTACGCGGTGAAGGCCCGTATCGCGGTGCTGCTCGACGAGTTGGGCGAGGGCGGGCTCCTGCCCACCGAGCGGGAGCTCGCCCAGCGGCACGAGGTCGCGCGCGAGACCGTCCGCCAGGCCCTGCGCGAACTCCTCCTGGAAGGGCGGCTGCGGCGGCAGGGGCGCGGCACGGTCGTCGCCGGGCCCAAGCTGGAGCAGCCGCTCTCGCTGGCCAGCTACACCGAGGGCGTCCGCCGCCAGGGCCGACGGCCCGGCCGCCACCTCATCGGCCTCGACCGCTTCCCCTGCCCCGAGGCGCTCGCCGCCGAGATCGCGGTCGAGCGGGGCGAGCCGGTCTGGCACCTGGAGCGGGTGCTGCTCGCCGACGACGAGCGCGTCGGCCTGGAGAGTACGTACGTCGGTGTCGACCGCGTCCCGGACCTGGACACGGAGTTCGACCCGGACTCCTCCTTCTACGCCTACCTCCGCGACCGCCTGCAGATCGCCTTCGGCGAGGCCGACGAGCGGATCGAGACCGTGCTCGCCACCCCCCGCGAGGCCCTGCTCATCGGGACCCCGCCCGCCCTGCCGATGCTCCTGATCCACCGGCTCTCCCGGGACACCGCCGGCCGGCCGCTGGAGCGCGTGCGGACCCTGTTCCGGGGCGACCGCTTCTCCTTCTCCGCCCGTCTGCGAGGCGAGGAGCGGAGCTGAGCGCGGATGAGGAGGGAGCTGAGTGGGACGGATACAGCTGCGTCGCCTCGGCCGACCGGGCCGCCTGACCACCTGCGGGTTGGTTCCCCGCACGGGCCTGCCGGGCCTTCGCTCCACCGGTCACAACTGGCGGGTCTGGTCTCCCGCCGGCCAGCCGCGCACGGTTCCCCGGAACCAGGGACACGCCGCTCTCGTCAGGGTGGCGCGTCCAGGCCGGGTAGTTATCGACGTACGACGGAGTGCATCGTCTTCATGACCTTCCAGAAGGCGCCCAGGCCGCCCAGAGCGCCCGTCGCCATGGCGACGAGCGGATCATCGAAGTACGCCCAGGCTCCTACGCCACCAACCGCCCCGGCACAGGCCCCAGCACCGAAGGCCGCGGTAAGGATGATGGCCCACCGCTGAGAGAGTTGACCGTCGTCGTTCGTAGCTGTACTGCTCATGGTGTGGGGTCCTCTGTGTGGGAAACACTGCCACGACCAGCATTGATGACGTTTGAGGGAGCGGAACGCCCTCTGACGATCTACCACGAAGACTTACGTTCGCGGACAGAGAACGCCGCCTTGCTGGCATGCTGCCTGACAGGGTCTGACGATCTCTGAGAGCAGTGGGGGCAGGATGTCGGAATGGGGGAAGCCTGAACTTCCCGAGGGACCTTTGAAAGGCCTCAACAACGCGCTGCACGTCCTGCACGAGAGGGCTGGGTACCCTTCGAGCCGCAAGCTTCAGGAACTGATCGGTAAAGAGGTGTTCAGCCACACCAAGATCCATCAGGCCTTCAGCAAGCCGCGTTTGCCCGCCCGAGGCGTGGTCGAACTGGTGGTGAGAGAGATGGCGAAGATGGCCCGCCCGCCCATCGGCGACATCGAAGCCGAGGTCGACCGGTTCGTGGAGCTGTGGCATGTCGCCGACGGTGAGGCTTCGCGAGTCGTACCGGAAGACGTGGGCCACCGGCTTGAGGACTCCGTGTGCGATCCGTTCGCTGATCCCTTCGAAGGTGTTGCCGACGATGTGGACGTCCGGGATGCCGCACGGCGGGCCCCGAGTGACCGAGCTGAAGCTTCCCGTGCCGGCCTGCTCGATCAATTCTTTGGAAGTGGCGGAGTGGAGTCGCATCCGCAGACGCCTGATGACCTGGCAGACGAGGTCATCAAGGCCGCGTACAAGGCTCACCAAGCGTGGGTCGAGCTCGACGGGCACGATGCAGAACAGAACATCGACCCCTTCGCCACTGCCGAGGAGCTGATGGCGGAGGAGTGGCTCGACTGCGGGCTGAGAGACCGGCGCACCTACCGGTGGCGCCTGGCGAGCCTGACGACCGCGCTCGGCAGCCTGTCTCTTCACCACACGATCTTCCTGTCAGAACATCCCTCACGGGAGGAACTGGTATCCGTGATTGATCAGGCGCGCCAGTTCCGAACTCGGAAGGGTTGACGCTCAGGGGGTGAGCGAGCGAATAGCCCGCAGAGGCGTTCGCCACGCCATCGCCACCCGGGGGCCACTTTCTCTTTCGTGAAGGGTGTCCATCTGTGCTGCAGCAGGGTAGTTGGGGCAGACCGCGCCGCACCGGGTGGCACGGGTGTCGACGGGAACCGGGCCCGTTCCCTGCTTCACCAGTGAGCTTTCAAGTAACGAAAACGTAACGGGTCTGGTCCAAACTTGCGGGGTCGTTCACCGTCCCGTCGGAGTACGGACGCGTCCGGGACACCCGTCCCGAGGAGCGTGGGCGCCGTGAGAGTCATCGTCGTAGGAGCCGGCGTGGTGGGAACCATGCACGCCTGGCACGCAGTCAGCCGCGGCCACGAGGTCGTACAGATCGAGCGCGAGAGCGAGGCACGCGGGGCGTCGCTCCGCAATTTCGGACAGATATGGGTCAGCGGCCGGGCCGGCGGTGAGGAGCTGGAGACCGCCCTGCGCGCCCGCGAGCTGTGGGAGGCCGTCGGGGAGCGGGTGCCCGGACTCGGCTTCCGGGCCTGCGGCTCGCTCACCCCGCTGCGTACCGCACGCGAGGTCGCCGTCGCCGAGGCGGCCGTCGCCCGGCCCGACGCGGCGGCACGCGGCTATCAGCTGCTCACCGCCGACGAGGCCCGGGCACTCAACCCCGCACTGCGTGGCACGTTCACCGCCGCCCTGTGGTGCGAGCGGGACGCGGCAGTTGAACCCCGAACCGCCCAACTCGCCCTCAAGGAACACCTGCTGGCATCCGGCAGGTATACGTTCCTCGGTGGCCGCGAGGTGCGTGAGGTCGTCGGGGCCGCCTCGGTGCGCGACGACCACGGCGACATCCACACCGGTGACGCCGTGATCCTCGCGACCGGCGCCTGGCTCGGCGGGCTGGTCCGCGAACTCGCCGGGCCCGAACTGCCCGTGCGCCGCGTCCGCCTCCAGATGATGCAGACCGACCCGCTCGGCGAACCGCTGACCACCTCCGTCGCCGACGCCGACAGCTTCCGCTACTACCCCGCCTACCGGGGCGAGGCGCTCGACGCCCTCAACGCCGGACAGGCCCAGGACCCGGTAGCCGCCGAGCACCGCATGCAGCTCCTCATGGTGCAGCGCCACGACGGCGGCCTGACCATCGGCGACACCCACGAGTACGAGCACCCCTTCGCCTTCGACACCGTCGAGGAGCCCTACGAGCACCTCACCCGGGTCGTCGAGGCCTTCCTCGGCCGCCCGCTGCCGCGCGTCCGCCACCGCTGGGCGGGTGTCTACGCCCAGTGCACCGACACCTCACGCGTCGTCCACCGGCAGCAGGTGCGCGACGGGGTCTGGCTCGTCACCGGGCCCGGCGGACGCGGCATGACGTGCTCGCCCGCCATCGCCGAAACGACCGCCGACGAACTGGGCTGGTGAACCACATGACTTCCCCGACCGACATCACGCGCGACCCCTACCGCCTCGTCGTCCTCGACATGGCCGGGACCACCGTCGCCGACGGCGGCCTCGTCGAACAGGCATTCTCCGCCGCCGCCCAACGGCTCGGCGTACGGCCCGGATCCGACGAGCACGCCCGTCAACTCGCTTACGTACGTGCCACCATGGGCGAGTCGAAGATCACCGTCTTCCGGCATCTGTTCGCCGACGAGGGTGGTGACGGTGGCGAGGACAAGGCCCAGCGCGCCAACACCGCCTTCGAGGAGGCGTACGGGGACCTCGTCGACGGCGGCCGTATCGCCCCCGTCCCCGGAGCCCGCGAGGCCGTCGAACGGCTCGCGTCCGAGGGCCGCACCGTCGTCCTGACCACCGGGTTCGCCCGCACCACCCAGGACGCCATCCTCACCGCCCTCGGCTGGCAGGACCTCGTCCCGCTCACCCTCTGCCCCGCCGACGCGGGCGGCCGTGGCCGGCCCTTCCCGGACATGGTGCTGGCCGCCTTCCTGCGCACCGGAGCCGTGGACGACGTCCGGCGGACCGTGGTGGCCGGCGACACCTCGTACGACATGCTCAGCGGCGTACGCTCCGGCGCCGGGATCGTCGCCGGGGTCCTCACCGGCGCGCACGGCAAGGACCAGTTGGCCCGGCACGGCGCGACCCACGTGCTCGGGTCCGTCGCCGAACTGCCCGACCTCATCGCGCGGGCCGAGGCATGAGCGCCCCGGCCCCCGCCGCCCCCAGCGGCATCCGCTTCGACGGCGTCACCGTCGCCTACGGCGGGAACGTCGTCCTCGACCGGCTCGACCTCACCGTCGAACCCGGCGAGGTGATGGCCCTCCTCGGGCCGTCCGGCTCGGGCAAGACCACCGCGCTGCGCGCCGTCGCCGGGTTCGTCCGGCCCGCCTCCGGGCGGGTCCACCTCGGCGGCCGGGACGTCACCGACCTGCCCCCGCACCGGCGCGGCATCGGCATGGTCGTCCAGCAATACGCACTCTTCCCGCACCTCAAGGTCAAGGACAACGTGGCCTTCGGGCTCAAGGCCCACCGCACCCCGAAGGCCGAGATCCCCGGCCGGGTCACCGAGGCACTCGAACTCGTCGGCATGGCCGCGTACGCCGAGCGCCACCCGCGCGAGCTCTCCGGCGGCCAGCAGCAGCGCGTCGCCATCGCCCGCGCGCTCGCCATCCGCCCCGGCGTCCTGCTCCTCGACGAACCGCTCTCCGCCCTCGACGCCCGGCTCCGCTCCGGAATGCTCGCCGAACTGGCACGGCTGCACCGCGAGCTGCCGGACGTCTCCATCCTGTACGTCACCCACGACCAGGTCGAGGCGCTCACCCTCGCGGACCGGATCGCCGTCATGGACCGGGCCCGACTGCAGGACTGCGGCACGCCCCAGGAGCTCTACCGCCGCCCACGCACCGAGTTCACCGCCTCGTTCGTCGGCAACGCCAACCTCCTCCCGGTCTCGGTCGCCGGTGAGGGAGCCGTCGGGTTCGGCGGCCACACGCTCGCCGTCCCCACCGACACCGCCGCCCCCGGAGCCACCGCGACCCTCTGCGTCCGGCCGCACCTGGTCGGCCTCGGCGACGGGCCCAACGCGCTCACCGGCAGCGTCACCGAGGTCCAGTGGCGCGGCTCCACCCACCGCGTCCACGCGGACGTCGACGGCCACCGCCTCATGGCCGACCTCCGCGAACTCCGCGACCCCCCGGCCCTCGGCGACCCCGTCACCCTGCACTTCGCCCCCGAGGACGCGGTACTGCTCCCAGCGGGAACAGCGGGAACAGCGGGAACAGCGGGAACAGCGGGAACAGCGGGAACAGCGGGAACATCGGGAGCAGTAGCGACGGCAGGGACGGCAGGTACAGCAGGTACGGCCGCGACAGCGGATGCGGCGGCGCTAGCGGTATCGGCCGACCCGTCCGGCCCCCCGGTGGCGCGGGAGAAGGCGGGGGTGCCCCGTGGCTAGTGCCCTCCTCGACCGCAAGCGCACCACCGGTCCCGGCCGACCGGACCCCGCCCCCACCACCCCCACCCCCGCACGGTCCCGCTCCGTCCCCACCTGGGTCTGGGCGCTGCCGCCCGTCGCCGTCCTCGCGCTCGCGTTCCTCTACCCTCTGGCCCTCGTCGTCCAGCAGTCCTTCACCCCCGACGAGGGCGGCGTCTCGCTCGACCCGTACGCCGAAGTCTTCGCCTCCGAGGTCTTCCGCGACGCGCTCACCACCACCGTGTGGCTCGCTGTCGGCTCGACCGTGGGATGCCTCGTCCTCGGGTTCGTCCTCGCGCTGGTCATCGCGTTCGTCCCGTTCCCCGGCGGGAAGGCGGTCGCCCGGTTCGTCGACGTGTTCCTCTCCTTCCCGTCCTTCCTCATCACCCTGGCCCTGCTGTTCATCTACGGCTCCGTCGGGATGGCCAACGGGCTCTGGACCGACGTCACCGGGGCGTCCGACGGGCCCTTCCACTTCCTGACCACCCCCTGGGGCGTCCTGCTCGCCGAGATCACCTACTTCACCCCGTTCGTGATGCGCCCGCTCCTCGCCGCGTTCTCCCAGCTCGACACCGGACAGCTGGAGGTCGCCTCCTCGCTCGGCGCCGGGCCCCTCCGGATCATCCGGCGGGTCATCCTGCCCGAGGCGTTCCCGGCCCTCGCGGCGGGCGGCAGCCTCGTCCTGGTGATGTGCCTCAACGAGTTCGGGATCGTCCTGTTCACCGGGGCGAAGGACGTCACGACGCTGCCGATGCTCGTCTACAGCAAGGCGATCCTGGAGTCGGACTACGCGGCCGCCTGCGTCGTCGCCGTCGTCAACATCGCGCTCTCCGTGGGCCTTTACAGCCTCTACCGGGTGGTGAGCCGTCGTGCTGGTGCATAGCCGGGCCGGGAAGTGGGCCACCTGGGCCGTCTTCCTCCTCCTCTTCGTCCCGCTGTTCGCGGTGCCCCTGCTCGTCATCCTCGCCGCGTCCCTCGCCACGAACTGGTCCGGGGCCTTTCCCTCCGGGCCCACCGTCGAGCGCTACTCCGCCGCGACGAGCGGCGACTCCCTCCAGGCGCTGACCACCAGCCTGGTCACGGCCGTGGCCGCGAGTGTGCTGGCGCTCGGCCTCGGCGGCTGGGCCGCTCTCGCCGCCGCCTCTCTCCGCGAGCGCGGAAAACGGCTCCTGGACGCCCTGTTCATCCTGCCGGTCGCCGTGCCCTCGGTGGTCGTCGGCCTCGCGGTGCTGGTGGCCTACAGCCAGCCGCCCGTCCTGCTCAACGGGACCCGCTGGATCGTGATCCTCGCGCACACCGTCCTCGTCACCGCGTTCGCCTACCAGTCGGTCGCCGCCGCCGTCCGGCGCCTGGACCCGATGTACGAACAGGCCGCCGCCGGCCTCGGGGCGAGCCCCGCCCGGGTGCTGTGGCGGATCAGGCTGCCCCTCCTGCTGCCCTCGCTCACCTCGGCCGCCGGGCTCTGCTTCGCGCTGTCCATGGGGGAGTTGAGCGCCACGATGATGCTCTACCCGCCGGACTGGACCCCGCTGCCGGTGCAGATCTTCGCCGCCACCGACCGGGGCTCGCTCTTCACCGGCGCCGCCCTCGCCGTGGTCCTGATGACGACGACGCTCCTCGTCCTGGCCGCCGTCTCCCGCATCCGCACCCGCGCCTCCTACCGCTGATCCCCGCCCCGTACTTCCTCTGGAGAGACCCCATGCGCAACCGTGTCCGTGCTCACGCCCATGCCCACGCATACGCCCATGCCCGTGTCCCTGTCCGTGCCCTCGCCCTCCCCCTGGCCGCACTCACCGCCGTCACCCTCACCGCCTGCGGCGGCTCCTCCGCCGCGTCCGACGAGAAGTCCGTCACCGTCTACAGCGCCGACGGCCTCAAGGGCGAGAACGGCGACGGCTGGTACGACAAGGTCTTCAAGGACTTCGAGAAGGAGACCGGCATCGAGGTGAAGTACGTGGAGGGCGGCTCCGGCGAGATGGTGCAGCGCGCCGTCCGCGAGAAGTCCAACACCCAGGCCGACGTGCTCGTCACCCTGCCGCCCTTCATCCAGCAGGCCGACTCCAAGGGCCTCCTCGCGGCGTACGAGCCGAAGGGCGCCGACCAGGTCGACGGCGCCGACCGGGCGGCCGACGGGAAGTGGACCTCCGTCGTCAACAACTACTTCGGGTTCATCCACAACAAGAAGGAGCTGAAGAGCCCGCCCAGGACCTGGGAGGACCTGCTCGACCCGTCGTACAAGGAGAAGGTGCAGTACTCCACCCCCGGCGTCGCGGGCGACGGCACCGCCGTCCTCATCAAGGCGATGCACGACTTCGGCGGCCAGGAGCCGGCCATGGCGTACCTGAAGAAGCTCCAGACCAACAACGTCGGCCCGTCCGCCTCCACCGGCAAGCTCGCCCCCAAGGTCGACAAGGGGGAACTCCTCGCCGCCAACGGGGACGTCCAGATGAACTTCGCCCAGTCCAAGGACATGCCCAACCTCGGCATCTGGTTCCCCGCGCAGGGCGACGGGAAGCCCACCAGCTTCGCCCTGCCGTACGCGGCCGGCCTCGTCGCGAAGGCCCCGCACAGCGAGAACGGCAAGAAGCTGCTCGACTTCATGCTCTCCGAGCAGGCCCAGCGCGACGTCAGCGCGGTCGGCGGGGGCTTCGCCGCCCGCAAGGACATCGACGCCACCGACGCCAACGCCGTCGAACTGGCCCGGCTGATGGAGGGCGTGGAGATCTTCGAGCCCGACTGGGCGGACATCGGCGCCAACCTGAACACGTACATCGACGCCTGGAAGTCGGCCACCGGAAGCTGACCGGCCACCTCTCCGCCACGGATCCACGCGAAGGTCTGGACCCGGCCCGATTATCTCGCGAAGGTAACGGGTCTGGTCCACAAGGCCAACTGGGCCAACTAGGCCAACTAGGCCAAGAAGGTTCAGAAGGCAGTTCACGAAGGCAGTTCACGAAGGCAGTCACGCCCAGCCCCGTCCGACCCGCCCCCTCCCTGGAGGATCACGTGTCCCGGTCCCTGTCCCGCCGCACCGTGCTCGCCACCACCGCCGCCGCGGCCACGGCCGCCGCTGTCGGCGGCCCCCTCGCCTCCGCCCCCGCCGCGTACGCCGCGCCCACCCTCCCCGACGGCACCAGCAAGGACAAGGTGCTCGTCGTCGGCATGGACGGGCTGCGCCACGACGTCATCGCCGCCGCCAAGGCCCCGCACCTCAAGTCGATGATGGCGAACGGGACGTACGGCACCTCGCTGCTGTACGCCAACCCGATGGCCGCCACCTCCTCCGGCCCCGGCTGGTCGACGGTCTCCACCGGCGTCTGGCCCGACAAGCACGGCGTCAAGGACAACTCCTTCGCCGGGAAGAACTACGGGAAGTACCCCGGCTTCCTCGCCCGCCTCGCCCAGATCCGCCCCCAGCTCTCCACCTACGCCGCCGTCGACTGGAAGCCCCTGGACACCCAGGGCACGGTCACCGCGGGCGCCGACGCCAAGCTCGTCCTCGACGGCGACGCCGACGGCTACACCGGCCACGACGCCACCATCGCCGCCGGGACCGAGTCGATCCTCCGGAACCAGAACCCGGACGTCCTCTTCGTCTACTTCGGCCAGACCGACATCGCCGGCCACAACTCCGGTGCCGCCAGCGCCCAGTACCGGAACGCGATCGACGTCCAGGACGGCTACCTCGGCCGCCTCCTGACCGCGATCAGGGCCCGCCCCTCGTACGCCAGCGAGCGGTGGACCGTCATCGTCACCACCGACCACGGCCACACCGACTCCGGCGGCCACGGCGGCAGCGCGATCGAGGAGCGGCGCACCTTCGTCCTCGCCCAGGGCCCCGGCATCGCGGCCGGCGCCCGCCCCGCCGACACGCGCCTCGTCGACGTCGCCGCCACCGTCTTCCACCAGCTCGGCATCGTGCCCGACCCCGCCTGGGGCCTGGACGGCAAGCCGGTCCAGCAGCGCTCCACCGACCCGTTCGAGGCCCTGTACCCGGCCCTCTCCGCCCGCGTCGACGAGACCGGCATCCCGGCGGGCGTCCTCGGCTGGACCCACACCGCGCCCAGCGGCTGGTCCGTCGTGAACTCCGCGATGGGCACCGGAGGCGTGGCCGAGTGGCGCGGCTGGTCCTTCGCCACCGACGAGTTCTGGAGCCGCAGCCAGCGCGACCAGTCCCGTGAGCTGAACGTCCGCTCGCGCGGGATCTTCGCGGTCGCCGACTCCGACGAGTGGGACGACAAGGCGTCCTCTGGACCGTACGACTCCACGCTCGTCACCCCGGCGTACGCGGTCGGCGGCACGTCCACCGTGACGCTCGGCCTCACCACCCACTACCGGCAGGAGGGCGGCCAGAGCGCCCAGATCCTCGCCTCCTGGAACGGCGGCACGCCCGTCGTCGTGAAGAGCTACACGTCCGACGTGATCGCGCAGCCCCAATCACTCACCCTGGACGTCCCGTCCGGGGCCGCCAACGTCAGCTTCCGGTTCCGTTACACCGGCAGCAACAACTGGTACTGGGTGATCGACGGGGTCAGGGTCACCACCGGCTAATTATGCTGGGGGTGCCGGGACGGCGTGGTCCGGGCACCCCCAAGCACGCAGTGCGTACGGCAGGAGTCCCGACACATGGCAGAGCGCAAGCCCATCTCATCCTGGCTCACCGACATGGACGGCGTCCTCATCCACGAGGGCACCCCCATCCCCGGTGCCGATGCCTTCATCAAGCGGCTGCGGGATTCCGGGCTGCCCTTCCTCGTCCTCACCAACAACTCCATCTACACCGCGCGCGACCTGCACGCCCGGCTGAAGCGCATGGGCCTGGACGTGCCCGTGGAGAACATCTGGACCTCCGCGCTCGCCACCGCCCAGTTCCTGGACGACCAGCGGCCCGGCGGTACGGCGTATGTCATCGGTGAGGCCGGCCTCACCACCGCCCTGCACGACATCGGGTACGTCCTCACCGACCACGACCCGGACTACGTGGTGCTCGGCGAGACCCGGACGTACAGCTTCGAGGCGCTCACCAAGGCGATCCGGCTGATCAACGCGGGCGCCCGCTTCATCTGCACCAACCCCGACGAGACCGGCCCGTCCGCCGAGGGCCCGCTGCCCGCCACCGGTTCGGTCGCCGCGCTCATCACCAAGGCCACCGGCAAGGACCCGTACTTCGCGGGCAAGCCGAACCCCCTGATGATGCGGACCGGTCTCAACGCCATCGGCGCGCACTCCGAGACCAGCGCCATGATCGGCGACCGGATGGACACCGACGTCCTCGCCGGCCTGGAAGCGGGCATGCAGACCTTCCTGGTCCTCACCGGGCTGACGACCGTCGCGGACATCGACCGCTACCCGTACGGTCCCTCGCACGTCGTCGAGTCCATCGCCGACCTGGTGGACCTCATCGACCTGCCGGACCAGGTGGACCAGGGGAAACAGACGGGCAAGGCCGGCAAGCCGGACGTGTCCGCGTAGCCGGACCAGCGCTGACGAGCGCTGACCAGCGCTGACGAGCGCTGACCAGCGCTGACCTGCGCGGACCGCATCCGCAATCGTCCGACTGTCGCCGGAACACCGGAGTGGCGTCGCTCGAATGGAGGACTGCGGATGCGGGCCGCCGCCGTGGGCGTGAACCTTCCCGTAGGAGGTTCACGATGCGTTCAATCCCCCTCACGTTCTGTGCCACGGT
This sequence comes from Streptomyces sp. MMBL 11-1, assembly GCF_028622875.1. NCBI lineage: Bacteria > Bacillati > Actinomycetota > Actinomycetes > Kitasatosporales > Streptomycetaceae > Streptomyces > Streptomyces sp. MMBL 11-1. The sequence goes on along the minus strand of NZ_CP117709.1, from coordinate 2,593,500 downwards.
GGCGGCCGCGCTCATAGCCGTGCCCGCACCCGCCGCCCTGGCGTCCCCGGCCGCCCCGGCCGGGGACGACGACCGGCGCACCGGCACCGTCTCGGTCACCCCGTCCACCATCGCCCCCGGCGGCAAGGTGGAGCTGTGGGTCGACGTCTGCGGCAAGGGCCGCGAGGCGACGGGCAACTCCGACGCCTTCGCCTCGGAGGCCCGCTTCCGTCCCGCCGATGACCAGGGCCTCTTCGCCGAGGCCCGGATCCGGGACGACGCCGAACCACGCTCCTACGACGTCCGGGTGACGTGCAAGGACGGCCGGGGGAAGGCGACCGGCACCCTCACCGTCGTCCACCACCACCGCCCCTCGCCCGCCGCACCCGTCAAGGCGGGCGGCGGAGGCACCGCCACCCTCGCCGAACGGTCCACCGAGGCCGAGGCCGAGGGCCCCGGCACCCGGCACGCGGTGATCGGTCTGGTGCTCGCCGCCGTCGCGGCCGTCGCCGTCGCCCTGCGCAGCTCGCGCCGGCGTCGCGGCCCGGTCGGCCACTGACATGGGAGCCCCGGACCGCCCGGCGGGAAACGGGCGACTGCTCACCGGAGTGACCTGGGCCGTGCTGCTGCTCGGCCTGTGGATCTGGGGCCGGGACGCCGGCGGCGGGCTCGGCGGCCTGTCGGGGCCCACCACCGGGGACGTGGCCGCGGTCGGCCGCCCCCTCGGGGCGGAGCTGCCCCCGGCCCACGAGCCGCTCGACGGGGCGGCCCCCGCACGCGTCGAGGTCCCCTCCGTGGGGATCTCGGCCCCCGTCATCACACGCGGCCTCGACCGGGACGGGGCCATCGACCCGCCCCCGTACGACATGCCGAAGACCGCCGGCTGGTACGGCGACGGCGCCCAGCCCGGCGCGAGGGGCGCGGCCCTGTTCGTCGGCCATGTCGACACCGACACCAGGCCCGCGGTCTTCTACGGGCTCAGCGCGGTGAAGCCGGGCGCCCGCATCGAGGTCGCCCGGACCGACGGCAGCGTCGCGGAGTTCACCGTGGACGACGTCCAGCTCGTCACCCGGACACGCTTCGACGCGCAGAAGGCGTACGGTCCCCGCGAGGACGGCCGGGCCGAGCTGCGGCTGATCACCTGCGGCGGAACGTACGACCACCGGACCCGCTCCTACACGGCGAACGTGATCGTCTCCGCCTATCTCACCGGCGCACAGGCCACGGCGGAGCGGAACAGCCAGGCCTGACGGCCCCTGCCCCGGCGCCTGCCCCCACGCCCTCTGCCCCGACGCGCCCTGCCCCCACGCCCCCCTGCCTCGACGCGCCCTGCCCTCACGCCCTCTGCCCCGACGCCCGGCCGAAGCCGTTCATCGGGGCAGAGGGATCAGACGGATCCGTCAGAGGGATCAGACGGATCGGACAGTGGGCGCGGACGGACCGGTCAGAGGGAACGGACCACCGGTGCTAGCCCGTCAGCCGCACGGAGAAGTCGCACCACGCGGTCCACTGCGAAGAGGCGGGGCCGTCCTGGACCCGTACCCTCCAGCGGTAGTCGCCGCTGCCGAGCCTGCCCTCGGGGAACTGGTAGACAGCGGTGTGACTGGCCTCCGTGGTGGCCTTCTTGGTGAGCACCGGGCTGCCGTCCGTCCCGGTCACCTCGAAGACGACCTTCCGGCCGGGCCGGTCCCCGTCGGGCGTCTCGACGGACCCGGGGGGCGCCACCGATTCGAGGGTCGCGGCGAGGCTCGGACGGTCCGTGGTGACCTGCGGCACGTTGTCCGGGATCCCGCAGAACTGGAAGCCGGAGTAGGAGCCGTCGGAGACCCGCGGCACCTCGGGGGTCGCGAGGAGCAGATCGGGGTCGCCGGCCTGCGCCGCCCGGGTGGTCTCCGGCTTGGGGTCGGCCATGGAGAAGGGAGCGGCCACCGCTCCGACGACCACGGCGGCCGTCAGGGCGATCGCGGCCCGTGACCACGTACCGGATTTCTTGTTCAACAGACGCATCGCTTCTGTCTCTTCCTGGAGGTGGGCGGGCTACTTGACGGAGAGCGCGTGGTCGGTGTTCGCGGTGGTGACCCGCTCGCACCGGTAGGTGGACCAGCGGTGCTCGGCGACCAGCTTCTTGCCCAGCGCATCACAGCCACCGAGGTTCTTCAGGGTCTCGTAGGCGACCCAGGTGGCTGCCGTGTTGCTCTTCACCTTGTTCGCCGCGATGTAGCCGGCGGCCGCAGCACCGGAGGAGACACCCTCGGTGCCGTCCCAGTCGTAGTGAACGCCCAGCCACACCCGGCCGACGGCGTTCTCGTTCGCCGCGGCCGAGAAGCTGCTGAACGTCCGTGTCACACCGACGGCGTTCGGGTCCTCGGTGGTCGCGGTGAAGGTGACCTGGTCGGTGGCGAACCACTGCTCCATCGCCTTCGCCCACGCGCCGCCGAACGTGGCGTGCCCCGAGACGTAGGCGGGGAAGGGCGGGGAGAAGTGCTGGCCGTTGCGGTCCTGCGACAGAGGCTGCCAGTTGGGGTCGACCGTGGTGGCCGCGTTGCCGTCGCCGTCCAGACGGACCGCGGACTCCGGACGCCACAGGTCGAGGTCGGTCCGGTACTTGGCGTCCCAGGCGACGACGCCGGCGTCCGCCATGGAGAAGGCGGTCAGCGCGAACAGCTTCGCGTTGGCGGTGACGGACAGACCGCGGTCGCGCGAGACGGTCTGGGTGAACTCGAAGAGCTGGCCCGGGGGCTTGTAGGTGCCGTCCAGGTCGTTGGCCCAGAAGAGGGCCGCCCGGGTCTGGTCGGCCGTGCGCTGCGTCGAGTCGGACTTCCCGAGGGACTTCACCTGGTTGACCTGCCGGGCGTACTCCGCGCTCTTCAGCACATCGGAGCTTCCGGCGAGCGTGGGAAGGCTCTTGGGGCGGAACTGGGAGCCGGACGTCAGGCCGAACGGCTTGACCAGGCCCCAGCCCGGGGTGGCGGCGCTGCCGCTTCCCGTGGGACGCCACTGCCCGGGGGCGGTGCTGGGCGTGTAGGCGGTGTTGCTGGTCGCCCCGTCGTTCTGCCGGTCCTGGAGCATGGCCGCGGCGGCCTGCTGGCCGACGGAGGTGCCCGCCGCGCGCTGGGCGGAGGTGACCCCGGCCGGGATGGTGGAACGCGCGTCCGCCAGCTCCTGGTCGAAGTTCAGCTGCGGGTACACCGACCGCAGCACGTCGAAGGCCGCGTGGTCGATGGCGCTGTTGATGTCCGGCAGTTCACCGGGCGAGGCGACCTTGACGAGGTAGGGGTCTCCCAGGCACTTGGCGGCGCCCTGGGCGCACTGGGCGGAGTTCGCCGCGTCGTAGACCGCGCCGTGCATCATCGCGCCGGCCCGGGCCAGCGGTCCCGGAGCGCCGCCGATCTGACGGTAGGACGCCTGCAGTACGTCGTTCCAGTAGGTGACGTGGTCCTTGACCGGGTCGGCCGGGACCTCGTAGGTGACCAGCATCGACGGCCCGTTGCTCGGCGCGTCGCCGGAGGCGAAGATCTTGTACGCCGTGGTGTCGGCCTCGTCGGTGGCGCGGATGCCGATGGCGTTCTCCGCGCGGTCGGCCGTGGCCCATTCCTTCACCAGGCCGGTGACATCGGTCTGGATCCACTGGGAGCCGCAGGCCGGGGAGTGGCCGAGGGTCTCCGTGGAGGTCGCGGCCTTCGAACGCCAGGCGGGCTGGTTGCTCCAGCGGGTGGAGGCCGACGTGAGCCCGGTGTCCCACAGCTCCCACGACCTCGGCTCGCAGGAGTCGGACCAGACCGAGTAGAGGTTCAGCTCCGCGTTGAGGATCTCCTTGCCCGAGACGACGAAGTTCCTCGGGAAGTGCACGAAGGAGCGTGCCGCCTGCTTGCCGTACTCCCGGCCGACGGGCAGGTCGATGGAGGCGGAGAGGTCCTCGGTCACGCCCTCGCGTACGGCGGTGTCGAAGTTGGTGCCGAAGAAGACGGCCGGGTCGATGGTGACCGGGAACTTCGTGTCCTTGTCCGCGAGGAACTTCCGGTCGGGGGTCAGGCGCAGCTCCAGGTCCTGGCCCTGCCCCGCGACCTCCAGGCCCACCGCGGCGCGGTTGGTCGCCGCGAGCCCCTGCTTGTTGCGGGAGGCGTCCCACATCACCGGGGCAGGGAGCCTGCCCACGGTCTTCTCCGTCTTGGCGTCGGTGAACGTGACCGAGTGGTCCGCGTTCCGCGCCGCGTTCAGGCCCTTCGCCGTGAGAGGCAGGGTGATGGAAGCCGCCGCGTCGGCCGCCGACCGGTCCTTGACCACCAGATACTGCTCGAACCCGGTCCGCGTCGCCTCGACCACCAGGTCGGTCGCGGGCCGGACGTTTACGTAGGTGGCCTTGTTGCCCTTCAGCACGGGCTCGGGCAGTGCGCCCTGCCAGCCCAGGCTGACCTCGTGCGGCCCGTTGCCGAGCGTCACCAGGTCGCCGCCGGCGGCGCCGGTACGGCCGGCGAGCTCAAGGCCGCGAGGGTGGCTCTTGGCCCGCACCGAACCGTCCTCGGCCCTCTCCAGGTCGACGTCGATGGCGGACCAGGTCGTGCCCTCGCGGAACCGGACCGGTCCGGCGTGGGTCTCCTGCGTCATGGTGCCGTCGGGGTTGGCCCAGAGCGTGGTGTTCTCCGTACGTGCGCCGAGAACCTCGACCTGACGCTCCTGGGCGACGGCTGCGGCACGGGCCGACGCCTCGTCCGGAGCCTCGGCGGCCCCGTCGCGCGCGGGCGCCTGAGCGGTGTCGGACACCTTCTTGCCCTGCGGGCCGTCGGCGACCGCGGTACCGGCCGTCACACCGACCTCGGCCAGCAGCAGCACGGACAGCGGTACGGCCAGTGCCTTCAGCCGTCGTGCCGCGCCGCTGCCGCCTCGCGCGGACCCCTCCGCGGACAGGCGTATGTGTCTTCGCATCGATGAACCCCCATTAATCGTGCACGTGTTCGAAATCGCAGTCGAACCATGGCACCCCATCACTGCCCTGATCCAGCCCCCACGGTCACGTTCGGCAAGTGATCTTTACCATCGGTGATCTTTGCGGATTCGCCGCACCTGGCCGGCGATTCGGGTGTATCGACCGCGACGAGGGGGGTGTGGGGGTGCGGTGCGACGAGGGCCTCCGCGGGTGTCACCCGGGGGGAGGCGGGGAATGATCAAAGCCCCCTCACTGAACGTGAGAGGGCTTTGACTGTGCGTGCGCCGTCAGGGACTCGAACCCCGGACCCGCTGATTAAGAGTCAGCTGCTCTAACCAACTGAGCTAACGGCGCCTGCTGACCTGGAGAACTCTACCCGACTCCCAGGGGTGCTCCGAACCATTTACCGGACGCCACACCCCATCAGATAGTCGTTTTTTTCCTTTGTTCCGTCAAAATGCGATATGTCAGGGGAGTTAAGGCCCTGACGTCCGTTGCGGCTGCGCCCAAAGATCTTGACGAATGACGAGTGCGGAGGGGAATCGCATGACTGTGCCGGTCTTCGAGGAGTACGAACCCGCCATCGACTGCGGATGCGCGGGGTGCGCCGTGCGGCGGCGCTCCGCCGCGAGGGCCCTGCCGGTCCGGCGCGGTGGTCACCCGGCCGCGCACGGTGCGCGCCGCGCCCTGGTGCTGGCCACGGCCGCCGGGGTGGTCCTCTCCTGCGGCGCCGCGGGTGCGGCCGAGGCCGCCGGCCATGCCCCCCGGGCCCCGCACGCCGACGGGGGATCCGACCCCGAGCCGGCCACCCCGCAGGGTGAGAAGGGGCCGCTCCGGGGCGCCGGCGCCTCGGGCCCGCCGTCCGCCGGATCGGCCGCGCCGAAGACGACCCGGGCCGACATCATCGCCCGGGCCGCGAGGTGGGTGAGCGCGAAGGTCCCGTACAGCATGGAGGCGTACTGGTCGGACGGCTACCGCCAGGACTGCTCCGGCTATGTGTCGATGGCCTGGAACCTCGGCAGCAACGAGTGGACCGGCAGCCTCGCCGCCTACGGGACCCGGATCGCCCGCGCCGACCTCCAGCCCGGCGACATCCTCCTCTTCCACAACCCGGCCGACCCCTCCGAGGGCTCGCACGTCACGATCTTCGGCGGCTGGGCCGACTCCGCGCACACCCGCTACGTCGCCTACGAGCAGGCGCGCCCGCGGACGCGGAAGCAGTCGACGCCCCTGGCGTACTGGAACAACTCCGACCGTTATGTGGCATACCGCTACAAAGGAGTCACGGATGGATCGCCCGGCTCCGGATCCTCCACCGCCTTCCCCGGGGCCGACCGGTTCGGCCCCGGCGCCGACAACAAGTACGTCACCGAGCTCGGCCGGATGCTGGTCCAGCGGGGCGGCGCGCGCTTCTACGCGGTCGGCCCCGGGCCCGTGTGGGGTACGGCGGACCGGCGCGCGACCCAGGCGTTCCAGCGGGCGCAGGGCTGGCAGGGCGAGGAGGCGGACGGTGTCCCGGGCCCGGACACCTGGCGCCTGCTGGCCACCGGCGGCGGACGGAGCATTCCCGCCGCCGGGGCGGGCGGCAGCCCGAGTACAGCGGTCGCGTTCCCCGGACGCGGCTATTTCAAGCCGGGTCAGTACAACAGCCATGTCGACCGGCTCGGCGAACAGTTGGTGAAGAAGGGATACGGCAAGCACTACGTGTCGGGCCCCGACCCGCGCTGGACCGAGGCCGACCGCCGCAACGTCGAGGCGTTCCAGCGGGCCCAGGGCTGGCGCGGCGGTGCGGCCGATGGTTACCCGGGGCCGGAGACCTGGCGCCGGCTCTTCGCCTGACGGACGTGACGGAAAGGAATCGGTAACCGGTGACCCCCAACGACGACCAGACCCCCCGGACCACCTCCCCCTCCCCCTCCACCCCCACCCCCGACCCCGACCCCCACTTCCTGGACGACCAGTTCCCGCCGTCCCTCTTCGCGCCACCGGGCAAGGGGAGCCCGCCCCCGCTCTTCGGCCCCGCTGTCGACAGGACCCCGCCGCCGGAGCAGGAGCTTCCGCCACGACCGGACGCCGCGCGCGCGCCGGCCGCGAAGCCCGAGCCCGTACGGGTGCCGGGCGCGGAGTCCGCGGGGGTGCTGGAAGCGAACGCCGAGCCCCCGCCGCCGCTGGCCGGTCGCGCGGGCAGGGGCTCCCCGCCTCCGCTCTTCGGCCCCGTCGTCGACAGGCCCCCGCCGCCGGACGGCGAGCTCCCGCCTGCGCCTGCGCCTGCGCCCGCGCCCGCGCCTCCGTCCCCTTCACCTTCGCCGTCACCGTCACCGTCTGCGTCCGTACCTGCGTCTCCGTCGGACGACGAGCCCGGGCCGGCGCTGTCCGGCCGGGGCGGCCGGGACTCCGCCCCGCCGGACGCCGGTAGCGTTCCGCCCGCGATCGCTCGGACCGGAGCCCCGGAGCCCTCGAACGTGAGCCCGCACCTCGGCCCCGGCCCGGACCGCCGGACGGGCGGGCCGGTCCCGTCGGCCCCTGTCGACGGCAGTCCCGCCCCCGGTGGTCCTGGCGGCGACCGCACCACCTCCGGCCGTCCCGCCCCCGCGCGCCCCGTGCCGCTCGACGGGAACCTCCACCTCAAGCCCGTCCGGCGTTCGAGGACGGCGGAACCCTCGGCGGAATGGACCCCGCATCCGTCCTACGGGGCCGAGCCGGAGGCCGGAAAGGGTTCCGCCCGGAAGGATCCGGCCGGACGCCGCCCCCGGGGCGCCCCCGCCAGGGGGGCCGTGGACGACCCCGGGCCCGACACCGAGCTGGACCTCGTCCTGGACCTGGCCCCCGGTGACCGGGCCGCCTCCGCCAGGTTCTCCGTACCCGGGCCCGGACACGTATCCCTTCCCGTATCCGCCTCCCCGGCCGCCGCCGAGCCCTCCGCGCCGACCACGGCGACGCCCGCGAACCCCGGCCGCCGCCACTCCGTCATCGCCAACGAGACCACCGCCTCCATCCCCGTACACCTCCTCTTCCGGGACGACCAGGAGTCCGCGGGCCCGGCCGGCCCGGCCGGGCCGACCGCGGCGGCGCTGCCCGCGGCCGTCGTCCGTCGCCCCGCCACCGGGGACCGCTCGCCCGCCACCCGGAAGCCCCCCGTCCCGCGTTCGCCGCAGACCCGGGTGCGGCCGTCCACCCGGCCCGCCCCGGTCGCCGACCCCCGGCTCGCCGAACGCCCGGGCCCCGCCCTGCCCGGCTCCGCAGCCCTGCTCGTCGGCGCGGCCGGGATCGCCGGCGGGCTGGCCGTCCTGTGGTGGCGCGGCGCGCTCCCCACCGCCTGGCAGACGGCCGTCGGCCTCACCCCGCGGGCCGACCTCGGCGTCGGCTTCGGAGCCTGGGTCCTGCTCGGCCTCCTCGCCACCGTGGTGCTCCTCGCGCTCGGCGGCCTCGGCCGGGGCAGGGTCGGGCACGCGTGGGTGCTGACGCTCTTCGGCGACTACCGGGGCAGCGTCCGGCGCACCGGCCTCGTCTGGGTCTCGCCCCTCCTGCTGCGCCGCCGCGTCGACGTGCGGCTGCGGCACTGGCGCAGCGAACCGCTGCCCGCCGTCGACGCGAACGGCACCGCGCTCCGCGTGGTCGTCCTCGTGGTGTGGCGGATCAACGACACGGTCCGGGCCGTCCTCGGCATCGAGGACCACGAGGCGTACCTGAGCGCACAGGTCGAGGCCGCGATGGCCCGGGTCCTCTCGCAGCTGCCCGCCGACGCGTTCCACGAGGACGCCCCGAGCCTGCGCGACGCGGAGGCGGTCGGTGACGCGCTGACCCGGATGCTGAAGGCGGACTGCGAACCCGTGGGCGTGGAGGTGTACTCGGCGCAGCCGACCGGCATCGAGTACGCCCCCGAGGTCGCGGCGGCGATGCAGCGGCGGCGGATCGCCGCGATCGACTCGATGCACCGGGACAGCGTGCTCACCTCCGTGGTGGACGCGGTCGACGACACGGTCAACCGGCTCACCACGCGTGGCATCGTCGAACTCGACGACTACGAACGCAAGGCACTCGTCAAGGACTTGACGGTCGCCTTCTACACCGGTCGCAGTGGGGGAGGGGACGGGGGCTGAGGCCCCGGGGGAGAGCCGGGGACGGCCCGGGGGTGCTCCGGGAGTGGCCCGGGGTGCTCTGTCCACCGGCTGGAATATGACGCTCATTGGTCTGGACATGTTCACGCCGCGTCAATAATCTAAGACTTGGTCTAGACCGCAGTACCTCGCATGCACAGCACCACGCACCACACCACGCACCAAGCGCGCAGCAGTCGAGCAATGCTCATGGAACCTCCCCCACGTTCTAGAGGAGCGACAGCCCATGCGGAAAAAGACAGGCGCGGCCGTGATCGGTCTGGCGATAGCGGGCGTCTCGGTGCTCGCGACCACGAGCGCCAGCAGCCACGGCTACACGGACTCCCCGATCAGCCGTCAGAAGCTCTGTGCCAACGGCACGGTGACCGGCTGCGGCAACATCCAGTGGGAGCCGCAGAGCGTCGAGGGGCTCAAGGGCTTCCCGGCGGCAGGACCGGCGGACGGCAAGATCTGCGCCGGCGGCAACGGGCAGTTCGCCCAGCTCGACGACCCGCGTGGCGGCAACTGGCCCGCCACCCAGGTCACCGGCGGACAGGGCTACAGCTTCCGCTGGCAGTTCACCGCCCGCCACTCCACCAGCGACTTCCGCTACTACATCACCAAGGACGGCTGGGACTCCACCAAGCCGCTCACCCGGGCCGCGCTCGAATCGCAGCCCTTCATGACCGTGCCGTACGGCAACAAGCAGCCGCCGTCCACGCTGACCCACCAGGGCACGATTCCCACGCAGAAGAACGGCAAGCACATCATCCTCGCCGTCTGGAACGTCGCGGACACCCCCAACGCGTTCTACGCCTGCTCCGACGTCAAGTTCTGAGCTTCGTCCGTTACCGTGCGGCACCCTGAGAAGTGCCGCCACCGTCGCGGACCTCGTACGACGTCAAAGGGATGACCACCGGCCCGCCCCGGAGCACGGCCCCACCGTGCTCAGTCATCACCAGGTGGCATCCCCGGATTTCCCGCTGTTGCTCAGCGCGGCGGCCCTGGCCGGGGCCGCCGCCAAAGCGCAGTGGGCGGCCTCCGTGAAGGAGACCGCCCACTGCGTGTCGTGCGCCGTCAGGGACTCGAACCCCGGACCCGCTGATTAAGAGTCAGCTGCTCTAACCAACTGAGCTAACGGCGCCTGCTGACTCGAAAATAATACCTGGTCCGGAAGCGTGCTGATGACACCCCCCGTGGCCCCGCCTTCCGGGGCCCCGGAAGGCCGTCCGCGCCTGCCTGGGCCGCCCCGCGCGCCCTGCCTGGGCCCGTCCCCCGCCCGGCCTGGGCCGCTCGCGCCTGTTTACGCCGTCGCGCGCCTGCTCACGCCGCCCCGCGTCCGGCCACCGCGTCCGGGATCAGCGGGCCGATCCAGGCGGTGAAGGCGTCCCGCAGCTCGGCCCCGGCCGCCCGGACGACCGCGTTGGGGTCCTCGGCGGCCTCCAGGCCGAAACGGTCGCGCAGCCAGGACCGGAACGCGGGATTCCCCGGGCAGGGGTCGTACCCGTCCTCCTCCTCGCGCTCGTCGTAGTAGTCCACGCCGTCCCAGCCGCACATCGGGGACCAGCCGGAGGCGAGGACGCGCAGCAGCTCGGGCAGATCGCGGGCCACGACATGGACGCCTCCCTCGTCCCCCAGGAGGAGCACGGGCAGCGTGGCGAGGTCGGGGCGGTCGTCCAGCAGCCAGATCGCGTAGGCCGAGCCGGAGCCGGTGGCCTGGGCGAAGGGACGGATCCGGTCGGCGATCGGCGGGTAGCCTCCGTCGTCCTCGCCGAAGGCGGTCAGCTCGAAGCCGGGCGCGAAGTAGTCCTCGACGCCGTCCTCGAACTCCTTGAGGAGGTTCAGCGCGGGTATCGGTGCGTACATGGCGGTGACGCTACCGGCCCTGGGCACCCCCCGGCGGTTACAGCGCCAGCGACAGCAGGACCGGCGCCGCCCGGCGGCTGAGGGTCTCGGCCGCCTCCCGCAGCCGGTGCGCGTCCTCGATCGGCAGCGACAGGGCGAGGCAGCCCGCGGCGGAGCCGGCCGTCAGCGGCACGGCCGCGCAGACGGTGCCCACCGCGTACTCCTGGAGGTCCAGCACCGGGACCGTGGTGGACTGGGCGTCCAGCTGGGAGAAGAGGATCTTCTCGCTGGTGATCGTCCGGGAGGTGAGCCGCGCTGTCCGGTGCCGGGAGATGTGGTCGCGCCGCCCGTCGTGGTCGAGCTGGGACAGCAGGCACTTGCCGACCGCGCTGGCGTGCGCGGAGGAGCGGAAGTCCACCCACTCGTTGACCGCCGGTGTCAGCGGTCCGTCCGCGACCTGCTCCACTCTGACCTCGCCGTCGACATACCGGCTGAGATAGACCGCCGCGCCGACGGAGTCGCGCAGCTCGGCCAGGATGTGCTGGAGGCGGTCCTCCAGGGCCTGGCGGCGGGCCGCCCCGGAGCCGAGCAGCAGCAGCGAGGCGCCCATGACGTACGCGCCGTCGCTGGTCTGCTCCACATATCCCTCGCGGCGCAGCGTGAGGAGCAGTGAGGCGAGGTGGCCGGTCGGCAGCCCCGTCTCGCGGGAGATCTGGGCATCGGTGACGCCGTTGCCGTGCTGGGAGACGGTTTCCAGCACCCGCAGGGCGTACTGCACCGAGTGGAACGGCGCGGTCGGCTCGGGCTTCAACGCCACGGTGTCCCCCTACCAGGTTGTGACCGCAAGCTTTCGCCCCACGATAGCCGCCGGAACGCCCCCGCGGGGCGGCACTTGACGGGTCGGCGGGCGCGCCCCGGCGCTGTCATCAGGGGCGCACCCGTCTGGCATATGCCAGCGTCATGGTCGATGGCTCAACCGTGAGGTCACAGCACCGCGTTGAGGAACTCGCGCGTACGTTCGTGTGACGGGTCGGAGAAGATTTTCTCCGGGGATCCGGACTCCACGACCCGTCCCGCGTCGAACATCAGCACCTTCTTCGAGACGTCCCGGGCGAAGTTCATCTCGTGGGTCACGCAGAGCATGGTGATGTCGGTGTTGCGGGCGATGTCCCCCAGCAGCTCCAGTACGCCCGCCACCAGCTCCGGGTCGAGCGCCGATGTCACCTCGTCCAGGAGCAGGATCTCCGGCTCCATCGCGAGGGCACGGGCGATGGCGACCCGCTGCTGCTGGCCGCCGGAGAGCTGCGAGGGATGGGCGTCGACCTTGGCGGAGAGGCCGACCAGGTCCAGCAGTTCCCGGGCCCGCACCTCGGCCTCCTCGCGGCTCTTGCCGAGCACGCTGACCGGGGCCTCGGTGATGTTCTCGATCACCTTCATGTTCGGGAAGAGGTTGAACTGCTGGAACACCATCCCGATCTTCTTCCGGGACTCGCGCAGCTGCTTCTCGCCCGCGGGCTTCAGCGAGCCGTCCGGGGCGCGGACGTGGGACAGCGGGGAGCCGTCGACCCAGATCACCCCGCCGCTGATCTTCTCCAGCGTCATCAGCAGCCGCAGGATGGTGGTCTTGCCCGAGCCGCTGGGCCCGATCAGGGTGACGTGCTCGCCGCGGTCCACGGTGAAGTCCAGCTCGTCCAGGACCACATGGTCGCCGTAGCGCTTCACCACCTTGTCGAACCGCACCAGCGGTTCGCCCGTGCGCGCGGTGGCCGGGGCCGCGTCCTCGGGAGCTGCGGCCGGCCCCGGCGACTCCGTCTTCTCGATGGGGAGGGGTTCAGTGGCCAAGGCGCTTCTCCAGCTTTCTCATCAACAGCGACGTGGGGTAGCTCGCGACCAGGAAGATCAGGCCGGCGAGGGTGAACACCTCGGTGTACGCGAACTGTTCGGCTCCGTACTTCCGGGCCTCGAAGACCATCTCCTGCACCGTGATCACGGCGAGGAACGGCGTCTCCTTGAACATCGAGATCGCGTAGTTGCCGAGCGCGGGCAGCACGTTGCGCACCGCCTGCGGCAGGATCACGGCCTGCCAGGTGCGCCGGGGCGACAGCGACAGCGCGCGGCACGCCTCCCACTGGCCCTTCGGCACGCCGTCGATCCCGGCCCGGTAGACCTCGGAGGTGTACGCGGCGTAGTGGACGCCCAGCACGGCGATGCCGATGTACAGCGGCTCCACCGAGTTGAACAGGGCCGCCGCCCCCACCAGCTGGACCAGCAGCGGGGTGGAGCGGACGAACTCCGTGACGAGGCGCACCGGGACCGTCACCAGCTTGCTGGGCGCGCGCCCGGCCATCGCGACGGCCAGTCCCAGCACGGCGGCCACCAGGGTGCCGAGCACGGTGGCGAGCAGGGTGACCTTGAACCCCTCCAGGAGGAGGGGCAGGGACTCTCCCACGGCGTTCCAGTCGAAGCCGTTCACCGGGTACCTCCCACGGCGGTCGTGGACACGCTGCGGCTCTTGAACAGGCTCTTCGCGCCGGTGTCCAGGCCGAGCCGCCGCTTGGCGCTCCGCTCCAGCAGATTCATCAGCAGGGTCAGCGCGTAGGCCAGGACGAAGTAGGCCACCAGCAGCGTCAGATAGGCGGTGAGCGTCTCACCGGTACGGTCGCGCAGCTGCTGGATCACCGTCATCAGATCGGCGGCGGAGATCAGCCACAGCAACGGGGTGCACTTCAGCAGCTGGATCAGCAGGTTGGTGAAGGACGGGATCATCTGGACCCAGGCCTGCGGCAGGATCACCTTCCACAGCCGCCTGGACGGGCTCAGGTTGAGCGCGATCGCCGCCTCGTACTGGCCGCGCGGTACGGAGTTGATCGCCCCCCGCACCACTTCGGCCCCGTACGCGCCGTAGTTGAGGCCGAACGCGACCACGCCGCAGATGACCGGGGTCAGTTCGTAGCCGGTCATCAGCGGCATGGCGTAGTAGAGCCAGAACAGCTGGATGTAGAGGGAGGTGCCCCGGAAGAACTCCACGACCACCCGGGAGACCCCTCGGGCCAGGAGCAGCCGGCTGCCCGCCATCAGGCCCAGCGCGAAGGCCAGGACCCCGGCCAGCAGCGCGCCCAGGACCGTGGCCTGGAGCGTCACCCACAGGCCCGAGCGGACCCGGGGGAGCTCCTCGACGAGGAGGGAGAAGAAGTCACTCATGCGCGCGTGTCCGCCCCGTCAGCCCTTGCACAGATCCGCGGTCTTCAGGTCGGCGGGCGGGATCTCCGTCTCCCCGAACCCGTACGGCTCCAGCAGCTGCACATAGCGGGAGCGGTCCGACACGATCTTCTTCAGCTCGCGGTTGAAGGAGTCCCGCAGGTCCTCGTTGCCCTTGCGGAACACCGCGCCGCCGGGGGAGAACTGCTCCTTGCCGTCCAGCTCCGGCACGAACGCCTCGGTGACCTCGGTGTCCGGGTTGGTCTTCGCCAGCCAGCGCAGCGAGATGCCGGTGAGCAGGAAGGCGTCGACGCGGCCGCCCTTGACGGCGTCGGCCCCGTCCTGCGGCTTCTGCAGCGTCTTGATCTTGTCCGCGGGGATGCCCGCGCCCTCGGCGTAACTGCCCTCGACCGCACCCGACATCACGCCCACGGTGATCCCCGCCGCCTTCGCGGAGGCCAGGTCGGTGATCTTCTTCGGGTTGCCCTTCTTCACCATCAGGGCGGTCGGCGAGATGAACTCCGGCTCGGAGAAGATCGCGTTGCCGCAGCGCTCCGGGGTGATGGCCATGCCCGCGCTGACCACGTCGTACTTCCCGGCCTGGAGTCCGGGGATCAGACCGTCCCACTCGGAGAGCGTCGGCTTCAGCTCGTCCACCCCGAGCGCCTTGAAGATCTCCCGGTGGAGCGTCGGGGCCTCACCCTTGAGTTCCTTGCCCTCCAGGTACCCGTACGGGGCCTCGTTGGCGTACGCCACCCGTACGAAGCCCTGCTTGCGGAGCTTGTCCAGGGCGCCCTCGCCGGTCGCGGAGCCGGAGTCGGTCTTGCTGCACGCGGTGAGGAGGCCGGGAACGACGAGGAGGCCGCCCACGGCCGCCGTTCCGTTGAGGAAACCCCGGCGGGACAGGTTCGGGAATTCAGCCATGGTTCGCAATCTCCTGGAGGTCGAACAGTCCGGACAGAGTGACCCCCTGCCCGATCCCGTACGTCTATGCAGGAAGCCGGAGTCATGTAACCCAACAGAGGCCGGAAGGTGACCTTCCCGTGCCCGGAGGGGAGCGGAGCGCCACCGGGGGAGTGCGGGGCGTGTTCCCCCGTCACGCGGGACCCATGACTCCGCATCGGCCACTTCTGTGATCAGGTGGCGCCATGGTTGCCATATGGACAAGCGTCGTAGCGGTCGGGGGCACGCTCCTGGGCGCAGTGGTCACGCATCTCTTCCAGCGCCTCGCGGCCTCGCGCGCCGAGCGGTTCGCGCGGTCGGAGGCGCTCCGGCAGGAGCGCACGGCCGCCTACGGGTCGTTCGCCGCGGCGGTGGAGGACTACCGCCACGGCCAGGCGGCCCGCTGGTACCGCATGAGGGAGGGGCGTACGGACGACGCCTTCATCGAGGCACGCGACGAGGCCCACCGCCTCCGCACAGCCACCCGGCACGTGCTCTACCGGGTCAAACTGCTCACCGACGACCGGGAAGTGGTCCTCGCCGCCGAACGGGCCTACCGGTGCGCACGGGATGTGTCGACCGCACAGGACCAGGCCGAGCACGACGCGTTGGACACCGGGGCGAGGCAGGCGATCGAGGAGTTCATCACCCGGGCCGCGCCGCTGACCCGTTGACACCCGGGCCCGGACTGCCGGGCAGGTCCGTGGACGGTACGTAACCGAGGGCCTTGTCGACCGTGTCCGGCAACGGGAGGCCACGCGACCACTGTTCGTACAGCGCCACGAAGCGCTCGCCCAGCCGGTCGCGCCAGCCCGCGGTGGTCCCGCCCAGGTGCGGTGTCAGGACGAGCTCCGGGGCGTCCCACAGCGGGCTCCCGGGGCCCGGCGTCTCCTCCTGGAAGGTGCTGAGCGCCGCCCCGGCGAGCCAGCGGCGGTTCAGCGCGTCCACCAGGTCGGCCTCGACCACCGTCGCCGCGCGCCCCGCGCCGATGAACCGTGCCGACGGCTGGAGCAGCCCGAAGAAGCGGGTGTCGAACATCCCGCGCGTCGACTCCGTGAGCGGGACCGCCGCGATCACCCAGTCCGCCCGCGCGGCCAACCGGTCCAGATCCGCCACCCCGTGGATCGTGCGCCGGGCCGTCCGCCCCACCAGCGCCACCGTGAGCCCCAGGCCGTGCAGCAGCCGCGTGATCTCCCGGCCGATCGGCCCCGCGCCCACGACCAGCGCCCGCGATCCGGCGACCCGCTGCCCCTCCCGGTCGTGCGGGCGCCGCTGTCCCCGGCACTCCAGGACGCCGGGGAGATCCGTGGCGAAGGCCAGCACCAGACCGGCCACACACTCCGCGACCGGCCGTTCGAAGACACCCCGCGCGTTGGTGACGACGGTGTCGGACGCGACCAGCTCCGGGCTGAGCAGCCGGTCCACGCCCACGCTCGCCGTGTGCACCCAGCGCGGCCTGGCCCCCGGTCCCGGCCAGGCCTTCCGCACCGCGTCGGACGCCAGGTCCCACACGAGCAGGACGTCGGCGGCCGGGAGCAGCCCGGCGAGCGAGGAGGCGTCCGCGCGCCGCACGTCCACCCGGCCGGTCAGCCGGCCGAGGCGCGGGGAGGGTGCGGCGTCGAGGACGAGCAGGACGGGATCCGGCATCGCTGGTCAGGCCTCCGCGACGGGGCGGGCGTACGGATGCGCCCACGCTCGCAGCCGGCCCTCCCTTCGTCAACGAGGCCCGGCCGCGCGCCCCGGCGCCCGCGCGGGGGAATACTGGGAACAAGTCGGGGCAAGAGTGACCGGTCGCGCGGTCACGGCCGCCGGAGCGTCCGGAGTGCCGCCGCGATCCCGTAGCGGGGTCGCCCGCCGTGCGGCGAGCCGTCGACGCACAGGAAGGGTGGACATGACGACCGTAGGACTTCTCTACCCGGGCCACGCCGCCGAGGACGACTTCCCACGCACCGAGATCCTGCTCGACACCGACATCCGGCTGCCGCTGTTCTCCACCGAGGCCGGGGAGGACGCCTACCGCGCCGACGCGCTGCGCGAGCAGGGCGCACCCGCCCGGATCGCCGAGGGCGTCGAGGAACTGCGCCTCGCCGGGGCCGAGGCCCTGCTGTGGGCCTCCAGCGGCGGCAGCTTCGGGCGGGGCTGGGACGGCGCCCACGAGCAGGCCGCCACGCTCGCCCGGGGCGCCGGCCTGCCCGCCTCCAGCACCTCGATCGGCTTCGTCCACGCGCTGCGGGAGCTGGGCGCGGGCCGGGTCGCCGTCGCCGCCCCCTACCCCGAGGACGTCACCGGCCTCTTCGTGGAGTTCCTGGCGTCGGCGGGCGTCGAGGTGGTGGCCGCGGCGTCCGGCGGGGCCGCCTCGTCGGCCGAGGCCGGGTCCTGGGCCCCGGAGCGGGTGAAGCGGCTGGCGCGGGAGGCCGACCACCCGGACGCCGAGGTGGTGCTGATCCCGGACACCTCCCTGCGCACCGCCGCGTACGTACCGGAGCTGGAGGAACTGCTCGGCAAGCCCGTCCTCACGGCGAACCAGGTCACGGTGTGGGAGGGGCTGCGCCTCACCGACCGCCGGACCTGGGCCCCCGCGCTGGGCACCCTGTTCGCCACCCGCGAGCCGGTGCTGAGGTCGTTGGAGCCGAAGGGCATCGAGATACGGGAATAAGCGGAGTCATCCTCCTGTTGTAGCCCTCCGATACACAGCCGTACGACAGCAGCACCGGGAGAGGCCGACACGTGGACGAGATCCGAGGCGACGAGACCCGCGGCGACGCGAGTGGCGACACGAGCGGCGGCACGGCCGGCCGTGACGGGATCCGGGGCGCCGCAGCCGGAACGACCGCCGTTCCGCTGTCCGTCCTGGACCTGGTCACCGTGGGGCAGGGCCGCACCGCGACCCAGGCCCTGCGCACCAGCGTGGACATCGCGAAGCTCACCGAGAGCCGCGGCTTCCACCGCTTCTGGGTCGCCGAGCACCACTCCATGCCCGGGGTCGCCTCGTCCTCCCCGGCCGTGATCCTGGCGCACATCGCCGCCCACACCGAGCGCATCCGGCTCGGCTCCGGCGGGGTGATGCTGCCCAACCACGCGCCGCTCGTGATCGCCGAGCAGTTCGGCACCCTGGAGGCGATGGCCCCGGGCCGGGTCGACCTCGGCCTCGGCCGGGCCCCCGGCACCGACGGCGCGACGGCGGCGGCCCTGCGGCGCAGCGACCGGCTCAACGAAGGAGCGGACGACTTCCCGCAGCAGCTGATGGAGCTGATCCGGTTCCTGGACGACGACTTCCCCGACGGACACCCCTACGCCCGTATCCACGCCGTGCCGGGACCGGTCCAGGCGACCACCCCCGGCGGCGTGCAGTCCGCGCACCGGCCGCCGGTCTGGCTGCTGGGCTCCTCCGGCTTCAGCGCGCGGCTGGCCGGGACGCTGGGGCTGCCGTTCGCCTTCGCGCACCACTTCTCGGCGCAGAACACCATCCCCGCGCTCGATCTGTACCGCGAGTCCTTCCGGCCCTCCGCCGTGCTGGACGCCCCGTACGCGCTGATCGGGGTCTCGGCGCTGGCCGCCGACGACGAGCGTGAGGCCCGCCGCCAGGTGCTGACCGGCGCCCTGTCCATGGTCCGGCTGCGGACCGGCCGTCCGGGGCTGATCCCGAGCCCCGAGGAGGCGGCGGCGTACGACTTCTCCCCGATGGAGCGGGAGTTCGTCGACGGCTGGCTCGCCAACGTGATCCACGGCACCGCCGACGAGGTCCGCGGCGGCCTCGACGACCTGGCCAAGCGCACCGGCGCCGACGAGCTGATGATCACCGCCAACGCGCACGGCGGCGAGGCGCGGCTGCGCAGCTACGACCTGATCGCGGACGCGTACGGCCTGCCCGCCGCCCCGTAGGACCGCCGGCCGTGGGCGGGTCCCGGTCAGCCCTCCAGCGGCCGGGACCCGATCAGCCCGGCGATCTGCTCCGGCGCCACGGCCCGTGAGTACAGCCAGCCCTGCCCGGTGTCGCAGCCGATCCGCCGCAGCCGCTCCGCCTGCCCGGCCGTCTCCACGCACTCCGCGGTGACGGTCAGGCCCAGGCGGTGCGCCAGCTGCACCATGGCCTCCACGATCGTTTCGTCGGCCGGGCTCGGATGCGTACCGTCCTCGTACCGGAAGCCCTTCACGAACGCCCCGTCCAGCTTCAGCACGGAGACGGGCAGCCGGCTGAGGTAGGCGAGGTTGCTGTAACCCGTCCCGAAGTCGTCGATGGCGATCCGTACACCCATGTCGCTCAGCGCCTGGAGGGCCCGCAGCGGACGGCCGCCCGAGCCCATCACCGCCGACTCGGTCAGCTCCAGCTGGAGCAGCCCGGGGGCGAGCTCCGTCTCCGCCAGGATCCGGTCCACGTCGGTGACCAGGTCGGAGTCCCAGACCTGCCGTACGGCGACGTTGACGCTGATGAACAGCGGCGGCTCGTCCGGGTGGTCCAGCTGCCAGCGCCGGGCCTGCCGGCACGCGGTGCGCAGCACCCACCGGCCGAGCTGGACGATCGAGCCGTCCTCCTCGGCGATCTGGACGAACCGATTCGGCGGCAGCACGCCGAACTGCGGATGGTTCCAGCGCACCAGCGCCTCGACGCCTCGCAGCACGCCGTCCGCCATCCCGACCAGCGGCTGGTACTCCAGGGTGAACTCGCCGCGCTCCACGGCGGGCCGGAGCGTGGAGGAGAGGGACTGCCGGGTCATGCGGTGGGCGTTGCGCTCGGGATCGAACAGGGTCCAGCGGGCCTTGCCGTCCGCCTTCGCCCAGTACAGCGTGGTGTCGGCGGCCTGCATCAGCCCGGTGGGCGAGGTGCCCGCCGCGGCCCGTTCGACCACCCCGATCGACGCGGAGACCGAAAGCCGCTGTCCCGCGAGGTCGAACGGCTGCTGGAGCGCGGCGAGGACCGAGCGGGCCAGCTCGGCGAGTTCCTCGGTGCCCGTCGAGTCCTCGACCAGGATCGCGAACTCGTCGCCGCCCAGGCGCGCCACCAGTCGGCTGCCGCCGGGATTGCGGGAGGCGTCGTTCTCGGCGCAGTCGGTGAGCCGCGCGGCGACGGCGGCCAGCAGACGGTCCCCGGTCCGGTGGCCCAGGGTGTCGTTGATCGCCTTGAAGCCGTCCAGGTCCAGATAGCAGAGCCCGATCCGGTCGTGCTGCCGCGGCGGCATCGAGTCGTCCTGGTACGGCGGGGTCTCCAGGACCGAGGCGAGGCGCTCGAAGAACAGCGTCCGGTTGGGCAGCCGGGTCACCGGGTCGTGCATCTGGAGGTGGCGCAGCCGCTCCTGGAGCTCCCGCCGGTCGCTGACGTCCGCGACCGTCAGCAGGACCCGGGCGGGCTCCGCCGCCGATGCGCCGGTCATCGGTACGACAGTGATCTCGGCCCACAGGGAGCGGCCGTCGAGGTGTTTGAGGCGGCGGGTGCAGCGGAACCGGGAGCGGCGGCCCAGCAGGACCTCGCGGTAGGCGTGCCAGGTGCGGTCGTCGGACGCGAGGTCGAGGAGCTCACTGGCTTGCTGTCCGGCGAGGACCGCCGCCGGGACCCCCAGCAGTCCGCCGAGCGCCCCGTTGGCCCGTACGACGTGGCCCCGGCCGTCGACGACGCCCATGGGGAGCGTGGCGGCGTTGAAGGCGGCCCGGCAGTCGCGCAGCTCGGAGACGGCGGGGCCGTCTCCGGTGGGGCCGCCTTCGGCGGGGAGCGGGGCCGTGGGCGGTGGGGCCGGGGTCCGCATGTCCGTGGGCGGTGGGGCCATCGCCGTCGTATGACGCTCCGTGACCGGCGCGGGGGGCGCGCCGGAGGCCGTGCCTGCCGGGGCGCTCGGCCCTTCGGAGGTTCCGCTCACCGCTCGCTCCCGCTGTGAAGGTCGTCGTGAACTGGTGGGGTCGGACTGGCCACCGGGTGGCGGTCCCGTGAACGGGCCCGTTCCACGCGGGAAAGCGTGGTGAAGCATAGAGGGTGCCGCGTCGGCCGTTCCAGCTCACCGTCAGGTCCGGGCCATCGCCCGGGCCCGTGAGGAGACGGGAGCAGACATTCCGCTTTGCCCGGTCCTGATCGTTTCTGTGCAGATCTGTTTCATCGGGTGGCTGGAATGACTGGCAGTGACGTTCCGTGAAGGTGTGGGTGGCGATTTTGACCGCTGACCCGTGTGGGGCAGCACAACAGGGCGTGGCGTGGTGAAGCGGCACAGGGTGGACGGGAAGGACCGTGTTTCCCCACCCGGAGGTCGATGTGCCGTGCCGTCGCGGACCCGGGGGAGCGGAACGGCCGCCCCTGCGCACTCTGGCCGCCGCCGCCACCTCCCTCCTGGCGCTCGCCGCCACGTCCCTCGTCGCGGGCCCCGCCGCGGCCGCCGCGGGGGACGCCGCTTCCTGCGCCCTGCCCCGGACGGCGGCGCACCACTCGCTCGGCCTGGACACCTGGAACACGGCCTACCCGCGCCCCGGCCGGGGACTCGACGCGGTCATGATCTTCCTGTCCTTCCCGGACTCCGCACCCACGCTCACCCCCGAGGCGCTCACCGCCGACCACTTCCCCGCCACGACCCGCTTCTTCGAGCGCGCCAGCTACGGCCGGTTCACCCTGCGTCCGCATCCGCGGCGGACCTGGACGCAGATGCCGCGCGACTCCACCTGGTACGGCATAGAGCGTGACTGGAACGCCGAGCGGCGCACCGCCTACCTGCGCGACGCCATCGACGCCGCCGACCCGGAGGTGGACTTCTCCCGGTACGACATCGTCTACCTGGTGGCCGACCCGGACGCCCCCGGCGTCGACTCCGACGCCACGAAGGTCGTCAACTTCGACCGGCCGCTGCGCGCCGACGGCAGCGACATCCGGCGTGTCGTCACGGTCTTCGAACAGCACCCGCCCGACCGCAATGTCCTGGCCCACGAGACCGGGCACGTCTTCGACCTCGCCGACCTGTACCACCGGCCCACCGACGGCAAGGGCGACTGGGACACCCACGTCGGCGACTGGGACGTCATGGGCAGCCAGTTCGGCCTCGCCCCGGACCTGTTCGGCTGGCACAAATGGAAGCTCGGCTGGCTCGGCGGAGGCCAGGTCGTCTGTGTCCGGGGGCCGACCGACCTCACCCTGGAACCGGTCGCCGCGGCCCCGGTGCCCGGCGGGTCGATCGGCACCCGGCTCGCGGTCGTCCGCACCGGCGCCGACAGCGCCCTGGCCATCGAGGCGCGCAGCGCCACCGGGAACGACCGGGACACCTGCGCCGAGGGCGTCCTGATCTACCGCGTCCGCGGCGGGACGGCCTCCGGCGGCGGGCCCATCGAGGTGGTCGACACCCACCCGGACACCGGGGCCTGCTGGGACCGCTCGGTCTACCCGCCGCTCGCCGACGCCCCGCTCGGGGTCGGGGAGACCTTCACCGTGGAGGCCGACGACACCCGCGTCGAGGTCGCCGACCGCACCCCGTCCGGTTCCTGGACCGTCCGGATCACCACCGGCGTCTGAACCGGAAGGCCACCGGCGTCTGAAACAGGCCGGCCGGAGGCCTCCGTACACGAAGAAGCCCCCCGCTTCCGCGAGGGGCTTCTTCCGTCTGTGCGCCGTCAGGGACTCGAACCCCGGACCCGCTGATTAAGAGTCAGCTGCTCTAACCAACTGAGCTAACGGCGCCTGCTGACGTCGTAGACATTAGCACCCTGATCCGCCCGAGGAAAAATCGAATGCACGGCACTCCGGGACGCATCGGACCGGCTCACCCGCACACACGCCCAGAGCAGCACATCAGGGCCCGGCAGCCACGGACTACGGGTGTCGGGGGCGACCACCCAGCGGGGCCCGCCGTCGGACGATCCGCAGGTCAGCGGCGGGACGGTCACGGCGTCGCCGGTGCCGTGACAGAGCAGGGGCGGCACCGTGCCGCGCTGCCCCCGGGACCCATCGGGGCCCTCGGAACCGCTGGATCCCCACTCCTCCCAGGCGAGCAGAGAGGGCAGCCGCTGGGCCGTTCCGGGGGCGGCGAACAGCAGCATCCGCCCCCGGTGCGTGGCGACGGGACCGGAACCGGGCCCCTCGGCCCAGAGCCGCTCCAGCATCCGCCGCCCGAACAGCGCCGGCACGTTCACGACGTCGAAAGCGGAACCGCAGGGGAGCACTCCGGGGGCCTGGGGCCGGTCCTCCCAGTGGGCGAGCGTGCTGCGCGGGTAGGGGGCGGCCCCTGCCAGCCAGGCGGCACCGGCCGCCGTGACCTGTGCGGCCTGGGGCCCGGACTGGTCCCGGAGCAGGGCGAAGATGTCGACGCCGTGGTGCGGGGCGGCACCGGCCTGCAGGGTCGTTTCGTCTTTCAGCCATGCGCTCATGGAGCAAGGTCTACCGGGAGTAACGGAAAGGAATCCGAGAGTTGCCGGAAACGGGGACAGGCCGGGAGAGGAAGGAGTATCTTGCCCGCCGGAATATGCCACGGGACCTGACCCCCGGCCTGGCGTAACGGCATCTGCCCCAGCCACCCCACGATCCCCAGCCGCCCCACCGGCCCCAATCGCCGCACGATCTCCAGTCGCCCCACCGGCCCCAGTCACCGCATGGTCCCCAGCCGCCCCACGGTCCCCAGCCGCCTCACCGGTCCCAGGGCCACCGGCCCCCGCCACTCCACGGCCCCAGGCCCCGGCCTCAGCCACTCCACGGCCCGGGCCCCCGGCCCCATGGGCTTCGTGCGGGCTTCGTGTGCTCCGCAGGCCCGCCCCGTCAGCCCCGTACGCCCGGTAGCTCCGCGAGCCCCACGGGGTCAGGCTCCGGGGGTGTCCAGCAGGGAGCGGCCGAACTCGATCATCTTCTTCGCGTAGTCCTCGGTCCACTCCGCGCGCTCCGCGACGTCCGCCGGGGTCAGCCGGTCGAACCGGCGCGGGTCGGCGAGCTGGGCCGCCGCCATCGCCTGGAACTCCACCGACCGGTCCGTCGCCGCCCGGAAGGCCTGCGTCAGTTCGGTCGCACGGGCCAGCAGCTCACGGGGGTCCTCCAGCGACTCCAGGTCGAAGAAGTGCTCCGGATCCGCCGTGGCCTGAGACGGCTCGAAGAGCAGCGGCGCGGGGC
Source organism: Streptomyces sp. MMBL 11-1 (assembly GCF_028622875.1). Classification (NCBI taxonomy): domain Bacteria; kingdom Bacillati; phylum Actinomycetota; class Actinomycetes; order Kitasatosporales; family Streptomycetaceae; genus Streptomyces; species Streptomyces sp. MMBL 11-1. Next base: position 2,569,457 of record NZ_CP117709.1, on the reverse strand, counting down.
GCAGCCGCTGCCGTTCGTTCCGCTCGGACTGTGTCATGCGGTGTTCCTCCCTCGGACGACCTGATGACCGGAAGATCCGGACGGCCACCCTCCATTGTCCAACCCCGCGCAAGAGGGCCGGGGCGCGCGGCGGGGGCGCGGGGAAGCGCCCTCGGCGTGCCCCGGGCTCAGGGCCGCCACCGGACCCGGCGTTCCGAGAGGTGGGCCAGCACCGCGTGGTTCGCCTCCCAGCCGTCGGGGAACTTCACCGTGACGCCCAGCTGGACCGGCTCCGTGGACGGGTGCTCGTCCAGCAGGTCCGCCACCCCCTCCCGGCACACCACGACGCAGGCGTGCCGGTGCCGTGAGGCCAGCACGCACAGGCGGCCCGTCTCCAGGTGGAACGCTGTCGCGTCGGGCCGCCCCGACAACGGGTGCAGCACCACCGTGACGTCGAACTCGCGGCCCTGGAGCCGGTTCGCCGTGTCCACCGCGACCCCCGTGACGCCCAGCTCGGTGAGGGCCGCCCGCACCGCCGCCGCCTGGTCCCGGTGGGCCGTGCCGACCGCCACCCGGTCCGCCGTCACCGGCACCGGCTCCTCGGCCCGCTCGCTCGTCGCGACCCCGCCCCGGTCCAGCAGCCGCCGGACCACCAGCGCCACCGCCCGTACCGCCTCGGGATCGGTGCGTGGGGTGTGCCGGGCGGGCAGCTCCAGCAGCCCCCACCCGGACTCCGCCGCCTCGTCCAGCACCCGGTCGGGCCCCGAACCGTCCGACGCCACCCCGAAGGAGAGCTTCCGGTCCCCGTGGTCCGTACCGCTGCGGAACGGTGTGTACGGGTAGAACGCGTCCGACACCAGCGGGGCCGCCGACGCCGGGAGCCGCCACGACACCGGCAGCCGGTGCTGCGGCAGCTCCGGATTGTGCGCCAGAAGCGTGGAGACCGCGCTCGCGGACGGGTCGTAGCTCAGTCCCGCCCACTGGTCCGCGCCGACGATCGAGAACGGGTCCAGCTGGCCCGGGTCCCCGACGAACAGCGCCCGCTCGAACAGCCCGGCCACGGCGAGCAGCGCGTCCGAGCGCATCTGGTACGCCTCGTCGACGATCGCGTGCCCCCACGGCTCCACGTTCTTCACGTGCGCCCACTTGGCGGCCGTCGAGATCACCACGTCGAGCCCGGCCAGATCCGCCGCCTTCGCCGACTTCCTGACGTTGGCGAGCCCGTCCAGGACCTTGTCGTACGGGTCGGAGTCGCTGCTGTGGAGCCGGCCCACCGGCAGCTCCGGGTCCCTCTCCGCGAGCCGTACCACCAGGTCGTCGACCTGGGCGTTGGTCTGCGCGATCACCATCAGCGGATGCCCGGCGGCGGCCAGCTCCAGGGCCGCCCGGACCACCAGCGTCGACTTCCCGGCGCCGGGGGGCGAGTCCACGACGACGCCCCGGGCGCTGCCGCTCAGGGTGTCGTCGAGGATCGCGCCGGTCGCGCGCGCCGCCTCCGCGCCCGGGTCGAAGACGGTCCTCACAGCAGGTCCTCCGGGGTCACGGGGTCGGGTCGCTCCGCACCCGGGTCGAAGACGGTCCTCACAGCAGGTCCTCCGGGGTCACGGGGTCGGGTCGCTCCGCGCGGTCGGCGGCGTCCGCGCCCGGCGGGCCGCCGTGGGTCCACGGCGTCTCCTCCGGGTCCGGCAGCTTCGGGCCGCCGCGCTGGTCGTGCTCGAACAGGGTCCAGGCGATCCGCTCGCCGGGCTCCGGCACCGACCCGGGCGCGGGCTCCTTGCCCCGGCCCATCCGGTCCAGGATCCGCAGCACCAGCGGGATCTCCCCGTCGTCGGCCGGTGGCCCGTCCGCGTACCGCACGAACTCCGCCGTCTGCGGCTTGCCCTCCAGCGAGCGGTAGACCTTCGTCCGCTCGCCCAGGTGCGGACGCTCGTCCGTGCGGACGGTGACCAGGGGGCGCGGGGAGGGCCGCTTGGACTCGGTGTACGCCATCTCCACCCCGGACACCGTGGCGAGGAACGCCTCGCCCGCCAGCCGCCGCCCCGCCAGCACCAGCGGATCGTCCAGCGCCTCCTGCGCCTCCAACTGGGCCTGGGCGGTCTCCCGGGAGGCCAGCTTCTGGGCCGCCGTCACCGCGTCGTCGCGGCGCGGCTGCGGCGGCTCGCCCGAGCGCACCCGGTCCCGGTGCGCGGTGAACGACCACCGGTCCCGGGTCCAGCGGTCCTCGGCCCGGGACCCCTCGGGCAGCTCCCGCAGCAGGTCGAGGCCCCGCCAGACCGCGTCCCAGGTCGGCAGCATGACCCGCGCCAGCAGGGAGCGGATCTCCCGCTCGGCGGCGCTCAGCTCACCGAGGCGGGCATCGGCGGCGAGGCCGTCCTCGGCGGACGCGAGCGCCGTGCCCGCCCGGTCGTACCGCTCGATCGCCGGGGCGAGGAGGCGGTTGTCGAAGTCCGGGTCCGTGGCCGGGCCCGCCGGCGGGCACAGCAGCTGGCCTTCCCCGTCCCGGGCCAGCTCGGCCCGGAGCGCGGCCTCGGCCCCCGAGGAGCCGGCCGGCGGGTCGATCCAGGCCAGCAGCGCGCCCAGGTGCTGGTCCTCCAGGCTGCTCTGCCCGGTCGCCCAGTGCCGGTTCAGCAGATCCGTCACGGCGGGCAGCAGCGCGGAGCCGGGCACCCGGGCCCGCTCCCCGTAGTGCGTCAGCCAGCGGCCGAGCAGCGGAACCCGCGCCGGGGCCGGATACGGGGTGTCCGGATCGTCCTCGGCGGTGCGGCGGAACCGCATGGACCGGCCCAGCAGCCGGACGAACTCGACGCCCGCCCGGCTCGGCACGATCAACTGGGCGGCGTCCGTGCACAGCTCGACCTCGACCTTGGTCTTCTTGCCGGTCGCCGGGTCGCTCTCGTTGCGCTCGGCCGGCTCGACGACGTCCGCGTACGCCTCGATGTGCGGCAGGACCGCCTCCGCCAGCTCGGCCAGGAACGCGAACCGCAGGTCCCGGTCGCGGGGCTGGGCGACGGCCAGCAGCCGGGGCGCCTCCCGGTCCGTGCCGACCAGCGCCCCGAGCGGGGCCCCGGCCTCACCGGCGGTGGTCAGCGGCACCAGCACGAGCGGCCGGTCGGTGAGATGACGGTGCCGGACGGTCGCCAGCGGCTGGGCGCGGCCGGTGTCGACGGCCTCCAGCCGGGCCAGGGTGGTGATCAGCGACATGCCGTCGCCCCCTCCGGCGTCCCGGCCCGTGGCCCGGAGGAGCCTTCCAGCGCCTCGGCACGCAGCACGGACGCGCTCTCCAGCGCCTCGGAGCGCAGGGCGGCGGCCCGGCGCAGCGCGGCGACCGTCGGATCGGCGGGATCGCCCTCCTTGCCCGCGGCGGCGGCCAGCACCCCCGCCACCGTGGTCAGCCCGCCCAGCTCTCCCCGCACACTCCGGCCCAGCGCCTCCACGGCGCCCTCGGCCCGGGACTTCGCCCGGCAGTGGAAGGCCAGCTCGCAGGCGGCCAGGCACTCCGGGGCGTAGGCCGGGGGCACCGCCGCCACGGCGGCGTCCAGCTCCGCCGGCGAGCACGCCGGATCGAACGTCGTCCCCTCCGGCAGCCCCGCCGCGATGTCCTCGACGCGCGTCAGCCGGGTCAGCTGCCGGCGGGTCACGGCGCGCTGCTTGCGTACGTCCACGACGGAGGCGGTCGGCAGGTTCGAGAAGTCCTTGGGGCAGACCAGCAGCACCCGGTGCCCGACCTCCGCACCCTCGGTGACCGCCGCGACCCGCTCCAGCGCCAGCACGTACACCGCGGCCTGCCGGGCGGCTGCGCCGACCTTCGACGGGTCGGCCGACGTGTCGATCATGGGGAACGACTTGATCTCGACGACCGTCCACCGGCCGTCCGGGTGCACCACGACGGCGTCGGGCTCCAGATAGGCGGGGGACCCGGCCACCTCCAGGGCCAGCATCGGGTGGTCCAGCAGCGCCCAGCCGCCCGCCGCCGTGGCCTCCCGGAGCGCGAGCGCGGTGCGCGCGGCGCGGCCCTCGGGACCGGCGGCGCTCAGATCGGGTGTGGCGGCGTCCCCGGCCGGGGCCTCGACACCGCCGCCGAGCCGTTCGTACAGCAGGCGCAGCAGCTCCGCGCCGCCGTCGGCCTTGACCTTCGCCTCGAACGCGTTGCCCCGCATGAAGGCGAACTGGGACTGGCCGAAGGGTGCGGGGGAGCCGAGCGCGGTGGCCAGCACGCCCTTGTCCACCCCGGCGCCGTCGAGCAGGGCACGCCGTCTGCAGCCCGGGTTGGCGGCGAGGGCGGCGAGGGCCCGGGCGTCGAGCGGGTGCGGTGCGACGGACGGGCCGCGCAGCTCAGCGAGCCGCTGCCGGAGCGTCGTCGCTCGCGGCCGCGTCGGCGTCGTCTCCGACTGCCGCGCCGCCGACTGCCGGGCCGCCGACTGCCGTGCCGGGGGGATCTGCGGAGGTGGTCCGCTGGCCGGGGATTCGCTCACCCGGGGAAGTCTTGCATCCGGTACTGACATTCGGGGGCACGGTCACCGGAACCGACTCGGCGGCAGGGCCCCGGCCGCCCTCGCTCCGGCCCGCGAACAGGACGGCGGCCCGCCCGGTGAACCGCGTCGCGCCCCACGCCTTGAACCGGTCGGAGGTCCGCATGACGGGCCTGACCAGCAGGGCTCCGACACCCATCACCGCGGCGCCCGCGACGGCGTCCAGGAAGTAGTGGTTGGCGGTGCCCATCACGACGATCGTGGTGATCAGTGGGTAGGCGATTCCCGCCGCCCGCACGAGGGGGTGGCGGCCGTGCCGCCACAACAAAATCCCGCACCAGAGGGACCATCCGACGTGCAGGCTCGGCATCGCCGCGTACTGGTTGGTCATCCCGCTCAGCCCGCGCGGGGCGCTCGCCCCCTCGCCCCACCAGCCGTAACTGCTGTACTGCGCCATCGTGTCGACGAAGCCGTGACTCGCGTCCAGCAGCCGGGGCGGGCAGGTCGGCATCAGCGTGAACCCGACCAGACCCAGCAGCGTGGAGTTCATCAGCCAGACCCGGGCCGCCCGGTACGCGGCCGATCTGCGCCGGAACATCCAGATGAGGACGGCCGGGGTGACCAGGTAATGCAGGGACGCGTACGCGAAGTCGGCGGGTATCCCGAGCGACGGGGTGCTGGTGAAGAGGCGGTTCAGCGGGTGCTCGGCGTTGAGGTACAGGGCCTGTTCCAGCCGCAGGATCGCCAGGCCGTGGTCGACCGCCGTCGACACGTCGCCACGCACCAGGAGCCGGCCCAGCGAATACAACGCGTACACCACCGCGATCAGTGGCAGCTCCGTCCACCAGCGGGGCCGATGACCGGTCGCGGGCGGCGCGGTGGCGTGCGGCATCCGGTAGCTCTCCCCATGTTCATGCGGCCGACGACGAACGTTCAACCGTACGGCGGCACCGTGCCGCCGGTTCCCCCGGGGGTCCCCTTCCGGACGCCCCGTACACAGCGGTCCCCGCCCTGGTCCGCATCATCGGCCGGGGGACTGCTCAGGGTGGGACGCCCGCATGGCCCGGGAGGTTGCCTGCCTGGCCGGTACAGGATGATGGAAGGTCCCAGCAGCACCAACGTTCCAGGGAGAGCCTTCATGGCATCGCGCATCCTGCTCGCCCGGCACGGCCAGACCCAGTGGTCGGTCCGGGGCAACCACACCGGCAGGACGGACATCCCGCTCCTGGACGACGGGCGCGAGGGCGCGAAGCTCCTCGGTGAGCGGCTGCACCGGGCGCCCTGGGCGGGGCTGCCCGGCGTCGAGGTCCGCACCAGCCCGCTCGTCCGGGCCGCCGAGACCTGCAGCCTCGCCGGGTTCGGGGAGCGGGCCGAGCCGTGGGACGCGCTGATGGAATGGGACTACGGGGCGTACGAGGGGCTGACCCCGGCCCAGATCAAGGCGGACCGGCCCGACTGGCTGATCTGGCGCGACGGGGTCCCGGACGGGGAGTCCGTCGCCGACGTCACCGCCCGCGCGGACGAGATCGTCGCCTGGGCCCGCTCGGCGGACCGGGACGTCCTGGTCTTCGCCCACGGCCACATCCTGCGGGCGCTGGGCGCGCGGTGGCTGGGCGAGGACCTGTCCTTCGGCGCCCGCATCCGCCTGGAGCCGACGTCGCTGTCGGTCCTGGGCTGGGCGTACGGCCTGCCGGCCGTGGAACGCTGGAACGACACGGGCCACCTGGAACGCTGACCCCGCCGGCCCGCCTTTCCCGGGCCGTGCGCCTGCTCAAGCCTGTCCGGCGATTGAGGACGGAACCCTTCGCCCGGTGGGCGGGCTCTTCACGGACCCCGTGGCGCGGGAGACCCGGATCGGCACCCTGGAACGTGCTCGCCGGTTCCGTCCTCAAACGCCGGACGGGCTGGGGTGGCCCCGCCGGGCGGGGGCGCCCCCTCGTCGTTCTGGGGTGACCCCCGGGCGGTCTGGAGCAGCTCCCGTCAGGTTGGGGTGGCCCCGCCGGGCTCACGCCCCCCGTCGGGCTCAGGTGGCCGCAGGGCCCGGGGCCGACTCCTGGTGGCGGGTCAGGAAGCTTGCCACCGGGGCCGCCCCGGCCCGCGGCTCCAGCACGCGCGCCGCCCCCGCCAGCATCCCGCGGATCCGCGAGGACTGGACCCGGGGCAGCAGGTCCAGCGCCTGGTGCCCCATTGCCGCCGCCTCGTCCGTCCTGCCCGCCCGGGCCAGGTCGCCCGTGAGCTGGGCCCGGTAGAGCGCAAGGTTCCGGGTGAAGTGCGCGTCCTGGAGCGCCGTCGCCCGCCGTCCGTGCCGCGCCGCCCGGGACCAGTCGCCCAGCGCCGACCAGCACTGCGCCTCCAGCAGCTCCAGCTCCGCCTCCCGGAAGAAGCTCATCCACTCCGGATCGCCCGCCGCCGTGCCCCGTTCGAACGCCGCCCGGGCCCGCCCGATCGCCCGGTCGCACCCCGTCCGGTCCCCGAGCCCCGCCCGGCCCCCCGCCTCCCGCAGCGCGAGCAGCGCCAGCAGCCGGGGCGAACCCAGCGTGCGGGCGGCCCGCTGTCCGGCCTCCGCCGCCCGTACCGCCTCCCGGGGCCGCCCCGCGTCCCGGGCCAGGAACGACGTGTTGCAGAACGCGTGCGCCTCCAGCCCCGCGTCCCCGGCCAGCCTCGCCGTGGCCAGGGCCTCCGCGTAGTGCGAGCGGGCGTCGTCGAAGCGGCCCGAGTCGTGGGCCAGCCAGCCCACCGAGATGGCCAGCTCGCCCGCGCCCGCGTGCAGCCGGTCCGCGGTGGCGCGCCGTGCGGTGGTCCCGGCGTCCAGCAGTTCGTACGCCGCGCGCAGCGGCTGGGCGGCCCGCCGGTAGAGCCCGTCCGCGCCGTGCCGGTCGTCCAGCAGCCGGATCTGCCGTACGGCTTTCTCGACGGCGTTCACCTCCGCCTCGCCGACCCGGCGCTGCGCGGGCAGAGAGACCCGGGCGGCGGCGGAGGCGGGACCCCCGCCGAGACCCAGGGAAGCGGCCGCCACCGTGGTGGTGCCGCTCGTCATGAACACGCGACGCAGCACGTCGCTCTCCTCGGGGATGTCGTCGGTTTCGGTGTCGCGGTGGAGAAGGTGGAGAAGGGCGGGGTCGGAAGAGGAAGACGAAAATGAAGGGGAAGGTGGATGAGAGGGCGAAAGGGAGGGCGACAGGGAACGGGCCGAGGCCGCCGGCCCCGCCGTGGGCGGGGGTTCGGACACGACCCGCGCGCCCCGCCCCCGTACGCTCTCGCGGGCCGAGAACCCCAGATCGGCCAGGGACGCCCCGGGGAACATGTGCAGGAACACGCGTTCGTAGGCGTAGTTGGGGCAGCGGATCTCCCCGGACTCCACGCGCCCGATGTAGCGGGCGTCGCACGCGACCTGCTCCCCGATCTCCCGCGCCGCTCTGCGGACCGCCGCAGCGAACTCCCCGGCGGAGCGCTGTCCGCGCAGCTGACGGAAGGCGAGGTTGGGAACTGCCGCTGTCGCCGCCATGGCCGGCCCCTCTCTGATGCGGCCGGGGCCCGTGGTTCCCGGTGCTCCCGGCGGAGCAAGAACGTACCTGCTGTGACGGGTCGCACACACAGCGTTTCGTTACGAAAGAGGGCATACCGCTCCTGATCCGCCATGAACTGCCACCCTTTGCGGCGGTGTGGGCCCGTAGCCCTTGACGCACCCGGGGCGTTGGTCAGGTGGAGACGGAGCGTGGCTCCGTTCGGCGATGAGAGGAGGGGTTCCCTTGTTGCAGCTCGGCAGGGAGACCGGCTCACGGACGACCGCGACGAAGACGAAACCGATGACCCCGGCGCAGGGGGGCCAGTCCTGCGACCTCGTCACGGTCCCCGCGCGGCAGGGGCTGGAAGCCGTCGACATCCTGCGCCGCGGAAGGGACCAGGAGCCCGTCGGCCCGGTTCTGCACGACGGCGCCTGCGACACCCTCGGCTTCCTCGTGCCGCCGGGCACCGCCGACGCCTGGGACGTACCCGGCAGCGCCTGCACGCGGACCGACGGCCGCGGGCTGCGCGTCCCCGCCGACCCCCCCGTCTCCGGCTCCGGCTGGCTGCTCCCGCCCGCCGCGGACGCCCCGGTCACCGATCCCGCCGTGCTCCGTGCCGCCCTCGACCAGGCCGCCCGGCTGCTCGAGGCGGCCGACAACTGCTGCTGAGCCCATAATGGCCGGACGTGCGGAACACCTCCGCGTGGCCGGCGACCCGGGCCCCCACCAGCAAGGACCAGCGAACGTGGCACGTCGAGGAGCGCCGGCCCAGGGCAAGAACAAGGCCGCCGGCAAGGGCAGAACCCCGGGCGCGAAGGGGCGCCAGGGCGGCGGCCGGGGACCGGGCCGCGCCGAGCGGGAGCCGGTCACCCAGCAGGTCGGCGGCGGACTCGCCGAGCTCATACCCGACCGGGAGCGCCCGAACGGCTGGACGCTCCTGCTCGACGGCGCCCCGCAGTCCCATGTGGACCTCGACGACCCCGCGCACCTCTCGTTCGCCTACCAGCGCCGCCTCGGCCACGTCATCGACCTCGCCGCGCCCCCGCTCCAGCCGCTGCACGTCCTGCACCTGGGCGGCGGCGCCTTCACCCTCGCCCGGTACACCGCCGCGACCCGCCCCCGCTCCACCCAGCAGATCGTCGAGCTCGACGCGCCCCTCGTGCAGCTCGTCCGCGACCGCCTCCCGCTGGACCCCCAGGCCCGGGTCCGGGTCCGCACGGCCGACGCCCGCGAGGGGCTCGGCAGGTTCCCGGACGGCTGGGCGGACCTGATCATCGCGGACGTGTTCAGCGGGGCCCGCACCCCCGCCCACCTGACCTCCGCCGAATTCCTCGCGGAGGTGCGCCGGGTCCTGAAGCCCGAAGGGCGGTACGCCGCCAACCTCGCCGACGGCCCCCCGCTCGCCCACCTGCGCGGCCAGGTCGCCACCGCCGCCGCCGTCTTCCCCGAACTGGCGCTGGCCGCCGACCCGGTGGTGTGGCGGGGCCGCCGTTTCGGCAACGCGGTCCTGCTCGCCTCGGCCCTGCCCCTCCCGGTCGCGGAGTTCACCCGGCGGGTGGCGAGCGACCCGCACCCCGGCCGCGTCGAACACGGCCGCGCGCTCGCCGACTTCACCGGCGGCGCGGCCGTCGTCACCGACGCCGCGGCCAGACCGTCGCCCGCGCCGCCGCCGTCCGTCTTCGAGAACCCGTGACCCGCCGCAGGTCGGGCCCGGATCACGGTTCGACGACCTGCACCGTCGGCGGCGTCCCGTTCCAGGTGCAGAACACCGAGTACGTCTTCCCGTCCCTCCCGCCCCCGTCGCTGAAGTCCACCCGGATCCACGCGTCGTTCGTCCACACCTGCATCGACCAGCCCGGCTCGGGCGTGGCCGAGACGAGCTTCGCCGTGTCCGCGCCGAGCTCGAACACGACCCGGCCGCCGTCGGTGCGATAGCTCTTCACCCTGCCCGAGGTCGACGGCGCCGGCGGCTTCGCCGACGCGGCCGTCGGCGCCCGGGAGGGGCGCGGGGCCGATGGAGAGGGTCTCGCCCCGCCGGTGCGCGACGAGGCGGAGGGGGAGGGGGAGGGCGAGGTGCGGTGCGTCGAGGAGACGAGCGGCGCCCCGGTGCTCTCTCCGACGCGCTGGGGAGGGGCCGAGCCCACCGAGACCGGCACGGCCCGGGGCGGGTCGTAGGCCGTCCCCGCCATGACCGTGTGCACACCCCACCACGAGAGCGTCACCGCCGCGCCGGTGGCGAGCATCCACGCCAGCGCGTGTACGAGTCCTCGTTGCATCGGCACATCCTGCACCACCCGGCCGACCCTGGCCCGTCCGGGCCGGTCCCGCACCACCCGGCCGACCCTGGCCCGTCCGGGCCGGTCCCGCACCACCCGGCCGACCCTGGCCCGTCCGGGCCGGTCCCGCGCCACCCGGCCGACCCTGGCCCGTCCGGGCCGGCCCCGCGCCACCCGGCCCGTCCCGGCCCGCTCCGGATCTTCCCCGAGACCTCGAACTACCGCCCTTCTCCGGCCTTTGCGGACGTTTCCGACGAGGCCGGGACCGGGCCCGCCGGCATGGCGTACGGTGCCGCCCATGGCAAGTGTGCTCGTGGTCGAGGACGACCAGTTCGTACGTTCCGCCCTCATCCGGCACCTCAGTGAGGCCTCCCACACGGTACGGAGCGTGGGCACCGCGCTCGAAGCGCTGCGCGAGGTCGCGCACTTCCGCTTCGACGTGGTCATCCTCGACCTCGGGCTGCCCGACCTGGACGGTGCCGAGGCGCTGAAGATGCTGCGGTCCATCACCGATGTGCCCGTGATCATCGCCACCGCCCGGGACGACGAGAGCGAGATCGTCCGGCTGCTCAACGACGGCGCCGACGACTACTTGACGAAGCCGTTCTCCGTCGAGCACCTCTCCGCCCGGATGGCTGCCGTACTGCGCCGCTCGCGCGCCACCGGTGGCGGGGCGACGCCGCCCAGGGTCATCCGCGTCGGCGGGCTCTCCATCGACCCGCTGCGCCGCAGCGCCGAGCTGGACGGCGCCGAACTCGACCTGACCCGCCGCGAGTTCGACCTGCTCACCTTCCTCGCCGGGCGGCCCGGCGTGGTCGTCGCACGCAAGGAGCTGCTGGCCGAGGTCTGGCAGCAGTCCTACGGCGACGACCAGACCATCGACGTCCATCTCTCCTGGCTGCGCCGCAAACTCGGCGAGACCGCCGCCCGGCCGCGCTATCTGCACACGCTGCGCGGCGTCGGCGTGAAGCTCCAGCCGCCCGCCGACGCCCCGGCCGATACGCCGGTCACGGAGCCGCCCGCATGAGATGGGCCCTGGTCAAGGTCTGCCTGGCGGTCACCGCCATGGTCGTCATCGCCTTCGCCGTGCCGCTCGGACTCGTCATCCGGGAGATGGCCGGCGACCGGGCGTTCTCCGACGCCGAACGCCAGGCCGCGATGATCGCCCCGACGCTCTCCATCACCACCGACCGCGAGGAGCTGACCCGGGCGGTCCTGTCCACCGAACCGGGCGACCGGGGGCGTCTCGCCGTCCAGGTCCCCGCCGAGGGCGGGCCCCTGGACATCGGCACCCGGCGCGCCACCCCCGAGGACGTGGCGACCGTGCGCAAGGCCGGGCGCGCCTCCATCACCGAAGTCACCGGCGGCTTCGCGCTCCTCCAGCCGACCGCGCTGGGCACCGGGGACATCGCCGTCGTCGAGGTGTTCGTCCCCGAGGGCGAGGTCTCCCACGGGGTCGCCACCGCCTGGCTGACGCTGGCGGGCGTCGGCCTCGCGCTGATCGTGGGCTCGGTCGCGGTCGCCGACCGGCTCGGCGTACGGATGGTGCGGCCCGCCCAGCGCCTCGCCGGCGCCGCCCAGGACCTGGGGGAGGGGCGCCTCGGCACCCGGGTCCCCGAGGACGGGCCCACCGAACTGCGGTCCGCCGCCGTCGCGTTCAACTCCATGGCCGACCAGGTCGTCCAGCTCCTGGCCAACGAGCGCGAGCTGGCCGCCGACCTCTCGCACCGGCTGCGCACCCCCCTCACCGTGCTCCGGCTGAACGCCGCCTCCCTCGGCGAGGGCCCGGCGGCCGAGCAGACCCGGGCGGCGGTCCAGCAGTTGGAGCACGAGGTCGACACGATCATCCGCACCGCCCGCGAGCAGCGCCCGCAGCCCCAGGCCGGGCAGACGGGGGCGGGCTGCGACGCCTCCGAGGTGATCCGCGAACGCATGGGCTTCTGGTCGGCGCTCGCGGAGGACGAGGGCCGCGAGGTGCGCCTCGCGGGAGTCGACCGTACGGCGCGCATCCCTGTGGCCCGGCCCGAACTGGCAGCCGCTCTGGACGCGTTGCTCGGCAACGTCTTCCGCCACACCCCCGAGGGCACCGCGTTCTCCGTCGACGTCCACCACAGCGGCGACGCGGTCATCGTGCTCGTCTCCGACGCCGGCCCGGGCATCGCCGACCCGAAGGCCGCCCTCGCCCGGGGCGGCAGCGGGCGCGGCGCGGCGAGCGGGTCCGTCGGCTCCACCGGCCTCGGCCTCGACATCGTGCGCCGGGTCGCCGAGTCCACCGGCGGCGACCTGCGCATCGGCAGGTCCGTGCTCGGCGGCACGGAGGTCCGGATCTGGATCGGCCTGTACGGCAGCCGCCCCGAGCGCGGCCGGCGCGGACACGGCCGGCGGGTCGGCCGCCGGACCGGCTGGCAGCGGCGCAAGGAGTCCCGGACCACGACCGGCCCCGGGGCCCAGCATTAACCCGTGCCCATGGGTTCCTTAAGCCCGCCCTAAGAACATCAACTGCGGTCCGTAAAGCCCACTTTGTCCCTTCCGTTGCCGCTAGCGTGCTCGTTGTACCTCCTCGTCGGCGGTACAGCCCCCCCACGCCGGCCCCCACCGCCACCGGTCGCCCCGGTGGCGGCGGGGAAACCGGCGCCCAGCAGCCCGAACGCGCCCTCGGGCCCCGAACCGCACGTATGCCCCCCACCGCGCGCCCCGGCCGGACCCCACCCACCTCCGGCCGGGGCGCGCACCTTCACCCGGCCTGAGCCCGCCACTCCTGCGCGTACGCGTCGAAGATCGCCCGCAGATGGTGGCCGATCTTCAGGTAGTCCAGGTCGTCCAGGTTGGCCAGCGACACCCGCACCGACCACTGAGGGCCGTCGAAGCCGCCGCCGTTGAGCAGCACCACCGAGGTCTGCTCGGCCAGCCGGAACAGCGGGTCGACCGGCTCGTAGTTCCTCTCCAGGAAGTCGGCGAACGGCTTCCCGTGCACGCGTTCGGCCTCGGCCAGCAGATCCAGCTCGATGTAGTACGCCGCCCGCTTCGGATCCTCCGAGACCTTCATGTGCGCGCCCTCCAGCAGGAGTTCGAGGCGCTGCTGGACGATCGCCCGGATCCGGTGCTTGTAGGCCTGGCCCTCGTCCAGCATGTCGAACAGCGAGAACAGCGCCATCATCAGCTGCTGCGGCAGCGACAGGCCCGCCGTGTGGTTCAGCGCCACCTGCCGGGAGTCCGCCACCAGCCGGTCGATGAACCGGATCTTCTCCGGATGCAGCGACAGCGTCCCGTAACGCCTGTTCAACCGGTCCTTCACCGCCCGGTCCTGCTCCGCCAGCATCGCGTCGATCACGTTGTCGTCGTGCAGCGCGATCACCCCGAGCCGCCAGCCGGTCGCCCCGTAGTGCTTGGAGTAGGAGTAGACGAGGAGCGTGTTGCGCGGCAGGTCGGCCGCGAGCGAGCGGAAGCCCTCCACGAAGGTCCCGTACACGTCGTCGGTCACGATGATCAGGTTCGGGTTCCGCTCGTCGACGACGGACACGATCTGCTCGGCGACCCGGGTGGAGAGAGCCAGCGAGGGCGGGTTGCTCGGGTTCACACAGCAGACCAGCTTCACCGACGGGTCCGCCAGCTTGGCGATCTCCTCCTCCGGGTAGCGCCACTGCCGCACCCCGGTCTCCGTGAACAGGCTCGCCTCCACCCGCACCACGTCGAAGCCGTACGTGTCCAGCTCCGGGATCTCCAGGTACGGGGTGAACACCGGCACCATCAGGGCGATCCGGTCGCCCTTCTCCAGGATCCCGTTCTTCATCAGCGAGTCGAAGACGTAACACATCGCCGCCGTGCCGCCCTCGGTCGCGAACAGGCTCAGCGTCTGCCCCTCCGGCGGCCGGTGGTCGAACATCTCGTCCGTGATGTAGCCGCGCACGATCTGCTCGGTGTGGTGCAGGATCCGGTCCGGGACCGGATAGTTGTCGCCGATCGAGGAGTCCGCCAGCTCGTGCACGAACGCGTCCCGGTCGAAGCCGAACCGCTTCACCGCCAGGTCCACGCACGCCTTCAGCAGCTCGATGCCCGGCAGCTCCGGGTGCGTACGGACGAAGTGCTCGAAGCGCTCCGCACACCCCGCCTCCTCCGGCATGCCGCCCAGGTTGTCGGCCGTCCACACCCGGCGGGACTCCGACAGCGCGAAGTAGCCGAGCGCGTGGTACGCCTCGCGGGGCCCCGTGGCGACCCAGTTCGGGTTGCCCCGGCCCGCGTTCAGCATCGTCCGGGTCGACCTCCCCTTCTGGCCCGGACGATCGCTCTGCGCGGCCGTCGCGATCTGGATGAACTTGTCCTTCAGCTCGAAGGGGGAGAGCTGGGCGAACGACCGGATCTCTTCACGGCCGAAGCTGGTCCTGGGCATGGTGGTGTCCACTCCGTAGCAGGTCGGTGGTTCAGCAGGACGATCACGGCGCCCCGCCCCGTCAGCGGGACGGCGTCGGCGGATCGCGCCTCGGGACGGGCTCGGTCACGGCGGCGGAGCCCCGGCGGCCCGCCCTTCCCCGGCCTGGGGAAGCCGGTCACGTCACGCCCCCAGGACGCCGACGAGGATGGGCCCGGTCAGCGGCAGCAGGAAGTTGGAGAGCGTGTACGTGATCGTGTAGCCGAGAAGAGGTACCGAGCTCTGGGCCACCTGGGTGATGGAGGTGATCGCCGGGGTCGAGCACTGCTGCCCGGCGATCGCGCCGATCAGCAGCGGCTTCTCGATCTTCAGCAGTTTGCGCCCGACGACCAGGGAGACCGTCGCCGGGACCAGCACCATGGCGATGCCCGCGAACGGCAGCAGCGCCCCGTACTCCTTCAGCAGCGGCCACGCCTGGGGTCCCGCCGCCAGCCCCGTACAGGCGATGAAGACGGCCAGGCCCATGTCCTTGAGCGTGCTCGCGGCCTGCGGGGGGAACGCCCCGAAGGTCTGGCTGCGGGACCGGAACCAGCCGAAGAGCAGGCCGGAGATCAGACAGCCGCCGCCGGTGCCGAGCGACATCGGGATGTCTCCGAGCTTGACGACGATCTGGCCGAGCAGGGAGCCCGCCACGATGCCGAAACCGAGGTAGATGAAGTCGGTGGCGTCGTTCTTCACCACCGCGCCGAGCTTCGCGACGAGCCGGTTCAGCCCGCCCCGGGCGCCGACCAGGGTCAGCACGTCGCCCCGGGCGAGGACCGTCTCCCCGCTGGCGGGCAGGTGCTGGTCGTTGCGCAGCACGTCGGTGACGTACACGCCGTCCTTGCGGAACTCCGGATGGCGCTTCTCCAGCCGGTCGATGGTCGCCCCGACCGTCTCCTTCTCGGTGACCGCGACCTGACTGGTGGCCAGGGGGGCGTCGAGCCCCGGCACGGCCGGGGTCTCCGGGCCGATCTCCCGGCCCGCCTCGATGATGGCCGCCCGCTCCCCGACCACCTGGATCAGGTCGCTGAGCGTCAGCTCCAGACCGGGGGACGGCGTCAGCAGCCTGCTGCCGCGCTTGACGCCCTCGACGGTGATCCGGCCGCCCATGGCGCTCTCCAGGGCGCCGACGGTCCGCCCGTCCGCCCACGTCACCAGATAGGTGCGGCCGACCATACCGGGCAGCGCCTCGCGCTCGTCGGACTCCAGCCCGGCCTGGCCGCCACGCATCTTCTCCCACAGCTCGCGCGAGGCGTCCGCCAGGTTGACGCGCATCAGCATCGGCATGATCTGGCTGGTGTAGAGCACGATGGTGATCAGGCCGAACAGGTAGCAGACCGTGTACGCGGTGGCCACATGCCCCTGGTACTGGCTGATCTGCTCGGCAGTCAGGTCCTCCAGCTTGCCGATGGCCTCGGTCGCCGTCCCCACGACGGCGGACTCGGTGGCCGCCCCGGCGAGGATTCCGGATGCCGTGCCCACGTCCAGGTCGAAGGCCTTGGCGAGCCCGTAGGCGATGCCCAGGACGCAGACCAGTTCGATCAGGCAGAGAGTGAAGAACCGCAGGCTCTTGCGGTTGAGATTGGCGAAGAACTGCGGCCCGGCCATGTAGCCGAGCGAGAAGATGAACAGCGCGAAGAAGACCGTCTTGACGTCGTCGTCGACGCTGATGTGCCGGGTGCCGAGCAGCAGCGACACGATCAGGGTGCCGCAGATGCCGCCGAGCGTGATCGGGCCGACGCGTAGTTTGCCGACGAGGTAGCCGGCCGCGAGGCAGAGGAAGAGGGCCAGTTCGGGATGGTCACGCAGGACGCCCATCCCGCCTCACCCACCGGTGCTGGTGTCGGCGACCAGGATGCTCAAAAGGTGCATAAGGGAGAAATTAACAGGGGTGGGGCGGTCGGGCGGTGTGCCCGGTCCGGTCCACCCCCGTTCACCTTCCGACGGGAGGGGTGGCCCAACGCCCCCTCGATCGCCCGCCGGACATCCCTCGGCAACGGAATCGTCTTCAACTCTTGACACCCACCCCCTTCAGGCAGCAACCTTCCGGCAACGGCGCATGGGAGCGCTCCCACTCTGGGGGAAGGTCTCGCGCGCTTCCCCTTCCCGGAACAAGGAGCAGTGGAATGCGCATCACCCGCAGCGTTGCCGGTCGACGCAGGAGAACCGCCTTCGTGGCCACCACGGGCCTCACGGTCACCGCCCTCCTCCTCACCGGATGCGGCGGCTCGTCCGACTCGGACAAGGGAGCCGACGCGGACGGGAACATCACCCTGACCCTCGCCGACTTCGGGCAGTTCGGCTACAAGGAGGCCGGGCTCTTCGAGAAGTACCACGAGCTGAACCCGAAGATCACGGTCAAGGAGGACACCACCGCGGAGGAGAAGAACTACTACCCGAAGCTCCTCCAGCAGCTGAACTCCGGCAGCGGCCTCGCCGACGTCCAGGGCATCGAGGTCGGCCGGATCAAGGAGATCGTCGACACCAAGGCGGACTCGTTCGCCGACCTCTCCAAGGCGATCAGCGTGGACGAGTGGGTGTCGTGGAAGGCGAAGCAGGCCACCGCCCCCAGCGGCGCGGTCATCGGCGCCGGCACCGACATCGGCCCCATGTCCCTCTGCTACAACCGTGAGCTGTTCGAGAAGGCCGGACTGCCCACCGACCGGGCCGAGGTCGCGAAGCTGACCGAGGGCGGCTGGGAGGACTTCCTCGCCCTGGGTGAGCAGTACAAGAAGAAGGCCCCCAAGGGCACGTACTTCATGGACTCCGCGAGCGCCATGTTCAACGCCGTGGTCAGCTCCAGCCCCGAGCAGTACTACGACGCGAGCGGCAAGCCGATCTACGACAAGAGCGCCAGCGTGGAGAAGGGCTGGAAGCTCGCCGCCGAGGCCGCGTCCAAGAAGCTGACCCAGGGCCTCGCCCAGTTCGAGGACCAGTGGCAGGCGGCCCTGCGCAAGAGCACCGTCGCCACCGTCGTCTGCCCCGCCTGGATGGCCGGCCAGATCTCCACCTACGCCGGTGACGCCAACAAGGGCAAGTGGGACATCACCAGCGCCCCGGGCAACACCTCCGCCAACTGGGGCGGCTCCTTCCTCGCCGTCCCGAAGTCCGGGAAGAACGTCGCCGAGGCCACCAAGCTCGTCAAGTGGCTGACCGCCCCCGAGCAGCAGGCCGCCGTCTTCAAGGCGATCGGCGTCTTCCCGTCCAACCAGGGCGCCTACGAGCTGCCCGACGTGAAGAACGCGACCCTGCCGTACTTCAACAACGCCCCCATCGGCCAGATCTACGCCGACGGCGCGAAGTCCATCCCCGAGGCGGTCCTCGGCCCGAAGGACGGCGTGATCAAGGACTCCATCTCCACCCAGATCAACAACATGGAGCAGCGCGGCACCAGCCCCGACGACGCCTGGGACGCGGCCGTGCGGACGATCGACAAGGCCATCGGCTGACCTGACACCGGACCGGCCCGCGCCGGTCCCGCGCCGGGGCGGGCGGGCGACACCCGCCCGCCCCGCCGCCCGCCCGCCCCTCCAGCCGCCCCGCCCCTCCAGCTGCCCGCCCCTCCAGCCGCCCCGGCCGTCCGTCGGCGCACCCAGGGAAGGACTCCCCGCCCGTGGCAACCTCGACCCCCACCCGGGATGCGTACGCGACCCCGCCCCGTGAACCGAAGAAGGAACCGCCGAGCGAACGGCGGCAGTTGTGGCGCAGCCGGCTGTGGCGGTTCGACGACAAGGCGTCCCCGTACGCGTACATCGCGCCGTTCTTCCTCGTCTTCGGGGCCTTCGGGCTCTACCCCCTCCTCTACACCGGCTGGATCGCCCTGCACCGGGTGGAGATGACCGGCCTGGACTCGATGGAGTGGGTGGGCTGGGAGAACTTCGACAAGATCCTGCACGACCCCGAGTTCTGGACCTCGGTCAGCAACACGTTCCTGATCGGCGTCATCTCCACCGTCCCGCAGCTCCTGGTCGCCCTCGGCCTGGCTCATCTCCTCAACTACAAGCTGCGGGCCAGCACGTTCTGGCGCACGATCATCCTCACCCCGTACGCGACCTCGGTCGCCTCGGCCGCCCTCGTCTTCGCCCTGGTGTTCCGGGCCGACGGCGGACTGCTGAACTGGACGCTCGGCCTCGTCGGCTTCGACCCGGTCAACTGGGCCAACGGGCACTGGACCTCGAAGCTCGCCATCTCCATCATCGTGATCTGGCGCTGGACCGGCTACAACGCGCTGATCTACCTCGCCGCGATGCAGGCCGTCCCCAACGACCTCTACGAAGCGGCCTCGTTGGACGGCGCCTCGCGCTGGCAGCAGTTCCGCAAGGTCACCATCCCCTCGCTGCGCCCGACGATCCTGTTCACCATCGTCATCTCCACCATCGGCTCCATGCAGCTCTTCGGCGAGCCGCTGCTGCTGGAGGGCGGGGCCCTGGGCGCCACCGGCGGCAACGAGAACCAGTACGAGACGCTCAGCATCTACCTCTACAACTACGGCTGGAACCTCGGACATCTCGGTCCGGCCGCCGCCGTCGCCTGGGCGATGCTCGCCCTCCTCCTCCTCATCGCCGCGGCCAACTGGTTCATCGGCCGATTCGTCCGCAAGTCCGCGGTCTGACCGGGAGCGCATCCATGACCATGACCAGCCCCACGCACACCGCCCCCGTGAAGCTCGCGCCGGCCCCGAAGGGCGGCGCCCCGCAGCGACCGAGCCGCTTCCGGATGGGCGCCGGCCAGCAGCTGAAGGGCGGCCCGTTCGCGTACATCGCGCTCGCCGTCGTCGGCTTCGGCTCGCTGCTGCCGCTCTACTGGACCCTGGTCGCGGCCTCCCGCACCCAGGACGAAGTCCTCGCCTCCACCCCGCCGTTCTTCCCGGGCGGCAAGCTGGTGGAGAACGTCCAGACCGCCTGGGAGCAGGCCAACCTCGGCAAGGCGATCCTCAACAGCGTCATCGTCTCGTCCTCCATCACCCTCGCGACGCTCTTCTTCTGCACGCTCGCCGGTTACGCGTTCGCCAAGATGCGCTTCCGGGGCCGCGGATGGCTGATGACCGCGGTCATCGCCACCCTCACCATCCCGCCGCAGCTCAGCGTCGTCCCGCTGTTCATGATGATGTCCGGCCTCGGCTGGGGCGGGCAGCTGGAATCGGTGATCTTCCCGACGCTGGTGAGCGCGTTCGGCGTGTTCTTCATGCGCCAGTACCTGATCGAGGCGCTGCCGTACGAGCTGATCGAGGCGGCCAAGATCGACGGCGCGAACAATTTCCGCATCGTGGTGAGCGTGGTGCTGCCGGTGGCCCGCCCCGCGATGATGGTGCTCGGGATGCTCACCTTCGTCCAGGCGTGGAACGACTTCTTCTGGCCCTACCTCGCCCTGAACCAGCAGAACCCGACCCTTCAGGTGGCCCTCGGCCAGCTCAGCGCCTCGTACACCCCCGACCAGTCCATCGTGATGGCGGGCGCGCTGATCAGCACGCTGCCGCTGCTGGTGGTGTTCGTGGTCTTCGGCAAGAAGATCGTCGGCGGGATCATGTCGGGCGCGGTGAAGGGCTGACCGCCCTGTTCACTCCGGTGAAGGGCTGACCGCCCCGCTCGCCCCGTGGGGGACTGTCCGCCCCGCTCACCCCGGTGAGGACTGTCCCCCGTTCGCCCCGGTGAACGGCCGGCCTCCCCCTTCCCGTGGTGAGGGCCGGCCACCCCTCCCCGCGGTGAAGGGGCGGGCCGGGCCCTCTCCCCCTGCTTTCCTGCCTCTGCCCCACCTCCTCTCACCCCTCACCTTCCTCAAGGGAGCGCTCCCACATGACAGCCGTCCGACCTGACACGGTCCCGCAGCAGGCCCCCGCCGCCACGGCCCCTTTCCCGACCGGTTTCCTCTGGGGCGCGGCCACCGCCGCGTACCAGGTGGAGGGCGCGGCCACCGAGATGGGCCGCACCCCTTCCATCTGGGACACCTTCAGCCACACGCCCGGCCGGGTCCTCGGCGGGGACACCGGGGACGTGGCGGCCGACCACTTCCACCGCTACCGCGACGACGTCGCCCTGATGAAGAGCCTCGGACTCCAGGCGTACCGCTTCTCGGTCTCCTGGTCCCGGGTCCAGCCCACCGGCCGGGGGCCCGCCGTCGAACGCGGCCTGGACTTCTACCGGTCGCTCGTCGACGAACTGCTGGCAGCCGGCATCAAGCCCGTCGCCACGCTCTACCACTGGGACCTGCCGCAGGAGTTGGAGGACGCGGGCGGCTGGCCCGAGCGGGCTACGGCCGAACGGTTCGCGGACTACGCGGCCATCATGGCCCGCGCCCTGGGCGACCGCGTCTCCCTGTGGACCACGCTGAACGAACCCTGGTGCTCGGCCTTCCTCGGGTACGGCTCCGGGGTCCACGCCCCCGGCCGCACCGAACCGGCCGCCGCGCTGCGGGCCGCCCACCACCTCAACCTCGCCCACGGCCGGGCGGCCGAGGCGCTGCGCGCCAACCTCCCCGCTGCCGCGCAGACCTCGGTCACCCTCAACCTCCACCAGGTGCGCCCGCTGACCGGCAGCGAGGCGGACGCGGACGCGGCCCGCCGGATCGACGCGGTGGGCAACCGCGTCTTCACCGGGCCGATGCTGAAGGGCGCGTACCCGGAGGACCTGCTGGCCGACACCGAACGCATCGTGAACTGGCCCGAGCTGATCCAGGAGGGCGACCTGGCCGCCATCGCCGCCCCGATCGACGTCCTCGGCGTCAACTACTACACGCCCACCATCGTCAGCGCCTCGCCCACCGGCGCCGGGGACACCCGTAACGACGGCCACGGAAGCAGCGAGCACTCCCCGTGGCCCGGCTCGGAGCACGTCGCCTTCCACCTCGCCGAGGGCCGGCCGGTCACCGCGATGAACTGGTCGGTGAAGCCGGAGGGCCTGTACGACCTCCTCATGGACGTCTCGCGCGAACACCCGGACCTGCCGCTGATGGTCACCGAGAACGGCGCGGCCTTCGACGACGCCCCGGACGCGGAGGGCCGGGTCCACGACCCGGAGCGGATCTCCTATCTGCGGGGCCACCTGGAGGCGGTGCGCCGGGCAGCGGCCGACGGGGCCGACGTACGGGGCTACTTCCTCTGGTCCCTCATGGACAACTTCGAGTGGGGCTACGGCTACGCGAAGCGCTTCGGCGCGGTGTACATCGACTACGCGACCCAGCGCCGTACGCCGAAGTCCAGCGCCCACTGGTACAGCGACGTGATCGCCCGCCACGCGCTGCCCCCGGCCGCCGAGGCGGACGCCTGACCTGGTGAGAGCGGCGGTGGGCCCGGTCATCCCCGACCGGGCCCACCGCTTTTCTGTTCACACGTGTTTTCCGGCCAGGCTTGGGAGCGCTCCCAATACACTGTCCGTACGCTCGTCGGGGTGATCGGCCCAGGACTTGGATTGACTGTACGGCTGTGAGAAATTGACCGGGAACGGGGAGGCGGCCATGGCGGCAGCGCGAGTACGGAGCGGCGGGCGGCCCACGCTCGAAGAGGTGGCGGCGCGGGCCGGCGTTGGCCGGGGCACCGCCTCGCGGGTCATCAACGGCTCGCCCCGGGTCAGCGACACCACTCGGCAGGCGGTCGAGGCGGCCGTGGCCGAGCTGGGGTACGTCCCCAACCGCGCCGCCCGCGCCCTGGCGGGCAACCGCACCGACGCCATCGCGCTGGTGGTGCCCGAGCCGGAGACCCGCTTCTTCGCCGAGCCGTACTTCTCCGCGATAGTGCGCGGCGTCGGCGCGGCCCTGGCGGACACCGAGATGCAGCTGCTCCTCACCCTCGTCGGCAACGACCGCGAGCGCCGCCGGTTCGCCCAGTACCTCACCGCCCACCGCGTCGACGGGGTCCTCCTGGTCGCCGTGCACGCCGACGACCCGCTGCCGGAGCTGCTGGAGCAGCTGGGCATGCCCTGCGTGATCAGCGGCGCCCGGGACGCGGCCGAGACGCTGCCCTCCGTCGACTCCGACAACTTCGAGGGCGCGCGGGCCGCCGTCGAGCATCTGGTCGCCCGGGGACGCCGCCAGGTCGCCACGATCACCGGCCGCCTGGAGGTCTACGGTGCCCAGCGCCGCCTGGACGGCTACCGCGCGGCGGTCTCCGCCGCCGGCCTGGCCCCCGACGAGCGCCTCATCGCCCCCGCCGACTTCACCGAGGAGGGCGGAGCGAGGGCCATGCGCGACCTCCTCGCGCGCCGCCCCGGCCTCGACGCGGTGTTCGTCGCCTCCGACGTGATGGCCGCCGGCGCCCGCCAGGTCCTGCGCGAGGCGGACCGCCGCATCCCCGAGGACGTGGCCCTGGTCGGCTTCGACGACTCGGTGGTCGCCCGCCACATGCACCCGGCCCTCACCAGCGTCCGCCAGCCCATCGAGGAGATGGGCCGCCGGATGGCCCAGCTCCTCCTGGACGAGATCGCGGGCCGGGACCCGGACGGCGAGCGCCCTTCGGTGGTGCTGCCCACGGAGCTGGTGGTCCGCGACTCGTCGTGACCGCCGGGGCGGCCGGCTTTTCCGGCCGGTGCGGGGTGCGGCGGCCGTCCGCCCGCCTTCAGTGGTATGGACATGACCAAAAGACGGGGCTAGCCTCCGTCTTGGTCTAGACCAAGCGGCGAGCCGCCGCCCGGTCCATCTGTCCGCACGCTCCACCCCTCACCCCAGGAGCACCACATGCGCAGAAAGATCACCTCCTTACTCCTCGGGCTCGGCGTCGCCGGGGCCTCCCTGCTGGCCACCTCCGGCAGCGCGCAGAGCCACGGGTACACCGACTCCCCGGTCAGCAGGCAGCAGCTCTGCGGCAACGGCACCGTCCGCGGCTGCGGGCAGATCCAGTGGGAGCCGCCGAGCGTCGAGGGCCCCAAGGGCTTCCCGGCGCGCGGCCCCCGCGACGGCCTGATCTGCGCCGGGGGCAACCAGCGGTTCGCCGAGCTGGACGACCCGCGCGGCGGAGCCTGGCCGGCCTCCGACGTGACCGCCGGGGCGAGCCACACCTTCCGCTGGCGGATCACCGCCCGGCACGCCACGACCGACTTCCGGTACTACGTCACCAAGGACGGCTACGACCCGGCGAAGCCCCTGACCCGGGCCGACCTGGACCCGCAGCCGTTCCTCACCGTGCCGTTCGGCGGCCGGCAGCCGGGGTCGACGGTCACGCACGCGGGCAGCCTGCCGCAGAAGTCGGGCAAGCACCTGATCCTCGGCGTCTGGACCATCGCGGACACCGGCAACGCCTTCTACGCCTGCTCCGACGTCACGTTCTGAGCGGCACACCATGGAGCGGCCCGTGAAGCACACGCTGTGAAGCACGGCACTCCATGAAGAAGGGCCCCGGTCGTATGACCGGGGCCCTTCCTTCAGGGTGAGTAACGGGACTTGAACCCGCGACATCCTGGACCACAACCAGGTGCTCTGCCAGCTGAGCTATACCCACCATGTCGCCCGGGCGTTTCCGACCGGCCGAGAAAAAGTGTACAGGGTCCGGGAGGGTGCTCGCGCCCCCGTTTCCCGGGGCCGGTCCACGGGCGCTTGCGCGCCCGTGACCAGCGGGTTCCTACGGTGCGGCCGGGGCCGACAAGCGCGCCGCGATCTCCTTGGCGTGCTCGGAGTCCGGGCCGGGCTGCGGCACGAAGACCGCCTCCCGGTAGTAGCGGAGCTCCGTGATGGAGTCACGGATGTCCGCCAGCGCCCGGTGGTTGCCGTTCTTGGCCGGGCTGTTGAAATACGCCCGGGGGTACCAGCGCCGGGCCAGCTCCTTGATCGAGGACACGTCCACGATCCGGTAGTGGAGGTAGCCCTCCAGCTCCCGCATGTCCCGCGCCAGGAACCCGCGGTCGGTCCCTACCGAGTTTCCGCAGAGCGGGGCCTTGCCGGGCTCCTTCACCTGCTCACGGACGTAGGCCAGGACCTGCTCCTCGGCTTCCGCCAGGGTGGTGCCCCCGGCCAGCTCGTCGAGGAGGCCCGAGGCGGTGTGCATCTGCCGCACCACCTCGGGCATGGTCTCCAGGGCCGCGTCCGGCGGGCGGATCACGATGTCCACCCCTTCGCCGAGCACGTTCAGCTCCGAGTCGGTGACCAGGGCGGCCACCTCGATGAGTGCGTCGTCCGTCAACGAGAGCCCGGTCATCTCGCAGTCGATCCACACCATGCGGTCGTTCATGCGCCCCACCCTACGGGGCGCTCCGCTGTCCCGGCAGGGCCGGGCGTCCGGGGACGTACGCGTCAGGACCCGGCAGGGACAGCTCCCCGGACCCCACCGACGCCGCCACGGCGACGGCCGCGGAGGACAGGGGCGAGCCCCGGCGTCCGGACGGTGGCCCCTGGCTGGGCACCATCGTCTCGACCACCGTCGCGGCGCTCTCCGCCACCCCCTGCGGACGGCGGGCCCGGAAAGCGGCCCGGTACGCGGCGGGGGAGGAGCCGAGCTGGCGGCGGAAGTGCCCGCGCAGCGCGACCGGGGAGCGGAAGCCGCAGCGGCCGGCGACCTCGTCGACCGAATAGTCGGAGGTCTCCAGCAGCCGCTGCGCCTGCAGCACCCGCTGGGTGATCAGCCACTGCAGCGGTGCGCTGCCGGTGAGCGAACGGAACCTGCGGTCGAAGGTGCGTCTGCTCATATAGGCGCGCGCGGCGAGCGTCTCCACGTCGAACTGCTCGTGCAGATGCTCCAGGGCCCAGGCCACGACCTCGGCGAGCGGGTCGGAGCCGATCTCCTCCGGTAAAGACCTGTCCAGGTAGCGCTCCTGCCCACCACTGCGCCGCGGCGGCACGACGAGCCGGCGGGCTAGTGCCCCCGCGGCTTCCGTGCCGTGGTCGGTGCGGACTATATGGAGGCAGAGATCGATCCCGGCGGCCGTGCCGGCGGAGGTGAGCACATCGCCGTCGTCCACGAACAGCTCGCGCGGATCGACGTGCACCGACGGATAGCGCTTGGCCAGCGTCGGCGCGTACATCCAGTGTGTGGTGGCCGGCCGTCCGTCCAGCAGGCCGGCGGCCGCGAGCACGAAGGCTCCCGTGCACAGACCGACGATGCGGGCGCCCTCCTCGTGGGCGCGCCGCAGCGCGTCCAGTGCCTCGGCGGGCGGCGGCGAGGTGATCGACCGCCAGGCGGGCACCACCACGGTGCCGGCCCTGCTGATCGCCTCCAGGCCGTACGGCGCGGTGAGTTCGAGCCCACCGGTAGTGCGCAGCGGTCCTTCCTCGCCGCCGCAGACCAGCAGGCGGTAGCGGGGAACTCCCGCGTCCTGCCGGTCGATTCCGAAAACGGAGAGCGGGATGGAGCTCTCGAAGATAGGGCCGCCGCTGAACAGCAGCACGGCAACGACTTCCCGGCGTCGCCGCCCGGTCAGCTTGCGTGCGGCCTCCGTCGCGGCGGCGGAGTCCTGGCTCATGACGCTAAGCCCCCCTCGGTGTTCGCGTCTCCCTGGTCCTTACGGGCCTGTGGCTCCTGCACGTTTCCCCTCGGTGTCGCACGTGTCCCCAGTCTCCGATTTCCAAGATCGAATCTACTGCGTCGCGTGGTCCCGCCGTGACACCTTCCCCCACCAGCTCAATGTCGATAAGGAAACGTGGCGTGAAGCGTTCGATCACGAAGCGTTCCACCCGCGAAGCGCACAGGGAAGTGTCCTTCGCCAACGTGGCCCGTCCGCGTCGGGTGAAAGCGTACCGCGCGGTCCGTTCCTGCCTGGTGGGCGGTGGGGTCTCCGGCCATCACGCGAAGGGTTCGGCACCCAGGTGAAGTTGGCTGAAAACCATCAGTTGTGTGTGCTGTATCCGGTCACGCCGGGCGCACAACCGGCGCCTGACGGTCGCGCCGGTGCGCTCCCTCGGCGCTGTGAACCATGGCGCGTTCGGGCCGCCGCGAGGGGATTCGGCGGGCGGTCGCGACGGGGGCGGGGCCGAGGTTCCGCAGGACCGGATTACCGACCGATGGGCCGTGGGGCACGAGAAGCGCGGGCATCGGAGGCCGGCCGGGGCCGGTCCGGCGGACCTCGCCGTCCGCCGCGGCGGGGGCTGTCGCCGTGCTCGTCCCGGACGAGGATCGCGCCGAGCCCGTCGCGGCGTCACGCCCCGGGGTGACGGCCCGGCGGCGGTGTGGCCAACAGGGACCGGGTGAGGGCCTCGCCGCCGCGCGAGCGGGGCGGCCGTCGGACGTCGCGAAAAACAGGACGGCCGACCCTGTTCACCCCCCTCCGAGGCCCGTGTACGACACAACCGGCATTGCCATCCCGGACGGGCTCGGGCATGCTCCCTCCAGCGTCACGCACGCTTTTGCGGGGGTCTGGGCGGTGGAGGAGTGACCCCGTACCCTTGGGGGTATGGGGTTGGGAAGATGATTCCCGGACAGAGCTCCACCACCAGCTGATGCACCTCTCGAAACCGTTCCCTCCTCACGAGGACTCTCTTCGCCGAGACACCGATGGCCGGTCACGAAATCCCTGAACCCAAAGACCGCAAGCCGGTAGCCGACCCAGGGTCGGAGCCGCGGACGGTCGACGAAGCACGCCATGCGTGCGATCCCGCCTTCCGGCACGGTGTCGTGGTCGGTTTCGACGGCTCCATGTCCAGTGAGCGGGCTCTCGCCTACGCCATCGGCATGGCCGGCCGCTCGGACTCCGGGCTGATCATCGTCCACGTCGCCAACCGGCTGCCGACCACGGTCTGGGCGGGCTGCGAGCCCCCCGTCTTCGTCGACGTCCCCGATCACCGCACCGAGGTCCTCGGCCTGGAGCTGGCCTGCGCGGACTACCTCTCCGATGTGCCCTGGGTGCTCGTCGAGCGCGGTGGCGACATCTGCCACGAACTGGAGGAGGTCGGCCGGGAGTACGCCGCCGACGCCATCGTCGTGGGCTCCACGCACGGCATCGTGGGCCGGATCTTCGGATCCGTCGCCGGCCGCCTCGCCCGCCGCGCGCGACGCCCCGTCATCGTCATCCCCTGAAGGGCCCCGGGCCCGGGCCGCGGAGACACCGGCGAGTGGCCGGAGCGGCCGGAGCGGCGGGAGCGGCGTGAGCGAGCCGTGCGGTCCGAGTTTCCTGATCTGCCGCCAGAAAGCCCTGGAGCGGCACGCGTTGGGCCCCGTACCGTCTGCGCGACGGTACGGGGCCCCAGGTCTGCGCGCGGCCGTCTACTCGACCGTCACGGACTTCGCCAGGTTGCGCGGCTTGTCGATGTCGCGGCCCATCGCCAGGGCCGTGTGGTACGCGAAGAGCTGGAGCGGGATGCCCATGAGGATCGGGTCCAGCTCGTTCTCGTTCTTCGGCACGACGATGGTGTGGTCGGCCTTCTCCTGCACCTGGTGGGCGACGGCGAGGATGCGGCCGCTGCGGGCCTTGATCTCCTCCATCGCGGCGCGGTTCTTCTCCAGCAGATCGTCGTCCGGCACGATCGCCACGGTCGGCATCGCGGGCTCGATCAGCGCGAGCGGGCCGTGCTTCAGCTCGGAGGCCGGGTAGGCCTCGGCGTGGATGTACGAGACCTCCTTCAGCTTCAGGGAGGCCTCGCGGGCCACCGGGTAGCCGCGCACCCGGCCGATGAACATCATCGACTTGGCGTCCGCGTACTCCGCCGCGAGCCGCTTGATCTCGTCCTCGCCCGCCAGGATCTCGCTGATCTGCTCCGGCAGCCTGCGCAGCCCGTCGATGATCCGCTTGCCGTCCGCGACCGACAGGTCACGGATCCGGCCCAGGTGCAGGGCGAGCAGCGCGAAGGCGACCACGGTGTTGGTGAAGCACTTGGTGGAGACGACGCAGACCTCCGGGCCCGCGTGGACGTAGGTCCCGCCGTCGGCCTCACGGGCGATGGCGGAGCCGACCACGTTGACCACGCCGAGGACGCGCGCGCCCTTGCGCTTCAGCTCCTGGACGGCGGCCAGCACGTCGTACGTCTCGCCCGACTGGGAGACCGCGACGTACAGGGTGTCGGGGTCGACGACCGGGTTGCGGTAGCGGAACTCGGAGGCCGGCTCGGCGTCGGCGGGGATGCGGGCCAGCTCCTCGATCAGCTGGGCGCCGATCTGGCCCGCGTGGTACGAGGTGCCGCAGCCGAGGATCTTGATCCGGCGCACCCCGCGCGCCTCGCGGGCGTCCAGGTTGAGTCCGCCCAGGTGCACGGTGGAGAACCGGTCGTCGATCCGGCCGCGCAGGACGCGGTCCACGGCGTCGGCCTGCTCCGAGATCTCCTTGTGCATGTACGTGTCGTGGCCGCCCATGTCGTACGACTCGGCCTCCCACTCCACGGTGGTCGGCGTGGCCGTCGTGGTCGAGCCCTCCGTGGTGTACGTACGGAAGTCGTCGGCCTTCAGCGTGGCCATCTCGCCGTCGTCCAGCGTGACGACCTGGCGGGTGTGGGCGACGAGGGCGGCGACGTCGGAGGCGACGAACATCTCCTTCTCGCCGATGCCGAGGACGACCGGGGAGCCGTTGCGGGCGACCACGATGCGGTCGTTGAAGTCGGCGTGCAGCACGGCGATGCCGTAGGTGCCCTCGACCGAGCGCAGCGCCTCGCGGACCTTCTCCTCCAGGGTCTCGGCCTGGGCGCGGGCGATCAGGTGGACCAGCACCTCGGTGTCGGTCTCGGAGAGGAAGACGATGCCGTCGGCGGTGAGCTTGGCGCGCAGCTCGGAGGCGTTGTCGATGATCCCGTTGTGGACGACGGCGACCTTGTTCTCCGCGTCCATGTGCGGGTGGGCGTTCTCGTCGCTCGGCGCGCCGTGGGTGGCCCAGCGGGTGTGGGCGATGCCGGTGGTGCCGGCGAAACGCTTGGGGACCTTGGCCTCCAGCTCGCGGACCCGGCCCTTGGCCTTGACCATCTTCAGCGCGCCCGGCTTGCCCGCCGCCGCCTTGCCGGTGATGACGATGCCCGCGGAGTCGTACCCCCGGTACTCCAGCCGCTGCAGGCCTTCCAGCAGCAGCGGAGCGACGTCACGCTTTCCGATGTAACCGACGATTCCGCACATGTGTTCTCTGCCCCTCCATCGACGTACACGCATTTCCGTTCGACGCCCCGCACGGGCGCCCGGCCGGCCCCCGGGTCAGCCGTAGACGATGCGGCGCAGCTGGCGGAGCGAGAGCTCCGGCGGCGCCACGGCGCGGTGCGGCAGCTCGGCCGCGATCCGCTCGAAGATCTCCGTGTTGACCAGGCCGCCGGACTGCAGTTCGCGGTGGCGGCGCCGGACGAAGTCGTCGGTGCTCTCGTCGAAGTACGCCAGCACGTCGAGGATCACCCGGGCCGCCTCGCCGCGCTGGAGCGCGGTGGAGCGTACGAGGTGGTCGATGAGGTCGTCGTGCGACGAGCGGCGTTCAAGCACCCGTCGATATTGCGTGCCGGGGCGTTCTTATGCAAGAAATCTGCCCGAAATCGGGCAGGCGATGCTTGGAATGCGGCTCGATCGCCTCACATGCTGCGCAGGACGGCCTGTTTCGCGGTGCTGAACTCCTCGTCGGTGAGCACCCCGGCCCGGTGCAGCTCGCCCAGCTCCCGGAGTCGCCGCAGCAACGTGTCGTGGTCGCCGGCGGGCGGGGCGGCGGGCTCGGCCGCCTTGGCCAGGGCCGGGGCCGCCTCCGGTGCGTCCAGCGCCGCACGGGCCCCGGGCAGCCGCATCAGCACCGCCGCCGCGACCAGGACCGCCGTGTGCTCCTTCTTGGAGATCCCCCACAGGTCCAGGGCGTACGTGTCGTACTTCGGCGGAGCCGAGACGGCCCCCTCGACCGGCTCGAAGCGGAGGTAGCCGTTCTCCAGCCCGATCGAGGGCAGCCACCGCACGCCCGCGATCCGCGACAGCGGGAAGACGGACGGGCCCCCGGCGGTCTTGGACTCCTCGGCCTTCCAGTTCCAGGTCAGCCGGACCGTCTCCCCGTCGAAGGACGCCGTGCCGTCACCGCCTCCGCCGGAGACCGGCAGCGCGGGGCCGGGCAGCAGGAAACGGTCCACGGGGCCCTCCGGCACCTGCTCGATCAGCAGCGCGTTGCGGACCTCGTCGACGAAGTACTCCGCGACCCCGGTGCGGTCCTTCTCCACGGTCAGCGCATAGGGGTCGGCGCCGTCCTTGAGCCGGCCGTCGGCGGCCCGCAGTACCGGGCAGGCGCCGCCGCGCAGCCGCAGCCGCCCGCCCTTGCGGTCCGGTTCGAACGAGACGCCCGCCACCGCCCGCAGGGGTACGGCTGTCTCACCCAGCTCCTGCCGGACCGGATGCGCCTTTCCTCCCGGCACGATCCGAACGGTGTCCCCGTCGAATGTCCACGTTCCGTCCCGCTGGATGATTTCTGCCATGCCCGCGATTCTGCCAGCCCGTCTTCCGGGCGGAGAAGGTGAGCGCCCGGGGGACCGTCCCCGGGCGCTCACCGGTCGGGCGGGCTGCCGCGATGCGGCGGCCGGGGCTCAGAACCCGGCGATCGGATTCTTCAGACGCCCCACCAACTGTAGTGCGCCAGCAGGGTCGTTGAGGTCGACCATCTGCTGATTGTCGCGCAGCTGGAGGCGGTTGAGGCAGGAGAGGGCGAAATCCGCCGCGAACAGGTCGTACCGCTGGAACTTGTCCGCGAGATACGGCATCGACTTCTGGTAGTCGCGCACACAGGAGGCGACCGTCCGCCAGAAGGTGTCCTCGTGCAGGACGCCCTCGGTGGCCAGGCCCGCGCCCAGGAAGCGGAAGAAGCAGTCGAAGACGTCGGTGAGGACCGACAGCAGTTTCAGGTCCTCCGGGACCTCGGCCCGGATCCGTTCGACCTGCGGCGGCAGCACCGCGTCCGGGTCCATCACCGCGATCTCCTCGGCGATGTCCTTGAAGATCGTGCGGGTGACGACACCGTCCTCCACGACCAGGATCACGTTCTCGCCGTGCGGCATGTAGACGAGGTCGTAGGCGTAGAAGCTGTGCAGCACCGGCACCAGATAGGCGTCCAGGTAGTGCCGCAGCCACACCCGCGGGTCCAGGCCCGACTCGGCGATCAGCGCCCCGGCCACCGATCCGCCCTCGCGGTCGGTGTGGAGCAGTGAGGCCATCGTCGCGACCCGCTCGCCGGACCGGAGTCCCGGCACGGGGCTCTCGCGCCACAGGGCGGCCAGCATCTTCCGGTACGGGGAGCCCTTGGCGGTGGCCGCCTCGTAGGACCGGTGGTGGTAGCCGATCGCGGCCCGCTCCCGGATGATCGAGAACCGGGCCCCGCGCAGCAGCTCGTCGCGCTCGATCAGACCGGCCAGCCAGTCGTTGATCGCGGGAGTGGCCTCCATGTACGCGGCGGACAGTCCGCGCATGAAGCCCATGTTCAGGACCGACAGCGCCGTCTTGACGTAGTGCTTGTCCGGGTGGTCGGTGTTGAAGAACGTGCGGATCGACTGCTGGGCGAGGTACCTGTCCTCACCCTCGCCGAGCACCACCAGATGCCGTGCCGCCAGCTCTCCGGCGAAGCTGACCGCGAGCTTGTTCCACCACTGCCAGGGGTGGACGGGCAGCAGGAAGTAGTCGCCGGGGTCGAGGCCGAGCCCGCGCAGCGTGCCGTCGAACCGTTCCCGGGCCGCCTCGCTCAGCTCACCCTTGACCAGCGCGTCGTAGTCGAGACCGGCGCCCGCGGTGAAGGTGGCCCGGTCACGGCGGGCGGCCAGCCAGACCAGCCGGATCTCCGAGGCCGCCTCGGGGGCGTACGCCCGGTACTCGTCCACGCCGAAGCCGAGCCGCCCGTTGTTGGCGACGAAGCACGGGTGGCCCTCGGTCATCCCGGTCTCGATGGCCTGGAAGCCGGCGGCGACGAGCTGGCCGGAGGTCGCCGGTTCCTTGGTGAGTTTGTAGGCGGTTCCGGCCAGGGTGGAGGAGATCTCCTCCAGATAGACCGGCAGGACCTCCGCGGAGATCCCGAGCGTGTGCCGCAGCTCGATGAGGAACTCCGTCATATCCAGGGGAAGTTCGGAGCCGTGCCGGTGCCGGGTGATGGTCTCGGCGGGGATCTGCCAGTGGTCCAGGGCGAAGAGGCGCGCGGTGAAGCGGTACTCGGTGGAGGCGTCGTCGCTACGGACGGTGAAGTGGTCGTTGCCGAGCGGCGCCGGCGTCAGCAGCCGTTCATGGCTGAATTCCGCCAGTGCTTTGCGTACCAGCAGTCGGTTTGCGGTGGCCCAGCGCTCCGGGGAGAGGTGGGCGACGCTCTCGGTGAGGGCGGTCGTCATCGGTCGTTTCCTCCGGTTGCTGCTTCGAACTGCTCGCGGGTGCAGGCGCTGAGCAGAGCTGTCTTCTCCGGCTTGGTGATCTCCCGGAGCACCTCGAAGCCGACGGCCTTGTTGAGGGCCTGCACGGCCCTGTTGGTCACGTCGGGCTCGACGACGACCCGGCGCACCGACGGGTCGGCGAACAGGAAATCCATCACGGCGGTGATCACGGCCCGGGTGAAGCCGTGCACCGGGGTGTCGGTGGGGGCGACCAGGAAGTGCATCCCGACGTCGCCGGGCTCCGCCTCGTACAGCCCCTTCAGCTCGACCTCGGCGGGGTCGTAGCGCTCGATCAGGAAGGCGGGCGCGCCGTCGTGCAGCCCGATGAACGCGTCGTGGTGCGGGTGGGCGGCGATGGACCGGTACTCCTGTTCCACGTCAGCGCGTCCGGCGTCGCCCATCAGCCAGAACGCGGCCTTGGGGTGGGTCACCCAGCCGTGCACCAGCCCGGCGTCGGCGGCGGGGTCCAGCGGGCGGACCGTGAACGCGCCGGGTGTGCCGGGGGCGCGGCGGTTCTCGGGGCGGCTCATACGGCGAACTCCTGGAAGGCGATGGACTTCTCGACCGGGTAGACCTCACGGCCGAGCAGCTCGCCGATGATGTAGGCGTTGCGGTAGGCGCCCATGCCGAGGTCGGGCGAGGTGATCGAGTGGGTGTGCACCGAGGAGTTCTGGAGGAAGACCCCGCGCCCGGTGGTGTCGATGCTGTAGTTGCGAGCCACGTCGAAGCGGCCCCGGCTGTCGAGGCGCAGCCGCCCGGCGACGGGCGCGAGAAAGGCGGGCGGCTCGTAACGGTAGCCGGTGGCGAGGATCAGGCCCTCGGCGGTGAGCTCGTAGTCCTTGCCCTGCTCCTCCTGGCGCAGCCCCAGGCTGTACGCGCCGCCGTCCGCGTCGTAACGGGCGCTGACCAGGGCGGAGTTGGTCAGCAGCCTGGTCGGCACGGGCCCGGCGACGCTCTTCTGGTAGAGCAGGTCGAAGATCGCGTCGATCAGCTCCCCGTCGATGCCCTTGAACAGCCCCTTCTGACCGGTCTCCAGGCGGTAGCGGGTCTCCTCGGGCAGCGCGTGGAAGTAGTCGATGTACTCCGGGGAGGTCATCTCCAGCGTGAGCTTGGTGTACTCCAGCGGGAAGAACCGCGGGGAGCGGGTGACCCAGTTGAGCCGGTAGCCGTAGGTGTCGATGTCGGAGAGCAGGTCGTGGTAGATCTCCGCCGCGCTCTGCCCGCTGCCGATCAGAGTGATCGACCGCTTCCTCTGGAGCTCGCTCTTCGCCTCCAGGTAACGGGAGTTGTGCAGGAAGTCCCCGCCGAGCCCTCGGCAGGCGTCCGGGATGTGCGGCGGCGTGCCGGTGCCGAGGACCAGATGCCGGGACCGGAACAGCCGACCGGAGGCGGTGCGCACGGTGTAGAGCTCGGAGCCCTCGTCGTACGTCACTGTCTCGACGGTCTCGTCGAACCGGATGCTGCTCAGTTTCGCGGCGGCCCAGCGGCAGTAGTCGTTGTACTCGGTCCGCAGCGGGTAGAAGTTCTCCCGGATGTAGAAGGAGTAGAGCCGGCCGCGCTCCTTGAGGTAGTTCAGGAACGAGTAAGGCGAGGTCGGGTCGGCCATGGTGACCAGGTCCGACATGAACGGCGTCTGGAGATGGGCGCCTTCGAGGAACATTCCGGCGTGCCACTCGAAGTCCGGCTTGGACTCCAGGAAGACGCCGTTCAGCTCGTCGACCGGCTCGGTCAGGCAGGCCAGGCCGAGGTTGAACGGGCCGAGCCCGATCCCGATGAAGTCGTGGGGTTCAGGAAGCGCGGTCAAGGGAGTCTCCCAGGTACTTCTCGGCGTGGCCGGAGATCAGATCGAGGACCGCGGCGATGTCCCGCACGGTCGTCTCGGGGTTCAGCAGGGTGAACTTCAGGTACTGGCGCTCGCCTACCTTGGTGCCCGCGACGATGGCCTCCCCGGAGGCGAACAGTGCCTTGCGGGCATGGAGGTTGGCCCGGTCGATCTCGTCGGGGGAGGCGGCACCGGGCGGGACGTAGCGGAAGACGAGCGTGGAGAGCTGCGGCTCGACGACCACGTCGAAACGCGGGTCGGTGGCGAGCAGCCGCCAGCCCTCGGCGGCAAGGTCGCAGACCTCGTCGAACAGCTCACCGACGCCGTCCGCGCCCATGACGCGCAGCGTCATCCACAGCTTGAGCGCGTCGAAGCGGCGGGTCGTCTGGAGGGACTTGTCGACCTGGTTGGGTATCCGCTCCTCGACCGTCCGGCGCGGGTTCAGATACTCCGCGTGGTACGTCGCGTGCCGCAGGGCCGCCCGGTCGCGGACCAGCAGCGCGGAGGAACTGACGGGCTGGAAGAAGGACTTGTGGTAGTCCACGGTGACCGAGTCGGCGCCCGCGATGCCGTCGAGCAGCCCGCCCCGCTCGCGGGAGGCGAGCAGACCGCAGCCGTACGCGGCGTCCACGTGCATCCAGACGCCGAACTGATCGCACAGCGCGGCGATCTCGGGCAGCGGGTCGATGGACCCGAAGTCCGTGGTGCCGGCGGTGGCGACGACGGCCATCGGGACGGTGTCCTCGGCGAGACAACGCTCCAGGGCGCGGGCCAGGGCGACCGCCCGCATGCGCTTGTCGCGGTCGACCGGAACGGAAACGACGGCGTCCGGGCCGAGGCCGAGCAGCTTGGCGGACTTCTGCACGCTGAAGTGGCTGCACTCGGAGGTGAGGATCCGCAGCCGCGTGAAGTGCTCCGGCCGGACCTTCGTCTCCTCCCGTGCCAGCAGCAGGGCCTGGAGATTGGACTGCGTACCACCGCTGGTGAAGATCCCGTCGGCTGCCGGGCCGAGCCCGATCCGCTCGGCGGTCCAGTCGATCAGCCGGCGCTCGATGAGGGTGCCGCCCGCGCTCTGGTCCCAGGTGTCCAGGGAGGAGTTGACCGCGGAGAGCACGGCCTCGCCGAGCACGGCGGGTATGACGACCGGGCAGTTGAGGTGCGCCAGATAGCGGGGGTGGTGGAAGTAGACGGCGTCACGGAGGTAGACCTCGCCCAGCTCGTCGAGGGCCGCGGCGGCGTCGCCCAGCGGCCGGTCGAGGTCGATCGCGTCGACGGCGGGGGCGAGCTCGTCGACGCCGATCCCACTGAAGGGGCGCTCGGTGGCGGCGAGCGTGGCCGCGACCCGTTCCACTCCCGCGGATACGGTGTTTCGATAGTGCTCCGCGGTCGTGTTGTTGAGCAGGTGCGAACGCATGAAGGGTCCTCCCGGGTAAGGGGAACTTCATCGCGGCCCTCCGGGCAGGAAGGGGGGACGAGGACGCGATGTCGAAGTTAGGTTAGCCTAACCTAACCTTGCGCTCGACTGCTCCCCTTGCCCCTTCTGATGCACCTGTTGTCTGATTCCCGCCCCTGCCCCCGAGGCCGGCGTCCGAGGTCGGCCCCACGCGAACGGCCGCCGCCGTCCCGTCGGAGCGGGAGCGGCGGCGGCCGAGGAGCGCGTACGGCGTTCAGGTCAAGGGTGTCGGCTGTGACCCGGCCGACCGGGACGGAACCGGGTCAGTGCTTCGGCGGGTTGGTCACCACCCAGTCGGAGTTGCGGAAGTGGGTGGAGATCCCGTTCCCCTTCTGGGACGTGTCGGGGGGCCCGGAGCTGGGGAACAGTGACGGGGCGATGCCCCGGCCCAGCCGCTCCTCCCATACGGTCGACCACTTTTCGAGGTCCGGGAAGGCCTCCTGGACCGCCGTCCGGTTGACGAAGCTGAATTTCTCGTGGATGAATCCCTTGCGGATGTCCTCATCGCTGAGCTTCCCCGCGCTCTTCAGCTCATCCCACTTCGCCCGGGCCTTGGCCACCATGACGTCGGACGAGATCTGGAAGTCCCCGTCGCTGGGCCCGTACGGCTTCCCGTTCTCGTCGAGCATCCCCAGTTTGTGCAACGCGTCGAACGGGCGGCGCGCCGGGCGCTCGGCGGGGGGTGTGGAGCCCATCCACTCCTGGAACCTCGCCGGCGCCACCGGCTGTCCTGCCAGGTCCCGTTCGGTCGGGAAGTTCTTGTGGCGGCCCGAGAAGAAGAACGCCCATGATCCCTGGAGCCGTACGTCGTAGTCCTGGGGGCGCTCGCAGGCGGAGCACAGCACCCTGAACAGGGAGGCCGACATGCGCTTGAACTGGTGGGGAGTCGTGCCCAGCGGTGCCTGGTAGTGGCGCCACCACGTGACCTGCTGCCGCGTCAGCCCGAGGAACTCCAGGTCCCGGGGCTGGATGCGGTATCCCGTGTCATCGTGGGGCCAGGCGCGGCTCCCCTCGCTCTGACTTCCCGGGACTCTGCCGTCGGCGTCGATGAGCCCCTCGGCCTGGGCCCTCTGACGCCTTTTGAGGAAGCCCGGATCCTCGTCGGCCGACGGGCCCGCCAGGACGGCCTGCCCGTGGATGCCCGTGGTGGCCTGCCAGGAGGTTACCGCCGCGGTCGGGGCAACCGCGGGACCTGACAGAACCAGGGCCGCAAGGGCCAGTACTCCCAGCCTCAGACGCTGACGTGACACTCTTTCGCCTCCAGTGGAAAACACTTCGCATGGCTCGCACTTCTCGCGTTCCATGACTCAGAGTTACGCATATCACCGCGTGTCACCGTCGCAGCCACGCCGACCCCGACGGTCCGAGCCGCCCGGTGCCCGGAGGCGGGGCGTGTGCGGCGGGTGATCACCGGGCCGATCATGGGTGATCTGTCGTCGTCGGAGGGCGTTTGCGGGGGGCGGCCACCGGAACGGGTGAATCTCGGACGGGCTGCCCCCGGTGGAGGCCGTCACCCACGGTCATCGTGGTGCCGTGCCGTGCCGTGCCGTGGCGTGTCTGTGTCTGTGTCTGTGTCCGTTTCCGCGTCCGCCCTCCGTGCCCGTGCCCGTGCCCGCGTCCGCCTCCGCTTCCGCCTCCCGTGCCCGGTCATCGGTGCGCGGGACCTCCACCTCAGACCCCGAACTCCGCCCGGCAGGCGTCGAGTCCCTCCACGGTCACCTCGACGCTCCGGTGTGCCTCCCACCGGGCCCGGTCCAGGCGAAGTCGCCGCAGGGTGACGGGAACCCCCCGTACGTCGTCGGTCTTCAGGCCGTCGTCCGTGTATCCGAGGCGTCGCGAGACTCTGAGCGAACGGGGGTTGTCGGTCATGGCGGCGGAGACCGCGTACCGCGCGCCGAGCCCGGCGAACGCGAGGTGGAGGGCGGCGGCGCGCATCTCCGTACCGAAGCCCTGCCCCTGGTACGGGAGCCCGAGCCACGACCCGGTCTCCGTCTCCCGCCGCACCCCGAACCGCTGCCCCATCAGGTCCTGCCGCCCGACGACCTTCCCTTCGTGGAGGACGGCCAGGCTGAGCGTCCAGTCCTGCGCGGACCAGCCGGCCACGGTCCCCAGCACGTGCTGGAACACCGCCCGCCCCACCTCGGCGGGGGTCCCGTCGGTCCACGGCACGTTGAACGGCATGCGGTCCGGGTCGTGCACCCCGTGGGCCGCCACCGAGGCCAGCTCGTCCAGGAGTCCGAGGCCGGGCAGCCGCAGTTCGAGGCGAGGCGTGCGGAGGCGGAGCCGGTAGAGGGGCCAGTGCGGGTGGTCCGTGAGATCCATGAGGGGACTCTGCCGGAGGCGCGCGGGAGGTGTCGACCGCAATACGGAGGGGGCGGCGTACGGCCGTTGGGGTTGGGGGCGGCCGGGCCCACCCGTACGCCCCCCCACCGCCTTGCAAGCGCGTTCAGGCGCCGATCGGTGCGGGCCGCTCGACGTCGCCCGCAACGTTGTTCCCGCCCGGCGAGGCGCTGCTGCCGCCCCGGCCGCCGTCGCCGGAGGAGGGCCCGCCCGTCGCCGCCGCACGCCGGGCGCGGAGGCCGAACGCGCTGACGGCGGCGGCGGTCAGGGCGGCGGCCAGCGGGACGACCAGGGCCGCCCGGTACCCGTCGAGGAGCGCGGCGGGCGACGTACCGTCCGTGGCCGCGACGTTGACGCCGGCCACCGCCGACAGTCCCAGCGCGGCCCCGAACTGGAAGGACGTGTAGAGCAGCCCGCCCGCCACCCCCTGCTCCTCCTCGGCGATGCCGTCGGTGGCCACGATGGTGAGGGGCCCGTAGACCAGGGAGAAGGCCAGGCCCAGGAGGAGCAGGCCCGGGAACATCGCCGCGTACGTCCAGTCCGCGGCGATCGGCAGGAACAGGGCGTACGCCAGCGACGCGACCAGCAGTCCGCCGAAGATCACCCGGGCGTTGCCGAACCGGGCCACCAGCCTCGGGGTGAGGAGCGGCGAGAGGACCGCGTCCACACCGATCACGATCAGCGCGAAGCTGGTCCGCAGGGACGACCAGCCGCGCAGCTCCTGGAGGTAGAGCACGGCGATGAACTGGAAGCCGAAGAACCCGGCGGCGAACAGCAGCCCCGACACGTTGGCGCGGACCAGCGCCCCGCTGCGGAAGAGGCCCAGGCGCACCAGAGGTGAGGACGAGGCGCGCTCGATCAGGACGAACGCGAGGAAGAGGAGCAGGGCCGCGCCGATCGTGCCGACGGTCCAGGCGAGCGGGACGTGCGAGGCCCGCTCGACGCCGAAGACGAGCAGCAGGATCCCGGCGGTGACGGCGACCGCTCCGGCCAGGTCGACGCCCTGCCCGGTGCGGTCCGGCCGGGGTGAGGCGGGGACGAGCGCGAGCGCGGCGAGGAGGATGCCGAACGAGAGGACGACCGGGGCGAAGAACACCCAGCGCCAGTCGACGGCGGAGAGCAGCCCCCCGACGACCAGGCCGATCGAGAAGCCTCCGGCGGCTGTGCCCGAGTAGACCAGCAGGGCCTTGTTGCGCTGCGGTCCCTCCGGGAAGCCGGTGGTGATGATCGACAGGCCGGCCGGGGTCATGAAGGCCGCGGAGATCCCCGTCACGAAGCGGGCGACGACCAGCATCCAGCCCTCGGTGGCCAGCCCGCCCAGGCCGGAGAAGAGCAGGAACACCACGAGCCAGAGGAGGAACATCCGGCGACGGCCGAACAGGTCGGCCGCCCGTCCGCCCAGCAGCATGAAACCGCCGTAGCCCAGGACGTACGCGCTCATCACCCACTGGAGCGTGCCGGTGGACAGATCCAGATCGTCACGGATCGCGGGCAGGGCCACGTTGAGCATGGCCACATCGATGCCCTCCAGGAAGATCGCGCCGCACAGGACGAACAGCACGCCCCACGAGCGGCCGGTCATGCGGTCACCGGTCGGTCCGGAAAGGGATGGTGATGAGGACACGGGACTTCTCCTTGTTGTGCGGTCGGGAAAGGGCATGGCGAGCTGCCGCAACTGCGTGTGGACGGCATGGGGTTCGCGTACGCGGGCGTCAAGCGGCGCGAGGCGGCGGCGAGTTACTGAAGTGCTGCTTGGTTCCCTCTTGTAACCACTCGAAGCTTGCGGCACCGTGGGGAGGTATGGAAGAAGGCACTTCGAAGTCACCGAGTAACTGCGCGGATACCGGCGCCGGGCCGGACTACGACATCAGCCAGTGGGACGTCCGCGAGGGGTGCGAGGTGCGGCAGATCCTCGACCGCGTCGCGGACAAGTGGTCGCTCCTCGCCATCGCCCACCTGGAACGCCGCACGCTGCGCTTCTCCGAGCTGCGCCGGCTGATCGAGGGCATCAGCCAGCGCATGCTGACGGTGACCCTGCGCCAGCTCGAACGGGACGGCCTGGTGCGGCGCACGGTCTACCCCGTCGTCCCGCCCCGCGTGGAGTACGAGCTGACGGAGCTGGGCGCGACGCTGCACACGACGATCAGGGCCCTGGTCGACTGGACCGAGAGCCACCAGCAGGAGATCGCGAAGGCCCGCGCCGACTACGACGCCCGCCAGGAGGCCGAGGCGGCGGTCTCCTGAGATCGCGGGGCCCGGACGCGTCCCGGCCCCGTGCCGCGTCATGGGGCGCCGATCAGTTTCTGTAGTCCGGCAGTTTCTGTATTCCGGGCGGGACCGTCGGGCCGGAGACAGGGGGCGACGAGTGCGGCGTGGTCCGGTGAACTCCCGTCGGCGGTGCGCCCGGTCGCGGTCCTCACCACGGCCGCCGCCGGGAGCCCTGGGCGGGCGTCGGCAAGAACGCCCCTTCCGGCCACGGACCGACTCCGGCCGGTGGGAAGATCCCCGACAAGGCCGCCCGCAAGCTCTCCTCCGCCCCGCCCGCATGCGCTCCGGCGTCCCGTACGTCATGCTCCGCGACGGAACGGCCCATCGGCCCGTGAGACCCGCGTCCCCGCACCAGCCGCCGCTCGACCCGCGTCACCACCTGCGGTCGCGGTGGAAAACCCGCTCCTCCCAAGGACCACGCCCCATGAGTTCGCCGCAGGACATGGAGATCCCCGACACGCTCGTCGCCTCGCACCTGAGGAACGGGGGCGATGAGCAACGGGCCTGGATTGCGCGGCTGCCCGCACTGGTGGCTGAGCTGCTCGACCGATGGGAACTGGAGCGCGACGGCGGCACCGGGTCCGGCGAGGCCTCGCTGGTGGTGCCGGTGCGCCGGGCGGACGACACCCGTGCCGCGCTGAAACTCCAGATGCCCCGCGAGGAGACGGCCGCCGCGCTGATCGGGCTGCGGGCGTGGAACGGCAACGGCATCGTGCGGCTGCTCGACCACGACCCGGAGAGCAGCGCCATGCTGCTGGAACGCCTGGACGGCTCACGCACCCTGGCTTCCGTCGAGGACGACGACGTCGCCATGAACGTCTTGGCCGGACTCATGGCCCGGCTGCACTCCGGCCTGGCACCCGAGGGTCTGCGCGGGCTCGGTGCCATCGCGCGCGACATGCTGGCGTCCGTGCCGGCGGCCGTCGCCGCCCTGCCGGACCCCCAGGACCAGCGGCGGCTGCACGACTGGGCATCGGTGGTCACCGAGCTGGCCGGTGACCCTGGCGACCGGATGCTGCACTGGGACCTGCACTACGGCAACGTGCTCGCCGCCGAGCGCGAGCCGTGGCTGGCCATCGACCCCGAACCCCTCGTCGGCGACCCGGGTTTCGACCTGTGGCCGGCGCTGGACACCGGCTGGGAGAAGTTCCGCACCCCCGGGGACGCTTCCCGGGCGGTGCGGCGCCGCTTCGACCTGCTGACCGAAGCGCTCGGGCTGGACCGCCGACGCGCGGCCGGCTGGACCCTGGCCCGGCTGCTGCAGAACACGCTGTGGGACATCGAGGACGGGCGCACCACCATTGACCCCTCCCAGACCACCGTGGCCCAGGCGCTGCCCCGCCACTGAACACGACCCACTGAACACGACCCCATCGAGCGCGTCCCCCCACCAGTCCACCGGCAGCCCGACATAGGCGCCTCGGTGAAGGACCGAAGCCCCCGGAGTCGTCCCGCCAGCCATGTCGGCGGGGCCGGGGCCGCACTAGAGTGATGGGGTGAACTCACCCCAGGGAAACGCCGTTTCGCGCGTGAGCGAGGACGACCGCGAGAACGCCGTGCGGCGGGTGCGCGAGGCGTACGCCGACGGGTACATCGCGCACGAGGAGATGGACGAGCGCCTGGGCCGGGTGCTGGCCGCCACGACGCAGGGCGAACTCGCGTCGGCCGTCGACCTGCTCCCGGCGGAGGACCCGGGCACGACGTCGACGATCGCTGCCGCCGGCGGACGGATCAAGCGGCGCGGCGCATGGCGGGTGCCCCGCGTCCTCAAGGTCCAGTCCGCCTTCGGACGGGTGCGGCTGGACCTGTCCCGGGCGATCATCGAACACCCGGTCATCGACATCGAGCTGAGCCTCGGCACCGGCAACGCGAGCATCACGGTCCCGCGCGACGCGATCGTCGAGGTCGAGGGCCTCACGACCGGGTGGAAGGACCTGCGCTACAGGCCCCGGCAGCCGGCCCGCCCCGGCGCGCCGCGCATCCGCTTCTCGGGGGCGCTGGGGTACGGCCGGCTGAAGATCCGCCACGCCTGGCGGTGAGGCGGCCTGGCCGGGGGCCGGGGGCGGGGGCCAGGGACGGGGCCTTCACTGTGACCGGCCGGCCCGGTCACCTGA
Organism: Streptomyces sp. MMBL 11-1; assembly: GCF_028622875.1. Taxonomy (NCBI): domain Bacteria; kingdom Bacillati; phylum Actinomycetota; class Actinomycetes; order Kitasatosporales; family Streptomycetaceae; genus Streptomyces; species Streptomyces sp. MMBL 11-1. Next base: position 2,526,639 of record NZ_CP117709.1, on the reverse strand, counting down.
ATAACGGCCCCGGCAGGCGGGGACGAGCGGATGGATGTCTGCTGGGGACGCACGCCTTCCATCACGTCGCCCCCCTCGAAAGGTCCGCCCGATGGCTGACGAACCCGCGATCGTCCTCGTCCACGGCTTCTGGGGCGGCGCCGCCCACTGGGGCAAGGTCATCACCGAGCTGCACCGCCGGGGCTTCGGCTCCCTGCACGCGGTGGAGAACCCGCTGACCTCACTGGCCGAGGACGCCGAGCGCACCCGCAAGATGGTCCGGCAGATCGACGGGCCGGTGGTCCTGGTCGGCCACTCCTACGGCGGCGCGGTCATCACCGAGGCCGGTGACCTGCCGAATGTCACCGGACTCGTCTACATCGCCGCGTTCGCCCCGGACGCCGGTGAGAGCCCCGGACAGATCAGCCAGGAGAAGCCCCCCGCGGCGTTCGAGAACCTCGCCCCGGACTCCGACGGCTATCTGTGGGTCAAGCAGGACAAGTTCCACGAGAGCTTCGCCCAGGACCTGTCCGAGGAGGAGGCGCTGGTGATGGCGGTGACACAGAAGGCACCGCTGGCCTCGACCTTCGGCGACAACGTCACCGCCCCGGCCTGGCGCGCCAAGGCGACCTGGTACCAAGTCTCCACCGACGACCGCATGATCCACCCCGACAACGAGCGCCGCATGGCCGAGCGTATGAACCCGCGCAGGATCATCGAGCTGGACGCCGGCCACGCGTCCCTGGCATCGCAGCCCGGCCCGGTCACGGATCTGATCGAGGAGGCCGCGGGATCAGCCGGCTCGTGAACCCGCCCTCGACCAGCCGCTCGTACGCTGCCGAGACCTCGTCCGGGACGGGCTGCTCGATCATGAACCCCTGCGCGGGGTAGACGAGCAGCCGCTGCATGGCCCCGACCAGCATGTCGATGACCAGCCGGTCGTCCCCGATGGAGTCCACATACTCCTCGAACGTCATGGGGCTCGACGCGCTGACGACGTCCACGCCCGGCCACAGCTTGCGGGCCGTGGCGTACGCGCGCCGCTCCTCGTACGGCTTGCTGACCAGCAGTACGGAGTCCACTCGCACACCAGCCGCTTCGAGGAGGGCCCGCGAGAAGCGAATGTTCTCCCCGGTGTTGCGGGCCTTCGGCTCGACGAGCACGGCGGAGGCCGGCACGCCGAGTTCGACGGCCCGCTCCTGGTAGTGCACGGCCTCGCCACGCGGCATGCGCTCGCGGGTGGTGGGGCTGGTCGAGCCGGTGAACACGATGACGGGGGCCAGCCCGTGCAGGTAGAACCCCGCCGACACGTCGGCCACCCCGAGGTCATGGCTGCCCAGCCCGACGATGACCGAGCAGGGGCGTGGGGTGTGGTGCATGAGGTGGTGGTCCCACACCTGCCGGGCGTCCGACCAGGACTGGGCAGTCATCACGACTGCTTGCCCTTTGTGCGCGCCGAGTCCGGTACTGCGAAGTCGTACGTCCAGCGGAACCTCGATGCGGCGTGCACACCGATGGCGAACTCGACGGGCGATCCGTCTGCGGTGAACGCTGTCCGATGAAGCTCCACCACGGCTTCACCTGACGGTAGTTGCAGCAGCTTCGCCTCCTCCGGCGTGGCCGGGCGCGCGAAGAGCTCCTCGCGCATGTGGTCGATCTCGTACCCGGCGTCGTACAGGACACGGAACCCTCCACCACGCCCGGCCGGGCCGGGTGCCGGGTCGACCAGACGGGTGCCTTCGACGTGTTCGGGGCGGTAGTAGCTGGTCAGGGTGTGCGTGGGATGGCCACTTTCCTTGATGAGGCGGGCTCGCGCGTACACGTCGGATCCTGGCCGCAGGCCAAGGGCGGCGGCAATGGTGTCCGTGGCTTCGATCTGGCTCACTGTCTGCGTCTGGTCGCCACGGCTGTGCGGTCGCCCAGACGCTACTCGGTCCGCGATGAAGGCGACTTCGTCGCCGTCGCGCCACTTCGCTTTGTCGTAGCGATCGATGCCGAGTCGTTGGAGAGCTGCCGGTGGCCGTACGACAGTGCCATGGCCGCGCGACGAAGTCACCAGGCCCTCTGCCTCCAGCGCTTTGTATGCCGCATGGACCGTCGACTTGGATCCCTCACCCGATGCCACGAGGTCCCTGATGTGAGGCAACTGCCGGCCCGGCTCGTACTCGCCGCTTCTGATGCGTTCGGCCAGCCGGTCGGCCAAGTCCCGCCACTTGGGCGCCATGCGTCCCTCCTCTCGACAGGAGCAGTCAAACACAGCGAAGAGAAGGTTGACAGTCCTGGGACTGTCAGTGACAGTAGCGTCACTGATGGTCGTAGTCCTGGGACTGGGAGGCTAGTTCGTCATGGTGGAAAGCAGCGATGGTCGGCGGAATCTCTCTCGACTCATGAGGGAGCTGGGCAGCGATGGGGTTCTCGTCGTTCCGACCGATGGCCATGACCAGGACGACCTCGTCCCCGGAGCCGCACTCCGGTGGCCGCCCTGTCAATGCGGGCACTCGCTCTGCCCCGACCTCGTGCCGCCAGAGAGCGATGGGTGACCCCCTTGCCCGCAGGTCCGGCCCGCCCGCCGTGGAGCGATCCACAGCAGGCGGGGCGGCGGCGACGGTCGGAGTGTCAGCCCGGCAGCCCCAACTCCCGTGCGATCAGCATCCGCTGTACCTCGCTCGTCCCCTCGCCGATCTCCAGGATCTTCGAGTCGCGCCACATCCGCGCCACCGGGTACTCGTTCATGAAGCCGTAGCCGCCGTGGATCTGCGTCGCCTCACGGGCGTTGTCCACCGCGACCGTCGAGGAGTACAGCTTCGCGATCGCCGCCTCCTTCTTGAACGGTTCGCCCGCCACCAGCCGCGAGGCCGCGTCGCGCCAGCCCACCCGGGCCATGTGGGCGCGCATCTCCATGTCGGCGATCTTGAACTGGATCGCCTGGTTCGCGCCGATCGGCCGGCCGAACGCGTGGCGCTCGGCCGCGTACTTCACCGACTCGTCCACGCAGCCCTGCGCCAGGCCCGTGGCCAGCGCCGAGATCGCGACCCTGCCCTCGTCGAGGATGCGCAGGAACTGCGCGTAGCCCCGGCCCTGCTCGCCCAGGAGGTTCGCCGCCGGGACGCGGACGTCGGCGAAGGACAGCTCCCGGGTGTCCGAGGCGTTCCAGCCGACCTTGGAGTACGGGGCGGCGACCGTGAAGCCGGGGGTGCCGGAGGGGACGATGATCGCGGAGATCAGCGGGCGGCCGTCCTCCTTGCGGCCCGTCACCGCCGTCACCGTCACCAACTCGGTGATGTCCGTACCGGAGTTGGTGATGAAGCACTTCGAGCCGTTGATCACCCACTCGTCCGTGGCCTCGTCCAGGACCGCCGTCGTCCGGGTGCCGCCCGCGTCCGAGCCGCCGTCCGGCTCGGTCAGGCCGAACGCGCCCAGCGCCTCGCCCGCGCACAGCTTCGGCAGCCACTGCCGCTTCTGCTCCGGTGTGCCGAACAGGTGGAGCGGCATGGCGCCCAGCGAGACCCCGGCCTCCAGGGTGATCGCCACCGAGGAGTCGACCCGGGCCAGCTCCTCCAGGGCGATCCCGAGCGCCAGGTAGTCGCCGCCCATACCGCCGTACTCCTCCGGGAACGGCAGCCCGAACAGGCCCATCCGGCCCATCTCGCACACGATCTCGTACGGGAACTCATGGCGCTCGTAGAAGTCGCCGATCTTCGGCGCGACCACATCGTGCGCGAACGCCTCGACGGTGCGGCGCAGTTCCTCGTGCTCGGCGGTCAGCCGGTGGTCCAGGGACATGGGTGGCTCACTCCTTGTGGGAGGGGGAAGAAGAGGAAGGGGTCAGGGCGCGGACCGTGCGGGACGGGCTCGGCCGGCCCAGGTGTCCGGCCATCCAGGCACTGGTGGCGGTCAGCGCGTCGAGGTCGACGCCCGTTTCGATGCCGAGGCCGTCGAGCATCCACACGAGGTCCTCGGTGGCGAGATTGCCCGTGGCGCTCTTCGCGTACGGGCAGCCGCCCAGGCCGCCCGCCGAGGCGTCGACCGTGATCACCCCGTGCTGGAGCGCCGCCAGGGTGTTGGACAGCGCCTGGCCGTATGTGTCGTGGAAGTGGACGCCGATGGAGTCCGTGGGGACCGCCGCCTCGTTCAGGGCTGTCAGCAGCGCTGTTACGTGGCCCGGCGTCGCCACTCCGATGGTGTCGCCCAGCGACAGCTCGTCGCAGCCCAGGTCCATCAGCGCCTTCGCGACCCGGACCACCTGTGCCACGGGCACCGCGCCTTCCCACGGGTCGCCGAAGCACATCGACAGATAGCCGCGGACGTGCGCCTTCTCCGCCTTGGCGCGGGCCACCACCGGCTCGAACATGGCCAGCGACTCGTCCACGGTCCGGTTCAGGTTGCGCGCGGCGAACGTCTCCGTCGCCGAGCCGAACACCGCGATCGACCGGGCCCCGAGCGCCAGGGCCCGGTCCAGTCCGCGTTCGTTCGGCACGAGGACCGGGAGGGCCACGTCGCCCACGTCCGCGATCTCCCCGAGGAGCGGGAACAGGGCTTCCGCGTCCGCCAGTTGGGGCACCCACTTCGGGTGCACGAAGCTCGTCGCCTCGATGGTGGTCAGGCCGGCCACCGCCAGTCGGCGGATGAACTCCGCCTTCACCTCCGTCGGAACGATCCCCTTCTCGTTCTGGAGACCGTCCCGCGCGCCTACTTCGTGGATGCGGACCCGGGCCGGCAGCCCGGGGGCCGGGACCTCCATGGGGAGCGTGCGCATGGTCATGAGCCCTCCTGGACCGAAGCGGCCGGGACGGGGACCACGACCGCCAGGATCTGGTCCATCGCGACCGTCGCGCCCGCCGTGACGTCCAGCTCGGTGACGGTCCCCGCGTGCGGGGCGGAGATCACGTGCTCCATCTTCATCGCCTCCACCACGAGCAGGCTCTGTCCGGCCTCGACCTCGTCGCCGACGGCGACCTTCACCACCGTGACCGTGCCCGGCATCGGGGCCGCCAGGGTGTCCGCCCCGCTCCGGCCCGCCCCGCTCAGGGAGGCCTCCACCGGATCGTGGTCCTGGACGTGCCAGGTGTCGCCGTCCCGGCCGAGCCACTCCCCGGAGCGGTGGAAGTGGCCCACCGTGCCGTCGAGTTCGACCGTGACGTGGTCGGGCGTGACCGTCGCGGAGGCCGGAGCGCAGCGAGTGACGGGTTCAGCTCCCGCTACTCGCAGCGGGAAGAGCAGCGGCGCCGGCACACCCCCCGTCCGCCATCCGTTCGGCACCGAGAACGGGTCCGTCCAGCCCCCCGCGTCCGGCCGGGGCTCCAGCGCCTCCCGGCGGACCGCGGCCGCCGCCGCGTACACCTCGTCCGGCACCCCGTCCGGCACCAGGCCCTCCGCCTCGCGCTCCACCAGCCCGGTGTCCAGGTCGCCGGAGACCACGTCCGGGTGGGCCAGCAGACGGCGCAGGAAGCCCGCGTTGGTCGGGACGCCGAGGATGACCGTGTCCGCGAGGGCCGCCCGCAGCTTGCGCAGCGCGCTCGCGCGGTCGGGGCCGTACGCGATGACCTTCGACAGCATCGGGTCGTACAGGTTGCCCACCGGCACGCCCTCGCTGAGCCCCGAGTCCGTCCGCACCCCGCCGCCCTGCGGCTCGCGCAGCGCCAGCACCGTACCGCCGGAGGGGAGGAAGCCCCGGGCGGGGTCCTCGGCGCAGACGCGGGCCTCGATCGCCCAGCCGGTCAGGGTGATGTCCTCCTGTGCGTACGGCAGTCGCTCGCCGGACGCCACCCGCAGCTGCCACTCCACCAGGTCCAGGCCGGTGATCAGCTCGGTGACCGGGTGCTCGACCTGGAGGCGGGTGTTCATCTCCATGAAGTAGTACGAGGCCGGGTCGTCGCCCGGGACGATGAACTCCACCGTGCCCGCGCCCGCGTACCCGCAGGAGCGCGCCGCCTGCACGGCCGCCTCGCCCATCGCCGCCCGGGTCTCCTCGTCGAGGAGGACCGAGGGGGCCTCCTCGATGATCTTCTGGTGGCGGCGCTGGAGCGAGCACTCGCGCTCGCCGAGGTGGATCACGTTGCCGTGGGCGTCGGCCAGCACCTGGATCTCGATGTGGCGCGGCCGGTCGATCCACCGCTCCACGAGGAGGGTGTCGTCGCCGAAGGAGGCCCGTGCCTCGCGGCGGGCCGCCGCGATCTCCTCCGCCAGCACCGCCGCGTCACGGACCAGGCGCATGCCCTTGCCGCCGCCGCCCGCGCTCGGCTTCAGGAGGACCGGCATGCCGATCTCCTTTGCCGCTTCCTCCAGTTGGGCGTCGGTCAGGCCGCTGCCCGAGGAGCCCGGGACCACCGGGACCCCGTACGCCGCGACCGTCTCCTTGGCCCGGATCTTGTCGCCCATCAGGGAGATCGCGGAGGCGGGCGGGCCGATGAAGACCAGGCCCGCGTCCGCGCACGCCTGCGCGAACTCCGCGTTCTCCGCCAGGAACCCGTACCCGGGGTGCACGGCCTGCGCGCCGGTGCGGCGGGCCGCGTCGAGCAGCGCCGCCACGTTCAGGTAGCTCTCGGCGGCGGGCGGCGGGCCGATCCGGACCGCCGTGTCCGCCTCCCGCACATGCCGGGCGTCCGCGTCCGCGTCGCTGAAGACCGCGACCGAGCGCACGCCCTGCTCCCGCAGGGTCCGGATCACCCGGACCGCGATCTCGCCGCGGTTGGCGACCAGAACGGTGTCGAACATCGTCATCTGTTCCTCACATCCGGAAGACGCCGAAGCCGGGCCCGGCCGGGTCCTTCTGGGGCAGCGGGGCATTGGCGCAGGCCGTGAGCGCGAGGCCCAGGACCTGCCGGGTGTCCACGGGGTCGATCACACCGTCGTCCCAGAGCCGGGCGGTCGCGTAGTAGGCGTTGCCCTGGGTCTCGTACTGGGCGCGGATCGGGGCCTTGAACGTCTCCTCGTCCTCGGCGCTCCAGTCGTCGCCGAGCTGGTCGCGCTTGACGGTGGCCAGCACGGAGGCGGCCTGCTCGCCGCCCATCACCGAGATCTTGGCGTTCGGCCACATCCAGAGGAAGCGGGGGCTGTAGGCCCGGCCGCACATGGAGTAGTTGCCCGCGCCGTACGAACCGCCGACCACGACCGTCAGCTTCGGGACGCGGGTGCAGGCCACGGCCGTGACCATCTTCGCGCCGTGCTTGGCGATGCCCCCCGCCTCGTAGTCCCGGCCGACCATGAAGCCGGAGATGTTCTGGAGGAAGACGAGAGGGATGCCCCGCTGGTCGCACAGTTCGATGAAGTGCGCGCCCTTCTGGGCCGACTCGGAGAACAGGATCCCGTTGTTCGCGACGATCCCGACCGGGTGGCCGTGGATCCGGGCGAAGCCGGTGATCAGCGTCGTGCCGTACTCCGCCTTGAACTCCTGGAAGCGCGAGCCGTCCACCACGCGCGCGATCACCTCGCGTACGTCGTACGGGGTGCGGGAGTCCACCGGGACCGCCCCGTACAGACCGGCCGGGTCGACCTTCGGCTCCTCGGCCGGCTCGACCGACCAGGGGAGCGGGGCCCGGTCCGGGAGTGTCGCGACGATGTTGCGGACGATCCGCAGGGCGTGCGCGTCGTCCTCCGCGAGATGGTCGGTGACCCCCGACGTACGGGAGTGGACCTCGCCGCCGCCCAGCTCCTCCGCCGTGACGACCTCGCCGGTGGCGGCCTTCACCAGCGGCGGGCCGCCGAGGAAGATCGTGCCCTGGTTCCGGACGATCACTGCCTCGTCGCTCATCGCCGGGACGTACGCCCCGCCCGCCGTGCAGGAGCCCAGCACCGCCGCGATCTGCGGAATTCCGGCCCCCGACATCCGGGCCTGGTTGTAGAAGATCCGCCCGAAGTGGTCCCGGTCGGGGAAGACCTCGTCCTGCATCGGCAGGAACGCACCGCCCGAGTCGACCAGATACAGGCAGGGGAGACGGTTCTCCAGCGCGACTTCCTGGGCGCGCAGGTGCTTCTTCACGGTCATCGGGTAGTACGTGCCGCCCTTGACGGTCGCGTCATTGGCGACGATCACGCACTCCCGGCCGCTGACCCGCCCGATCCCGGCGATCACCCCGGCGGCCGGGGCGGCGCCCCCGTACAGCCCTTCGGCAGCCAGCGGGGCCAGCTCCAGGAACGGCGAGCCCGGGTCGAGGAGGGTGTCCACCCGGTCGCGGGGGAGCAGCTTGCCGCGCGCCTCGTGGCGGGCCCGCGCCTTCTCACCCCCGCCCAGCCGTGCCGTGGCGAGGCGTCCCGCCAGCTCGTCGGAGAGCGCGCGATGAGCCGCCTCGTTGGCCTGCCAGGCCTCCGAGGCGGGATCGGCCGCGCTCGCCAGGACCGGTGCCTGCTGCATCGTGTCGAGCCCCCTTGCCCGTACCGCGATAGTCAACCGCTGCTGTCGCTGCTGTCAGCGCTGTTGGTGCTCTTCGTGCTGCCAGTGCCGTCAGTGCCGTCAGTGCCGTCAGTGCCGTCAGCGCTGTTAGTGAGCGTTAACGCGTTTCCCTCGTCAGGTTAACGAGCGCTAACGACCCTGTCTAGAATGAATCCTCATGAGCACCCATGCCGCCGCCCGCGTCGCGGCCCCCACCCGCCGCGAGCAGATCCTCCGGGAGGCCGCCCGCCTCTTCGCCGAGCGCGGCTTCCACGGCGTCGGCGTCGACGAGATAGGCGCGGCCGTGGGGATCAGCGGCCCGGGCCTCTACCGTCACTTCCCCGGCAAGGACGCGATGCTCGCCGAGCTCCTGGTCGGCATCAGCGAACGTCTGCTGGAAGGCGGCCGTATGCGGGTGTCGGAGGACGCCTCCCGGGGCGACGGCTCCCCGGAGGCCCTCCTGGACGCGCTCATCGAGGGCCACATCGACTTCGCCCTCGACGACCGCCCCCTGATCACCCTCCACGACCGCGAGCTGGACCGGCTGCGCGACACGGACCGCAAGCGGGTGCGCCGCCTCCAGCGCGAGTACGTGGAGGTCTGGGTCGGCGTCGTCCGCGCCCTCTATCCGTCGCTGGCCGAGAACCGGGCCCGCGTCACCGTGCACGCCGTCTTCGGCCTGCTGAACTCCACCCCGCACCTGGCCCGGCCCGAGGCCCTGCCCGGCCGGGCGGTGACCGCCGCCCTGCTGCACCGGCTGGCCCGGGGCGCCTTCGCCGCCGCGGACCCTTCCTGAGCGGCGGCTCCGGCTCCGGCTCCGTCCCCGTCAGCTGACTGCGCCCCTGCTCTGCCCCTGCCCCTGCCCTGCCCCTGCCCTGCCCCTGCCCTGCCCTTGACCTGCTCCTTTCCGTTCCAGGGCAACCTCGGACGAGGTCCGTACGTCTGTCCGGACGACACGTAACGAATCGGGGAGCCGCTCCATGCCCGTCTCACTGGGCGAAGAGATCATGCTGCTGTCGCTGGACGACACGACCGGCGCGGCGAAGGGGGAGACCGCCGCCCGCTGGGGCGTGGCGGCGGGCATGCTCCTGGAGCTGGTCATGGCGGGCCGCGTCACGGTGAGGGGCGGCCGCGTCGAGGTCTTCGACCCGACCCCGACGGGCGATCCGCTCCTGGACGGACGGCTCGACCGGCTGGCGCGCTGGGTCCACGGGACGTCCAGCAGCCGCAAGGTCACCGACTGGCTGACCCGGGACCATGCCAAGGGCTCGCAGGACGTCGTGAAGAGCCTCTGTGCCCGCGGTCTGGTGACCGAGGAAAGGCACCGGGCCCTCGGCGTCTTCCCCGTGCGCCGTTACCCGGAGGCCGACGGAACCGTCGAGCGGGAGCTGCGCGCCCGGCTGGCCGCCGCGGTGCTGCACGGGGCCGAGCCGGACGCCCGGACCAGCTCCCTCGTCGCCCTGCTGCACGCCACGGGCATGCACCCCCAGGCCTTTCCCGGCCTGCCTAAGAAGCAGGTCGCGCCGCGTATGGCCCAGATCGCCGAAGGGCACTGGGCGGGCGTGAGCGTGGGCGAGGCGATCCGCGACCTCCGGGCGGCGATCTCCGCGGTGACCGTGGTGACGGTGCTCTCCGTGGTGTCGTAGGTCCGCACCCGGGCAGGACCCGGGGTCGCCTTGGGGGAGCGCCGGGCCGGGGAGGCCGGGAGGCCGTCAGGCGCGCGCCGTCAGGTGACGGTCGGCCCAGGCGGCGAACGAGGTCACCGGAATCCCCAGCTCCGTGGCGAGTTCGGGGCGGGCCGGCTGGGTGATGGCGTTGCTCCACAGGTGACCGGCGCCCCAGGCCGGCATCCCTGCCGCGAGGGCCTCGTCGAGATCCATGGACGGGGCCGCCACCGGCACGCCCCACGCGGTGGACAGCACCCCGGCCACCTGCTCCATCGTGAGCCGGTCGCCCGCGAGTTCCAGCTCCACCCGGTGGAAGCGGTCGGGGTCCCGTACGGCGTGGGCGACGGCCGCGCCGATGTCCTCGCAGGCCACCAGCGCCAGGGTGGTGTCCGGCCGGATGACCGTCGCGAGACCGCCGCCGGGGCCCTCCGGCGCCAGCTGGGGCAGGTTCTCCATGAAGAACGCGGGCTTGACCACGGTCCAGCGGGCGAAGCCCGCCCCGCGCACCGCCTCCAGGATGGCCTGCTTGGTGGCGAAGTAGGGCTCCATCGCCGCCCAGTGCCCCTCCGCCCAGCCCGGGGTCTCCGTGTGCGCGCCGACCCCGCTGGTCGAGGACTGGACGAACTGCGGCACGTCCGCCGCCCGCGCCGCCTCGATCAGGTGCGTCGCCTGCGCCCGCTCCCCCGCGAAGTCGACCCCGCTCCCGCTCATCGGCGGTATCTGCACCGAGAACACGGCCCGGACGCCCGCGCAGGCCGTGTCCAGCGAGGGCCGGTCGGCCAGGTCCCCGGTCACCAGCTCGGCCCCCAGCGCCTCGACGTCCTTCGCACGCCGCGTGTGCGGGTCGCGCACCAGGGCGCGCACCGGGATGCCGGCGGCCAGCAGGGCCCGGGCGGTGGCCCCGCCCTGGCGGCCGGTGGCGCCGGTGACCAGGACAGGGGTGGTACGTGATGCCATGGGTGTGTCTCCTCGCGAACCGGGGAACGCAAAACGGCGGGGCCCGCCGTTTTCCTCCGGCTACGATATGGCGGGGCCCACCACTTAGCAACTGGAGTGAGAACGTGACCGGTCAGCGCGCGGACGCCCGCCGCAACTACAGCCGCATCCTCGCCGTGGCGGAGGCCGAGGTGGCCCGGCACGGAGCCGCCGCCTCCCTCGAACAGGTCGCCCGCACGGCAGGCGTCGGCTCCGCCACCGTGCGCCGTCACTTCCCCACCCGCCAGGCGCTCCTGGAAGCGGTCTTCCAGGAGCGCGTCCAGGCCCTCTGCGGGCGCGCGGACGAGCTGAGCCGGACCGAGGACAGCCGCACCGCCCTGCTGGACTGGCTGCGCGGCCTCGTGGAGTACGCCGTCTCCGCCCGGGGGCTCGCGGACGCACTGACCTACGAGCCGCCGACCGACGCGCCCGCCGGCGACGCGCCGCACTCCTGCGGCGCGGTGCTCGACGACGCGGCCGCCCCCCTGCTCCGGCGCGCCCTGCGCGAAGGGACGGTCAGGCCGGGCGTCACCTTCCACGACCTGATCACCCTGGTCGTCGGCATCGCCCTGGCCACCGAGCACCACGCCGAACCCTCGGTCCAGGCCGACCGCCTCTTCACACTGGCGGTCGAAGGTCTCAGCCCCAGCCCCAGCCCCAGCGCCTGACGGACCGGGGCCGAGAGGCGCCCGGTCGGCCTCCGGCGGCTTGCCGACGACCGCCACGTCCAGGATCAGGAAGACCCCGTCCCGTTCAGGATCAGGCAGACCCCGTGGTCCAGGTCCACGGCCCGCTTCCAGGTCCCCGCGTCCACGGCGCGATGCCGACGGCCCGGTCCGCGAGGTACGGGACCGGAGGGCGCGGGACGTCCGGCCGGGGCGCGGAGTCCCGCACGTCCGGCCGGAAGCGGACCCTCCGCCGGGCGGAACACCCGGCCCACCCGTCCGTCAGGCAGAACACCGGGGACACCCCGCACACCGGACGGCACAATGGGGCCATGCCGATACCCAGCCGCGCCGCCCTCGTCGACCACCTCGTCCGTACGCGTATCGCGGGGGACGTCGCCACGCCACGCGACAACAACCTCTCCCACTACCGCAAGCTCGCCAACGGCGACCGCCACTACTGGCTGGGTCTGGAGCTGGGCGACCGCTGGACCGACGAGCAGGACGTGCTCGCCGTGATGGCCGAGCGCTGCGGTGTCAACGACGACCCGGCGCACCGGCAGGGCCAGGACACCATCGACCCGGAGCTGACGGTCGACGCCCTGGAGCGGATGGCGGCCCGCCTGCGCAAGGCCGCGGACGGCCGCGAGCGGGTCCTGTTCGCCACCGGGCACCCCGGCGGGATGCTGGACGTGCACCGGCAGACGGCGGACGCGCTGCGCCGCGCGGGCTGCGAGATCGTCCGCATCCCGTCCGGGCTGATGGCGGACGAGGGCATGGTCTTCCAGTTCGCCGACGTCGCGATGCTGGAACGCGGGGCGACCCTCTGGCACACCCACTCCCCGGCCCCGATGGCCGCCATCCTGGACGCCATGGCCCACCTCGGCCGCCCGCTGCCCGACCTGGTCGTCGCCGACCACGGCTGGGCGGGCTGCGCGGGACAGCGGGGGCTGGACGCGATCGGTTACGCGGACTGCAACGACCCGGCCCTTTTCCTCGGTGAGGCGGAGGGCACCCTCCAGGTCACGGTCCCGCTGGACGACCACGTCACCGACCCGCGCTTCTACGACCCGATGACGGAGTACCTGCTGCACGCGGCGGGGCTGCTGGAGGAGGAGCCGGTGGAGTCTCGGGAGTCCGGGGAGCCTGCGGAGGAGCCCGCCGCGTAGGGGGCGACGAGGGCCGGCGATGAGTTTCGGTCCCGGCGGGCGTCTTCACTGACACGACGCCGAGGCAAGGGGAAGGCCATGAAGTTCAGCACGACGATGTTCCTGACCGGCAACAACACGGGCATCGAGGTGCCGGAGGCCGTGGTCGAGGCCCTCGGCGCGGGGAAGCGCCCCCCGGTGAACGTCACGGTCAACGGGTACGCGTACCGCTCGACGATCGCCCCGATGGGCGGGAAGTACCTCATCCCGTTCAGCGCCGACAAGCGCGCGGAGACCGGCATCAACGGCGGGGACGCCATCGAGGTGGAGCTGACCCTCGACACCGCGTCCCGCGCGGTGGAGCCGCCCGAGGACCTCGCGGCGGCGCTGGCGGCGGCCCCCGGGGCCGCGGAGGCGTTCGCGGCGCTGTCGCCCAGCCGGCAGAAGGCGCACGTCACGTCGGTCGAGGGAGCGAAGACACAGGCGACACGGGAGCGGCGGATCGCGAAGACGGTGGCGGAGCTGACGCCGTAGGGCGTCAAGGGCCGGTGTCCTGCTGTTGCTGCCGCCGCAGCCGCTGCGCCCGCCCGGGCGTCGGGTCCAGATAGACCCGGCGCACCGACGGGAACCGTTCGCGCAGCTGGGCCTCCGCCTCCTCGCAGGCCCACTCGACCTCTGCGGCGGTGGCCATGTCCCGGAAGTCGACCTTCGCCGCGATCAGGATCTCGGACGGCCCCTGGATGAGCGTGGTCAGCTCCAGCACGTCCACGATGTGCGGCACCGACAGCAGCTCCTCGCGCACCCCGGACCGCATCGCCGGGGGCAGCGGCCGGCCGATGAGCAGCTGGGCGTTGGACCGGCCCAGCACCCACGCCACGTACACGAGCAGCAGGCCGATCAGACAGGACGCGATGCCGTCCCAGACCCCCGACCCCGTCAGCTGCCCGCCCAGCAGGCCGCCCGCGGCCAGCAGCAGGCCGGTCAGGGCCGCCGAGTCCTCCATCACGACGGCCTTCACCGCCGTGTCGGGGGTGTGGCGCAGGTAGTACGCGTCCGGCACCCGCAGCCGTGACGCCTCGCGCCGCACCTGTTTGACCCCGGTGCGCAGCGAATAGCTCTCCAGGAGGAAGGCGACGCCCAGGACGATGTAGGAGACGAGCGGGTCGCCCGGCTCCTCGCCCTCGACCAGGGTGTGGACTCCGTCGTAGAGGGAGAAGACGGCCCCGCCGACGAAGGTGGCGATGGAGGCGAGCATCGCCCAGATGTAGCGCTCGGGGCCGTAGCCGAGGGGGTGGTCCTCGTCGGCCGGCTTCCCGCTCCGCTTGAGCGCGGCGAGGAGCATGACCTCGGTGACGGTGTCGGCGACCGAGTGGGCCGCCTCGGAGAGCATCGCGCTGGAGCCGCTGATCAGCCCGGCGACGGCCTTCGCCACGGCGATGCCGAGGTTGGCGACGGCCGCCACGATCACCGTGAACGTGGACTCCCCGCCATCGGCTTCCCTGCCCGCTCCCGCGTCGCTCATGATGGGGAGTATGTCCGAAATGGCGCTTCAGGTGGCGTTCATCCCCGGGGGATGCGGACGACGCCTTCCTGGATGACGGTGATGGCGAGGCGCCCGTCGGCGGTGTGGATACGGGCCTGGCCCAGTCCGCGACCGCCGGAGGCCGAGGGCGACTCCTGGTCGTACAGCAGCCACTCGTCCGCCCGGAACGGCCGGTGGAACCACATCGCGTGGTCCAGGCTCGCGCCGACCACGTCCCCGACCGCCCAGCCGCCCCGCCCGTGGGCGAGGAGGACCGAGTCGAGCAGGGTCATGTCGGAGACGTACGTGGCCATGCAGACGTGCAGCAGCGGATCGTCCGCGAGCTTGCCGTTGGTCCGGAACCACACCTGGGACCGGGGCTCGCGCGCCTCGCCCACCGTGCCGAACGGCGGCGCGTCCACATACCGCAGGTCCACCGCCGCCCGCGCCTCGATCAGCCGGTCGACGACCCCCGGATCGCTGAAGCGGTCCGCGTACCGGGGCAGCATCTCGGCGGCCGTCGGCAGGGTCTCCGGGTCCGGGGCGGCGGGCATGGGCGCCTGGTGCTCCATGCCCTCCTCGTGACTCTGGAAGGACGCGGAGAGGTGGAAGATCGGCTGCCCGTGCTGGACGGCGACGACGCGGCGGGTGGTGAAGGACCGGCCGTCGCGGATCCGGTCGACGCTGTAGACGATGGGCGCGCCGGGGTCGCCCGCCCGCAGGAAGTACGCGTGCAGGGAGTGGGCGGCCCGGTCGGCGGGGACGGTGCGGCCCGCGGCGACGAGCGCCTGGGCCGCGACCTGGCCGCCGAACACCCGGGGCACGAGCGCGCTGCGGCTCTCGCCCCGGAAGATGTCCCGCTCGATCCGCTCCAGGTCGAGCAGGTGGAGCAGATCGAGCAGGGGATCGGGGCTCTCGTTCATGGAGGGAAGGTAATCCCTTACAGACCCATGGACTTGGCGATGATCGACTTCATGACCTCGCTGGTGCCGCCGTAGATGCGGTTGACGCGGTTGTCCGCGTACAGGCGGGCGATCGGGTACTCGTTCATGAAGCCGTAGCCGCCGTGCAGCTGGAGGCAGCGGTCGATGACACGGTGGGCGACCTCGGTGCAGAACAGCTTCGCGGACGCGGCCTCCGCCGCCGTCAGCTCACCGGCGTCCAGGGCCTCCAGCGCACGGTCGGCGACGGCCTGGGCCGCGTCCACCTCGGCCTGGCAGGCGGCCAGCTCGAACTTGGTGTTCTGGAACGAGGCGACCGTCTTGCCGAAGACCGTGCGCTCCCGCACGTAGTCCGAGGCGAAGCGGACGGCGGCCGCGGCCTGGGCGTACGCGCCGAAGGCGATGCCCCAGCGCTCGGAGGCCAGGTTGGTGCCGAGGTAGCCGAAGCCCTTGTTCTCCTCGCCGAGGAGGTCCTCGGCCGGGACCTTGACGTCGACGAACGCCAGCTCGGCGGTGTCGGAGGTCTTCAGGCCGAGCTTGTCGAGCTTGCGGCCGACCGAGTAGCCCGCGGACTTGGTGTCGACGGCGAAGAGGGAGATGCCGAAGCGGCGGTCGTCCTCGCGCGGGGCGGCGGTGCGGGCGCAGACGATGACGCGGTCGGCGTGCACGCCGCCGGTGATGAAGGTCTTCGCGCCGTTGAGGACGTAGTGCGTGCCGTCCTCGGAGAGCTTGGCGGTGGTCTTCATGCCCGCGACGTCGGAGCCGGTGCCCGGCTCGGTCATCGCGAGGGCCCACATCTCCTCGCCGGTGGCGAACTTCGGCAGCCAGCGCTTCTTCTGCTCGCCGGTGGCGAGCATCTTCAGGTAGGGGAGGCCGAGCAGCGTGTGCACGCCGGAGCCGCCGAAGGAGACGCCCGCGCGGGCGGTCTCCTCATAGATGACGGCCTCGTACTTGTGCGAGTCGATGCCCGCGCCGCCGTACTCCTCGTCGACCTCGATGCCGAAGATGCCCAGCTCGCCGAGTTTGAGGTAGAAGTCGCGCGGCACCTCGCCCGCGGCGAACCACTCGTCGTAGACCGGCACGACCTCGGCCGCGATGAAGGCGCGGATGGTCTCCCGGAACGCCTCGTGGTCCTCGTTGAATACCGTACGGCGCACGGGATGCCTCCTAGGTCGGCAGTCGATTCGTTCGTGCTAAGCGCTTGCTCAGACTTCCCTCGAAGTTACCCGTCGGTTGTGGCCGCTGTCCAGGGTGATGCTCGGCACGCGGAAGCCAGGGGGGCGCCGCCTCGGCGCCCGCGCGCGGACCGATTGTCAGTGGCGTGGGGGAGTATCGGAACGACGGCGAAGGAACGTACGGAACGTATGCGGGAGACCCGAGCGCGAGTGGTGACCGGGTCCCGACTCCGGGGGACGGGCAGGGCGCCGACGGCCGTGGGAGGGTGAAGGAGTGAGGCTGGAGGACCTGGCCCGGCTGCGCCGGGCCCGCGACCGCATGGACCGCGAGTACGCCGAACCGCTCGACGTCCCCTCGCTGGCCCGAGCCGCCCTGATGTCGCCCGGCCACTTCTCCCGCAGCTTCCGGGCGGCCTTCGGCGAGACCCCGTACAGCTATCTCATGACCCGCCGCATCGAGCGGGCCAAGGCGCTGCTGCGCCGGGGCGACCTCTCGGTCACCGAGGTCTGCTTCGCCGTCGGCTGTACGTCGCTCGGCTCGTTCAGCTCACGCTTCACCGAGCTGGTCGGCGAGAGCCCGAGCGCCTACCGGGCCCGCCCCCACGACGCGGGCGAGACCATCCCGGCGTGCGTCGCCAAGATGCTCACACGACCGGTCAGGAATGGAGAAGCGCATCCCACCCGCCGCCCGTAGCGTGAAACGCATGAACATCAACCTCTCGCAGTGCTTCATCGCCGTCGACGACCACGACAAGGCGCTCGCCTTCTACCGCGACGCCCTGGGAATGGAGGTGCGCAACGACGTCGGATTCGAGGGCATGCGCTGGGTGACCGTCGGGTCCCCCGCGCAGCCGGACGTGGAGATCGTCCTCGAACCCCCGCTCGCGGACCCGAACGCGCCGGAAGCCGACCGCCGGACCATGGCCGAGCTGCTCGCCAAGGGCCTGCTCCGCGGCGTCATCCTCTCCGCCGAGGACGTGGACGCGGCCTTCGAGAAGGTCCGCGCGGCGGGCGGAGAGGTGCTCCAGGAGCCGATCGACCAGCCGTACGGCGTCCGCGACTGCGCCTTCCGCGACCCCTCCGGCAACATGCTCCGCATCACCCAGGCCAAGAAGTAGCACCAGCCCGCGAGGGCCGGGGCCGAAACAGGCCCTGGCCCTCACGCATGACCAGTAGGCTCCGCGCACCAACAGGCACACACCCGTACCAGCCCAACCAGCCGTAGCAGCAGGGCTCCCGTACCAGCAGGGCGCCGTACCAGCAGGCTCCGCGCATCAGTAATGGAGAGACGACGAGCATGGCTCCGCGAACGAAGACCCAGCAGCCGCCCGCGCAGCACGCTGCCGACAGCCACGACCTGATCCGCGTGCACGGTGCGCGGGAGAACAACCTGAAGGACGTCAGCATCGAGCTCCCGAAGCGCCGGCTGACGGTGTTCACCGGAGTCTCCGGTTCGGGCAAGAGCTCGCTGGTCTTCAACACCATCGCCGCGGAGTCCCAGCGGCTGATCAACGAGACGTACCCCGCCTTCGTCCAGGGCTTCATGCCCACGCAGGCGCGGCCCGACGTCGACGTCCTCGACGGTCTGACGACCGCGATCATCGTCGACCAGCAGCGGATGGGCAGCGACCCCCGCTCCACGGTCGGCACCGCCACCGACGCCAACGCCATGCTGCGCATTCTCTTCAGCCGGCTGGGCAAGCCGCACATCGGCCCGCCCGGCGCGTTCGCCTTCAACGTCCCCTCAGTGACGGCGAGCGGCGCGATCACCGTCGAGCGCGGCAACAAGAAGGCCGTCAAGGCGACCTTCAGCCGCACCGGCGGCATGTGCAACCGCTGCGAGGGCCGCGGATCGGTCTCCGACATCGACCTCACCCAGCTCTACGACGACTCCAAGTCGATCGCCGAGGGCGCGTTCACCATCCCCGGCTGGAAGTCGGACAGCTGGTGGACCGTGCGGACGTACGCGGAGTCGGGCTTCCTGGACCCGAACAAGCCGATCGCCGAGTTCACCGAGAAGGAGATGCAGGACTTCCTCTACCGGGAGCCGACCAAGGTGAAGGTCGAGGGCGCGAACCTCACCTTCGAAGGGCTGATCCCCAAGATCCAGAAGTCGTTCCTCTCCAAGGACCGCGAGTCGATGCAGCCCCACATCCGGGAGTTCGTCGACCGGGCGGCCACCTTCACCACCTGCCCCGAATGCGAGGGGACCCGGCTCACCGAGGGCGCGCGCTCCTCGAAGATCAAGAAGATCTCCATCGCCGACGCCTGCGCGATGGAGATCCGCGACCTCGCGGAGTGGGTCCGCGGCCTGGACGAACCCTCGGTCGCCCCCCTCCTCGAAGCCCTCCAGCAGACCCTCGACTCCTTCGTGGAGATCGGCCTCGGCTACCTCGCCCTGGACCGGGCCTCGGGCACCCTGTCCGGCGGCGAGGCGCAGCGCGTCAAGATGATCCGCCACCTCGGCTCCTCGCTGACCGACGTCACGTACGTCTTCGACGAGCCCACCACCGGTCTGCACCCGCACGACATCCAGCGCATGAACGATCTGCTGCTGCGCCTGCGCGACAAGGGCAACACGGTCCTGGTCGTGGAGCACAAGCCCGAGGCCATCGTCATCGCCGACCACGTGGTCGACCTCGGCCCCGGGGCCGGTACGGCGGGCGGCACCGTCTGCTTCGAGGGCACCCTGGAAGGACTCCGCGCCTCCGGCACCGTCACCGGCCGCCACCTGGACGACCGGGCCGTTCTCAAGGACGAGGTGCGCAAGTCCACGGGCGCACTGGAGATCCGGGGCGCGACCTCGCACAACCTCCGCGAGGTCGACGTCGACATCCCGCTCGGTGTGCTCACCGTCATCACCGGCGTCGCGGGCTCCGGAAAGAGTTCGCTCGTCCACGGTTCGATCCCGGCGGGCGAGAACGTCATCTCGGTCGACCAGAGCCCGATCCGCGGTTCGCGCCGGAGCAACCCGGCGACGTACACGGGCCTCCTCGAACCGATCCGCAAGGCCTTCGCCAAGGCCAACGGCGTGAAGCCCGCCCTGTTCAGCGCCAACTCCGAGGGCGCCTGCCCCACCTGCAACGGCGCGGGCGTCATCTTCACCGACCTCGGCATGATGGCGAGCGTCTCCAGCCCCTGCGAGGACTGCGAGGGCAAGCGGTTCCAGGCCTCGGTGCTCGACTACCACCTGGGCGGCCGCGACATCAGCGAGGTCCTCGCCATGTCGGTCGCCCAGGCCGAGGAGTTCTTCGCCTCCGGCGACGCGGCCATCCCGGCCGCGCACAAGATCCTCGACCGTCTCGTGGACGTCGGCCTGGGCTACCTGAGCCTCGGCCAGCCGCTCACCACCCTGTCCGGCGGCGAACGCCAACGCCTGAAGCTGGCCACGCACATGGCCGACAAGGGCGGCGTCTACGTCCTCGACGAGCCGACCACCGGCCTGCACCTCGCGGACGTGGAACAGCTCCTCGGCCTCCTGGACCGGCTCGTCGACTCCGGAAAGTCGGTGATCGTCATCGAGCACCACCAGGCGGTGATGGCCCACGCCGACTGGATCATCGACCTCGGCCCCGGCGCCGGCCACGACGGCGGGCAGATCGTCTTCGAGGGCACCCCGGCGGACCTGGTCGCGGCCCGCTCGACGCTGACGGGCGAGCACCTGGCGGAGTACGTGGGGGCGTGAGACACGGGGCCCTTTCCGCCGGCCCTCCGGGTCAGGCGGAGAGGGCCCCGCTCTTGACCGCGTCCACGAAGGAGGCCCACCCGGCGGCGGGGATGAGCAGGGCGGGCCCACAGGGGACCTTGGAGTCGCGGACGGGGACGGCGGTGGGGTGGTGGTCCTGGACTTCCAGGCAGCTGTCCTTTTCGGGGCTGCTGTACGACGACTTCCGCCAGCCGGCCGGCGAGTTGATGCCTTCACTCACGGTATCCGTACTCCTTTGCGGCTGCCCTGAGCGCTTTCAGCGACTCAGAGAGGGACAGCGCGTCGCTCATGGCCAGAGAGTAGGTGCTCTGAATCCGCGCGACCAAGTGTGGCGAGTCATGCAGCTTGGCCACCTTCGTGCCCTCGGAGTACGCCACCGGTGGCTGATCTGCGAACTGCATCAGCGTCACCATGCTCTGGTGCAGAGTGGAGATGGGGCCGCCCAGGGGCAGCACATGGACGCGGATCCGTCCTCGTTCGGCCAGGCGCACCACATGCATGATCTGCTCCGCCATGATGTCCGCGCTGCCTGCAACCCGCCGGAAGACTGCTTCGTCCAGCAGCGCCCAGACTGCGGGCGAGGTGGGGTGATCCAGGATCTTGGCCCGTTCCAGCCGTGAGACAACGGCCTCGTCACGTTCCTCGTCGCTGTACGGCGGAAAGGCGGTGCCCAGCACTGCATCCGCGTACCGACGGGTCTGGAGGATTCCGGGAAAGTAGGCGATGGCGAATTCGCAGATGAACGTTGCCTGTTCCTCGAGTTTTCGGGCACCCTCGAAGTGTTCCGCGACCGAGCGGTCATCCTCCCGGGGCCGGAACGTCGTCAGCACATCCCCTGTCCCGAGCGCCCTGTCCAGCCGCAGGGCATCCTCCTCGCTCGGCATGCGACGCCCCGCCTCGATGTGCGAGATGTGCGACCGCGTCATCAGCGCCAGGTCCGCAAGCTGCTGCTGGGTCAGGCCCGCCGCTTCGCGCTGCGCCTTCAACCATGTGCCATAGGTATTACTCACAGCCAACTCCCGTGCGACGAACGCGGTGTCACCACAAACCCCCTGGCGAGCCTAGCCGCATCGCTCGCACTCTGTGAGTGGATCGCTACGCAGCGAAGAATTCACCCCCACCGTGCACGGAGTTGACCCCCTCATGAACGAACAGCCCCAGAACGCCGCCCGCCTGCTCCCCTGGACCGGAACGGAAGGCAGGCCCTGTTACGTCGTCGGTGACGGCGACGGCAAAGTCTCGCGCGAGGCCGACAAGGTCGAGGCCATGCAGCTCGGTATGGCGTACGAACTCCTCGACCACGCCGACGACATGGTCGAGGACGACGGCTCCACGGCCGTCCAGCTCCGCCACGTCGCCGCCGCCCTGGCGCATTCCCTGCGGGATGTCCACCGGGTCGCGAGGAGCCGGGGTCTCAGGCTGGGGATTCCCGACGCCTTCGAGCCCGGTCACCCGTCGGGCCTGGGGCTGGTCCGGCTGCGGCCGTGAGGCGGGGGCGGGCGACCGGGCCCACCCCCCTCGGCGCGCAGCGCCGACGACGCGGCCGTGCATGACGAGGGCCGACACGGCACGCACCTGCGCGCCCGCGTCAGGGGGGCCCGATCATGTCGCGCAGCCAGGAGTTGATGCCGTCGAGCGCCGTCGCCGCCAGGGCGGTGGGGTGGCCGGTGAAGCCGTGGGGAGACGCGGGATAGACGCGCAGCTCCACGTCGTTTCCGGCCGCCGACAACCGGCCCGCCAGCGTCAGGTTGTCCTCCAGCAGGATGTCCTCGGCGCCGACGACCAGCAGGGTCGGAGGAAGCCCGGTCAGGTCGGCGTAGAGGGGTGAGATGTCGGGAAGGGTGCGGTCGGCCACGTGGCCCGCGTACGCCCGGAGGAAGAACTCGTCGGCGATGAGACGGCCGCCGGGGGTCCGTGCACTCAGGTCCCATGTGCCGAAGCGGAGCGCGGCCCCGGCGAAGCGGTCGACGACGCCCCGGTCCCGTAGCCGGAGCAGGGTGGCCAGGGCGAGGGTGGCCCCGGCCGAGCTTCCGCCGATCGCGAGCCGGGAGGTCCCGAAACGGGCCTCGGCCTCTTCGACGAGCCAGAGCGCCACCGCCGCGCAGTCGTCGGGCGCGGCAGGCCACGGGTGTTCGGGCGCGAGCCGGTAGTCGACGCCGACGACCGCGATGCCCAGGGTGTCCGCGAGCGCGCGGTGGCGTTCGTCGCCCTGCGCCGCGGAGCCCATGTAGAAGCCGCCGCCGTGGATGCCCAGGTAGACCGCCCGGGGCGGGCCGCCGGAAGGGAGGAAGATCCGGACCGGGACCCGTACCCCGGCGGCCTCGACCGTCTCTTCGACGGCGGGCGGAACGGCGGCACGGGGAGTGGGCTTCTTCGCGCGGGCCTCCTTCAGCTCCTCGTACGAGCCGGGCCCCCGGCCCGCCGCCCTCGACCGGTAGAAGGCGCGGGCCTCGGCGACCTGCCCGGCCGGCACGTCGGCCAGCAGTGCTTCCAGCGCGAATCGCACGCGTCGCTCCTCATCCGTCGTCCTGGCCGACCCTGTCTGTGCCGGCCGGCAGCCAATGTAGCGGCGGGTCGTGGTGGATCGTGGGCGCGGTTCGTCGCCGTCGCGGTGATCGCCGCTGTCACGGCAGGGCGATCGATCCGGAGGTCAAGCGTCCACCCGCTCCTCCAGGAGGACGGTCACGCTGTCTCCTTCCTCCTTGCCGATCGCCTTGCGCACATCAGCCTTCACCGGCAGCTTGTGCGTGCCGTCGCCCAGGGCCATGAACGAGCTGCGGAACGGATGGCCGTCGATGGT
This sequence comes from Streptomyces sp. MMBL 11-1, assembly GCF_028622875.1. Taxonomy (NCBI): domain Bacteria; kingdom Bacillati; phylum Actinomycetota; class Actinomycetes; order Kitasatosporales; family Streptomycetaceae; genus Streptomyces; species Streptomyces sp. MMBL 11-1. The sequence goes on along the minus strand of NZ_CP117709.1, from coordinate 2,503,693 downwards.
GCCCCGGACCTTGACCAGGCCTCGTGTGCCGAAGAACTCGGCCGCCCCGGGCCACACGACGTAGGTCCAGCCGCCCTTCTCCGGGCTCTTCTGCAGGGTTGCGGTGAACTGCTTGTTCAGCTTGTTCAGGGTGCTGTCCATCGTTGATACCGCCTGTCCAGGTGCTTTCGACGAGCAGGGGCTGTTGCCGCCCACCAGTAGGACCGAGACGGCCCGCGAAACTCATCGCGACCACGACGGCCGCCGGACCCCGTGCAACCTGTTTCCGCTCCGCGGACGCACGACGGTCGTGGGTCCTGCCGGTCGTGGCAGCCCGTACCGCCTGAAGGTCCGGCCATTACCTCACGAGTAATCGACCCCTGCCCGGCGGGCGGGCATGTTGGTCCGCATCGAGCGGCGACGGTCCGCCTCGGACGGAACGAGACGAGGTACAGGATGTTCCGGTGGCGGCGTGGTGTGGTGGGGGTCGCGGTGCTGGCTGTCGTAGCGGGGGTGGCGACCTCGGCGGCGGCACTGCCGGGGGGTGAGAAGACCGCAGCCCAGGGCGACTGCCTGGAGGTGCGGGCCAAGGTCGAGCGTCTGGAGGGCCGGATCACCCCGAACGCCTGCGCGTTCATGCGGCGTCAGATCGCCTTCGGTGAGCTGCCGACCGGGACCCCGCCGGCTCTCGGGGACCTGAGCCACCCCCGGGTGAAGGCCTATCTCGACATCTTCGACGAGGAAGCCACCCTCTGGGAGGCGGGCAGCGCCCCGCAGCGCGGGCACAGCGTGATCGGTACCTCCATCACCGGATCGCTGAGGCTGGTACCGGACCTGCGCTACCGGGGGACGAACGTGGTGGCCGACGGCGGTGTGGCGATGTTCGGCCAGTGGAACGAGGTCACGCTGAAGGGCCACAAGGTGGCCTACCCGCAGATTGCGCGCAATGTCCTGGGGGACGACGGTAAGAGCCTCCAGGCCAGGCGCTACTACGACCGCTACGTCCTGTTCCGCGACACCGTCCCCGAGTTGGCGCCCAAGAGCCTGTTCGACGGGATCGCGGACTCCGGCCCGGCTCCTTCCGGGGGCCCGGCACCCGAGCGCTTGAGGGCCGCGGAAATTCCGGCCCGCCTGGCGGCCTGGAACGGGGAGGACGCCGACGCCCTGCTCGCACGGATGGGCAGGGCTCGGCTGTCGGGGCCGGGGCTGGACGCTCCGCTGACGACGGAGGCGGGCAAGCGGGCCTACCTCCAGCGGTTCTTCGGCACGGCGGACGTCCGCTTCAAGGCCGGCCAGGTCGCGTTCGGCAGGACCACGGCGTACGTCGAGTGGCACGGCACGGTGTCCGGGCCGAAGGGCAAGGACATCCCCTTCGGGGTGGTGGAGCGCTTCGGCCCGGAAGGAGAGTGGGAGTTGTCCTTCGACACCCTCCCGCTGGTCGCCGACCAGGCGGAGATCGACGCGCTGTTCCAGAAGCTGGCCCAGCCTTAGCGTGTCGGGCGTCTTCCGGTTGCTGGCCCCGGCTCAGCTGGTGGGGCGGCGGGCCATCCACGTCTCCCGGGCCGACCGTACGACGAGGTCGTCCCGGTGGCGTACGTCCTCGGGCCCGCCGCCGATGAGCCGGTCCAGCGCGGCCAGGTCCTCCGCCGAGACGCGCCCGACCAGGTTGTCGCGGATGCGCTCGAAGACGAGATAGGCGTACCGGCCCGCCCCCTCGGGAAGCGGGGCGCGCAGCTCCCACGGTTCGGCGCGTTCCTGCTCGACGGAGAAGCCGGCGGCCACCAGCAGCGACCCCCAGTCGGCGCCCCGGTGCGGCAGCTGCTCGGCATGCAGGCCGTCGAGGGCCTCCCGGCAGCGGCGCTCCAACGCGCCCGGCTCCCCGCCCTCGGGCAGGAAGGTCGGCATCCCGTCCACCTCCGCGACGGCCAGCAGCCCGCCGGGACGCAGCGCGGCGCGGATGCCGGCCAGGGCGGTGGCGGGGTCGTCCAGGTGGTGCAGGGACGCCGACGCCCAGACGAGGTCGGCGTCGACGACCCCGGGCAGCCCCGCACCGGCGTCGGCCTCCAGCGTGTGCACGCGGTCGCCGAGCCCCCGTTCCCGGGCCGCCGAGGCGAGCCGCTCCAGCATCTCGGGGGAACTGTCGACGGCGGTCACCCGGGCGGTCGGAAACCGCTCCAGGAGGGCGAACGTGCCGGTCCCGGTGCCCGCGCCGAGGTCGACGATATTGCGGACGTCGTCTCCGGCCAGGCAGGCGATACGCCCGGTGAGCGCGGTCAGGTGGGGTGCGAAGAGGGCGGCGTCGAGGTCGAGGATCTCGGGGAGACCGTTCGGCGTCGCGGCGGAACCGTGGGAGTGGGCCGCATGTCCGTGCTGGTGCTGGTGCTGGTGCTGGTGCTGGTGCTGGTGCTGGTGTCCGTGAGCCATGGGATCGAGCGTACGGACTCTTGCGTCAGATGCATGCATGCTTGCCGATAACGCAAGAAGATGACGCCGGAGCCACCCTCCTGCGCAAGGGGACCGGTCCCGGAGCGCACAACCATTCACGGTACGGATGGTCTTTCTCAGCAGTGAGCACGTGCGCACATCAGGGGGATGAACGACCATGAAGACTTCTCGACTCCGTACCGCTTCCGCGATCTTCGTGACGCTCGCGGCCACAGCGGCCGCCGCGCCGGCCTTTTCCGCTACGGCGGTGGCGGCCGCGCCGGTCTCCGCCGCGCGTCAGCAGGTCGACTTCAACGGGGACGGATACGCGGACATGTTCGCCTCGGTGCCCGACGGGACCGTGTCCGGCCTCAAGAAGGCCGGGTACCTGGTGGTCTACCCGGGCGGCGCGAAGGGCATCAGCCCCGCCCGCCACCGGGTGATCAACCAGAACACGTCCGGGATCCCCGGCACCGCCGCCGCGAACGCCCGCTTCGGCACGGGCACCCCCGCCGACATCGACCGGGACGGGTACACCGACCTGCTGGTCTCGGCCGGCAACGGCCCGCGGGTCCTCCTGTTCGGCGGCAGGAGCGGCCTCGGCACCCGGGCCGTCGTGTACCGGGGCCAGGGGCACGCGGTGGGCGACTTCGACGGCGACGGCCGGACGGACGCGGCCTGGATCGACCACAGCGAGTGGGACGGGAAGGTCGTCCTGGACGAGAACATCGGCGCGGACGGCTCGGTCGGCGGCACCCGCACGGCACTCACCGTGAACAACGGCGCCACCGTCTTCGAGGACGTGCGGGCCGTGGACATGAACAACGACGGCAAGGACGACCTGCTGGTGAGCACCGGCTGCAACGACGAGCCGGACTGCGGCGGGCGGTCGCTCTACCTGTCGACGGGTACGGGCTTCACCCGCACCCCGATCGCCACCGCGCCGGGGACGTACCTCGACCACTCATCGGTGACGGTCGGTTCGGTCAACGGCGACGCGTACCCGGACCTGGTCTTCACCCGGCAACCGACCGGCCTGGACAGCGACCTGGACTTCCCGAGCAAGGGCGGCGCGGTGGCGGTCGTCCTCGGCGGCCCCAAGGGCCAGAACACCGCCGTGAAGCCGAAGTGGATCACCCAGGCCACCACCGGAGTGCCGGGCGCCGACGAGAGGGGCGACGCCATGGGCGCGAGCGCCGCGGTGGGAGACCTGGACGGCGACGGCTACGGCGAGGTCGTCGTGGGCCTGCCGGGCGAGGACGTGGGCCCGGCCAAGGACGCCGGCGGGGTCCTGGTCTTCAAGGGACGCGCCTCGGGCATCACGGGCGCCGGCACGAAGGTGATCGGCCAGTCCACGGCGAACGTCCCCGGAGTCGACGAGAACGGCGACGCGTTCGGCGGTGAGGTCCACGTGGTGGCCCCGGCCAAGGGCGTACCGGCCACACTGGCCCTGGCCGCCCCCGGCGAGAACACCAACCAGGGCGCCGTCTGGCTCCTCAAGGGCAGCCGCACGGGCCCGGTCACGAAGGGCAGCGTCTCCTTCGGCGAGTCGAGCCTGGGCGTCAAGCCGTCGGCGGTCCGCTTCGGGGGATTGCTGGGGTGAGGGGTTCAGACGTCGCACGCGTCGGCGGAAGCGGTGGCATCGCACGTCAAGTGGGTGTCAGCGGCGGAACGCTGACTCGTACCCTCGCTAAAGATCCAGGTGCACTCTGAAGAAATTTCTGAAATGCTCAGTACGGGCCATTTCGCCTCCGGCTCATGCGGCTGCTCAGGGATTTCTGCCTCCCCTGAGGCCATCCTGTACTTTATGGGTCAGATCCCTGAGTTCGTTTCCCTTCTCTGCGGGCACCAAATATTACTTCTCTCTACCGGTCCCTACTTTCTTCTCCCGCCTTGCCTGCGGTGCTCGCTCACGCCGCAAAATCGGCGTCTGCTGATAATAGCTACCGGGCTACTTCGGCATGCTGCTGGGGGGAATCACCTGTACTTGCCCTCCTCGCTCGGTGATCCATGCCTCGAGTTCCGACCCGGCCAGCTCGCGAGAATATTCGCCTTCGAAAGCAGTGATTGGTCCGAACGCAGTGCCTGTCAGGCCCTGCACGATGGTGGCTTCGTCGACTGTGATCTTAAAGGTGTTCTGGAACAGGACCGCGTTGGTCAGATCTGCCCCCCTCATATCGACGTCGAACAGAGAGGCTCCCATGATCCGTGTGCCTCTGAAGCTCGCTCCTGATGCGTCAACCCCTTGCAGTGAAGCCTTAGTCATGTCGGCACTGTCGAGCCGCGCCGACCGGAGTGCGGCACCGTCAAGATTCGCCCGGACGAGGTCGGCGCCTGTCAGGTCAGCACCGGTGAGATCGGCCGACTGGAGGTCGGCTCGATAGAAGATCGCCCCGGTCAGTCGTACGTTCACCAAGACCGCCTGTGTGAGCCACGCCTTTGTGAAGTCTCCGCCCGAGAGATCGGCTCCCCGGAAGTCATGCTCGATACCGAAGAGGCTGTAGCCCTCTTCGGTCATCCATTCCTGGATTTGATGGGTCGCTTCAGGGTCGTTCGGGAACGTAATGGGCTTCCATTTTTCATGGGTACCAGATGACATGATCTCCCCAGCCGTGAGTGTCGACAATTTCCTTGATGCTGTCAATTGCCGCTTGATTCGCGTTCCGTACGTCGACAATTACTATGCGATTCTTTTCGCGAATCATGGATGTGAAAGTATTCACCCAGGTCTGGGCGTCCCTGGCTGGGTTGTATGCGCCTGGGAACGGGCCTGCGAGCAGTTTCGGATTGCGCACGTTATTGAATGGGGGCCAGAAGGAATGGACACCCTTGATGTCGTAATATCTTCCGGTTGTCTCGGAATAGAACTCGCCCATATCGGCTTCATTCGGTCGGCGGATGTCCGCCGGGAGGCGTCCCTGCTCTCGCAGGTCAAGGCCGACCCGGGCCTCGTCCATCGAATCGTCAGTGATTTTACCTCTGTGATCTGGGTCGTGCCTCAGGTGGTCGAATACATCTGGAGCCCGGCCCCCTACCTCTTCCAAGTGTTTCCCATGCCTGGCCCGCTCTGCAGTCGTCAGTTCGGGTATCGGCTCGTTTGCCCGCTCGCTGGGTGTAGTGTCCGTCCGGCCCGAGGTATCCGAAGCTCGGCCTCCAGCATGATCCGTCACCTTGTCGTCGGACGGTGGCTTCTCTGACTGGGTCTCGGCACTCTCTCGGTGTCCGCTAGCTGTGGAACCTGGCCCCTCGCTGTCCGTTCGGCTCCCAGTAGTGGTGCCTTCCGAGGCGGATCCACTGTGGGCATCGTGCCCGCCTGTGCCAGTCGGGCCGCCCCCGTCCACGCTGTTGGTCGGCAGGTTGTTCGCTGTGCCGCCCGGTGTCCTGTTCGGGCGCGAGGCGTCATCGCCCGTCCGGCCCGCGTCGTCGCCGATCCGCCCCGCGCCGCCCAGGTCCGAGCCCAGCCGGGCCGAGTCGCTGCCGCCGCGGGAGCCCGCGGCGACGAGGGCCGATTGTTCGGCAGGGGTGCGGGGCGGGGGACTGTCTGCGTCTGTCCTGACGGAAGCGCCGTCCGTCGGGTTCTCGCGGTGGGCGGCGGTGTGGTGCTGCCTGAGCGTGCCGTCTTCACCGAGGATGTTGCCCTCGCGGTCCAGGTGGACGATGTTGCCGTCCTTGTCGGTGCCTCGGAGGGTGCCCTCGGGCAGGGCGGTGGTTCCTTCGGGGAGTTTGAGGGCGCCTTCCTGGATCGGCAGAGAGCCTGCGGGCGGGGCCACGCCTTCGGGGAGACGGACCACGCCGTCGCCCAGGTCGATCGCTCCGGCGGGGATCTCCGCGCCGTCCGGGAGCTTGACCGAGTTCCTCGGGACCTCGAACGCGCCGTCCGGGAGCGCCGCGCCCTCGGGCAGGTGCAGGGTGCCGTCGGCGAGTTTGAACCCGCCGTCCGGCAGAGTGATCGTGCCCGGCGGCAGTGGCGGGATCTCGACGTTGCCCGTGCCCCTGAGGCCGGCCATGACGTCGCTGATCTTGGTCAGGCCGCTGCTCGCGCCTTTGAAGAGGTACGTCGTCGGGTCGGCGTAGCGGCCCGCCTTGTTCGCGAACGAGAGGGCCTTCGCCGCGACCGCCGCCTTGCCCGCGCCGGAGGCCGCGCCTCCGGTGCCGCCGGTGAAGACGGTCGTCAGGACGTTGAAGGTGACCGCACCGCCGGCGCGGGCCGGGTTCTCGCCCCACTGGTCGTAGGCGATCAGCGCTTTGCCGGTCCCCGTCATCGCCTCGCGCGCGTCGCGGGCGAAGCCCGGCAGCTTGTCCTTCGGAGTGAGCCACAGGAGATGGGGTGCGGTGACGGTGAGGATGGTGCCGGTGGTGAGGTTGCCCAGGCCGGTCCAGGCTTGCTTCATGCTGTCCCAGCCGTCGAACCCGGCCAGGGTGCCCAGGCCCTTGACCGTGGCCAGGACGCCGTCCACGACGAAGCCCTTCCCGAAGTCGTGGACGTGTTCGTGGACGTGCCACCACGGGGTGGACTCCTTGACCGGGTCGCCCCACGGCAGGCCCTTGACCTGCTTCAGGACCTCGGCGTCGTATCCGTACTTGCCCTTGCCGCCGGAGCCGTCGTCCGTCTTGAGCGGCTTGCCGCCGGGCACCAGCGCGATGATCTTGTTGTAGCAGGCGCGCTCCGCAGCCTGGAACGCCGCCCACGTCTCGGCGATCTCTCCACGACGGCGGTTGTTCTCCTCGACCAGGCCGCCGTCCTCGCGCCACTTGTCGTCCGCGTTCGTCTCGTCCAGGAAGGCCGACGCGTCTCGCTTGAGCCGCTTCAGCTTCTCCACCAGCGGCTGCGCGTCGTCCGCGTACGCGCTGAGCGCGCCGGCGATGCTCGTCAGGTCCCACTCCAGCGCGGCCCCGCGGTACGCGACCGGTTGCGTTGTCGCGAACAGCTGATCGGCCTCCGGAGCCTTGTAGAACGCCTGGAGTCCGCCGAAACTGCTGTGGATATCACCCGTGGCCGACGCGATCTTCTCCCCGTCCCCGACCACAGCGGTCACCTTCTGGCCCAGCACCGCCAGATCCCCGGTGAACACCGGAATGCCAGACGGGTCGACCGGCTCCTTGTCGCTCACTTCCCACCCCGCAGTTCCTTCAGCACGTCCAGACGGACCGCCTTCGCCGCGTCCTGCGCCTGCTTCGCCGTGTCGAGATCACCCTCCACGTACTCGTTCGTCGCCGTCGCCGCACCCAGCACCGCCGCCTGGATCCGCTCGGACATCGACTTCAGCTGCGCCTGCCGCGCCGTCACGTACGCACCCAGCGCCGCCGCCACCGGACCCGTCATCGCCGGGGTGTCCACGAGCGCCTCGACCGGGCCGGCCTGCCGGCGCGGAATCACCGGACCCACCGGCTGCCCCACCTCCGTACCCCCCGGCACCGCGGTCCCCGCTGCTTCCGCCGCCTCCGCCAGGTGCGCCATCAGCGCGTTCAGCGCCTCCTCCAGCTCACCGGCGTACCCGCCGACCACCTTCAACTGGCCCTGCACACCCTGCGGCTTGATATCCCACCCGGTCATCCCACGCCCCCGCCCCCGCACGCACACCACAAAGCCCACCCGGCACGGGGTGGGCGAACACCGGAACCACCCCGGCGGTCAGCCGATACCGTCGACCGCGGCCTTCGCCCGCGCCAACGTCTGCGCGGCCGTACCGTCGTTCTTCTCCAACGTCGTCCGCAGCAGCCGGATGATGTTCCGCACCTCCTGCGACGTCGCGTTCCACCGCAGTTCCTTGCCGTGGTACTCATCCGCCACACCATCGGCTGCGAAGTCGTTCATCGCCGCTCTCACCTGCGTGTCCCGCGCCGTGATCACCTGCTCCAGACGGCCGATCACCACCTGGAGAGCCGCCTGCACCTCCGTCGAGGCACCCGTGTCGTACGAACGCCGATCCATGCTGCCCGCCATCAGTCCTTCAACTCCCCGTCAGACAAAAGTGTGGCCGAACCGGTCACCGCGACCGCTGTCAGCGGCCACCGAAACGCGCCGCGTCGAAATTCGCCGACGCCATCTGCGACTTCGCGTTCTCGTCCTGCTCCTGATCACCCGAACCGAACGCCGCGTCCATCCCCGACTGACCACCCAGAATCCCCGACAACGACGCGTTCAACGCCTTGGTGATCTCGTCCGAACGCGCCTTGAAATCATCGAACGCGACCTTCCCCGCCCCGTTGAACTTCCCCTCCAACGGTTCTGCCGCCGCGATCAACTGCTGGATCAGCGTCCCCAGATCCGTACTCGCACCCTGCGAATCCGACAACAGCCTCGACAGGACCGACGCCCCCATGTCGAACTTCATGACATCCCCCGTTACCTCGCATGCATCGATGACACCGACCGAACGCACGCGTACCTGCGCGTACATCCTTGCCCGTCAACATCTATCAACCCTCGTATCACTACTGCAGTCTGCAATCAGCCAGATTGTGACAGGCGAGACGTGTAGGCCCCTATGCCCCTTTGAGGTGCCGCATGAGCCTCTCGAACTCCTGCCACCCCGCCAGGTCCGAGGGGTCCCCCGGCAGCGGGTAGTACAGTGCCGGCCTCGTTCTCGGGCCGAGCCGCACCGGCTGTTCGGCCAGGGGCGTGCGCCGTGCCCGGTCTTCCGGCATCGCGCGGACCTCCTCCGCGCCCAGGACGAAGGCCAGCGGGACTCCCGGGCCCTCGAAGCGCGGCGGTACGGCCACATCGCGGCGCGCCTTGCGAAGTTGTACGAGCATCGACTGGAGGCGGTGGCGCGTGGCGAGCGCCTCGGCGGCCGCGGGCAGGGCGTCCAGCGGGAGTTCCTCGTCGGCGCCGTAGCCGAACGCGAGCGTGACCTCCTCCTCCACGCCCGCCTGCGTACGTGTGACGCGTACGGTCGCGATGCCCCGTCGCAAGCGGTTCCCGACCACGACGAACCAGGCGGGTTCCGGTGCCCGTTCGTACGCGACATCGGTCAGGCGGGCCGGTGACCAGGGGAGGTTCGCAGGTTCGGAGGTGCCCCAGCCGGCCGGCGGCTCGCCCGTCAGCTCCCGCCACACCGTCTCCAGACCGCCGCCCAGCACCAGCCGTTCGTCCGCCGGGTGCACCATGCGGAATGTCAGGCCCAGTTGGCGGTCGCCGGTGTCGTGGACCCGCTGGTAGGCCGCCGCCACCGGGGTGCGCGGGTCGTCCTCCGTGGCGTCGGGTGAGAGCACCGGGTCGAACGCGCCGTCCTGCCAGCGCAGTACGGCCCCGGTCAGTCCGTCGTAGTAGCCGTCCCGTTCGTCCTGGACGATCCAGCGGGACGGCCAACCGCCCAGCGCGTCCCGTACGGCGGGGGACAGCGTGGTGCCCGCCGGGCTGACGATCTGCAGGCCGAGGCCCGCGGCCGAGGCCGCCCGGAAGGCGTCGGAGAGCCAGGCCGTCATCGCCACCACAGGGCGGTCCTGGATGACGACCGCGACCTTGCCGGTGAGCACGTCGATGGCCGGCTGGGCGGCGGCGGGTTCCGGCGCGACGCTCACGCCGTCGGTCGTCACCACGGTGATCGAGCCGGCCATGTCCGGCGGCCAGGCGGAGCCGCCCACCAGCGCGGCGAGCCGGGTCGCGAAGGTGCCCGCGAGCTGCTCCGCCTCCGCGACGCCCGTGGTGGCGCGGGCCTCCGTCCACCAGTACGGGACCGGCGGCGCCGTGGTCCCGAGCAGCCGCTCGGCCTCGCCCTCCACGGAGACCAGCAGTGGCGCCTCCACGGAGACGAGCGGGCGGCCCTCCGCGTCGCAGAGCTGGATCACCGCGCCCTCGCCCCGCGTACCCACCAGCTTGTCCGGGCCGCCCGAGAGCAGCCCCGCCAGTACGGCCCACGGGTCGGGCATACGGGGTGTGAGAGCGATGACGTCCTTGGTCATGGAGTGGTCGTCCGGTCCTTCCGGTGCTTCGTCGTTCTGCGGTGATGGGCACGCACGGGCGGGCGCTGCTCCGCGCCGAGGAGTCACATAGGCGCGTACACCGTCTGGATCAGCCGGTTCGGCTGGCCGCGGCGCACGAACACGCCGCGCCCGGGCGCCTGTTGGGAGGCGTACACGCCGGGGAACAGCTGGCCCTCGCTGCGGTCGCCCGCCATCAGGAGCGCCGAGGCCCCCGACTCCCGCAGGCCCTGCACCAGCGGCTCGTACATGCCGCGTGAGGCGCCGGCGACCCGGCGCGTCAGGACGAAGTGAAGGCCGATGTCGACCGCCGAGGGGATGTACGGGAGGAACGCCGACAGCGGGGACTGTCCGGCCGTCGTGAGGACGTCGTAGTCGTCGACGAGGACGACGATGCGCGGGCCCGTGCCCCAGTTGCCGGGCTCCAGATCCTCCAGGCGGGCGTTCTCGTCGGGCAGGCGCTTCTCCAGTTCGGTGGCGATGCCCGCCGAGAGCCCCGTGCAGAGCTTGGAGTTGTACGCGTACCCCCCGTTGAACTCCTCCGGGACCGCACCGCGCAGGGAGCGCCGCGGGTCCATCACGGCGAACACCAACTCGTCCTCGCCGTACCGGTCGATGAGCCCGTGCGCAACGGTCCGCAGCAGGTTCGTCTTGCCGCACTCGCTGTCCCCCAGCACCAGCAGATGCTGATCGTGCTGGAACAGGTCGAGCAGTACGGGCGCGAGCGCCGACTGGTCGAGCCCGATCGGTACGCGCGTGGGCTCGGCAGCCGGGCCCGGCAGCGCGTGCGGCTCCAGAAGGTGTGGCAACACCCGCACCGGCCGCGCCACTTCACCGCTCCAGGTAGCCCGGACCGTACGGGCCGTGCGCTCCAGGACTGCGCCAAGGCCCGCCGTGTCGGCGATCCCGTCCGTACGGGGGAGCGCCACCTGGGCGAAGAGCTTTCCGTCGGTGAGGACGCGCCCGGGCTCGTCGGGCGACAGGGTCTCGGCGAGCTTGCGGTCGATGCTGGACTCGCCGGGGTCGTTGAGGCGCAGCTCGACGCGGGTGCCGAAGTTGGACTGGATGGCGATGCGTACGTCGTTCCAGCGCAGCATGGACGCGACGACGTGGACGCCGTAGCCGCCGCCGCGCTTGAGGATGTCGGCGATCGCGTCGTCCAGCTCGTCGAAGTCGTCGCGGAGCGCGCCGAATCCGTCGATGGCGAGGAGGACCTCGGCCGACGCGAGTTCGGGCAGCCGGCCGGCCGCGTGCAGGGTGCGCAGTTGCTCGACCGAGTCGATGCCGTGCTCGCGGAAGAGGTCCTCGCGCAGTGCGAGCATCGTGCGGACCTCCTCGACGGTGCGGGCTGCCCGTTCCCGGTCTGCGCGGCCCGCGATACCGCCCACGTGCGGCAGACCCGAAAGCGCCTGGAGGCCGCCGCCGACCAGATCCAGTCCGTATACGCCGATCTCGCGCGGGGTGTGGGTGAGCGCGAGGGAGAGCACGAGCGTGCGCAGCAGCGTCGTCTTGCCCGACTGGGGCCCGCCGATCACCGCCGCGTGGCCGCCCGCCGTTGTGAGGTCCAGGAACCACTGCCCCTGCCACTGTTTGGCCGGGTCGTCGATCAGGCCGACGGGAACGCGGAGAGGCCTTTGGTGTCCGTCCGCGACCGCTCCGGTCAGACGCATCCCGCGCGGTCCGATGTCCAGTGGACCGGCGACGGTGTCCAGCGCGGTGACCGTCGGCAGGGGCGGCAGCCAGATGCTCCGTACGGGCGGTGCCGATCCGGTCAACTGGGCAACCATGACGCCTAGTTCGGTCGGGCCCGTCTCGCGGCGACGCGATGCCGGTTCTGCGGACTGTCGCGCCTCGTCAGGACCTGCCAGGGTGTTGAACGCCTCGTACGGCAGTGCCAGCGGGCCGGTCTCCTCCTCGTCGGTGACGCGGACCGGGCCGCGGTAGCCGCCCGAGACATAGCCGGCCTTGAACCGGGCGTAGTGGCTCGTGTCGACCTTCAGATAGCCGAAGCCGGGCAGCGGAGGCAGGTGGAAGGCGTCCGTCGTGTCCAGGACGGTGCGGGACTCGTCGGCGGAGAAGGTCCGCAGGCCGAGACGGTAGGAGAGGTAGGTGTCCAGGCCCTTCAGCTTGCCGCCCTCGATGCGCTGGCTGGAAAGCAGCAGATGCACGCCGATGGAGCGGCCGATCCGGCCGACGGAGAGGAACAGGTCGATGAAGTCCGGCTTGGCGGTGAGCAGTTCGCCGAACTCGTCGATCACCACGAACAGGTGGGGCAGCGGATCCAGGTCCGGCCGTTTCTCGTCGCGCAGGGCCGCGTAGTCCCCGATGTCGGCGACGTTCCCCGCGTCCTTGAGGGCCTGCTGCCGGCGCTTGACCTCACCGGCGAGGGAGGAGTGGACCCGTTCGACGAGCCCCGCCTGGTTCTCCAGGTTGGTGATGACCCCGGCCACGTGCGGCAGACCGGCGAACGGCGCGAACGTCGCCCCGCCCTTGTAGTCGACCAGCACGAGCGCCAGGTCCTCCGGCGGGTGGGTGGCCACCAGAGCGAGGACCAGGGTGCGCAGCAGCTCCGACTTGCCCGACCCGGTCGCGCCCACGCACAGGCCGTGCGGGCCCATCCCCAGCTCCGAGGACTCCTTGAGGTCCAGCAGCACCGGCTCGTGGGAGTCGGTGATGCCGATCGGGACGCGCAGGAACGCGCGCTCGCCGCGCGGCGCCCACAGCCGGTCCAGATCGAGCCGGGCCACGTCGTCGATGCCGAGCATCGCCGCGAACTCCACCGGCCCGGAGAGCGGGGCATCGACCAGGGATTCGGCGGACAGCCGCAGCGGCGCGAGCATGCGGGCCAGCCCCTCGGCGAACGGGGCGCCCGTCTCGTCCACCGTGCCGTGCGCCTTCACGGGCTCCGGCGCCCGCAGGTCCTCGATGGTCACGTCCGTGCCGACTACCGTGATCCGTACGCTGACGTGGTCCGGCTCCTGCACCCGCCGCTCCAGCAGATGCAGCACGGTGACGCCCATCTCCCGCAGGCCGACGGCGTCGTCCGGGCGCGGCAGCTCCACGGCGTCCTCGCCGTGCCCGTCGGTGACGACGAGCAGCCGGGAGTTCATGGACAGCGCGTCCCGTCCGGCCAGCCCCCGTCGGACCTCGGCCGCGTACGAGGCCCGGCGGCGCAGCTCCGCCCCGATCCGCCGCGCGAGCTGCGGGGCGGAGGGGGCGATCCGACGGGCGGCCACGGGCCCGTCGAACTGCTCGGCGTCGAGCAGGTGCGGCAGCCACTTGGCCCATTCCCAGTCGGCCACGCGGTCCCCCGGCGTCGCGACCGCGATGGCCACGTCGTCGGGTGCGTGCAGGGCGGCCGTCTGGACCAGCAGGGCGCGGGCCACCCGCAGACAGTCCTCGCGGGGGCCGATCACACTGACGTTGCCGATCCGGTCCAGCGGGACGGTGAGCGGCAGTTCGGTGCCGTTGCGGAACCGGTTCACCAGCGCCGACGCCTCGTTGAGCATGAACAGGTCGGGTGGAGTGAGCACCGTCGAACCCGGCTCGGCGATCCCCAGATCCCGTACGGGCATCTCGCCGGTGCCGACCCGCACCCGCAGGAAGTCGTCGTCGACCCTGCGCCGCTCCCAGAGGCGCGCCGGGTCCCGCACGATGTCGTACAGGGCGTACGGCGGGGGGTTCAGGACATCGGCGCGCTCGCGCCGCTCGCGCTCCTCGCCCGACAACTCCTCCCGCAGGTCCTCCACATAGGCGAGATACGCCTCGCGCTGGGTGCGTCGGGTGCGCTGGGCCTTGCCCCGCTGCGAGAAGAGCAGTGCCACAGAACCGATGACGGTGACCACGAGAATGATCGCGCCCAGGGCGGCGAACTGGCTGTTGCGGACGACCGTCATCATCACGACGGACGACATGACCCCGGCGACCGGCAGCAGCGACATCGCGATGTTGCCCGCCTTCCCCTCGGGAAGGTTGGGCGGGGCCTCGATGGTGCGGGGCGCGGGCGCGGCCGGCGGGCGGGTGGTCCGGGCGGGGCGGTGGATCAGGCGAGTGCTCATCGGAGTGGTCCGGCGGTCGCGGTGGCGGAAGTGGCGGAAGTGGCGGAAGTGGCGGCAGCGGCGGCAGCGGCGGCAGCGGTGGTCCTGGTTGTGGCGGAAGTTGTGGCCGTGGTCGTGGCCGCGGTTCTTCTTGTGGCGGTGCGTCGCATCGAGGTCACCGGCGCTGCTGGGAGAGCTGGAAGACCTCGGCCGCAAGCCGGGTGGCGGCCAGCCGCGTCGGCCGGGCGAGCAGTTCGGTGCGGAGGACTCCGCCTGCCGCCAGATGCCGGTCGTGGGGCAGCACGTGGACGGTCGCGCCGGTGGACCGGAGCTTCTCGGCGGCGGCCGCCACATCGATCCCGGGGTGGGACGTGGTGCTGGTGAGCGCCACCACGGTCCCGGCGATCATGTGGCGTGGCAGCCCCCGCATCCACTGGAGGACCGCGTACGTGCTGGTGATGCCGTCCAGCGTGGCGGGGGCGGCCAGTACCCGGGCCTGGGCGGCGGAGAGCGCGACCCGGGCGAGCTCGGCGGGCAGCGTCTCGCAGTCGACCACGGTCACCCCGAAGTACCGGCGGAGCGCGACCATCACCCGCTCGTACGCCGCAGTGTCCAGCATCGCCCCGATCCGGCCCTGACTGCCGGGCAGCAGCCAGGCGTTGTCGGGGAGCTGGACGAGATAGCCGGTGACGTCGAGCAGCGACATCTGCGGCTCCACGATGTCCGCCAGGTCGGCAGTCGTCCAGCGCAGCGTCTCTGCGCCGAGACGCAGGGGAAGCGAGCCGAGCGCCGGATCGGCCTCGACGAGGAGGACCGGGTCCTGGCGGAAGTGCGCGTACGCCGTGCCGAGCAGGGCGGCCACCGTCGTCTTGCCCGCGCCGCCCCGGATGGAGGTGACGGCGATCTGCCGGCCGGTCGTCACCGGCTGCTGGATCCGCTCGGCGGTGCGGGTGATCTCGGCGACCTCGCGGGCCGCCGACGAGGAGACGAGCCGCCGTACCGCACGCGAGACCCGCGTGGCCGTCGGCTCACCCTGCCGGGGGCGGCGGGCCGTACCGGACAGCGCGCTGTCGATCACGGGCCGTGAGTCGGGGGAGCGGGCGGGCCGTCGAGCACCTGCCGACGGGGTGGCGGGAGGGGGAACGGGCGACGCGGGGGTGTCCGGGCCCGGCGCCCGCGCACCCGTCGGCGGTTGGGGCAGCGCCCGCGGGGGCTGCTGCTGTTCGCGCGCCGCACCGTGGCCCTGTCCCGCCCCGTGGCCCGGCGCGCGCTGCGGAGGAGGCGTTCCCTTCAGATCGCGCAGCACATCACCCTGCCAGTCGTCCGCGTTCGGCATGCCTGCCCTCCTCCTCCGCTCCGGCGCCCCGACCGGGGCCGCCCGCGTATGAATGTCAGAACTTGTCGAGCAACTGGCCGTACATGCCGAACACGCCGATGGCGAGCGGGAACAGCCCCACCATGCCGATGGACTCGACCAGGTCGGCGGTGCGCCGCAGCCGCACCCGTACATGCTCGGGAGGCTCCACCGCCAGGGCGAGCAGGGGCAGCAGCGCCGCCACGCCGAGTACGACGACGGGCCCCGCGTTCCCGGACGCCTGCTCCATCCACAGCATCACGAGGCGTACGAGAAGGGCCGCCGCGGCGGTGAACAGGGCCACCACCTCGGCCACCAGGGGGAACGCGCGAGCCCTCGACAGCAGCACCACTGCCACCAGCGAGGGCAGCAGCACCGTCCACACGGTCGGTCGCGCGGTCAGGGTGAGGAGCCAGCCCGCCGCCGTCGCCGACGCCGCGGTGACCACGGTGGCGAGGGCGAGCCCGCGGTGTGTGGCGGCCAGTGCGTCGGCCACGTCGTGGCGGCTGACCGACGCTCCGCCCGACCGTCGGTCGTCGAGCGCGGTGAGACCGGAGACCATCAGCGCGAGCCGCGGCAGCATGCCGAGCAGCACTACGGAGAACACCGCCATCACGGCGCCCAGTCGGGCCGGATCCGGCTCCACGGCGGCGACGGCCTCCCACACCGCGGTGACGGCGGCGGTGGCGCCCGCACCGATCAGGCCGCCGCGGCCGAGTGGCGAGAAGAAGCCGAGCAGCAGCTGGGCCAGGGCCACCGCCGTCGCCACCGCGGCGAGCCGGGCCGGGCCCGACCAGCCGTACGCGTCGGCGGCGGTCCAGGCCGTGAGAACGCCGAGCCCTCCCGAGACGAACAGCAGCGCGGTCGCCAGGCCGCGGTTGCCCGTTCCGGTCCGGGCGCACAGCGCACCGCCCACCAGGGGGACGGCGGTGGCGACCGCCAGCGCGACGGCCAGGGTGCCGAGCGGGAATTCGCGCCGGGCCAACAGAGCGGCGATCACCGCGAAGGCCACGGTCGACGCCCCGGCGGTGACCCTTCGCGCGGCCGGACGCCAGCGCCAGGCCTGGAGGTCGAGACCGTCGGCCACCTGGTCCGTGACGTCGTGGACCACCGGGGCGGGGGGAGCCGCGTGGGTCCTGACCAGGCGCAGCACGGCGCCGTCGCTGACACCGGCCGAGGCGAGCGTGCTGTCGTGCGGCAGGGCCGAACCGTCGGAGGTGATCAACTGCCGGGTCAACGGCCGTGATGCCGCCCGGTCGTCCAGCAATTGCAGTATGTCCGGCAGTAGTTGCCCGATGGGCGTGTCCGAGGGCAGCACGATGTCGGCCCGGCGCCGCTCACCGACCAGGGTCACCCGGCTCAGTTCCGAGCGGGACGTCATTGCTGTGCTCACCACTTACGGAAACCTATCATCGTGATGTTCCGAGATTCCGGGCCAATGAGGCATAGCGCACAGCGCGGTTGGCGCGTTTCCGAGTTCGGCGAAATCTCGCCTGCGATACCTGCGGGCCCGGTGAGTTTCCGGCCACTCCGTCGTTTCTCGGCCGGAGTTGATCAGTGGCCCTTCTCCGGGCCCGAAGAATGCGTCAGCGGTTCGTACCGCTGCGCCTGCCGCTGCTGTTTCTCCTGCTCGGCCTTCTGTTTGTCCAGTGTGTGCTGGAGAAAGGACCAGCCGATGCACCCGGCGCAGAGCACGGCGGTGATGGCGATGCCCGCGAATACCTTCCCGAGCCGTTCGTCGGAGGTGCGCCGTGCGCGCCCAACGCCGAAGAGCAGGGCGTCTCGCATCCTGCGGCGGCGTACCCCTACCGATTCCAGCAGTTGACTGTCGTAATCCCGTGCCACACGATCCCCCTTTGCCACTGCAACATACCGAGGGGCGGTCGTGAAGTACACACCAGGGGACGGGACGTGAGGGAAGCGGTGTTCAGACCCGGCCGGGGCGCGTCCAGTCGTGGTTCTCGCGTACGAGGGTGAATCCGGCCGATCGGTAAAGCGCTGCCGCCGCCACGTTCTTGGCCGGTGTCAGAACGGCCACCGCGCTCGCGCCCCGGTCGGCGAGTGCCGCGCACGCGCCCCGTACGGCGTCGCGTCCGTAACCGTGGCCGCGGTGGTCCTGATGCGTGCCGACCGGTTCGAGCAGTCCGCACCTGCCCGCGCCCCCGAACCAGCCGGTCGCGGCGGCCGCGGGCTCCCCGGCGGGCGTGCGGACGAGCGTCTCCACGGCCAGATGGCCCGCGGGGGACCCCGTCATCCTGCGCCAGTGGTCGACGGAGAGCGTGGATCCCGCGAAGGCGGCCCGGTGCACCAGCGCCCGGTCGGCGAGGTCGGACTCGCCGACCCGCACGGCGCGGCTCGACACCGGCTCCGGGGTCCAGGAGAAGACGAGCCAGGGCTCCTCCGTGTCCGGTTCCCAGCCGGGCACGGGCAGGCCGTCGGTCGCGTCGTTGCCGGGTACGAGCAGCTCCTCGGCATCCGACGCGAGCGCCCCGAGGTCGGCGTCGGGTGCGGCGGTCACCCGCAGCACGGGGCCGTCGAGGAAGCCGACCGCCACGGGGGCAGGCTCCGCCGCACCGCCGGACCGGGCCCCGGCCCGCGAGGAGGAGGCCCGTGGGCCGGCCCCCGCGCCGGTCCCTGCGGAGGCCGAGGCCCGTGCGTCGGTCCAGAGGTAGACGGTCGCGTCGTCCAGCCGCAGCAGCCAGCCCACGTCCCCGGGGTGCAGGCTTCCGGACGGGGCGTCGGGCGGTGTCCACGCGCGCAGGGCACGCAGCGCCGGGCCGGTGTCGGCAGGGGACAGGCGGTGCCGCGCGAGTGAGGCCATGCGCGGAGACTAGTCAGCGCGCCACGGAGGGGCGAAGGCTTTTGTGCCCGATGGGCCCGGGCCGGTGGTCATGCCTGCCGCAGCGCGAACCACAACTCCGCCCGTACGTCCATGTCGTCCAGGTCCGCGCCCAGCAACTCCCCGCACCGCCCGATGCGTTGGCGGACGGTGTTGCGGTGGACGCCCAGGGCCACCGCCGTACGGTCCCAGCCGCCGTGGAGGGAGAGCCAGCAGCGCAGGGTGTCGGCCAGCGGCGCGGTGAGCGGGGCGAGGAGGGCACGGGCGTGGGCGGCCGCCTGTTCGGGAGGGACCAGCGCGGCGAGGCCGCTCATGGGGGCGTCCACCGTCAGCGGGGCGCGGGTCGCCCACGCGTGGGCCAGGGCGCGGGCCGCCCGGCCATCGGCGGCGTCGAGAGCGGCGAGGGGGGTGGGCGCGGACGCGCCGAGCGTCCAGCCGGGCCTCGGGGTGAGCCGGGGCGGCTCCGGCGCGCGCTCGCCGGGCCGCGCCGCGCTCTCGTCGGGCCGCGTCCTGTTCCGGTCGGGCTGCTCTGCGTGATCGTCGGGCCGCGTCGTGGTCTCGTCGGGCCGCGTCCTGTTCCGGTCGGGCTGCTCTGCGCGTTCGCCGGGCCGCGCCGCGCTCTCGTCGGGCCGCGTCCTGTTCCGGTCGGGCTGCTCTGCGTGATCGTCGGGCCGCGTCGTGGTCTCGCCGGGCCGCGCCGTGTTCCGGTCGGGGCCCTGGTCGGGGCTCAGAAGCACCCGGACCGCCTCGCCGGCCCCGCGCCCCGCGTCGACCAAGGCCGTGCCCAGCGACGCGCCGAGGGCTCCGGCCGTCAGCGCGTCCGCCGGGGTGCCGTCCGTGCGGCGGGCGTGGATCACCGTCCAGGGGCCGGTGGAGCCGAGGAGCGGGGCCACCTCGGCGGGGGAGGCGCCCAGGAGCATGCGGACCAGGGCCGCCGAACGGCCCGCCGCGTCCGCGCCCTGGTGGGGGGCGGCAAGGAGGGAGAGGAGGACCACCGCGATGCCCGCCACCGTGTGGTCGCCGGGCTCCCGTCGCCGGGTCGCCAGCGCCAGGACCAGGCCCTCGCCGCCGCCCAGCGCGTACGCGGCGAGGTGGGTACCGCCGTGGGTGTCGGTGGCCGAGGAGGGGGAGCCGGGGCGTTCGCTTGCGACCACCCGGGCCAGCCGGGCCAGGGCCCCCGCCGCCTCCGGCTCCGGGCGGCGGCCCGCCGCGTGGACCTCCTCGCCGCGTGCCGACAGCAGCGCCGCCCGGCCGTCGAGCCGCGTCGCGAGTTGGCGGAGGACCGCCGGCACGGGGTCGGGGCGGGCCGCCGCCGTCGCCAGTGCCTGCTGGGCGCGGGTCACCCGGCGCAGCTCACGGTGGCGCGCCTCGGCCATCAACCGCCACACCGCCCGCGCGATCGCGGTGAACGGGGTCTCGGGCGGCACCTCCAGCAGCGGCAGGCCGTGCCGGTCGCACGCCTCGATCAGGGCCCGGGGCACCGTCTCGTGCACCGGCCGGACCCCGAAACCGAGTGCCGCCGCCCCCGCCTCCACCAGTCGGCCGACGTAGTGGTCCGGGTCGGTCAGCAGCACCCCCGCGCTCAGCAGCAGTTCGCCGCCGAGCAGATACGGATACGGGTCGGCCATCTCCGAGGTGTGCACCCAGAGCAGATCGGCGTCGGCGGGGCCCGCGATCCGGCGCAGGCCCAGCTCCTCGCGCGCCAGGAGCTCGGCCAGCGGGACGGGCGGGGTCGGCGGGCCGGGCGGCGGAGTCGTCCGCGAGGTGCCCGCGGAAGGGTTCGGCATGGATGGTTCATCCATTCAGTGGGTCGCGAATGGAGGAAACGTACTCTTCAGTGTCGGCCTTCGGCCACTTACCGTCTTCCTCGCACGGGCGCCGCGCCCGGTCGAAGGAGCGACGGCCGACGGGCTGGGGCGGGCCGGTCGGGCCGGCGGGCCCGCACACTTGACACCGTACGGAACACGAAGGAAGGCACCCCCATGAGCAGCACCGAATCGCCGCGCGGCCCCATCGACTCCTCCCGCGTCCCGCGCTACGCCGGGCCCGCGACGTTCGCCCGGCTGCCCCGGCTCGACGAGGTCGGCCGGACCGACGTCGCCGTGGTCGGCGTGCCCTTCGACTCCGGGGTCTCCTACCGGCCCGGCGCCCGTTTCGGCGGCAACGCGATCCGTGAGGCGTCCCGGCTGCTGCGCCCGTACAACCCGGCGCAGGACGCCTCCCCGTTCGCCCTCGCCCAGGTCGCCGACGCCGGGGACATCGCGGCGAACCCGTTCAACATCAACGAGGCCGTCGAGACCATCGAGGGTGCGGCCGACGACCTGCTGGGCACCGGCGCACGCCTCATGACGCTCGGCGGCGACCACACCATCGCCCTGCCGCTGCTGCGTTCCGTCGCCAAGAAGCACGGGCCCGTCGCCCTGCTCCACTTCGACGCGCACCTGGACACCTGGGACACCTACTTCGGCGCCGAGTACACCCACGGCACCCCGTTCCGCCGGGCCGTCGAGGAGGGCATCCTCGACACCTCCGCCCTCTCCCACGTCGGCACCCGCGGCCCGCTGTACGGCAAGCAGGACCTGACCGACGACGAGAAGATGGGCTTCGGCATCGTCACCTCCGCCGACGTCATGCGGCGCGGCGTCGACGAGATCGCCGACCAGCTGCGGCAGCGCATCGGCGACCGGCCGCTGTACATCTCCATCGACATCGACGTCCTGGACCCGGCGCACGCCCCCGGCACCGGCACCCCCGAGGCCGGCGGCCTCACCTCCCGCGAGCTGCTGGAGATCCTGCGCGGGCTCTCCTCCTGCCACCTGGTCTCCGCCGACCTGGTCGAGGTCGCCCCCGCCTACGACCACGCCGAGATCACCTCCGTGGCCGCCTCCCACACCGCGTACGAGCTGACGACGATCATGTCCCGGCAGATCGCGGCTTCCAGGAGCCCCCAGGGCGCCGAGGGCGCCAAGTGAGTCACGACCACGACGACCGGCCGCGGCTCACCGCCGCCCAGGCCGCCGCCGTACTGAACCCGCCGGCCGGCCGCAACGGCGGTGACCTGGTCGTCGAGTCCCTCCAGGGGCTCGGCGCGACCACCGTCTTCGGGCTGCCCGGCCAGCACGCGCTCGGCGTGTTCGACGCGCTGCGCCGCTCCTCCCTCCGTTACGTGGGACTCCGTGTCGAGAACAACGCGGGCTTCGCCGCCGACGCGTACGGCCGGATCACCGGCGAGGTCGCGCCCCTGCTGCTCTCCACCGGGCCCGGCGCGCTCACCTCGCTCGCCGCGCTCCAGGAGGCGGCCGCCGCCTCCGCGCCCGTCCTCGCGATCTCCAGCCAGATCCCCACGGCCGGGCTCGGCGGCGGCCGGCACGGCTTCCTCCACGAGCTGCGCGACCAGCAGGCCTCCGTCCGCGACCTCGTGAAGTCCGTCCACACCGTGCGGTCCGCCTCCCAGATCCCCTCCGCGATCGCCGCCGCCTGGGAGTCCGCGCTGACCGCCCCGCACGGGCCGGTCTGGGTGGAGATCCCGCAGGACGTGTTGCTCGCCGAGACCTCCCTGCCGGTCGTCAGCGCCATGGACGCCACCCCGCGCGAGCTGTATCCCCGGCCCGAGCTGACGATCGCCGCCGCGCACCTGCTGGCGGACGCCGAACGGCCGGTGATCATCGCAGGGGGCGGAGTCGTCCGCTCCGACGCCTCCGGCAAGCTCCTCGCGCTGGCCGAGAGGATCGACGCCCCCGTCGTCACCACCTTCGGCGGCAAGGGCGCGTTCCCCTGGGAGCACCCGCTGTCGCTGCGCTCCTGGCTGGAGGACCGGCACACGACCGACTTCCTGGAGGACGCGGACGTTCTCCTCGTCGTCGGTTCGGGGCTCGGCGAACTCTCCTCGAACTACCACACCTTCCGCCCGCGCGGCCGGGTGATCCAGATCGAGGCGGACGCCGGGAAGCTGGAGTCCAACCACCCCGCCCTCGGCATCCACTCCGACGCCCGCGAGGCCCTGTCCGACCTCCTGGACGCCGTCGAGCCCCGCGAGGACGCGGGAGCCGCCGAGCGCGTACGTACGGTGCTGGAGAAGGTACGGGCCCGGATCGACGCCCAGGACCTCACCCTGGAGCAGCAGGTCCTCGCCGCCGTCCGCGAGGCGCTGCCCGACGGCGCGCCCAGCTTCTGGGACATGACGATCCTGGCGTACTGGGCCTGGTCCGCGTTCGACGCGCGCCGCCCCAACACCATGCACTCCGCCCAGGGCGCGGGCGGCCTCGGCTACGGCTTCCCGGCGGCCATCGGCGCGGCCGTCGCCGACCCGACGAAGCCCGTACTCGCGGTCTCCGGTGACGGCGGCGCGATGTACTCCATCGCGGAACTGGCCACCGCCCGCCAGTACGACCTGCCGCTGACCTGGCTGATCGTCGACGACGGCGGCTACGGCATCCTGCGCGAGTACATGACGGGAGCCTTCGGCGAGGCCACCGCCACCGAGCTGTCCCGCCCGGACTTCGTCGCGCTCGCCGAGTCCTTCGGTGTCCCCGCCGTCCGCACGACACCGGACTCCCTCGCCGGGGACCTGAGTAAGGCGCTGGCGGCCCCGGGCCCCTCCGTCGTCGTGCTCCCGGCCCTGCTGCGGATGTTCGAGCCGACGCACCTGTGAGCCGTACGTCCGGGGCGGCGGGATGAAATCCGCAGCCCCGGGCGTTGGTGCCTTCCGGTAGACCAGGTGGAACAGCCGGATCAGCTGGACCGGCGGACAGGCCGAGGAGAAGGCCGAAACGGGAGGCAACGCGTGACGGGCGCAGAGCAACAGGGGTGGAGCCGGCGGCTGACCGGGTACGCGTGGCGGTACCGGCGCAACGTCGTGCTCGCTCTCGGCTCGTCGCTCGCCGGTATGGCCGTCATGGCCCTCGTGCCGCTCATCACCAAGGTGATCATCGACGACGTGGTCACCGACCACACCCGCTCCCTCGCCGTCTGGACCGGACTGCTCATAGGCGCGGCCGTCCTCGTCTACATAGCCACCTACATCCGCAGGTACTACGGCGGCCGGCTCGCCCTGGACGTCCAGCACGACCTGCGTACGGACATGTACACGACGATCACCCGACTCGACGGGAAACGTCAGGACGAGCTGTCCACCGGGCAGGTCGTCGGCCGTGCCACCAGCGACCTCCAGCTGATCCAGGGGCTGCTGTTCATGCTCCCGATGACCATCGGGAACGTGCTGCTCTTCCTCATCTCCCTGGTCATCATGGCCTGGCTCTCGCTGCCCCTGACCCTCGTCGCCCTCGCCGTCGCCCCCGCCCTCTGGTTCATCGCCCGCCGCTCCCGCACCCGGCTCTTCCCCGCCACCTGGTACGCCCAGAGCCAGGCGGCCGCCGTCGCCGGAGTCGTCGACGGGGCCGTCTCCGGGGTCCGGGTCGTCAAGGGCTTCGGCCAGGAGGACCAGGAGACCGGCAAGCTCCGCGAGGTCGGACGCCGGCTGTTCGCCGGGCGGCTGCGCACCATCCGGCTGAACTCCCGCTACACCCCGGCCCTCCAGGCGGTGCCCGCGCTCGGCCAGGTCGCCATGCTCGCCCTCGGCGGCTGGCTCGCCATCCGGGGCGAGATCACCCTCGGCACCTTCGTCGCCTTCTCCACCTACCTCGCCCAGCTCGTCGGCCCGGTCCGGATGCTCGCCATGGTCCTCACCGTCGGCCAGCAGGCCCGGGCCGGCGTGGAGCGGGTCCTGGAACTCATCGACACCGAGCCCTCCATGCGGGACGGTACGAAGGAGCTGCCCGCCGACGCCCCGGCCGGCATCGAGTTCGACGACGTCCGCTTCGGTTACGAGGAGGAGCGCCCCGTCCTCGACGGCTTCTCGCTCACCGTCGAACCCGGTGAGACCGTCGCCGTCGTCGGCGCGTCCGGCAGCGGCAAGTCCACCGTCTCGCTCCTGCTGCCCCGCTTCTACGACGTGTCCCACGGGGCCGTCCTCATCGGCGGCCACGACGTCCGCGAGCTCACCCAGGCGTCCCTGCGCTCCGCGATCGGCCTCGTCCCCGAGGACAGCTTCCTGTTCTCCGACACCATCCGCGCCAACATCGCCTACGGCCTCCCCGACGCCACCCAGGAGCAGATCGAGCAGGCCGCCCGCGCCGCGCAGGCCGACGGGTTCATCGCCGAACTGCCCGAGGGGTACGACACCACCGTCGGCGAGCACGGGCTCACCCTCTCCGGCGGCCAGCGCCAGCGGGTCGCCCTCGCCCGGGCCATCCTCACCGACCCCCGGCTCCTCCTCCTCGACGACGCGACCTCCGCCGTCGACGCCCGCGTCGAGCACGAGATCCACGAGGCCCTCAAGCAGGTGATGGCGGGCCGCACGACCCTGCTCATCGCCCACCGCCGCTCCACCCTCCAGCTCGCCGACCGCATCGCCGTCCTGGACGCCGGGAAGCTCGCCGCGATCGGCACCCACGAGGAGCTGGAGCGCACCTCCGCGCTCTACCGCCGCCTCCTCACCGACCCCGACGAGCTGGGCGGCACCTCACCCGGCCACCGGCCGGAGCGCACCGAGGCCGCCCTCGAGGACGACCGTGCCCTCCAGGAGGAGCTGGACGCCGAGTTCGACGCGGAGCGCGGCATCACCCCCGAGCTGTGGATCCGCAAGGAGGAGGAGGGGGACACCACCGTCGCCGGTATGCCCGCGACGCCCGAGCTGCTCGCCCAGGTCGAGGCGCTGCCGCCCGCCACGGACACCCCCGGGGTGGACGAGGCCGCCGCCGTGCGCGCGGAGGACTCCTACGGGCTGCGCCGGCTGCTGCGCGGCTTCGGCGGGGTCCTGCTGATCAGCCTCGGGCTTGTCGCCGTCGACGCCGGAATGGGCCTGCTGCTGCCGGTCCTGATCCGGCACGGCATCGACGAGGGCGTCTCCCAGGTCTCCACCGGCGCGGTGTGGGCGGCCTCCGCGATCGCGCTGGTCGTCGTCCTCGTCCAATGGACGGCGCAGACCGGCGAGATCCGGATGACCGGCCGGACCGGCGAGCGGATCCTCTACTCGCTCCGCCTGAAGATCTTCGCCCAGCTCCAGCGGCTCGGCCTCGACTACTACGAGCGGGAACTGACCGGCCGGATCATGACCCGGATGACGACGGACGTGGACGCCCTCGCCACGTTCCTCCAGACCGGGCTGGTCACCGCGTTCGTCTCCGTGGTCACCTTCTTCGGCATCATGGCCGCGCTGCTCGTCCTGGACGTCCAGCTCGCCCTGGTCGTCTTCGCCACCCTGCCCGTGCTGATCATCGGCACCGTCTTCTTCCGGCGCAGCAGCGTCAAGGCGTACGAGCTGGCCCGGACCCGTATCAGCGCCGTCAACGCCGACCTCCAGGAGTCCGTCTCCGGCCTCCGCATCGTCCAGGCCTTCGGCCGCGAGCACGACGGGGCCGTCCGCTTCGCCGAGCACAGCGACCACTACCGCCAGGCCCGGGTGCGCGGCCAGTGGCTGATCTCCGTCTACTTCCCCTTCGTCCAGCTGCTGGCCTCCGTCGCCGCGGCTGCCGTGATCATCGTCGGCGCGGGACGCGTCGACAACGGCACGCTGACCGTCGGCGCCCTGGTCGCCTACCTCCTCTACATCGAGCTGTTCTTCGCCCCCGTCCAGCAGCTCTCCCAGGTCTTCGACGGCTACCAGCAGGCGACCGTCTCCCTCGGCCGCATCCAGGAACTGCTGCGCGAGCCCACCTCGACCGCCGACCCGGACGAGCCGCTCGGCGTGCGCTCGCTGCGGGGCGAGATCGCGTTCGAGGACGTCTCCTTCGCGTACGGCTCCGGCGAGGAGGCCCTGAGCGGTGTCGACCTGCGCATCCCGGCCGGCCAGACGGTGGCCTTCGTCGGGGAGACGGGGGCCGGGAAGTCGACCCTCGTGAAGCTCGTCGCCCGGTACTACGACCCCACGGTCGGCCGGGTCACCGCCGACGGAGCGGATCTGCGCACCCTCGACATGACCGCCTACCGGCACCGTCTCGGTGTCGTCCCGCAGGAGGCGTACCTCTTCGGCGGCACGGTCCGCGACGCCATCGCCTACGGGCTGCCCGACGCCACCGACGCCCGGGTGGAGGCCGCCGCCCGCGCGGTCGGCGCGCACGAGATGATCGCCACGCTGGAGGACGGTTATCTCCACGAGGTCGCCGAGCGCGGCCGTAACCTCTCCGCCGGACAGCGCCAGCTCATCGCCCTGGCCCGCGCCGAACTCGTCGACCCGGACATCCTGCTCCTGGACGAGGCCACCGCCGCCCTGGACCTGGCCACGGAGGCCCTGGTCAACCAGGCCACCGACCGCCTCGCCGGCCGCCGCACCACGCTGGTGGTGGCCCACCGGCTGACCACCGCCGCCCGCGCCGACCGTGTCGTGGTCATGGACCACGGGCGCGTCGTCGAGGACGGCACGCACGACGAGCTGCTCGCCCGGGGCGGGCGGTACGCCCGGCTCTGGCGCACCTTCATCGGCGAGGGCATAGGGGAGGACGAGCCGGCGGGCGTCTGAGGGGCCCTCGGGTCCGGCGGTGCAACCTCCCACGGGTCTGCTGCGTCGTAGCCAGGGACGCACGGGTGCGTACAGATGTCAGGTGGGGGTGAAGGTGTTCGGCAGAACCGCGGGGCCGGTGAGACCCATGAGGCAGACGGGACCGGCGGGACCGGCCGGACCGGCGGAGGCAGCGGGACCGGCTGGGCAGGCCGGTCTCACGAGGCCGGGGCCGGGGGGACGGCCGTTGCTGGCCCGCCTCCTCGTTCTGCTCCTGCTGGCCGGACTCGTGCCCCTGCTCGGCGCCCCCGGCGTCGCGCGGGCCGCCTCCGGCTGCTCCGGCCGCCCGGCGAAGACCGTCGGGTTCTCCACGGGAGAAGTGCGCGTCTACAAGAGCCGCGCCCAGGTCTGCGCGGTGACCGTCGCGAAGAAGCCCGGCAAGCGGCGGACGATGAGCGTCACGCTCCAGGCGCGCGGCGGACGCGCCGTCTCCGACAAGGGCGCGTACACGAAGATGGCCGGTCCGGTCACCGTCAGCGCACTCAACCGGTGCGTACGGGCCTCCGGCGCGATCGGCGGGAAATCCGCCTCCACCGGATGGATTCTCTGCTGACCTTTCCGCCGACTCCTCCCCTTCTGCGCCGACTTCTCCACTGACACGGACAACCAGGTCTGGCGTGGCGTGTGTTGCCCCGATAAGTTCACGGCGACTGTTGTGAACCAAGGGGAGCGTGCATGCGCAAGTCACTCACAGGGGTTCTCTCGCTCGCCGTGCTCATAGGCACGGTAGGAGTCACGGGGGCCTCGGCCGGTGCGGCCACCGCCGCTGAGCCGGCCGCGAAGCGGAGCAGCGGCGCTGCCAAGGGCGGCGAAGCGAGCAACGAGGACATCAAGGACCGCATCCTGGCCATCCCGGGCATGAGTCTGATCGAGGAGAAGCCTTACGCTGGCTACCGCTACTTCGTCCTCAACTACACCCAGCCGGTCGACCACCGGCGCCCGTCCAAGGGCACGTTCCAGCAGCGTCTGACGCTGCTGCACAAGGACGTGAGCCGCCCGACGGTCTTCTTCACCAGCGGCTACAACGTCTCCACGAACCCCAGCCGCAGCGAGCCGACGCAGATCATCGACGGCAACCAGGTCTCCCTGGAGTACCGCTACTTCACCCCGTCCCGGCCGGCCCCGGCCGACTGGTCCAAGCTGGACATCTGGCAGGCCGCCAGCGACCAGCACCGGGTGTTCACGGCGCTGAAGAAGATCTACGACAAGAAGTGGCTGGCCACCGGCGGGTCCAAGGGCGGCATGACCGCCACGTACTTCGAGCGCTTCTACCCGAAGGACATGGACGGCGTCGTCGCCTACGTCGCGCCCAACGACGTGGTGAACAACGAGGACTCGGCGTACGACCGGTTCTTCCGCAACGTCGGCACCGAGGAGTGCCGCGACAAGCTGGCCGACGTGCAGCGCGAGGCGCTGATCCGCCGGGCCCCGCTCCAGAAGAAGTACAAGGAGCTGGCCGCGGCGCAGGGCTGGACCTTCAACACCGTCGGCTCCCTCGACCGGGCCTACGAGGCCACGGTCATGGACTACGGGTGGGCGTTCTGGCAGTACAGCCTGCTCGCCGACTGCGCGGACCTCCCGGCCGACGCCGAGGACGCCAGCGACGACGTCATCTGGAACTCGGTCGACTCCATCTCCGGCTTCTCCGCCTATGTCGACCAGGGCCTGGAGCGGTACACCCCGTACTACTACCAGGCGGGCACCCAGCTCGGGTCGCCGGACATCAAGCAGCCCTGGCTCAGCAAGCTGAGCCGCTACGGCTACCAGCCCCCGCGCAACTTCGTGCCCCGCTCCATCCCCATGACGTTCGACCGGGGCGCGATGCGGGACATCGACCGCTGGGTCAAGCGCAACGCCCGGCAGATGATGTACGTCAACGGGGAGAACGACCCGTGGAGCGCGGAGCCGTTCCGCCTCGGACGCGGCGCGAAGGACAGCTACGTCTACACCGTCCCCGGCGGCAACCACGGCGCGAAGGTCTCCGGCCTCCCCGCCGAGGAGAAGGCGAAGGCCACCGCCGCGATCCTGCGCTGGGCGGGCGTCGCCCCGGCGGCCGTCGAGGCCGACCCGGCGAAGGCGAAGCCGCTGGCGAAGTTCGACAAGAAGCTGGACAAGCGCAACGGCGAGATCGAGCGCGACGAGGCCACGCTGCGCCCGTAGCGGCCCCCTCGCGGCTCTCCCGGCGGTGCCCCGCGTGGGCTGCGCCCTTCGGTCATCCCCCCGGCGACCGGCGGGCGCAGCCCCGTACCCCCGGCGCGGCCCGCCGGCGCGGCCCGCCGGAGCGGGCCGCGCCAGGTGCGCGGGGGTTGTCGGGCTACACCCTGTCGTAGGACAGCCCGTGGCCCACCGGATACAGCACCCGCGTCGGATCGTCCGCGCGCTGCACCGGGACCGGGAGGGTGCCCTCCGGGGCGGCCCGGCCCGCGATCACCCGGGCGGCGGCGCGCAGTTCGACGTCGGTCCAGGAGTACGCGGCGAGGCTCGCGGCGACTTTGGTCCCGGTGAGGTGGGCGACGTCGTAGGGGTTGCGGACGGCGACGGTGACCACCGGGACGCCGGTCGCGACGAGGGCCGTGACCAGGGTGCGCTGCGAGCTGGTCGCCGTGACGTTGTACGTCGCCACGACCACCACGTCCCGGCCCTCGGCGGCGGCGACCGCCTCGGCGATCTTCGCCTGGCTCGGAGCCGTACCGGTGGACAACGACCGCGCGTTGAAGCCCAGTTCGGCGAAGGCGTCCCTCAGCGTGCTGGTCGGCGGGCCCGTCGTCCCGGAGGGGGAGGCCGGATCGGCTCCCACCACCAGCAGGTCGCGGTGGCTGCGGCGGGTGAGCGGCAGCAGCGTGCCCGGGTCGGCGAGAAGGGTCGTCGTGCGCTCGGCGATCCGGTCGGCGGCGGCCCGGTGGGTGCGGCTGCCGACCGTGCGCTCGACGCCCCGCCGGCTGACGAACGGGTCCCGGAACAGGCCCAGCCGGCTCTTCAGCCGCAGGATCCGCAGGATCGATTCATCGACGCGCGCCTCGCTGATCTCGCCGCCCCGCACCGCATCCAGCACGGCGTTCCAGGCGACGGAGAGGTTCGGCGGGTTCAGCAGCTGGTCCACGCCCGCCAGCAGCGCGAGGACCGGCACGCGGTCGTCGCCGTACTTCGTGCGCACCCCCTCCATGCCGAGCGAGTCGGTGACCACCACCCCGTCGTAGCCCAGCTCCTCGCGGAGGATGCCGGTGAGGATCGGCCGGGAGAGCGTGGCCGGGTCCTCGGACGGGTCGAGGGCGGGGACCACGATGTGCGCGGTCATGATCGAGTCGATACGGGCCCGGATCGCGGCGCGGAACGGCGGGGCGTCCAGCTCCTCCCACTGCGCGCGGGTGTGGTTGATGACGGGCAGCCCGGTGTGGCTGTCGGTGCTGGTGTCGCCGTGGCCGGGGAAGTGCTTGGCGGTCGACGCGATGCCCGCGCCCTGGTAGCCCTTCACCTGCTCCGCGACCAGGGCGGCCACCGCGTCGGGGTCGGAGCCGAAGGAGCGTACGCCGATGACCGGGTTGGCCGGGTTGACGTTGACGTCGGCGTCCGGCGCGTAGTTCTGGTTGATGCCGAGCGCGGCCAGTTCGGCTCCCGCGATCCAGGCCGCCCGGCGGGTGTCGGAGCGTGAGCCGCCCGCGCCCAGGGCCATCGCGCCCGGAAGCAGGGTGGCGGGTTCGCCGACCCGGCAGACGATGCCGTGCTCCTGGTCGGTGGAGACGAGCAGCGGCAGCCGGGAGCGCCCGGCGAGGGCCGCGCGCTGGAGGCCGTTGGAGAGTTCGGCGATCTGCTGCGGGTCGCGGGTGTTGTGCGCCCAGGTGAAGTAGATGATCCCGCCGACGTGGTACGTGGAGATCAGTTCGGCGGCGGTGCGGACCCCGATCTCCTTGAGGTTCGCGTCGATGTCGGCCTGATCGGGGTCGGTGGCGGAATGCCCGTAGACCCGCATCACGAAGAGCTGGCCGACCTTCTCCTCCAGGCTCATCCCGGCGATGATCCGTCGCAGCCGGCGGTCGCTGGAGGCGTTCGCGTTCGTGGAGGGTGCGGATGCGGCGGAGGGGACGGCGAGCGCGCCGGTGGCCGCCGCCGCCGTGGCGGCCGCGGTGGCGGTGAGGAGGGTGCGTCTTGAGGTGCGGTGGGGCACGTGAGCTCCTTCCCGGGGTGAAAGAAACTTTCAAGTGAGTACGCTTATATGGAAACTAACTTCCGGTCAAGAGGCCGAGCCGCCCGCGTCACGACCCGCACGCGAACGGAGGGACGCGGAAACGCGCGGGCACACCGCTTCCCAAGGACGCGGAAACGCGCGGGCACACCGCTTCCCACGGACGCGAAAGGGCGCGCGGACACCCGCCTCCCACCGACGCGAAAGGGCGCGGGAGGTGCCGCTCCGCACCGGCCCCGCGCCCTCGCACCGCCCCGCCGCTACTGCTTCGGCGCTCCGAGCCGCAGCAGGTGCTCGCGCCCCGCGCCCAGCAGACCCGGCAGCTCCGCCACCCCCGGGTACCAGCGCTTCTCGTACTCCCAGCACACCCACGTGTCCGGGCCGAGCAGGTCCAGGCAGGCGGCCAGCGGAAGCACCCCGGAGCCCAGCGCCACCGGAGTGAGGTCGTCCGCCGAGGCGACGTCCTTCACCTGGACGTACCCCAGGTGCGGGGCGAGCACCGCGTGACTGGCGGCCGGCTCCTCACCGGCGAGCCAGGTGTGCAGCACGTCCCAGATCGCCCCGACCCGGGGGTGCCCGACCGCGGCGACGACCCGCGCGACGTCGAGGCCCGCCCGGTGCGAATCATGGGTTTCCAGCAGGATGCTCACACCCATGTCGGCGGCGGCCGGTGCGGCGGCGCCGAGCCGCCGGGCGGCCGTCGCGTCGGCCTCCGCCTGCTCCTGGTCGCCTCCGCCGGGGAAGACCCGGACGTAGGACGCGCCCAGGTCCCGCGCGAGCCTCACCAGCTCGGACAGCTCCGCCACGACCGGTTCGTCGTCCCCCTCGGCAGCCGCGTTCACATACCCGGCGAGGGCCAGGATCTCCACCCCGCCGGCCTTGAACGCCTCGACCACATCGGCCCGTTCCAGCGACGAGAGGCCCAGGTGGACCGGCTCCTCGGGGTGGACGCGCAGCTCCACCCCCCGGTAGCCGTTCCCGGCGGCGAGCCGGACGACCTCGGAGACCGGCGTTCCCGGCACCCCGAGAGTGGAGAATGCGAGCTTCATCGTGCGTGTCCTTCCCTTGTGCCGACGCCCCGCTCCTGCCCGTCGGGCAGGCCACTACTCCCGGACGCGGGGCAGGTCGCTGAACCCGCACGCGGGGCAGGTCGCTGATCCCGGACGCCGGGCCGGTCGCTGCTCGCGGACGCGGGGCCGGTGGCTGCTCCCCGGCCCCGGCCTCCTCAGCCGACGCCCCGCAGCAGTCGCTCCAGGCTACCCAGCAGCTTCAGCGCGTCCTCGCGCCGCGCGCCCTCCAGCGCGCCGGTGAAGGAGGATGCGCGCTGCTCGGCCTCCCGCACCCGCTCCGGGGTGATCACCCGCAGGGCGGCGGCGGCCTGTCGGGCGAACATCGCGAGCAGGTCCAGCTCCCGGACGCCCGACCGGGCCTGCGGGGAGGGGTCCAGCACCTCCAGCACGCCGAGGACCCGGGAGTCGCTGATGAGCGGAGCCGCCATCAGGGCGTTCGGCACGTACGCGGTCGACTCGGCCAGCGAGCGGTCGAAGGACGGATCGGCGCTCAGGTCGTCCACCACCATCGGCTCGCCGGAGGTCGCCACCCACCCGGCGATCCCGCGGCCGGCCGGGAACCGGCGGCCCACGAGGAACTCCTCGCCCTGCCCGGACACGGCCTGGAAGACCAGCTCGTCCGCCTCCTCGTCGAGCAGGAACACCGAACTGGCCTCCGCCCCGAAGATGGCGCGGGCCACGTCGACGACCGACTGGAGCAGCTCGCTGCGCGGCGCGTCGGCGACCGCGGCGGCGGTGGGGGAGAGGGAGGAGGAGGGGGCGGAATCAGTTCTCGGAGTCATCACGGATATCTCCTGCCGCAGTGGAAGGACGCGGCGCGTGGCGCACATTGGCCGCGGACAGATAGAGGGCGTTCTTGAGCTGGAAGGCCGTCATCCGCGGATGCGCGGACAGGACGCGGGCGCAGAGCCCGGCGACGTACGGCGTGGCGAAGCTGTTCCCCGTGGTGCGGATCGTCCGGCCGCCCAGCCACGGCACGGTCACGTTCTGGCCAGGACCGAAGAACTCCACCGGGGGGTCCGGGTTGTACAGGTGCAGTTCGGGGTCGTCCTCCTGGTGGCTGCCCACCGAGATCACCGAGGCGAACCGCCAGGGGAAGCTCTCCACCGGGGTGTTGTGGGCCGAGGCGACGATCACCGTACGGGCGAAGTAGGCGCTGTCGGCCAGGTTGTGCAGCTCCTGCGCGAACCGTGTGCGGGTGGTCGACAGGCTGAGGTTGACCACGTCGAAGCGCTGCTCCACCGCCCAGCGCAGCCCGGCCATCAGGACGTCCCCGGTGCCGGAGAACCGCTCCCCGAGCACCCGCACACTGTGGATCTCGCACTCCGGGGCGGTCCGGCGGACGATGCCCGCGCACGCGGTGCCGTGCCCGCAGGTGTCTCCGGTGGTCGTCGGCTCGACCGTGATCTCCCCGCTCTCCCCGTCCTTGACGACCACCCAGGAACCGGCCAGCGGGCCGATCAGCGGATGGTCCCGCTCCACGCCCGAATCCACCACGCACACGCGTACGCCGCGCCCGGTGGCGGGCCCGGCGGGGCGTCCGCCCGGCGGTCCGGCGTCCGCCAGCACCGGTACGTCATCGGGGCCGCGCCCGCGCAGACTCCAGGTCAGCCCCTGCCCCGGGGCCCCGCGTGCGCCGGGGGCCGTCCACGGCTGCCCCGGTCCCGGCCCCGGCTGCCCCGGCCCCGGCTGTGATCGTTCCGGTTGCGTGAGGGGCCGTGCCGTCTCCGTGCTCGGCCGTTCCGTTTCCGTACGCGGCCGTGCCGTCTCCGTACGCGGCCGTTGGGGCTCCGTACGCGGCTGTTCCGTTTCCGTGCGCGGCCGTTCCGGCTCCGTGGTCGTCATCGGTCAGCTCCTCTCCCTCGTCGTGGCCATGGGCCGGGGCGGGTGCGTGAGGAACCCGGCGACCCGGCGCGCCCCCGGCAGATGCCCCTTGCCCGTGAAGTGCGCCCCGGCCGACCGGGCCGAGGCCCCGGCCTCCGGCCACCGGCCCAGGGCGGCGAGCGTGTGCGCCCGGTCCAGCTCGGCCGTCGCCTGCACCAGCGGGGAATCCGTGAGCAGCGAGGCCCGGACCGCCCGGTCCGCGCGCTCGGCCGCCTCCTCCGGGCGGTCCCGCACCGCCAGCCGGGACCGCAGCCCCGCCAGGTCCACCGCGTCCGCGCGGCTCAGCCCCGAGGTGTCCCCGACACCCGCCAGCCGGACGGCCGCCCGCTCCTCCCGGCCCGCGTCCAGGTCGAGGCGGGCCGCGTCCAGCGCCACCGCCGTCCGCATCCCGGCCGCCCCCGTGCGCCGGGCCGCCGTGTCCGCCCGGTCCAGCAGGTCCAGAGCCTCCGTGCCGTTGCCGAGCAGCGCCTCCACCGTCGCCCGGAACACCGGAAGGAAGACCTCCGCCTCGGCGAACCCCAGCTTCCCGGCCAGCCGTTCCGCCTCGGCCAGGCAGCGGTAGGCGTCGTCGGGCCGGTACTGGAGCGCGTACAGCACTGCCAGCGGGCAGTTGAGGGTGACCCGCACCGTGGGCCGGCCCGCCCCGTGCGCCGCGAGCAGGGTCCGGCAGCGGATCACCGCGGTGGGCACCGGAACCGGCCCCCGCCACAGGGAGACACCGATCGCGCCGAGCGCCCCGGCCCGTTCCGGCTCCGCGCCCGCCAGCACCGCGTGCTCCAGGGCCCGCGCCTGGTCCCGCTCCGCCTCCTCGTGCCGCCCGGACCGCTGGAACTGCTGGGCGAGCCGCAGATGGGCCCGCGCCCGGCCGGCCGAGTCCCCGGCCGCCTCGAAGACCGGGAGCACGGCACGGGCCACGGCGGCGGGGCCGGGGCCCGGACCGCCCGGATCCAGCACCGCCAGCGCGAGACGGGCATGCGCGGCCTCCACCGCGTCGGACCCCGAGTCCCTTACCCGGCGGAGCAGTTCGGCCCCCTCCCCGGTGCGGCCCAGCGCCACCCGTACCTCGCCGAGCCGCCGCGTCGCCGCCGGGTCCCCGGGGCACAGGTCCACCGCCCGTTCCAGCAGACCGTGCGCCCAGTGCAGGTCGGACCGGGCGGCGGCCTGCGCCCCGGCCCGGCCCAGCGCGGCGGCGGCCCGCTCGCGCAGCCGCCGGGCCCGGTCGTCCAGCAGGCCCAGCTCCGCGCGGTAGCGGTAGGCACGCTCCAGGTGGCCGCCGACCGCGCCGTCGCCGCTCCGCAGCACGCTGGGCAGCTCCGCCGCCCAGGCATGGCGTTCCGCCTTGGCCCGCTTGGACAGCGAGGCGTAGGCGACCTCGTGCACCAGTCCGCTGCTGAACCGGTACGCCGCCGCCTCCCGGCCCCCCGGCGGCCCCGACTCCACCAGACGGCGCCGGCCCAGCACCGCCAGCACCTCCTCGACGCGTCGCCGGTGCTCGGGGGCCGCACCGGTCGCCCCGGCCGGCTGCCCGGCCTCGTGGCCCTCCCCGGCCCGCACGGACAGCTCCAGCCGGACCAGTTCCGGGGCGGTGAACTCACGCCCGATCACCGCGGCCAGGTCCACCACCCCGCGCTCCGCCCTGGCCAGGGCCCCGATGCGCGCGCCCAGCAGGGCCTGGAGCGTGGGCGGCAGGTCCTCCTCGGCGGCCGGTTCCCCCGGGCGGGAGGCGACCGCCGGGTCCGGCCGGTCGCCGACCAGGAGCTGTTCCAGGTAGAGCGGATTGCCCCCGGCCCGGGCGAGGAGCCGGTCGTCCACCGGGGCGGGCCCGCCGCCCGGACCGGCGAGACCGGCGGCGAGCCGCGCCGCCTCCTCGGGCGGCAGTCCGGTGAGCTGGAGGCGCCCCGCACCGGTGGGAAGCCCGCCCCCCTCGTCCGGCCCGTCCGCACCCTCCGCGCCGTCCGGCCCGTCGGGCCGCCCGGCGCAGAGCACCAGCACCCCCGCGCACCCCGGCCCGTCCGTCAGCCGGTGCACCGTGCGGACCAGCAGTGGGGCCGCCGCGTGCCAGTCGTCCAGCACCAGGACGACCGGGCGGGCCCGGGCGGCCCGCTCCAGGACCGCCGTCAGAGCCGCGCACATGTCCTCGAAGGGCGCGTTCGGCGTGCCGTCGCGCAGCAGGCCCCCGGACAGCAGGGCCATCGCGTCGTCGACCGCCAGCCCGCCCGCCGCGTCCTTCGCGTCGTCCGCGGGGCGGGGCGCGGGCCCGGGACCTGGCCCGGGCGGGGGCTCGGGCGTGAGCCCGGCCGCCACCAGCGAACGTACCGCGTCGGCCAGCGGGGCGAGGGTGCCGTGGTCCCCGTAACTGCGGCACCGCCCCGCGCCGTACGCGAGCACTCCGGACGCCGACCGCCGCGCCAGCCACTCCCGGACCAGCCGGGTCTTGCCGATGCCCGCCTCCCCGGTGACCCGCAGAGGTCCGGCCCCGCCGCCGTGCGCGGCCCGTTCCAGGGCGGTGTCCAGCGCCTGCCGCTCGGCGTCGCGGCCGACGAAGGGGACGTCGAAGCGGCGCAGCAGCTCGGGGTCGTCCGCGCCCAGCGCCAGCAGCCGATAGGCCTCCACGCTGTCCCGCTTGCCCTTCAGCCGCAGCGGCCCGGTGGGCTCGGCGCTCACCGTCGGGCCGGCGGCGAGCAGGGTCCCCGGGCCGATGAGGATCTCGCCGCTGCCCGCGTTCTGCTCCAGCCGGGCGGCGATGTTGACGGTCTCCCCTGAGACCAGGGCCTGCCGTGCGTCCGTGTCCGAACCCGCCACCACCTGACCGGTGTTGACGCCGATCCGGGTGGCCAGTTCGATGCCCAGGGTGGCCTCCAGCTCCTCGTTCAGCCGGGCCAGCGCCCGGCGCATCCCGAGCGCCGCCGCCAGCGCCCGGCGGGCGTCGTCCTCACGGACCACCGGTACGCCGAACACCGCCATCACCGCGTCCCCGATGAACTTCTCCGGGGTCCCGCCCCGCGCCACGATCTCCGCACTCATCGCCTCGAAGTACCGCAGGGTCACCGTGCGCAGCGTCTCCGGGTCGAGCACCCCGGACAGCGCGGTGGACCCGACGAGATCGCAGAACAGCACGGTCACCGGCTTGCGTTCGTCACCGTGCGGCGCGGCGGGGGCCGGTCCGGTCCCGGTGGCGGCGGCGGTCGCGCACGGCGTCCCGCAGGACGAACAGAACCGGGCCGTCGGCGGCAGATCCTGCTGGCACGAGGGGCAGTTCATGGCGGTCCTTCTCTCCCGGGGGCCGTGCGGTCAACGGTGGCGCGGTCAACGGTCATGCGGTCAACGGCCGTGCGGTCAACGGTGGTGCGGCCGGTGGTCGTGCGCACAAGGCGCGTGCGATCGGGCGAACGGGGCGGGCGACGCTGCCGGGACGTCGTGACGTTGCGGCCCCGGGCGGGTACGGGCCCGGTCCGTCGCCGGAGCCGGGCCCGTACCGCTGATCGGTCTCCGGTCAGAACAGCGCTCCGCCGGCGATCTCGCCGTGTGCCTGGACCTCCGGCCCCACGGCGTCCAGCCGCCTCCTGATGTCCAGCAGCACGTCCAGTTCCTGCGGGGTCAGTCCGCTCAGGACCTCGCGCTGTTCCTCGGTGAGCAGGTCCACGGGGAAGCCCGCCTCGTACAACGCGTCGGGCAGCGCGGGCCGTTCCTCGTCCTGGGGTGGTCCGGTCATGGTGTGGCTCCCATCGGTGGGACAGGTCCGGCTCCCCGCAGCGACGGCGCCGGTGCGGAGCGCCCGAGCCGGACGAACAGCTGGGTGAGCGCGTCGAGGGAGTGCAGTGCGCTGACCGCCACGGCCGCTTCGGGCCCCCGGCCGAGCGGCAGCCGGTCCAGCAGCGCGTACAGCTCGTCCAGGTGCTCCGTGTCGAGCACCGAGTGCTCCCGCACGGTCCGCAGCGCGGCGGCGGGCAGCCCGGTCAGCCGGGCGATGCGGCCGGTGAGGCCGGGGGCCGGCGCGTAGCCCTCCAGCACGGCGATGTAGCCGAGCAGGGCGACCGGGTGGTGGTGCTCGATCCAGTAGTGCTGGGACCCGACGAGCGAGGCGACCAGGGGAGGGGGCAGCGGACCCAGCGCGTCCTCGGGTGCGCCGCCCGCCGCCCGGAGGTCCTCCAGCAGCCAGGCGTCATGGCCCTCCTCCTCCCGGATGTGCTTCTCCAGGTACGCGGCGAGCGGTGCCGCCAGCGGATCGCCGGACGCGGCCCGGGCGCGAGCCCGGCCGAGGGCCAGCTCCATCAGCGGGACGGAGGCGCGGATGACGGCGTGCATGGTGCACAGATACGTCCGGTAGCGCGGCAACAGCCCATCGGACCGCCACATATGATGCGTCGCCGCCCGGAACTCCGGCTCCAGGAGGCGGAGTTTGACCCGGAGGCGTGCGGAGGCCCCCGCGCGCCCGAGCCGCGTGCCGCCGGCCACCGCGCTCATCGGACATCCGGGGCGTCGGTCTCCGGCGCCGGAGACCCGCCCGCGACGACCAGCGGTGCGTACTCCGCGCAGCCGTGGCGGCGCACGACACCCTGCGCACCCTCCCGGGCGCCGCGCACCGCGGCCGTCAGGTCCAGCAGCGCTCCGGCCGCCCCGCCCGCCACCGCAAGGGCTCCGGCCGCCGCCGCCTCGTCGCCGCCCAGAGCCCGGCAGCCGTCGCAGTAGGAGCCCGCCGGGGGGCCGGAGCCGTACCGGGCGGCCAGATGCGCGGGCCCCACCGCGCGGAGCATGCGCAGCACCGGGGACTCCAGCGCCCGGTGGCGCACGGTCGCCCAGTCGTCGACGCCGATGTGCCCGAGGTCCAGATGGGCCGGGACGGGCCGCTGGTCGACGGTGTCCTGGTTGCAGCAGGCCAGCACGCGGCCGTCGAAGGCGACCACGGGCCAGGCGGCCATCGAGCACGGCGACGCCACCGCCGGGTCGGGGCCGATCCGGGCGGGCCTCGCCCAGGAGGCCGCCCGGCCGAACGGCCGCACCTCGTTGACCAGACAGGGGACCCGGCCGCCGAACTCCTTCTCCACCGCCCGGGTGATGTCGGCGAGATACGGGTCGGACGCCCCGGTCCCGGTGAGGTGGAAGCTCACGGCCACGCCCTCGTCCCGGATCCGGTGCAGGGCCCGGAACACGTCGGCGCGCGGGACCTCCCGCTCGTGGTGGACGTCGAGGGAGGCCGAGAAATGGTCGACGGACCGGATCGCGCGCAGGATCGCGGGGGGAATCGCCTTCCCGCCCCGGCCGGTCCGGCCGGTCCCGCCGTCCCCACGGCCCCGGTGGCTCCCCGGCCGGTTGCCGTCCGGCCGCGTGTTCCCGGACCGGGCGAAGAACATGCCGCTGAGCAGCGCGGTACGGGACCCGGCGCGGTGCGCCAGCACGCTCAGCCGTTCGGCGAGCGCGGGCAGCAGCAGCGGCTCCCCGCCGGTGAGCATCACGACGTCGGGCCGGTTCTCCTCGTTGAACGAGCCGACGAAGCGCTCCAGTTGACCGGCGTCCGGCTCTTCCCGGGCGAACAGGTCCGACCCGGTCGAGCAGTGCGCGCAGCGCAGGGGGCAGCGCCGGGTGAGGCCGAGGAGCAGACCGGCGGCCGGGTAGGGCCGCCGTGAGACGAGTTCGGCGAGTTCCATGCGGGCCGCCTCCTTCTGGGCCGGGGCGCGTCGGGTGCGTACCCAGGCTGCGCGTCACCGGTTCACGGACGGTCCGGTGGGGCTTCGGCGGCGGTATGGGCCCAGGTGGGGGCGGGTGCGGGGGCCGTCGGCGAGGCCGGAAAGCAGTGCTTCCCTCCCTCCGAACTGGCCCGATA
The DNA here is from genome assembly GCF_028622875.1 of Streptomyces sp. MMBL 11-1. Lineage (NCBI taxonomy): Bacteria > Bacillati > Actinomycetota > Actinomycetes > Kitasatosporales > Streptomycetaceae > Streptomyces > Streptomyces sp. MMBL 11-1. The sequence continues at coordinate 2,463,628 of NZ_CP117709.1, read as the reverse complement.
CCGACGCCATACCGCCGCCGAAGCGATCGCCAGGCCCGGCTTCCTAACTTTCTCGGCAACGGCAGGCACCGGCCGGCCGCACCGGACACCGAGGGGCGCGCCCCACGGACCCGGACCCGCAGTGACGAGTGGATGGAGACCGCCATGTCCGAGAACACCAAGCCCGCCGCCGACGACACCAACGAGACCCCCGAGGTCGAGGCGCACTCCGTGCTGGACCTCCAGGAGACGGCCGTCAACGCCGACCGCGACATCATCGCGCCCCCCGGCAACTGCATCAGCGTGCTGAGCGTCGTCGAGAACTGATCCCCGCGCCGGACGCCCAGGGGCAGCTCCCTCCGGGGGTTCCGGTCGTCCCGCAGCTTCCTGTCATCGCAGTGACGAGTGGATGGAGATCGCCATGTCCGAGAACACCAAGCCCACCGCCGACGAGACCCCCGAGGTCGAGGCGCACTCCGTGCTGGACCTCCAGGAGACGTCCGTCCAGGGCGGCGACCAGACCGACGGCAACTGCATCAGCGTCCTGAGCGTCGTCGAGACGCAGCCGCTCTGATCCCACCGGGCCGTGCGCCGCGGCGGACGAGGCCGACGCCTCGCCGCCGCGGCGCCCGGACGGCGGACAGACGGTACGGGGCGGCTCCGTGACCACGGGAGCCGCCCCGCCGCAGGTCCGGCCCGTGCTGTCGCGGCTTCCGCCCCGCCCTGCCGCGGGTCCTGCCCGTTCTCCCGCGGCTTCTGCCCTGTCGCGGGTCCGCCCGCGCTGTCGCGGCTTCTGCCCCGCCCTGCCGCGGGTCCGGCCCGTTCTCTCGCGGCTTCTGCCCTGTCGCGGGTCCGCCCGTGCTGTCGCGGCTTCCGCCCAGCCCTGCCGCGGGTCCGGTCGGTTCCGCCGCGGCACCCGCCCCGCCCTGCCCCGCCGGGGGTCCGGCCCCTTCCCGCCACGTGACCCGCGTCCGCACAGCGCACGCACGTCTCTCACACCGCCCTGCCCGACGATCTCCGGGAGCCCTCCGATGGCCACGTCGCTCCGCTCCAACCGGGATTTCCGGCTGCTCTGGATGAGCGGCCTCTTCGCCGTTCTGGGCAGCCAGATGGGCGCCCTCGCACTGCCCCTGCTCATCCTCAGGGAGACCGGCTCCGCCGTGCAGGCCGGCCTCGTGGGGACGGTGTCCGTCTGCGCCGTGCTGATCACGATGCTGCCGGGCGGGGTCATGGCCGACCGGGTCGAACGCCGCCGCCTGATGCGGCTGTGCGACGTGGGGAGCCTGGCCGCGGTCACCGCCCTGACCGTCGCCGTGTGGAACGGGAGCGCCCCGATGGCGCTCGTCCTGCTGGTCGCGACCGCCGGCGCCGTGCTGAACAGCGTCTACGCCCCCGCCGCGTTCGGTCTGATGCGCGCGGTCGTGCCGCCGGACCAGATGGGCACGGCGACCGCACGCCTCCAGGCGCGCACCTCCACCGTCCGGCTGGTCGGCCCGCTCGTCGGTGGTGCGTTGTTCGGCGTGCACGAAGCCCTGCCCTTCACCGCCCAGTTCCTCGGGCTGTTCCTCTCGACGGTCTGCGTCGCCCTCGTGCGGACCCGCTCGGAGGCCAGGACCAAGGCCGGTTCGGTGTTCAGCCGCCGGGAACTCACCGCAGGTCTCACCTTCCTGTGGCAACTGCCCTACCTGCGCACGGTGCTGCTCGTCTTCGGCCTGGGCATGAACTTCGCGTTCGGCGCCCTCACCTTCACCGCGCTCGCCGTCTTCTCCGGGGGCGGGCGCTCCGGCCTCGGCGGGGGCTTCGTCATCACCTGTGTCTCGGCGGGCGCCCTCGTCGGCGCGCTGCTCGCGCCCCGGCTCGCACCCGACCGTCACGTCCGGACGCTCATCGTCATCACCTGCTGGAGCTGTGTCGGGACGGCCGCCGCGCTGGCCTGGCTCAGCAGCCCCCTGATGGCCGGCCTGTTGTGCGCCCTCTGCATGTGCCTGTCGACGATCGCCAGCATCGGCTTCCTCTCGACCCTGCTGGTCGTCACCCCGGAGGACCGGCTCGGCCGGGTGCAGAGCGCGGCGAGCTTCCTGTCCTCCGTCGTCCAGCCGTTCGGGCCGCTCGCGGGCGGCGCCCTGCTGACCGCTCTGGGCAGCCGCGCGGCCTTCGGGGTGACCGGGTGCGTGCTGGCCGTCTCGGCGGCCGTGGTGACGTTCGCCCCCTCCGTCCGGGCCGGCGCGGTCCCGGCGCCCGCCGGTACGCGGACGGCTGACGGTACGGGGACATCCGCCGGTACGCGGACGGCTGACGGTACGGGGACATCCGCCGGTACGTCGACGGCTGACGGTACGAGGACATCCGCCGGTACGCGGACGCCCGGGGAACCCGCTCCCGAACCGGCCGGAGCCGCCCGGACCCACCAGGGGACCGCCGTGGAGGAAGCCCCGGCCCGACCCACCCCCGACACCGCCGGTCGTCCCGGCGCACTCTGAGGAGGACCGCCGTGCCCGGACCGCAGCAGACCCAGCTCTACTGCCTCGCCGACCGTACGTACTACGACACCCCGGCCCGGCTGCGGGACGAGGAGACCCGCTACCCGCTGGACATCGCCCCGCCCCCCGAGGGCTGGCGCCGGACCCCGGGCGGGCTGTGGACCTCGATGCTGCCCGAACACGGTGAACCGGCCGAGCAGGGGTGGAAGATCCACGTCTCCACCGTCCCGGAGGAGGCGGAGGCGACCCTGCGCGACACCACCGGCGTCTGCCTCTCCCACCGGGTGCCGTTCAAGTTCCTCCGCAGCGAGCAGGCGCTCCTGCTGATGTCCGGCAAGTACATGTCCCGCTCCGGCGCGGGGAAGTTCCTCACGCTCTATCCGCCGGACGAGACCGTCTTCCTGCGGGTCCTGGACGAGCTGACCCGCGTCCTCGCCGGACGGCGCGGCCCGTACATCCTCAGCGACCTCCGGATCGGCGACACCCCGGTGCACGTCCGGTACGGGGCGTTCACCGCCCGCTGGTGCCGGGACGCGGACGGCGAACGCGTCCCCGCCCTGCGCCACCCCTCCGGCGAACTGGTGCCCGACGAGCGCGGGGTGGTGTTCCGGGTCCCGTCGTGGGTCACCGTCCCCGGGGCGCTGCGACCGCACCTGGCGGCCCGCGCCGCCGCCGGGGACGCCGCCTTCCCCTACACCGTCCTCTCGGCCCTCCAGTTCTCCAACGCGGGTGGGATCTACCTGGCCCGGCACCGGGAGACCGGCCGGCAGGTGGTCCTCCGCGAGGCCCGGCCGCACTGCGGGCTCGACGGGGCCGGCGACGACGCGGTGACACGGCTGCACCGCGAACACCGGGCCCTGACCGCGCTGGCCGGACTGGACTGCGTACCGGCGGTGCACGGGGTGACGACCGTGTGGGAGCACCACTTCCTGATCGAGGAGCACATAGAGGGGACCACCCTCCTGGAGGAGATCGTCGCCCGTTTCGCCCTCGTCCGCGGGGCGGGCACGGCCGCCGAACTCGCCCCGTACACCGCGTGGGTGGACTCCGTGACCGAACAGCTCACGCGGGCGCTCGCGGCCGTGCACGGGCGCGGCCTGCGCTTCGGCGACCTGCACCCCAACAACATCATCGTCCGCCCCGACGGCCGCGTCGCCCTCATCGACTTCGAGTACGCCACCGGCCTCGACGACCGGGACACCCCGACGGCGGGCGCGCCGGGCCTCCAGGCGCCCGCCGGGACCTCCGGCGCCGAGGCCGACGCCTACGCGCTCTGGGCGACCTGGCTCTCCATGCTGATGCCCCTCATGGAGATGGCCGGCCACGACCGGGCCAAGGCCCTGACCCTGGAACGCTGGGCGCGGCGCAGGTACGGCCTGGCGGCCAACGCGGGGCCCCGCCGCCCCGCGGTCCTGCGGACCGTGGCGGACGGCCGGGAGAGCGAGATCGCGGCCCTGCTCGACGGCCCCGCCCCCGACTGGGACGGCCTGCGGACCCGGCTGCTCGCCGGACTCCACGCGGGCGCGACGCCCGAACGCCGCGACCGGCTCTTTCCCGGCGACCCGAAGGCCTTCGCCACCGGCGGAAGCGACCTGGCGCACGGGGCGGCCGGCGTCCTCTACGCCCTCCACCGCATCGGGGCCCCCGTCCCGGAGGCCTGGACCGACTGGCTCGCGGCGGCCGCCCACCGGCGCGACCCCGCCTCATCCGGCGGCCTGTTCGACGGACTGCCGGGCACCGCGGCGGTGCTGGCGCTGCTCGGCCGCCCGGACGAGGCGCGGGAGCTCTTCGCCCGGGCCACCGCCGCCGCGCACCCCTCCACCTCCGCCGACCTCCTGACCGGCCGCGCGGGCACGGCCCTGGCCGCCCTGCGGCTGGCGACCGCGACCGCCGGCACGTCCGCTCCGGACCCGGAGTTGGTGGACATGGCCCTGCGCACCGCCTGGGACCTCGACTGTCTGGTCCGGGGCGAAACGGCGGCGGGCGGCGGCCTGACCGCCCCGCCCTCCGCGGGGCTGCTGCGCGGACTGAGCGGCGTCGCCCTGCTGCACCTCGAACTCCACGCGCTCACCGGCGAGGAGTGGCTGCCGCGCGCCGCCCGCACCGCCCTGTACCGGGACTCCGGCCACTGCACCGCGATGCCCGACGGCACCGTCCAGGTCAAGGACGGCCGCCGCCACCTGCTCTACCTCGACCAGGGCAGCGGCGGCTTCGCCCTGGTCGCCCGCGCCTACCTGGCCCGGCACGAGGCGCCCGCGCTCGCCGCCCTGCTGCCCGGCGTGCACAAGGGCTGCACCAACGAGTTCGTCCGCGAACCGGGGCTGTTCACGGGACGGGCCGGACTCGTCGCCACCGCACGTCAGCTGGAGCGGGGCCCGGCCGGGCCAGGAGTCCTCGCCTCCGTACGCAACCTGTCCTGGCACCTGGTCGCCGACGAGGACCGGCTGCTGGTGCCCGGGGCGGGGCTGCGGCGCTGCTCCGCCGACCTGGCCACCGGGGCGGCCGGGCTGCTGCTGGCCCTGCACTTCCTGGCCGCGGCGGAAGCCGACGGGCCCAACCACGGGGCCTCCGCCGACGCCCGTCCGCACGACCTGCTGAAGCTGCTCACCCTGGGCTGAGCGGACCGGCCGCCACCACCGCGCGGGCAGGTACGCCGATGAGATCCGGGGCCGGAGCCGGGGGCAGACCCTGCACGCGGGCCGGGGCCGGTGCGCCGGGGTGCGCGGGCGTGACCGGTACGCCGGTGCCGGCGGGTGCGCCGCCGTGCGCGAGGGCCTCCCGCTCGCGGGCGTACAGGCCGAGCAGCCTCGGCACCTCGTACAGCGCGGCATGCGCGGTGACCTCCCCGGCGGGCGAGGTCACCGCGCCGGCGTGGATGAGCGACTCGACGGCCCGGATCGCCGTCCGCTCCCCACAGCCCAGCGCCGCCGTGGCCCGGTCCAGGGTGAACCCCCCGTCCTCGGAGAGCCCCGCCAGCCGCCCCAGCACCCGACGCTCGCCGTCCGCGAGATCCCGCCAGCCGGACGCGATCCGGTCCCGTACGGAGACGTCCCCGGCGACCAGTTCGTCCAGTGCGGCCGACGGGTCCTCCAGCCGGGCCGCGTACTCCGCCAGCGGCAGATGCCGCAGCACCGCCAGCCGCATCCCGCTCACCTCCACCGCGAGGGGCAGCGCCCCGCAGGCCCGGACGATCCGCAACGCCGCACCCGGGTCGGTCCGCAGCCGCCCGGCCCCGATCAGCTTCCCCAGCAGCTCCAGGGCCTCGCCGTCCGCCGGCGCGGGCAACGCGATCCGGTGCACCGGGGCGAGCCCGGCCAACTGCCCCCGTGCGGTGACCAGTACGGAACACCGCCCGGACCGCGGCAGCAGCCCCCGTACGGCCGCCTCGCCCGGCACGTCGTCCAGGACGACCAGCGCCCGGTGCCGGGCCAGCCACCCCTGCCAGGCGTCCGCGAGGGCCCCCGCCGCCCGGACGTCCCCCGGCCCGCCCTCCGGCCCCGCAGGGGCGGCGCCCGCCACCCCGCACAGCCGCCCCAGCTCCGCCAGGACCTCCGCCGGGCCGCGCGCCGTACCGTCCTCCCGGCGCACCCGGACCTGGACGCGGCCGTCGGGGAAGCGGTCGGCGAGCAGATGCGCCGCCCGGACCGCCAGCGCCGACTTGCCCGCCCCGGCCGGGCCCGAGACGACCACCACCCGCTCCTCGCCGCCGCCCAGCACGTCGAGAAGGTCCCGCAGTTCGTCGCGGCGGCCGGTGAAGGCCCCCGTACAGGCGGGCAGCGCCACCGCGCTCACCGTCTCCCGGGCGGCGGCGGGCCGCCGGGCCTCGCGCCCCCGGCCGAGCATCGAGCGGTACAGCCCCGCCATCGCCGGACTCGGCTCCAGGCCCAGCTCGCGCGCCAGCAGCTGCCGGTAGTCGTCGTACACCGCCAGCGCCTCGGCCTGCCGGCCCGACTGGTGCAGGGAGTTCATCCAGGCGGCCCGGAGCCGCTCCCGCAGCGGATGCCGCTCCACCAGATCCCGCAGCCCGTCCACCGCGACAGCGGCCCGGCCCAGCTCGATCTCGGCCTCCGCCCAGTCCTCGAACACCGTCAGACAGCGGGCCTCCAGCCGGTCGGCCTCCTCGGCGACCTCGGCGGAGTCCCGCAGGTCGTTCAGCGGCGGCCCCTCCCACAGGTCCAGCGCCTCACGCAACAGCCGGGCGGCGCCCGGCAGGTCGCCCCGCCCGGCCGCCGCCCGCCCCGCGCGGGCCAGCGCCCCGAAGCGCAGCGTGTCCAGCTCGCCCTCGGCGATGCGCAGGAGGTAGCCCCCGCAGCCGTGCACCACCCGGTGCCGGGTCCCGTCCCCGGCCGGCCCCAGGAGGGCGCGGGCGGCACTGACGTAGACCTGGAGGTTCTTGCGGGCGGTACGGGGCGGGTCGTCCGGCCACACCGCGTCGATCAGCACACCCACCGGCACGGGGGTGTTGGGGCGGGCCAGCAGGGTGGCGAGGACCAGTCGCTGCTTTCGCGGACCGAGCTGCAGCTCACGGCCGTCCAGCCGGGCCGTGAGCGGACCGAGCAGGGAGACGTGTACCGCACCGGCGGAGCCGGTACGGGCGGGAGGTCGGGTCATCGGCGGGCCTCCGGGAACAGGGACGGGCGGCGGGCTGGGCCGTGCGGACGTCCCGATCCTGCTGCCGCCCCGGCCCCCGCGCATCGGGGCCCCGCACGCATCTTCCGCCCGGTGACCCGACCGAAACCGCCCGGCGCCCCCATGTTGCCCGCCCCGGCCCCCACGGCGGGACCGCCGGGGCGGCGCGCGGCCCGGGTCCGGGACCCTGCGGGACCACCCGGCGGTGCTTGGCCGGGCCGGGAGTGGCCGGGCCGGGGAAGGGGGCGTGGGCCCCGTGCTCGCCCCTCAGGCCGGTTCGACGGCGCACTCGGCGGCGAACTCGCACAGCGCGGCCCGGTCCGCGCGCCCGGTCTTGCTCAGCAGACTGGCCATGTGCTTCTCCACCGTGCGGGGCGAGATGGACAACTGCCGGGCGATCTGCTGGTTCCCCGGCCGCTCGGGCAGCAGGACGAACACCTCGTACTCGCGCGGGGTCACCCCGCCGGCCCGCAGCGGCGACGGGATCCGGTCCCAGCCGCCCCGGTGCTGGCCCACACTGGCCCCGGCCTGCCGCAGCGCGGCCCGGCACGCGGAGGCGACCGCCTGCACCCCGGCCCCGTAGAAGAACTCCTCGGCGGACCGCAGCCACGCCACCGGCTCACCCCACCCGTCCGCGAGGGCCGCCTCCGCGACCAGCCGCAGCCCCAGGTGGCGGGCGACCGGGAAGGGCGTGGAGACCCCGTCGAAGGACGCCATCAGCCGGGCGGCCCCGGCCGGGTCCCCCTCCCGGCCCAGCAGCACCGCGTCGGCCAGCTCCAGGAACTGCCGGTTCCAGGCGAGAGCGCCCCCCGGGGCCGCCCGCGCCTCCGCGAGATCCGCCCGGTCCGCCTCGCCCGCCAGCACCCGCAGCAGCGGGCGCAGCCCGTACCGCCCGCTCAGGTAGTAATAGCTCGGGTGGTCCGACTCCCAGGCCAGCGCCTCGTCCAGCCCCGCCGCCGCCCGCTCCCGGTCCTCCTCCAGCAGCGCCCCGAACGCCCGGCACAGCCCCGACCGGAGCGGCACCAGCAGCGACTGCTCGCCACCGGCCCGCCGGAACGCCGCCAGCGCCCGGTCCATCTCCCGGCGCCGCCCCCGGTGCGCGGCCATCGTCGCCCCGGCCAGCAGCAGATAGCGGTGGGCGGACCGGTCACCGACCCGGGCACTGGCCTCCGCCGAGCGGTCGATGATCTCCTGCGCCTCCTCCCACCGGGCGCACATCACCGCGTTCATCGCGAGCAGCCCGTCGACCGTACGGGTCAGCAGCAGGGCGCCCAGCTCGGTGGCCGCCGCCCGCGCGGAGAGCAGCCTGGCCGCGTCCCCGGTCCGCAGGAAGGCGTTCGCCCCGAGCCGCACCAACGCCTCCACCCGCCAGACCGGCAGGGCGTGCTCGGTGGAGATCGACAGCATCCGCTCCAGCGCGGCGTCCGCGGCGTCGAAGCCCTCCTCGCGCCGCAGCAGCGCCAGTAACTGCCAGGCCTGGCAGGCCACCACGGGCAGCCCCTCCGCCTCGGCGGTCTCCGCGGCCTCCCGCACGGTCCGCTCGGAATCCGCCGGATCCCGGGGCTTGTGCCCGTGCCCGTGCCCGGGAAGCAGTGCCAGATGCCCCTCGACCACCACGAGCGCGGCCCGGCGGCCCGGCGGCGGCGACGGGCCGAGCAGGACGCGGGCCGCTTCGACCTGGAGCGCCGCGTCGGCGGGGCGCTCCGCCATGACGGCCGCCCAGGCGAGTTCGATGTGGGTCCGGCCGCGCCGGGCGGCGGCCTCGGAACGCGCCGGGACCGGCGGCAGCGCGTCCGCCAGCGCCAGCGCGCCGTCCAGGTCGCCGCCCTCGGCACGGGCGACCGCCAGCGACTCGGCGACGGCGGCCCGGTCGGTCTCGGCGGCCAGCGGGTGCGCCCGCTCCAGCAGCACCACGGCGGAGCCGTGCGCTCCCGAAGCGAGCATCCGTCTTCCGGCCTCCGCGAACTGGCGGGCCGCCCCCGCCCGGTTGCCCGCGGCCAGTTGCAGCGAGGCCACGAGCTGCCGCCCGTCCTCGTCCAGCGGCTGCCCGGAGTGCTCGATGGCCCCGGCGGCGCGGCGGGCCAGCGAGGCGCGCTCGGCCGGCGCCAGCGAGGAGATCAGGGCCTCGGCGGTCAGCGAGTGCCGGAAGGTGTAGCGGTCGGGGGCCGCGCCGTCCGGCGCGATGACACCGGCCTCCACGGCCGACCGCAGATGGGTGAACAGGGCCCGGTCCTCGAAGCCGGTGACGGTCTGGAGCACGGGCACCGAGAACTGGCTGCCCAGGGTGGCCGACGCCAGCAGGAGGTCCCGCACCGGCTCGTCCAGCCGCTCCAGCCTGCGGGCCCAGCTGCGGACGATGTCCGAGGGGACCGCACCGCCCGGCTGCTCCGCCGCCTCCCACCCGTCGTCCGTCCGGCGGAGCCGGCCGGTGTCCAGCAGGTCCGCCAGCAGTACCTCCAGCAAGTACGGGTTGCCCGCCGCGTGTTCGGCCAGCCGGCGGTGCACCGCCTCGGGTATCTCCTCCGGCCGTGCCTCCAGACACGCGCCCGTCAGCGCCCGCACCCGGTCGTCGCGCAGCGGTCCCATCTCCCGCACCGTCGCGGTGTGCCGGCGCTCGGCGGAACGTACGAGGTCCAGGGCGGCGCCCGGCTCCGGGCGCAGGGTGCCCAGAAACAGGATGGGCAGATCGGCCAGGTTGTCGATGACGTACTCGACGACCGCCACGGTCTCCGTGTCGCAGTCGTGCAGATCCTCCAGCAGGATCGCGCACCCCGCCTCCCGGCCCAGCACGGACAGCAGCCGCAGCAGGGCCTCGGCCAGCTCCACGACCGTCTCCGGATAGCCGGGGGAGCCGTCCCTGCGCCACTCCGGCACCAGCCGGGCCAGCGCCGGATGGTAGGGCGCCAGCTCCGGATCGGTCGGGGTGCCCGCGGCCCGGAACCGGGAGGCCAGGGCCTCCGCGAGCGGACGGAAGGGGACGACGAGCCCGGTCGAGGTGGCCCGGCCGCGCAGCACCGGCATGCCGAGCCCGTACGCCCGGTAGGCGCACTCGCCCACCAGCCGGGACTTGCCGATACCGGCTTCCCCGAGGAGGAACAGCGCGCGCCCCGAACGCCGTTGTACGGCGTCCAGGGCGCTGCTCAGGAGTCCGATCTCCTCGTCCCGCCCGACGATGACCGGCGAAGTGGCTCGCATGGCCGCAGGCTACTGGAGCCCCACCCCCTGCGGCAGCGGGCCAATTCGGCTCAATGACACCTGAGTTGGCCGAAATCGTTCACCAGGGTGCGGTCATGGTGGTCCACGGAAGGTCGTGGCTGTAGCCGCTCTCGCCCTCCGAGGCGCTGAGAAGTCTGCCGCGCGCACCGAGGCCTCCGGTGGACCCCAAGGAGATCTGCCCGGCCGGGTGCTCGGGCGCGCCCTCGTGCGCGATCTCGCCGGACGCCTGCAGGGCCGATTCGCCGTACTGCTTCATCTCTGCCTCATCCTCTGGGTGGTCGTGGTCGTGGTGGTGGTGGTGATGTTCGTTCGTGAAACCTTGAAACCCGTGGTTCAGTCAGGGTGTCCGGGAGGGGCGCAGGAGCAGCGCGGACCCGATCCGGTCGGGGAACCCGGCCCGCAGCAGCCCGTGCCCGATCCCCGAGAGCCCGGTGAGCAGCCCCGGGTGCGGTACGCGGCCGGGCGTCCCGCACTGCGGGCCCGCCCGGTCCGCCGAGGCCAGCAGCGTTCCGGCCCGGCGCATCCACGCGGGCCGTGCGGCCGGCAGCGCGCTGTGGCCGAGGAGTTCGAGCAGCCCCGACTCTCCGTGGCACAGGCTGTCGTCGGCGAGCGGGCCGATGTCCGCCAGCTCACCGGAGCGCGCCGCGAGCCAGCCGGACAGCTCCGGGTCCGCCAGCGCCTCGGGGCTGTCCGCGATCGCCAGCGCGATCCCGGCGACCCCGTCGCACCAGGCCGGCCCGGCGGCCGTTCCCCGGGCCGCTCCGGCGCTTGTCCGGCCGGCCGCCCCGGTGGTGGTTGGCCGGAGCGCCCCGGCGGTCGTGTCGTGCGGCGCTCCGGCGGTCGTCAGGCGGGTCGCTCCGGCCGTCGCCCGGCGCAGGGCCTCCAGCCCGGCGATCCGGTGGCGGGCGTCACCCCCGGCCCCGGCGAAGCGGAGCAGCGCCCAGCCGATCCCCGCCGCCCCGTCGGCGAAGCCCCCGGTCCCGGGGAGCGGGGCGGCGGCGATCCGCTCGGCGCAGCGCTCCGCGCCACGCCAAGCCTCCGGGCGGCCGGTGGCGCCGTGCACCGCGAGCAGCGAGACGAGCCCGCCCGCCGCGCCGCCGCGCACCCCGTACCCGTCCTCGGCCGCGCTCGCCGCGCAGCTCAGCCGGACGGCCGGACCGGCCTGGTCCAGCACCTCCCGGTCGCCCAGCAGCGTGCCCACCTCGGCCAGCGCGAACGCGATGCCGCCGAGGCCCGCGAAGGCTCCGGAGCCCAGGGCCCCGAGCTCGTCGGCCCGCCCGTGCAGCGCGTCCAGCAGCCCCGGGACCGGGGCGAGCGCCTCGCGGGCCGCCTCCGCGTACCGGGAGGCGCCGGTGAGCGCGGCCAGCTGCGCCAGGAAGAGGGCGGGGCCGGTGTAACCGCCCGCGAGGTCCGCGGCCATCGACGTGAGCCGCCAGTAGCGCTCGCCGAGCAGTTCGAGTCCGATCCAGTTGGTGCGGCCCTCGTGCCGGTAGGCGAGGGAGACGAGCTGGTCGCCCACCGACCGTGCGGCGGAGAGCAGTTGCTCGGGCTCCGGGGCGGTCGCCGCGCTCCGCGACCGGCCGCCCGGCGCCGCCCGGTGCGGCGGCTCGGGCGAGGTGCTCACCATGGCGGTCCGGATGATCCGTTCCTGGTCCTGGCGGTCCACGGTGTCCATCGCGCGCACCTTCGCCTCGACGCGCGCCAGCCCCGTGGGCTCGACGCCGCCGTCGGCGGCCCGGTCGGGGGCGGCCCGGCCCTGCGGGGGCCCGTCGAGTGCGCTCCGGTCACGTGCGGTCCGGTCCTGCGGGGGCCCGTCGGGCGACGGCCGGTGGTGGGCCGGCCCCGGAACCGTACGGCCGGTGCCGCTCCACACCTCCGTACCGCCCGGCCGGGTGCCGAACACCGGCACGTCACCGCACCACAGCTCCGCCACCTCCTCGTCCTCCACTCCGGGCAGCGCGGGCACGCCCAGGAGCGGGGTGCGCAGCAACGAGAGCACGCGGTGCCGTTCGGTGGCGTCCCGCATCAGGTCGGGGTGGGTCGACTCGTCCAGCAGTGTCGTGTACGTCCAGGTCGGGCGCGGCACCACGCGCACCTCGTCCCGCGCGAAGAGCCGCAACAGCCCCCCTTCGCCCACGAGGTCGTCCCGGTGCTCGCTGATGGCGGTGTATCCGGCGCGGAAGCCGCCGCACAACGCTTCGGTGTACGCGGAGGGATCGGCCGCCACTCCGCCCAGCCGGGGCCGGTTGGCGGACTCGGTGAACCGGCCCGCCCGCCGCACCAGCCGCATGCGGTCGGTTCCGGTGTCCGCCCAGTCGGCGGTCTCGATCGGCGACGACGCGGCCCGGCCCCCGCCGATGGCGGACATGTCGAGTGCGGTGGTGTCCCCGACGAGCAACTGGGGCAGCAGACCGACCCGGTGGACCGAGTCGTGCAGGGCCCGGGCGGCCGGATCGGTGGACCGGGCGGGCCCGAGCGGTGGGTGGAACAGGGTCTCCACATCGACCAGGACCGGGTGCGGACCGCAGGCGATCACGTTCTCGTGGTGCAGGTCCGTACCGTCCAGCGTGTGCAGCAGGGCCAGCAGCGCACCCTGGCGCCGGTAGAACAGCCGGGTCTCCGCGACCGAGGCGCACGGCCGTTCCTCGACGAACTCGGCCCAGCCGTAGTCCCCCCGGTCCAGGACCCGCAGCACCCGCAGCTCCGGGGCGCCGGGCAGCGAACCGAACCACTCGGCCAGGGCGTTGAAGTGCCGGTGCGCCGCGAGCGGACGCGGCTTGTAGACCAGCCGGGCGCCGTCGGCGAACCGCAGCAGCATCACCGAGCGGCCCCCGCGATGACTGTCGCCCGCCCCGGCCTCGACCCCGGCCAGGGCCCCAGGCCCCGCGCTCCCGCCGAGCCCGCGCTCCGGTGAACCGGCACGGTCGCCGAGCACCCCCGACGGGGCCAGCAGGTGCCGGTCGGCGGCGAGCCGCGCGGCCATCTCCGCGAACGCGTCCCCCGCGTTCAGGCAGGCCGTCGCGAGGAGCCGGGCCAGCACGGGGTAGCCGGTGACGAGCAGGGCGAGACCGTCGCGGCGGGCGGTCCGCCGTACGAAGTCCCGGAAGCGCTCCTCGGACCCCTCGCCGCTCAGCCGGCCCAGCCGCCGGGCCTCGTGCAGTTCCGTGACGAGAGTGCGGGCCGCGATCCGGGACAGCCGGCGCGTCAGCTGCCGCCGGAAGTCCGCGAGGAGGGCCGAGGAGCCGTCCGCCGCCGGGCCGGCCGCCGCCCGGCCGCCCACGGCGCTGTCCGTCGCCCGGCCGCCCACCGCGCCGTCGACCGCCGGGCCGTCCTCCGCGAGCGCGTCCCGGAGCCGCAGCGCCGCCGCCTCCGCGAAGGGCGCGACGACCGGCGCGAAGCCGCTGAGTCCGGGGTACGCCCGGTCGGCGACCACCACGTCGCCCGGCGCCGCGGCGACGGCCTCCCGGGCGAAGACCGCCCAGCCGGGTTCGCCGGAGGTGCTGCTCCCGACGACGCCGGGCAGCCACCACGGCTCTCCGGCCGCACCCTCGAAGGGGGAGGGGGAGGGGAGTGAGCGCGCGGACGGGGCAGCGCCGGGCGTGCCGGAAGCGCTGTCGCCGGACGCGACGGACGTGTCAGGGGCGGAGGCGTCAGGGGCGGAGGCGTCAGGAGCGGGGGCGTCAGGAGCGGGGGCGGACGCGGCGGACGCGACGGAGACAGCGGGGGAGAGGGAGGGGGAGGGCCGGCGGGCCGTCCCTCTGTCGATCAGATCCTTCTCCGTCATCGCTCCGCACCTCCCCGGTCCTGGCCCGGCCCCGGTCGGGCCGCCCGCGTCCATCGTGGCGGGGGAGCGGGTGCGGGCGCATGGGGGAGTCGCCCCCATCTTTCGCGCCCCGGCACGCAGACGCCGGTAACGCGTGTCCGTGGAGCGAGGATTGGCGGGTTCTCGCCTGCCGCCCGGAGCCGGGGCGGGTGCTTAATAGGGCTCCCGCGCATGCGGGGCGGGTGTGACGAGTTCACGGGGGAACGCGCATGGACACCACGGGTAACGCCGGGCAGCCGTCGGCATCTGCGCCACCGTCCGGACCGCCGACCTCACCACCACCCGGACCGCCCTCCGGGCCGCCGTCCTCGCCACCGCCGGATCCGGCCGGACCTCCCTCGCAGCCGCCGCCGCTACCGCCGCTGCCGAGTCCGGGAGGCGTCCTGGAGATCGCGGTCAAGCGCCGGATGCTCTGGATCGGCTCGGCGGCCCTGCCGCTGCACAACCTCACCCGGGTCGAGGCCATCAAGATCAAACCGGAGCGGAACGTCCTCCGCTTCCTGCTGGGCATGGCGTTGGTGGCCGTCGTCTATTCGGTGACCGGCTGGGCACCGGTTCTCGTCCTGCTGATCGTTCTGGTCGTCTACTTCATCAAGATGATGGTCGCACCGGAGAAGCCGGTCCTGGTCGTGGAGACGGCCGGCGGCTCCCGCGTCCTCGTGACGCTGCCGAGCGTGGACGAGCTGCGGACCATCGCCGGGCGGGTGGTCCACGCGATCGACCACCCGGAGGCCGAGTTCACGGCCTACGTGCACCAGCTCAACAACTACAACGGCCCCGTCTTCAACCAGAACGGCGGTCAGAACACGGGGATCAGGCTATGACCGAACCGACGCACCACTCGATCTACAACGGCCCCGTCATCAACCAGACCGGCGCCCAGAACATCGGGATCAACAACGGTTACGTGGGCGCCGCCCAGGACCCCGAACTCCGTGCCGCTGTGCAGGAGTTGACCGCCCGGCTGCGCGACCTCAGCGCTCATCTCACCCCGGACCAGGCCCGCACGGTCGAGGAGACCCTCCCCGTGCTCGCCCTGGACCGCGAGGCGATGACCGGGCGTGGTCTCACCCTCGCACGGCTCGGGCAGCTCACCACCGCGGTCGGCCCGGTGGCCCAGCCCGTCGCGGACGCGCTGGGGCGGCTGCTGGGGCTGCTGGGCTAGAGGTCTCCTCCGGGCCGACGGGCCCGGAGGGGCGTCCCCGGGCCGGCTCACCCGCGCGGCGCCGCCGTCGACCCCCGGATCATCAGCTCGGCCGCGATGGTCGCGATGCCGCCGGGCGGCGGGTCCTCCTTGCCCATCGCGAGCCGGCCGGCCCGGGCGCCCGCCTCGAAGAGCGGCAGTCGTACCGTCGTGAGGGCCGGCACGGCGTCCACCGAGAACGGCAGGTCGTCGAAGCCCGCGACCGAGATGTCCTGGGGGATCCGCATCCCCTGGTCCCGGACGGCCGCGCAGGCACCCAGCGCCACGGTGTCGTTGGCGGCCACGATCGCGGTCACGTCCGGTGCCCTGCGCAGGAGTTCGAGGGTGGCTTCGTAGCCGGAGCGCCGGTCGTAGGGGCCGTGCACGGTGAGCAGGTCCTGATCGATGGAGCCCCGGCCCCCGCCCGGCCCGGCCGGACCCGCGTCCAGTCCGGCGGCGCGCAGCGCCTCGCGGTGGCCCTCCAGCCGGTGCCGGGTGGTGGTGCGCTCCGGGGGGCCGGCGACGTAACCGATCCTGCGGTGGCCGAGCGAGATCAGGTGCTCGGCGAGCCGGCGTCCGCCGCCCCGGTTGTCGAACGCGAGCGCGGCGACGAGCGCGTCCCCCTCGGGCAGCGGGGGCCGCCCGCAGAAGACGATCCGGGTGCCCGCGTCCGCGAGCTTCGTCAGCTTCGCGGACATCGCGGCCCGGTGCGCCGGGTTCTCGACCGCGCCGCCGGTGAGGACGACGGCGGCGGCGCGCTGGCGCTGGAGGAGGGTGAGGTAGGTGAGTTCGCGCTCCGGGGAGCCGCCCGTGTTGCAGATGACGGCCAGCTTCTCGCCGCCCGCCCGTCCGGAGCCGTCGCCGGGGCCGCCGATCTGCGTCTGGGCCGCCCCCGCCATGATCCCGAAGAACGGGTCGGCGATGTCGTTGACCAGGATGCCGACCAGGTCCGAGGTGGCCGCCGCGAGCGAGCTGGCGGGCCCGTTGAGCACGTAGTCGAGGTCGTCCACCGCGCGCAGGACCCGCTCCCGGGTCGACGCCGCCACCGGGTAGTTGCCGTTCAGCACACGCGAAACGGTGGCCGGGGACACCCGGGCGCGGGCCGCCACATCCGCCAGGGTGACTGTCATCGCTGTCCTCCGTGAGATCACGTCCGGCCCCCTCTTGTCCGGCCGCTGTCGGCAGGCTAGCGTCATCTCACATAGAAAGCGCTTGCTACCACTGTATGGAGGGACCTTCGTGACACGCAGGACAGTGCGCATCGCCATGAACGGCGTCACGGGGCGCATGGGGTACCGGCAGCACCTGGTGCGCTCGATCCTCGCGATCCGCGAGCAGGGCGGCCTGGATCTCGGCGACGGCGAGGTGCTGTGGCCCGAGCCCGTGCTCGTCGGCCGGCGCGCCCACGCCCTGGAGGAGCTCGCCGAGCGCCACGGTCTGACCGAGTGGTCGACCGACCTGGACGCGGTCCTCGCGGACGACACGGTCGACATCTACTTCGACGCCCAGGTCACCTCCGCCCGGGTGGAGGCGATCAAGAAGGCGATCGCGGCGGGCAAGCACGTCTACACCGAGAAGCCGACCGCCACGGACGTCGCGGGGGCCCTCGACCTGGCCCGGCTCGCCCGGGACGCGGGCATCAAGCACGGCGTCGTCCAGGACAAGATCTTCCTGCCGGGCCTGCTGAAGCTGAAGCGCCTGATCGACGGCGGCTTCTTCGGCGAGATCCTCTCCGTGCGCGGGGAGTTCGGCTACTGGGTCTTCGAGGGCGACTGGCAGGAGGCCCAGCGCCCCTCGTGGAACTACCGCGCGGAGGACGGCGGCGGCATCGTCGTCGACATGTTCCCGCACTGGGAGTACGTGCTCCACGAGCTGTTCGGCCAGGTCACCTCCGTAACGGCCCACGTGCGGACGCACGTTCCGCGACGCTGGGACGAGCGGGGCGAGCCGTACGAGGCGACCGCCGACGACGCCGCGTACGGCATCTTCCAACTCGCGGGCGGAGCCGTCGCGCAGATCAACTCCTCCTGGGCGGTCCGGGTCAACCGCGACGAGCTGGTGGAGTTCCAGGTCGACGGCACCCTCGGCTCCGCCGTCGCGGGCCTGCGCAACTGCCGTGTCCAGCACCGCTCGGCGACCCCCAAGCCGGTCTGGAACCCGGACCTCCCGGTCACCGAGTCGTTCCGCGACCAGTGGCAGGAGGTGCCGGACAACCAGGAGTTCGACAACGGCTTCAAGGCGCAGTGGGAGCTGTTCCTGCGCCATGTGGTCCTGGACGAGCCGTACGGCTGGGACCTGCTGGCCGGCGCCCGGGGCGTCCAACTGGCCGAGCTGGGGCTCAAGTCGTCCGCCGAGGGCCGCCGCTTCGACGTTCCGGAGCTGACCCTGTGACCCGCGCGACCGGTCCGCGGCGGCGCCGGAGGCCGCTGACATGACGGTCCACCTCCCGCAGGGTCCCTACACGCCCCGCGCCACACCGCTCGACCTCACCCCGCAAGCGGCGACCCCCACCTCCCGTACGGTCTTCTCGGCGGCACACGTGGTCGCCGACCCGTACGCGGACATCGGCCCGGACGGCCCGGCGGCCGTCGACTGGGAGTCCACGCTCGCCTTCCGCCGCCACCTGTGGTCGCACGGCCTGGGCGTCGCGGAGGCCATGGACACCGCGCAGCGCGGCATGGGCCTGGACTGGGCGGGCGCCGCCGAACTGATCCGCCGCTCGGCCGCCGAGGCGAAGGCGGTGGGCGGCAGGATCGCCTGCGGCGTGGGCACCGACCAGCTGCCCGACGGCCCGGCGCCCACCCTGGCCGAGGTCACGGCGGCGTACGAGGAGCAACTGGCCCTGGCCGAGGAGAACGGTGTCCAGCCGATCCTCATGGCCTCCCGCGCGCTGGTCCGCGCCGCCCGGGGCCCGGAGGACTACCTCGCCACGTACGCCCACCTCCTGCGCCAGGCGTCGGAGCCGGTGATCCTGCACTGGCTGGGCCCGATGTTCGACCCGGCCCTGGAGGGCTACTGGGGCAGCGCCGGCCTCGACGACGCCACGGAGACGTTCCTCAAGGTCATCGCCGAGCACCCGGACAAGGTCGACGGCGTCAAGATCTCCCTCCTGGACGCGGCCCGCGAGATCGGCGTCCGCCGCCGTCTGCCGGGCGGGGTGCGCTGCTACACGGGCGACGACTTCAACTACCCGGAACTCATCGCGGGCGACGAACGCGGCTTCAGCCACGCCCTGTTGGGCATCTTCGACCCGCTGGGTCCGCTGGCGGCGCACGCGGTAGGCGTGCTGGACACGGGAGACGTGGACGGCTTCCGGGCGCTCCTGGACCCCACGGTCGGACTCTCCCGCCACCTCTTCCGGCCGCCGACCCGCTTCTACAAGACGGGCGTGGTCTTCCTGGCCTGGCTCTCCGGCCACCAGGACCACTTCACGATGGTGGGCGGACTCCAGTCGGCGCGCTCCCTCCCGCACCTGGCGAAGGCGTACGAACTGGCCGACGGTCTGGGCCTGTTCCCGGACCCGGGCCTGGCCGAACACCGGATGCGCTCCCTGCTCGCGGTCCACGGAGGCGCGCGATGAGCGACGACCGGCTCTCCCGCCTCTCGCTCAACCAGGAGACCGTCAAGCAGTGGTCGCTGGAGGAGCTGACCGAGGGCTGCGTCGAGGCGGGCATCGGCATGGTGGGCCTGTGGCGGGCCCCGGTGCAGGCGTACGGCGTCGAACGCGCGGCCAGGCTCCTCGCGGATGCCGGGCTCAGCGTCACCAGCCTCTGCCGGGGCGGCTTCTTCACCGCGCTCGACCCGGCGGAGCGCGCCCGCGCCCTGGACGACAACCGTGCGGCGATCGACGAGGCGGCGGCCCTGTCCACCGACACCCTGGTCCTGGTCTCCGGCGGCCTCCCGCCCGGCAGCCGCGACCTGTACGGGGCCCGGGAGCGGGTGGCCGACGCGCTGGCGGAACTGGCCCCGTACGCGGCCACGCGCGGCGTACGCCTGGCGATCGAGCCACTGCACCCGATGTACGCCTCCGACCGCTGCGTCGTCTCCACGCTCGGCCAGGCGCTGGACCTCGCGGAACGCTTCCCGGCCGAACAGGTCGGCGTGGTCGTCGACACCTACCACCTCTGGTGGGACGACCGGGCGCCCGCCCAGATCGCCCGCGCGGGTGCGGGCGGCCGCATCCACTCCTTCCAGCTGGCCGACTGGATCACCCCGCTCCCGGCGGGCGTCCTGCTGGGCCGGGGCCAACTGGGCGACGGATGTGTGGACTTCCGCGCGTTCCGCCGTCACGTGGAGGCCGCCGGCTTCGACGGCCCGATCGAGGTGGAGATCTTCAACGAGGCGCTGTGGGCCCGCGACGGGGCCGAAGCCCTGGCGGAAGTGGCGGAGCGCTATGTGCAACACGCCTGCTGAGAGCCCCTGCGCGACCCTGTTGGCAAAGAGATCGTAAAGGGCTGCAACCTTCGCGTACCTTCCCGTGTCACACATGGCGTCGGGTACTTCCGGGGAGGGGTCCGGGGGGAACGGGAAGGCCCGACGGGAGGGGAAAGCGAGGGGGGTCCGGCCGCGAGGCCGGGCCCCGTTTCGCCTTTACGGGCTTAGCATTTCGCCTTTCCGGCTCCCGCCGGCTGTGGCTCGGCACCCCGGCCGGCGCCGCCTCGGGCGCGGTGGGGCGGCCACCAGCAGATCCGGTGGAGCCCTCCGACCCGCGTCACCTGCGCGAGGACTTCGCCGTGGGGCGTCAGCTCCGCAGCTCGGCGAGCCTGGACAGGGCGTCGGCCGCGGCGTCCCGTTCCTCGGCGTCGAGGTGGACCGCCGCCGCCTCGTCCAGCAGCCCCGCCGCCCGCTCCGCCTCCCCCATCCGCTGCGCGATGTCCCCGCGCAGGACGAGAAGGCGCAGCCTCTGCACCGGGGTGGGGTGTTCGTCCGTCAGCCCCAGTACGCGGTCGATGATCTTCGCCGCGCCCGGCAGGTCCTGCTTGGAGTCCGCGAAGAGATCCGCCATGTGCAGCGCGCGGGCGAACGTCTCCTTCGGCGCGGGCCGGTGGTTCTGGTCCTCGCTGATCGGCTGTCCGATCCGGATCGTGTTCCCGGTCGGGTCGGTCATGAGGAACTGCCGCACCCCGTACGACATGGCCTTCAGTGGGCCGATGCGCGGCAACCCCCTCGCCGGGACGCGGCCATAGGCCGCTTTGAGACCGGCGCGGAACGCCGTGTGCAGGCCGTCGACGTCATCGGTCAGGACGTAGCACCCGGAGTGGGAGGACACCGGGTCGTACTCCTTCATGCCGTAGAGCTGGAGTTCGACCGACCCGCGCTCGACGACGGCGTACGCGTACGGGCTCTTCTGGAGGTGCGTCGTCTCGAAGCCGAGAGCGGTGTAGAAGTCGACGGTGGCCTCGATCAACGAGGTGCGGCAGGGCAGCATCGGGATGGTCGTTTCGGTCATCCGCCGAGAGTAGTCAAATTTGAGTACCCCGACCAGGGCTGGGTGGCGGTCATCTGCGGTCGCAGCCTTCAGAAATGAAAATTCTCGCCATGTCGACGCGTTCGCGCAGGTGGGGGCGTGCGACACAGGTCTAGACCGAATGGCCTCTTTACGCCCTTCCTTGTCCGTGCGTTACTCATGGCATGTCCATGGCATCCGATTATCGGATGCCATGGGTCTCTTCCCCGTCAACGTGCCCGGAGGTGGCTATGCCCGCGTACCGTTCTCCGTCCCGCCGACTCAAGAGATCCAGAGGGGCTCTGCTGGCAGGAGCTCTGGTCAGTGCCGCGACGCTGATCCTGACCGGTACGGGCCCGGCCGTCGCCGCGCCGCCCGGTCCCGACAAGCCGGTCCGGTCCGGGCAGGCGTGGATGGGTGCGGGCACCCGTATCGAGCAGGGTCCCGCCTCCTCGGCGGCGGACGATGTGACGCCGATGGACACCAGTGGCGTCCAGGGCATCGACGTCTCCCACTGGCAGGGGTCGATCAACTGGGGCTCGGTGAAGGCCGCCGGCATCGACTTCGCCTACATGAAGGCCACCGAGGGCACGTCCTTCAAGGACAGCAGCTTCAACGCCAACTACACCGGCTCCTACAACGCCGGCCTGATCCGGGGCGCCTACCACTTCGCCCGCCCCAACATCTCCAACGGGGCGACCCAGGCCAACTACTTCGCGAGCAGCGGCGGAGGCTGGTCCAGGGACGGCAAGACCCTCCCCGGGGTGCTGGACATCGAGCACAACCCCTACGGCGCCATGTGCTACGGCCTCTCCACGACCCAGATGCGCACGTGGATCAACGACTTCTACAACACGTACAAGGCGCGCACCACCCGCGACGTCGTCATCTACACGACGGCCAGCTGGTGGAACACCTGCACCGGGAACTGGACCGGCATGGCCACCAAGTCCCCGCTCTGGGTGGCGCACTGGGGAACCAGCAGCCCCAACATACCCAGCGGCTTCCCGACCTGGACGATCTGGCAGTACTCGGCCACCGGCCGGGTCTCCGGAGTCTCCGGCGACGTGGACCGCAACAAGTTCAACGGTTCCATGACCCGGCTCCAGGCGCTCGCCAACAACACGGCTTAGCGGCACCGGCGTATGCGCGGCGGCCGGGTGAGCCCGTCAGCGGCTCACCCGGCCGCCGCCGCACGACCGCCCGCGCCGCCCCGCCTCTCAACGCCCCCGGCCCCACGGCGACCGCCCCCGCTGGCCACCGCCCCCACCGGCCCTCGTCCTGTGCCGCCGCGCGCCCGCCGCCGCCCCCACCCCAGGAGCTCGCCGTGAACCTCCCGCAGCCGTCCCGCCGCCACGTCCTCCTCGCCGGCGCCGGTGGCCTGGCCGCCGTCGCCCTGCCGGGTACGGCCCACGCCGCCGACGCCCTCGACGCCATCGAACCGGACATCGACAGCACGACCCGGTGGCAAGCCCGTCCGCCGCGGAGCCCGGTCGAGCTGGTGGGAAGGCGGCCGACCATGATCGTCGTGCACCACACGGTCAGCGCCAACACCTCCGACGTCTCCCGCGCCCAGGCCCACCGGCACGCCCACTGGGTCCAGGACCTGCACATGGACAAGAACGGCTGGACCGACACGGGTTACCACTTCCTCGTCAGCCGGGGCGGCTGGATCACCGAGGGCCGCCACCGCAGCCTCAGCACGCTGTGGGGCGGCAGCGACTTCGTCCTGGGCGCGCACACCTCCGGCCAGAACGGGGCGGGCATCGGCATCGCCAACGAGGGCGCGTACCACGACGGAGCCCAGCCGCCGCGTGCCCAGTGGGAGGTCCTGGTGGCGCTCTGCGCGTACACCTGCAGCCAGTACGGCATCGCGCCGAGCCGGATCTACGGGCACAAGGACTTCGGCGACACCCTCTGCCCGGGCGTACTCCACGACAAGCTGCCGCAACTGCGCAACGAGGTCGCGGCGAGCATGCGCTGAGCGCGGGGCGAACTCGGAGGCAACGCGGAGGGGACGCGGGGCCCGCGAAGGGCCGCCGCCGTGGACCCGGCGCCATCGCCGCGCGGACTCCCCGGGGCGCCGGCCCTGCCCCGGGCCGTGCTCACGACGGGCGGGGAGCCCGGCCCCCCGCCCGTACGCCCGCCCTACGACCACCGCCGCAGCGCCACCCGGCCCGGCAGCTCGACCGCGAGCAGGGCCAGTCCACCGGCGGCGGCCACGAACGAGCCGTAGAGCAGCGGCGGCACGTACGGTGCCTCGCCGGTCATGCCGCGCACCATCGGCACCAGGGTGGCCGCGGCGATGGCGGAGCCGAGGACCACGCCCGCCGAGGACACCAGCAGGCTCTCCCAGCGGAGCATCCGCAGCACCTGGCGCCGGACCGAGCCGACCAGGCGCAACGTGCCCAGCTCGCGGCGGCGGTCGAGCACCGTCATCACCAGGGTGTTGACCGCGGCGATCGCGGCGAAGCCGCCGAGGACCGCGGCCATGGTGGTGTTGGACCAGGCGCCGAGCCGGGCGTCGAGACTCTGCTCGGTGGCGAAGCCGGAGGCGTCGGTGACCTCGCCCAGGGCCGTGAGTGACCGCGCCGAGCCGCCGCGCACCAGCAGCGCGCTGTCGAAGCCGGACGAGACGTGCCCGGCCAGGGACGCCCGGTCCATGGTCACCGAGGCCAGGCCGAGACCGCGCCCGTACACCGCGACGACCTCGGGTGCGGCCTCGACGCCGTCGGGGAGATGGAGCGGCAGCCGGTCGCCCACGCCGACGCCCGCCGAGGTCGCCAGGGTCCGGTCGATGGCGATACGGCCCTTGCCGAGCCGGTCGAGGCTTCCTTCGCGTACGTCCAGGTCCTGCACCTTCGCCAGCTCGGCACCGGAGCCGGTGACCCCCTGTGCCGTCGCCCCCTGGAGTGAGGCGAACTCGCCGGAGCCGCCCGGCACGAGCACCTGGGTGTTCAGCAGGCCCACGGCCGCGTCCACACCCGGCGCACGGGCGGCGCGCTCCGGCGCGTCCACGGGGAGCCCGGCCGGGTCCGTCACCACGTGATCCGCGGTGAGGCCCGCCCGCAACTGCGCGTCCGCGATGTGGTTCTGGCTCGTGTGCATGAAGACGAGCGTCGAGGCGAAGGCCACGGCGAGCGCGATCGGCGTGATCGCGGAGGCGAGACGACGGGCGTTGGTACGGGAGTTGGCGGCGGCCAGCTCGCCGGCCGGACCCGCCGCGCGCAGCGGGAGACCGAAGAGGCCCGCGCAGATCCGGGCCACCAGGGGGCCGAGCAGCGCGACGGCGAGCATGAAGCACATGACGACGCCGAGGGCGGCCCCGGCCGCGTCGTCCCCCGTCGAACGGGCGGAGAGACCGGTGAGGAACGCGCCGCCGACGAGCGCGCCGATGCCGAGCACCGTGACGACGACGCCCGGTCGCAGCCGCTCCACCGACGCCTCGCTCAGCGCCTGTCCCGGCCTGATCCTCGCGGGCCCGCGCCCGGCCGCCCAGCCCGCTCCGAGCGCGGTGAGCAGCCCGACGGTGACGGCGACGAGGAGGGGGATCCAGGAGACGTGCACCCGCACCGCCTCCGGGATCGCACCCCGGTCCTGCAACTGCCCGAACCACCAGTACGCGAGCCCGACGCCGGGCAGGCAGCCGACGATCCCGGCGAGGGGCGCGACGAGCAGCGCTTCGGAGGCGACCGCGCGGCGGATCTGGCGCGGGGTGGCCCCGACCGCGCGCAGCAACGCGAACTCACGCGACCGCTGGGACACGGACAGGGCCACCGTCCCGGCCGCCGTGAAGACCGCGACGATGGTGGCGATCCCGCCGAAGGAGCCGCCGAGCCCGAAGAGCGTCTCCCTGGCGTGGCCGAGGCCCGGGTCCTCGACGGCACCCCGGTCGTCGCCGGTGCGCACCTCGGCCCCGGAGCCGGCCAGGGCCTGCCGCACGGAGGCGGCGAGGGCGTCGGTGCCGGTGCCGGGTTCCGCCAGGACGACGATGGCGTCCGCGGTGCCGGGATGCCCGGCGAGCGTGGCGGCCTCGGCGTCGGAGAACCAGGCGAGCGCCTGGGCGGGACCGGAGTTCCGGGCGCTCTCCGCAGGTCCTGCCTCCGCGACGCCCGCGACGCGGAAGTCCCGCTGCCCGGCGGCGGTGTGCAGGGCGATGGTGTCGCCGACGGCGACCTTCGCCACATCGGCCGTACCCGCGTCGAGCACCACCTCCCCCGTACGGGGCGCGGAACCGGCGGACAGCGCGGTACCGGTGAACGCGTGCGAGCCCCAACCGTGTGCGGTGAACGCGCCCCCGGGGACGGGCGGTTCCTGGGCGTCCGCGTCGGCTTCCCGGGCCGCCGCCCGTACGGTAAAGGTGAAGTCCGGTACGGTGCCGGCCGCCCCCGTCGCCTCGGCGGCCTTCGCCGCGAGCCCGGCGTCCACCCGCGCGGTGTCCGGCAGCGGGACCGCCTCCTCCTCGCGGTCCTCCCCGCTGCCCGTGACGACGTATCTGTACTGGTCCGCCGCCGCGACGACCGGCGCGGCGGCGTACCGCTCCGGCGGCACCGACGCGCGCAGCCCGGTCTCCAGCAGGATTCCGCAGGCCGCGACGATCAGCGCGGACATCATCAGCGCCACGAAGGTCCCGGCGAACGACGCGGGCCGGAAGCGGACGGCCGCGCGGGCGAGTCCGTTGGGACGCATCACGCCGCCACACCCGCCACCGCGCCCGCACCGGCGGTACGGGCGGTGAGCACCCGCATCCGCTCCGCGATCTGCTCCGCCGATCCGCGCTCCAGACCTCCGGCGAACGTCCCGTCCGCGAGGAACAGCACCCGGTCCGCCCAGGCGGCGGCGGTCGGGTCGTGGGTGACCATGACGACGGTGGCCCCGGCGGAGTCGACGGCGTGCCGGAGCAACCCGAGGACCTCGGCGGCGGTGCCGGAGTCCAGGGCTCCGGTGGGTTCGTCGGCGAACACCACATCGGGGGCGGTCACCAGGGCGCGGGCCACGGCCACCCGCTGCTGCTGGCCACCGGACAGCTCGCCGGGCCGCCGCCGCGCCTTGTCGGCGAGCCCGACCCGCGCGAGCACGGCGTCCGCCCGGCGGCGGTCCTGGCGCTTTCCGGCGAGGCGCAGAGGCAGCAGGACGTTCTGCTCCACGGTCAGCGAGGGCAGCAGGTTGAAGGCCTGGAAGACGAAGCCGAGGCGGCTGCGGCGCAGTTCGGTGAGCTGGTTCTCGTTCATCCCGGTGATCTCCGTACCACCGAGGCGCACGGATCCCGCCGAGGGCCGGTCGAGCCCGGCGGCGCACTGGAGGAAGGTGGACTTGCCGGAGCCGGACGGCCCCATGATCGCGGTGAACGTCCCGCGCGGCAGGGCGAGGTCGACGCCCGCGAGGGCGTGCACGGCGCTCGCGCCGCGCCCGTACTGCCGCCGGACACCGCGCAGTTCGACGGCGAGCCCGGGAGTGGCGGCGGTCCCGGGCCCGGGCCGGTCGCCCGCTGTGTGCCGCTTGTCCTTGCGTAGTCTCATGTCCCGTTCCGCCCTCTCGCGATCCGCTCGTAGCGATGTACCGACGGGGTGCAGCGTGCGGGGCCGGCCGTGCGCGGGGCGTCATACCGGGGAGCCAAAACGGACGTGCTACTGAGGTAGGAGGTGCGGTGGGGCGGGCAGGGTGGACGGGGTGGACGGGGTGGACGGGGTGGGCAGCCGCCTGCTGTTCCAGCCCTTTGTCCAGGAAGTCACCGTGGTGATGGGCAAGAGCGATGCGCTGCAACCTGTCGCTACGTGAGCGGACCCGGTCACGGGGTGCCCGTCCTGGTCTCCACCGCTGTGGCTGGGCCTGAAGCGGCCGGAAGCCGGGCATGCGCGGTCGGTGCTCACCCCTCCTGAGAAGCCCGCCGCAGCACCGGCCGGTACAGCTCCAGAGTCTCGGCGGCGGCGCCCACGTCCGGCTCGGCCTCCAGCTCCTCGTCCTCCTCGTTCGGGGTGAGGCGCAGGGCCGCCTCGACGGCGCTCAGGGTCCAGGCGCCCGCGCTGACCGCGTCCAGGAGGACGGCCAGCGCGGCGCGGTCGGCTTCTCCCTCAGCGACATCGGCCAGCACAATGCCGGCCTCGCCCAGAAGGTGCGGTCGGTCGACGAGATTGGCGACCACCTGGCCCGGCACGCCGAGGTCGGGCGTCCAGGACCGGCCGTCCCACCGGGCCGCGCCGCTGAACGTCCGGTCCTCCTGGGCGAGGTGGCCCGGCAGGTCTGCCAGTCCGAGGGCCGAGGTGACGTCCTTGCGGCTCATCGGGGCGTCGCGCTCGTCGTGGTCGTCCACCACCAGTACGGGCGAGGCCCCGCCGAGGTCCAGCACAAAGGTGCTGCCTCCGCCGTCGTCGTACGCGACCCTCTCCGGCTCGGGGGCGTGCCGCGGCGTGAGCCCCGCCACGGCGTGGAGCGCCATGGTGAAGGCGAGGCCCGCGACGATGCGGCCGGGCGGGGGAACAAGGGACCAGTCCTGGCATGTGCTCATGCCCGCATCGTCGCATCCGGCACTGACGCCCCTCGGCGACGTACCCGTACCGGACGGAGGGGCGCCAGGCCGAGCCCCGGCCGCGAACCGCGCTGTCAGCGCCACCCGGTAGCGTCGGACCATGTCCAACATGGCCGTCCTCGAGGGTGTCCTGGAGCGGATCACCTACGCCAACGAGGAGAACGGGTACACGGTCGCCCGCGTCGACACCGGACGCGGAGCCGGGGACCTCCTCACCGTCGTCGGCGCGCTGCTCGGCGCGCAGGTCGGCGAATCGCTGCGGATGGAGGGCCGTTGGGGCTCGCACTCCCAGTACGGCAAGCAGTTCACCGTGGAGAACTACACCACCGTGCTGCCCGCCACCATCCAAGGCATCCGCCGCTACCTCGGCTCCGGGCTGATCAAGGGGATCGGGCCGGTGATGGCCGACCGGATCACCACCCACTTCGGCGTCGACACCCTCGACATCATCGAGCAGGAGCCGAAGCGCCTCGTCGAGGTCCCCGGCCTCGGCCCCAAACGCACGAAGATGATCGCGGCCGCCTGGGAGGAGCAGAAGGCGATCAAGGAGGTCATGGTCTTCCTCCAGGGCGTCGGCGTCTCCACCTCCATCGCCGTCCGCATCTACAAGAAGTACGAGGACGCCTCGATCTCCGTCGTGAAGAACCAGCCCTACCGGCTGGCCGCCGACGTCTGGGGCATCGGCTTCCTCACCGCCGACAAGATCGCCCAGGCCGTCGGCATTCCGCACGACAGCCCCGAGCGGGTCAAGGCCGGCCTCCAGTACGCCCTGTCCCAGTCCTCCGACCAGGGGCACTGCTACCTCCCCGAGGAGCGGCTCATCGCGGACGGCGTCAAGCTGCTCCAGGTCGACACCGGGCTGGTCATCGAGTGCCTGGCCGAGCTGGCCGCCGACCCGGAGGGCGTCGTACGGGAGAAGGTGCCGTCCCCCGAGGGCGGCGAGCCGGTCACGGCGGTCTACCTCGTCCCCTTCCACCGGGCCGAGCTGTCCCTGGCCGGGCAGGTGCGCCGCCTGCTGAACACCGCCGAGGACCGGCTGCCCGCCTTCAGGGACGTGGACTGGGAGAAGGCCCTGGCCTGGCTCGCCACCCGTACGGGGGCTGTTCTCGCGCCCGAGCAGGAGCAGGCCGTACGGCTCGCGCTCAGCCGGAAGGTGGCCGTCCTGACCGGCGGCCCCGGCTGCGGGAAGTCGTTCACCGTACGGTCCATCGTCGAGCTGGCCCGGGCGAAGCGGGCCAAGGTCGTGCTGGCCGCGCCCACCGGCCGGGCCGCCAAGCGGCTCGCCGAGCTGGCCGGGGCCGAGGCGTCCACCGTGCACCGGCTCCTGGAGCTGAAGCCGGGCGGGGACGCGGCCTACGACCGGGACCGCCCGCTGGACGCGGATCTGGTCGTCGTGGACGAGGCGTCGATGCTCGATCTGCTGCTCGCCAACAAGCTCGTGAAGGCGGTGGCACCCGGTGCCCACCTCCTTCTCGTGGGTGACGTCGACCAACTGCCCTCCGTCGGCGCGGGGGAGGTGCTGAGCGACCTGCTCACGGAGGGCGGCCCGGTCCCCGCCGTCCGGCTCACCCGGATCTTCCGCCAGGCCCAGCAGTCCGGCGTCGTGACGAACGCCCACCGGATCAACGCCGGGCAGCCGCCGCTCACGGAAGGGCTGGACGACTTCTTCCTCTTCGTGGAGGACGAGACGGAGGACGCGGGCAAGCTCGCCGTCGATGTGGCGGCCCGTCGCATTCCGGCCAAGTTCGGCCTCGATCCACGCCGTGACGTGCAGGTGCTCGCCCCGATGCACCGGGGGCCCGCCGGTGCGGGGCACCTGAACGGACTGCTCCAGCAGGCCATCACCCCGGGCCGTCCCGACCTCCCCGAGAAGCGGTTCGGCGGCCGGGTCTTCCGGGTCGGTGACAAGGTCACCCAGATCCGGAACAACTACGACAAGGGCGAGAACGGCGTCTTCAACGGCACGGTCGGCGTCGTCACCGGCCTGGACGTGGACGAACAGAAGCTCACCGTCCACACCGACGAGGACGAGGAGATCGGCTACGACTTCGACGAGCTGGACGAGCTGGCCCACGCGTACGCCATGACCATCCACCGCTCCCAGGGCAGCGAGTATCCGGCCGTCGTCATCCCCGTCACCACCAGCGCCTGGATGATGCTCCAGCGCAATCTGCTCTACACGGCCGTGACGAGGGCCAAGAAGCTCGTCGTCCTGGTCGGGTCCCGGAAGGCGATCGGCCAGGCGGTCCGCACGGTTTCCGCAGGCAGACGCTGTACGGCGCTGGATTTCCGGCTCCGGGGCGGCTCGGGAGAAGACTTCATGAGACCCCTGGACGAAAATGATCGATCAAATCGGTGGGAAACATCACGCGGGTCTTCCGGAACCGTAGCCCAGGGGGCAGGATGAGTAAGTTGGCGGCACTCAGTGCCGCCAATGAGTCCAATGGACGACCCCGAGTGCACTCTCCTGAGCCGAATGGGGGAGGGTGGAAGACAGTCAGGGCACCTCGAAGAAGAGGCACTACGTCGGTGAGGGATGACGTGAGCGAGCACACCAACAACGCTGTCGTACTGCGGTACGGCGATGACGAGTACACCTACCCGGTGATCGACAGCACCGTCGGCGACAAGGGCTTCGACATCGGGAAGCTCCGGGCCAATACCGGCCTGGTGACGCTGGACAGCGGATACGGCAACACCGCCGCCTATAAATCCGCCGTCACGTACCTCGACGGTGAGCAGGGCATTCTGCGCTACCGCGGATACCCGATCGAGCAGCTCGCCGAGCGCTCGTCGTTCCTCGAGGTCGCGTACACGCTGATCA
This sequence comes from Streptomyces sp. MMBL 11-1, assembly GCF_028622875.1. Lineage (NCBI taxonomy): Bacteria > Bacillati > Actinomycetota > Actinomycetes > Kitasatosporales > Streptomycetaceae > Streptomyces > Streptomyces sp. MMBL 11-1. The sequence continues at coordinate 2,433,522 of NZ_CP117709.1, read as the reverse complement.
ACGGCGATCTGCCGAAGGTCGACGAGCTGGCGGCCTTCAAGAACGAGATCACCCAGCACACGCTGCTGCACGAGGACGTCAAGCGGTTCTTCGACGGCTTCCCGCGCGACGCCCACCCGATGGCCATGCTGTCCTCGGTCGTCAGCGCGCTGTCCACGTTCTACCAGGACAGCCACAACCCGTTCGACGAGCAGCAGCGTCACCTCTCGACGATCCGCCTCCTGGCGAAGCTCCCGACGATCGCGGCGTACGCCTACAAGAAGTCGATCGGGCACCCCTTCGTCTACCCGCGCAACGACCTCGGGTACGTCGAGAACTTCCTGCGGATGACCTTCTCGGTCCCCGCCCAGGAGTACGAGCTGGACCCGGTCGTCGTCTCGGCGCTGGACAAGCTGCTCATCCTGCACGCGGACCACGAGCAGAACTGTTCGACCTCCACCGTGCGTCTGGTCGGCTCCTCGCAGGCGAACATGTTCGCCTCGATCTCCGCCGGTATCTCGGCGCTCTGGGGCCCCCTGCACGGTGGCGCCAACCAGTCGGTGCTGGAGATGCTGGAAGGCATCCAGGCCAACGGTGGCGACGTCGACTCCTTCATCCGCAAGGTGAAGAACAAGGAGGACGGCGTCCGCCTGATGGGCTTCGGCCACCGGGTGTACAAGTCCTTCGACCCGCGCGCCAAGATCATCAAGGCTGCCGCACACGACGTGCTGTCCGCGCTCGGCAAGTCCGACGAGCTGCTCGACATCGCGCTCAAGCTGGAGGAGCACGCGCTCTCCGACGACTACTTCGTCTCGCGCAACCTCTACCCCAACGTGGACTTCTACACCGGTCTGATCTACCGGGCCATGGGCTTCCCGACCGAGATGTTCACCGTGCTCTTCGCGCTCGGCCGCCTTCCCGGCTGGATCGCCCAGTGGCACGAGATGATCAAGGAGCCGGGTTCCCGCATCGGCCGCCCGCGTCAGATCTACACCGGCGAGGTCCTGCGCGACTTCGTCCCGGCCGAGGGCCGCTGACCAGGACCTCGTGTCGAGGCCGCTGACCCCGGCCTCGTACCGCGCGATCCCGCACCGCCGGATCTCGCACCGCTGGATCCCGTACCGCGGAATTCCGCACCGCCGGATCCCGCACCCCCCGTAGTGCCCGGCCTCTTCGGCCGACTGCCTTCGCCCCGCGTACCGCGCTTCGCACAGAGCGCGGTGTCCGGGGCGATTCGGCGTTCACGGGGCTCGTGCGCCGGCTCGCGCGGGCGTGAGCCGGCCTGTGCGGGCGTGAGCGGGCCGGAAAGCGAGAAACGCCCCGCCGCCGATCCCCCCACGGGTCGACGGTCGGGGCGTTTCCCATATCCCGGAGCGGATTCCCCCCACGGGATCCGGCCGGGCGTCTGAGGGGAGCCGAAGCTCCCGTTGTTCTGTTGTGCCGCGGTCCGCCGGGGTACGTACGCACGGGAGGGCCGCTCAAAGCTCCCCGGTGCACGTGCCCCGGCCAACGCTTGCCACAGGAGCGTCCCCCAAGACACTCCATCGGACGTCCCCCAAGACATCCTTGGCTCGCACCTTAAGACCTACGAACCCACCGGATGGTTACCCTGAAACCGGTGTGATCTACATCTCTTTGTGGAAGTTACGTGAAGGCACGCAACCGTAGGCTGTTCGTGACGACGAACACGGACGAAAACGCCATGGCGGCTCCCGCGATCATCGGGTTGAGCAGGCCACTTGCAGCCAGGGGCAAGGCCGCGACGTTGTACCCGAAGGCCCAGAAGAGGTTGCCCCTGATGGTGGCCAGGGTACGCCTGGAGAGGCGGATTGCGTCAGCGGTCACCTTGAGATCTCCACGAACCAGCGTGAGGTCGCTCGCCTCGATGGCGGCGTCCGTACCGGTTCCCATCGCCAGCCCCAGGTCCGCCGTGGCGAGGGCGGCGGCGTCGTTGACCCCGTCGCCGGCCATGGCGACGACCCGGCCCTCGGCCTGAAGGCGCCGCACGACCTCCACCTTGTCCTCGGGAAGCACCTCCGCGTGGACCTCGTCGATGCCCACCTCGCGCGCCACGGCCTCCGCCACCGCCCGGTTGTCGCCGGTCAGCAGCACGGGCCTCAGCCCCAGGGCGCGCAGCTCGCTCACGGCCGCCGCACTGCTGTCCTTGACCGCGTCCGCCACCCCGAACACGCCCCGCGCCTCGCCGTCCCAGGCCACGACGACCGCCGTACGGCCGTGCTCCCCGGCCTCCGCCAGGGCGTCCGACAGCGCGGGCGGGAGGGGGATCGCCGCGTCGGCGAGGAGCTGTTCGCGCCCGACGAGGACGGCGTGGCCCTCGACGACGCCCTGGACGCCGAGTCCGGGGATGTTCTGGAAGTCCTCGGGGGTGGGGAGGGGGCCGGTGGTGTCGGCGGCGGCGGTGGCGACGGCTTGGGCGATGGGGTGTTCGGAGGCGTTCTCCAGGGCTCCGGCGAGGCGGAGGGCTTCGGTTTCGGTGGTGGTGGGGGTGGTGTGGGTGGTCTGGAGGGTCATGCGGCCGGTGGTGACGGTGCCGGTCTTGTCGAGGACGATGGTGTCGGCGCGGCGGGTGGTTTCCAGGACTTCGGGGCCCTTGATGAGGATGCCGAGCTGGGCGCCGCGGCCGGTGCCGACCATGAGGGCGGTGGGTGTGGCGAGGCCGAGGGCGCAGGGGCAGGCGATGATGAGGACGGCGACGGCGGCGGTGAAGGCGGCGGTGAGTCCGGCGTCGTTGCCGAGCCAGAAGCCGAGGGTGCCCAGGGCGAGGGCGATGACGATGGGGACGAAGACGGCGGAGATGCGGTCGGCGAGGCGTTGGGCGGAGGCTTTGCCGTTCTGGGCGTCCTCGACGAGTCGGGCCATGCGGGCGAGCTGGGTGTCGGAGCCGACGCGGGTGGCTTCGACGACGAGGCGGCCTCCGGCGTTGAGGGTGGCTCCGGTGACGGAGTCGCCGGTGGTGACCTCGACGGGCACGGACTCACCCGTCAGCATGGAGGCGTCGACGGCGGAGGAGCCCTCGACCACGGTCCCGTCCGTCGCGATCTTCTCCCCGGGACGCACGGCGAAGCGATCACCGACGACGAGCGTGTTCGCCGGGACGCGGACCTCCCTGCCGCCCCTGAGCACCGCGACGTCCTTGGCTCCCAGGTCCATCAGCGCCCGCAGCGCAGCCCCGGACCTCCGCTTGGCGCGGGCCTCCAGGAAGCGGCCGAGCAGGAGGAACGTGATGACCCCGGCCGCCACCTCCAGGTAGATCGTCGAGCCGGCGTCGGCGCGCGGGACGGTGAGGTCGAAGCCGTGGCGCATGCCGGGCATGCCCGCGCCGCCGAGGAACAGGGCCCACAGCGACCAGCCGAACGCGGCGAGCGTGCCGAGCGAGACCAGTGTGTCCATCGTGGCCGCGCCGTGCCGGAGGTTGGTCCAGGCGGCGCGGTGGAAGGGCAGCCCGCCCCAGACGACGACGGGCGCGGCGAGGGTGAGGCTCAGCCACTGCCAGAAGTCGAACTGGAGGGCCGGGACCATCGCGAGCAGGACGACGGGGGCGGCGAGCACGGCGCAGACGACGAGGCGCTGCCGGAGCGCGCCGACGGAGGCGTCCTGCTCCGCCGAGGCGTCCCGGGCGGCGGAGTCCGGGGCGGTCTCCGGGCCCGGGCCCGCGGCGGCCGCGACGCCCGGGCCGGGGGCGGTGTCCGGGGCGGTGTCCGTACGGCGTGCCTCGTCGGCGTGCGTGTCCGGGGCGGCGGCCGGGGGAGCGAGGGCCTCGGCTTCCGCCGGTGCCTTCCGTTCCGGCTGTGCGACGGGTCGGGCCGTGTAGCCGGTCCGCTCGACCGTGGCGACCAGGTCGCCCAGCTTCAGCCCCTCGCCGAAGGTGACGCGGGCCTTCTCGGTCGCGTAGTTCACCGTGGCGGTGACGCCGTCCATCCGGTTCAGCTTCTTCTCGACGCGGGCCGCGCACGAGGCGCAGGTCATCCCGCCGATCACCAGCTCGGCGTGGGAGGCGTCGGCGGCCGGGAGACCGCCCGCTGCTGTGGTGGCCATGTCCGGAACTCCTGAGAAACGCAGATCGGGCCGTACCCCACCAGTATCGACTGGGTGGAGTACGGCCCGATGGTCAGCGGGGTGCTGCCGCGGACCGGCCTTCAGGCGGCCGGGCCGAGGAGCTCGTACCCGGCCTCGTCGACGGCGGCACGGACGGCGTCCTCGGCCAGCGGGGCCTCGGACGTGACGGTGACCAGGCCGGTGGCGGCGACGGCGGCGACCGAGGTCACGCCCGCGATCCCGGAGATCTCCTCCGACACGGAGCCCTCGCAGTGGCCGCAGGTCATGCCCTTGACCTGGTAGACGGTGGTGACCGGGCCGGGCTGCTCGATCTGCACGTCGGCCGCACCGTTGTGGCAGGAACCGGTGGGCGTGCAGCAGGAACCGGTGGCCTGGGGGGTCTCGGTCTCGGCGGTCATGACGTTCTCCTCTTCGCGAACACGTTTCGGCGGCGTGGCGGGGCGCAGGGGGCCGCGGAGGGCTCCCCGGCGTCCCGTCACTCTCATACTATACCCCTAGGGGGTATCGATGCGACTCGGCGGTGCCGCGTGTCGGTCCGGTGGTCGCTTACGGCGTGCGCGGGGCCCGGTGCGGCGCCTCGTCGCCGACCAGGGGGTCCAGGTAGCGGAACATGATCGTCTTCAGCTCCTGGATGTAGGCCGCGCGCTCCTCGCCCTCGTGGGCCATGATCAGGTCCAGGCCGGACTTGAAGAGCATGAAGGTCATGTCGGCGATGCGGTGGACCTGGGCGGCCGGTACGTCCGGGAGGTAGCCGGCGAGCACCGATTCGACCCTGGTCAGCATCGTGGCGTGCAGCGTGTCGTGCTCCTCGGTGATGCGGCCGGGGATCTCCGAGCCGTGCATCAGGACGGAGAAGGCCGGGTTCTCGCAGTTGAAGGCGATCAACGGGTCGAGGATGGCGTCCAGCATGCGGTCGAGCGGCAGCTCGATATGGCTCTGCGCGAAGGCGGCGCCGTAGGTGTCCCGCCAGCGGTTGAGCAGCTGTTCGCCCAGCTCGACGGCGATGGCCTCCTTGTTCGGGAAGAACTGGTAGAGCGTGCCCGGCGACACCCCTGCCTCGCGGGCGATGGCGTTGGTGCTCGACGCGGTGTAGCCGCTGGTGCAGAAGACGCTGGCGGCGGCCTGGAGCAGTTGGGCGATGCGGGCCTCGCCGCGGGCCTGACGGCGGCGCGGACGGTTGGGGCCCGGCGCTCTGTCGGTCGCGTCGGCGGTGGGTCCGCCGTCCGCTCCGCCCGCCGCGGCGCCTTTGGTGGCTTTGGCCTCCGACACGGTCAATCCCCAGCTCTCGTGATGCGGTTGACAAACGCGAGTGGTCGCTCGCATTCTAGTGAAACGCGAGCGACTACTCGTGTTTGCCGGTAAGTGGCAACGATCGACCCATGCTGCCTTGTGCCGCCCGGGTCTCGGTGAAGGGGACACCGCACCATGTCCGAAGTCAACCGTTCCGCCCCGCCGCCGGTCGGCGGCTGGACCCGGTTCGTCACCGCCCGGCCGCGGCTCGCGCTGCTGGCCGCGCTGGTGATCACCGCGCTCGCGGTGTTCGCGGGGAGCGGGGTCGCGGACCGGATGGGCAGCGGCGGCTGGCAGGCCCCCGACGCCGAGTCGACCTACGCGACCGAGGTGCTGGCGCGGGAGTTCCCCGCGTCCCAGCCCAACCTGCTTCTCCTGGTCGACAGTGGTCCCGTGACCGTCGACGACCCGGCGGTGACCGCCGAGGCCGCCCGCCTGGTCGAGCGGCTGAGGGCGGAGCCGGGGATCTCGGGCATCGGGTCCTACTGGGAGACCGCGTCACCCGCCCTTCGCTCCGAGGACGGCCACGAGGCGGTCATCGCCGCCCGGATCCTGGGCGACGAGAAGACCGCGGGCGAGACCCTCGACCGGATAGCGCCCGCCTTCGCCGGGGAGCGGGGGCCGGTGACGGTCTCCCTCGGCGGGCCCGCCGCGGTGCAGCACGAGATGCAGACGATCATCCAGGAGGATCTGCTGCGGGCCGAGCTGATCGCCCTGCCGGTGACGCTCGTCCTGCTGGTCATGGTCTTCGGCAGCGCCGTCGCCGCGATGCTGCCGCTCGGTGTCGGCATCGTCGCCATCCTCGGCACCAACGCGGTCCTGCGGGGGCTGACGGAGTTCACCGACGTCTCGGTCTTCGCCATGAACCTCACCACCGCGCTCGGCCTCGGACTCGCCATCGACTACGCCCTGTTCATCGTCCGCCGCTTCCGCGAGGAGCTGGCAGGCGGCGCGGACCCCCGGGCCGCGGTGGGCACGACCCTGCGGACCGCCGGGCGTACGGTGCTGTTCTCGGCGCTGACCGTGGCGGTGTCCCTGTCGGCCATGCTCGTCTTCCCGCAGTACTTCCTGCGGTCCTTCGCCTACGCGGGGATCGCCGTGGTCCTCCTGGCCGCGGCCGCCGCGCTGATCCTGCTGCCCGCGGCCCTCGTGCTGCTCGGCCACCGGATCAACGCGCTGGACCTGCGCCGGGTGTTCCGCCGGAAGAAGGCGCCCGCCGCCGGCGGTGCCGTCACACCGCCCGGCCGGGGATGGGCGCGGCTGGCCGCGCTGGTGATGCGCAGGGCACCCGTCTTCGCCGTCGTCACCACCGTCGGGCTCCTGCTGCTCGGACTGCCCTTCCTGGGCGTCGAGTTCGGCACGGCGGACGCCCGTCAGCTGCCGGCCTCGGCGCAGTCCCGGGTGGTCCAGGAACACATCCGCGACGGGTTCCCCGGCAGCCCCGGCGGTGGCCTGGAGGTGCTGGCCGAGGGCCAGGGGTCCCCCGCCGAGTACGCGACCCTGAAAAGCCGGATCGAGCAGCTCCCCGGCGTCCTGCGGGTCGACGGCCCGGTCACCGGGGACTCCGTCGCCTACTACAGCGTGCTGCCCGAGGGGGAAGCCGTCGGCGAGGAGACCCAGCAGCTCGTACGGGATCTGAGGGCTGTGCCCGCCGCCCCCTCCCTGGACACCTCGGTGACGGGCGCGGCGGCAGTCCTCGTCGACTCCAAGGGAGCCATAGCCGACCGGCTGCCCTGGGCGGTGGCGATCATCGTGGTGGTCACCCTGCTCCTGGTATTCCTGCTCACCGGCAGTGTGCTCATCCCGCTCCAGGCGGTCGTGCTCAACGCCCTCAGCCTGACCGCGATGTTCGGAGCGGTGGTCTGGGTCTTCCAGGACGGGAATCTCTCCGGGCTGCTCGCCTTCACCAGCACGGGCGACATCGAGACCACGCTGCCCGTCCTGATGTTCTGCGTCGCCTTCGGACTCTCCATGGACTACGGGGTCTTCCTGATATCCCGGATCAAGGAGGAGCACGACCGCACGGGCGACCACGAGCACTCCGTCACCTTCGGGCTCCGGCACACCGGCGGACTGATCACCGCCGCCGCTGTGATCCTCGCGGTCGTGATGGTGGCCATCGGCACCTCCCGGGTCACCAACACCAAGATGCTGGGCCTCGGCATCGCCCTCGCCGTCCTGATGGACGCCATGGTGGTGCGCGGTCTGCTGGTCCCGGCGGTGATGAAGCTGATGGGCCGCTCCACCTGGTGGGCCCCCGCGCCCCTGCGCGCATTCCACCGCAGGTTCGGCCTCAGCGAAGGGGACACCGCCCCGGCCGGCGCCGCCGCTCCGGAGGCTCCGGGCGACCGGGGCGCGCCGGTGGTGGCGGAGCCCAGGGCGGATGCCGCCGCCGGGTCGGATGCGGCGAAGCTCGCCGAACCTGCGGGACGCTGACAGGCGTCCCCGGGGCGCTACCGCCAACCACGCACGAGCTCGTCAGGGCGGGAAAGCCGTTCGGAAACAGCCCTCGGGGAGGCCGGAAACACCCCCGGAGCGGGCCCTGGCGGGCCTGCCGGACACCGAACGGGTGGAAGTCGGGGCATGGCCCCCCGGCCCGCCCCGGAAGGCGTCACAAGCTGACCGGCGGCATCGGCGAAAGGTCGCTGACCTGGGATTTCGTGCTCGTATTGCCTAAAATTACCCCATCGGAAAAGGGGGCCCGGATGGACCGGAACGTGACCACGACGGACGATGTGCTGGCGCTGATGGACGGGCTGTTCGCCCCAGGAGCGGACCGGTGGACGGCGGGCGGGGCGTCCTGGTGGGACGACTTCTACGCGGACCGTTCGAAGCCGGTGCCGTTCTTCGTGGACAAGCCCGACGAGAACCTCGACGCGTATCTCCGACACGGGCTGATCGCCCCGGGCAAAGCGCTCGAACTCGGCTGCGGACCCGGCCGTAACGCCCTGCACCTGGCCTCGCTCGGCTTCGACGTCGACGCGGTCGACCTCTCCCCGGGTGCGCTCGCCTGGGCCCGGGAGCGGGCCGAGGGGGCGGGGGTCCGCGACATCCGGTTCCACCACGGTGACGCGTTCGCCCTGACGGCGCCGGGGGCCGCCCTGGCCGGCCCCTACGACCTGATCTACGACTCCGGCTGCTTCCACCACCTGCCGCCCCACCGGCGTATCAGCTATCTCGCCCTGCTGGAGCGCTGCCTCGCACCAGGCGGCCACTTCGCGCTCACCTGCTTCGCCGCCGGGGAGGGCGGGATGGGTTCGGAGCTGCCGGACGCCGAGCTCTACCGGACGGGCGGTCTGCAGGGCGGACTCGCCTACTCGCCCGAGGCGCTGCGGCAGATCTTCTCCGGCCTGACGGAGATCGAGCTGCGCCGTATGAACGACGAGGGGCCCCAAGCCCCGCTCTTCGGGGAGTCGTTCCTCTGGACGGCCCTCTTCCGGGCGCCCGCCCGGAAATGACGGGCCCGGGCCGTGCGGGCGGGGCTGGTGGTGCGCGGAGGGGTCAGCGGCCCCGGTTGCGGGGGCGGGAGGCGACCCAGGCGCGGACGGTGTCTCCGTACCAGTACGGCTTCCCGTTCTCCACCCGGTCGGGCGGGGGCAGGAGCCCGTGCTTGCGATAGGAGCGGACGGTGTCCGGCTGGACCTGGATGTGCGCGGCGATGTCCTTGTAGGACCAGAGCGTTCCGTCAGTCATCAGTGACACCTCTCAGCGCTTCGCTGCTCCGCTGCGCTCCGGAGCACAGGCGGACGATCACTCAGCCTGTGCTCGGTTGAACGACCCCGGACGGCAGGCGACCTGGGGCTGTCGACCGACTGTGACAGAAATCCCACGTAACCGAGATATGTGTGCCGAAACGGTTACCGCTGTGGCAGAAGGGATGAACCGGGTCCGGTGATGCGGGGCACGGGCGTTGTCCGACCCGGCTGCCACGATGGAGACCATGAGCACTTCCGAACGCCCGATGCCCCCGCTGGTCGCCGACGAACGCACCTCTCTGGAGAGCTGGCTCGACTTCTACCGCGCCACCCTCGCCCAGAAGTGCGCGGACCTGTCCGATGAGGACCTGCGCGAGGCGTCCGCGACACCCTCGCCGATCACCCTGCTCGGACTGCTCCAGCACCTGGCGGAGGTCGAGCGGAACTGGTTCCGCCGCGTGCTCGCGCAGGAGGACGCCCCGCCGCTCTTCGCCCCTCCGGCCGGCGGCGGGGACGGAGCCGAGGGCCGTGACGGCGGCTGGGATCTCGCCGAGGACTCCACCTACGGGCAGGCGCTCGCGCGATGGGAGGGCGAGGTGGCAAGGGCCCGGCAGAACTGCGCGGTCCGGGCGCTCGACGACACCAGCCCGTTCATGGGCGCGCAGGTCACGCTCCGGTGGATCTACACCCACATGATCGGCGAGTACGCCCGGCACTGCGGCCATGCCGACCTGGTCCGCGAACGCGTCGACGGGCGCACGGGAGTCTGACCCCGCGCGGCCGGGAGGGGCCCGGGGCCACGGAGGGACACGGCGCTCTCAGTCCGTGGCGCCGGGCCTTCCGCAGGAGCGGAGGAACTCCCGGGTGCGGCGGGCGATGGGCAACGGCTTGTCCGGCGGACACGGATACATGTCCTGCTCCACGATCGCGAACAGGTCGACGTCCAGGGCCCGTGCCGCGTCCAGGACCGGCTCCAGGGCGGGGACCCCGCCGGGCGGCTCGCACATCACGCCCCTGGCCACCGCCGGGCCGAACGGCACCTCGTCCGCCACCACCGTCGCCAGGACCTCCGGATCGACCTGCTTGAGATGGAGGTAGCCGATGCGTTCCCCGTACGTCTCGATGAGCTTGACGCTGTCGCCGCCGCAGTAGGCGTAGTGCCCGGTGTCCAGGCAGAGCGAGACGAGATCCGGATCGGTGGCGTCGAGGAAGCGGTTGACGTTCTCCTCGGTGTCGATGTGGGTGTCCGCGTGCGGGTGGACGACGATCCGCAGCCCGAACCGCTCCCGGACCTCCCGGCCCAGCCGCTCCGTCTGTGCGGTCAGATCACGCCACTGCGCGGGGGTGAGCACCCGGTCCTCCAGCACCTCGCCCGTCTTGTCGTCGCGCCAGAAGGAGGGGATGACGACCAGGTGTTCGGCGCCCATGGCCCGGGTCAGCCCGGCGATGTCCGCGACATGCGCCCACGTCCGGTCCCAGACCTCCGGACCGTGGTGCAATCCGGTGAACACGGTCCCGGCGGAGACCGTGAGCCCCCGGCCCCGGGTCTCGTCCGCCAGCCGGGACGGGTCGGTGGGCAGATAGCCGTACGGGCCGAGTTCGATCCACGCGTACCCGGCCTCGGCCACCTCGTCGAGGAAGCGCTGCCACGGCACCTGCCGCGGGTCGTCGGGGAACCACACACCCCAGGAGTCGGGGGCCGAGCCGATACGGATGCGGTCCGAGGAGCGGACGGAGGGGGTCATAACGCCCAGCCTCGGGGCCCGTGCGGAAGAGTGTCAAGGGTTCGTCCGAATGTCCGGACAAAATGTTGACAGGGCTCCCGGGAGGGGACTAGACCTGGGACCAGCCGGCCACCGGTGGGTCGAAGGGATGGGCATGCCTGAGCCGTACGACGTGATCACCATGGGGCGGATCGGGGTGGACCTCTACCCGCTGGAGGTCGGGGTACCGCTCGCCCGGGTCGAGACGTTCGGCAAGTTCCTCGGCGGCTCCCCGACGAACGTGGCGGTGGCGGCGGCCCGGCTGGGGCGGCGGACGGCCGTGATCACCCGGACCGGACAGGACGCCTTCGGCGCGTATCTCCACCAGGAACTGGAACGGTTCGGCGTGGACGCCCGTTGGGCGACGGCCGTGGAGGAGTATCCGACCCCGGTCACCTTCTGCGAGATCTTCCCGCCGGACGACTTCCCGCTCTACTTCTACCGGCGGCCCAAGGCCCCCGACCTGGAGATCCACGCGCCGGACCTCGACCTGGACGCGGTGCGCGACGCCCGGATCTTCTGGATGACGGGCACCGGACTCAGCGCCGAGCCGAGCCGCTCCGCGACCCTGGCCGCCCTCGCGGCGCGCGACGCCCGCCAGGCCGGCTCCCGCCCCGCCGGCGCGCCGCGTACGGCGACCGTCTTCGACCTCGACTGGCGGCCCATGTTCTGGGACGGCGGCGACGACAGCACCGAGGCTCCGGCGCGGTACCGCGAGGCGCTGGCCCAGGTCACGGTCGCCGTGGGCAACATCGACGAGTGCGCGATCGCGACCGGCGAACGCGAACCGTACGCCGCCGCCCGGGCCCTGCTCGCGGCCGGGGTGGAGCTCGCGGTCGTCAAACAGGGCCCGAAGGGCGTGCTCGCCGTCCACCGTGACGGCACCACCGCCGACTGCCCGCCCCTGCCGGTGGAGGTGGTCAACGGCCTCGGGGCGGGCGACGCGTTCGGGGGCGCGCTCTGCCACGGACTGCTCGCCGGGTGGCCGCTGGACCGCATCGTGCGGTACGCGAACGCGGCCGGCGCCATCGTCGCCTCCCGGCTCGCCTGCTCGTCGGCGATGCCGTTCCCGGACGAGGTCGATGGGGCCCTGGCCGCCGGAGCCGTCACGGCCGACACCCCTGGGGCGGCCGACCGGGCCGCTCCGGCCGCTGCCGCCCCTCCCGCTGCCGCCGGTCCGCACGCTCCGGGCGACGGAGCCGCTCCCGCCGACCGAGCCGCTCCAGCCGCTCCGGCCGTTCCCGCCGACCGAGGAGCCGTTCCTGCCGCTCCCGCCGCTCCGGCCGATCCAGCCGCTCGCGTCGGCCCCGGCGGTCCGGCGAACCCTGCGGCCGGAGCGGGTTCATGACGCCTCTCGCGCCCTCCCTCTCCGAACTCGTGCGGCTGCGCGCCGAGCGACCCGAAGCCGTCGCCGAGGCCGCCGCGCGACGGAAGCGGCGACGGCTGATCCGGCACCCCGGAGACCGGTTGATGGTCATCGCGGCGGACCACCCCGCGCGCGGCGCGCTCGCCGTGGGGGACCGGACCCTCGCCATGGCCAACCGTTTCGAGCTGCTGGAACGGCTCTGCCTCGCCCTCTCCCGCCCCGGGGTCGACGGAGTGCTCGCCTCCGCCGACGTCCTGGACGACCTCCTCCTGCTGGGCGCGCTGGAGGACAAGGTCGTGATGGGCTCGATGAACCGCGGCGGGCTGGCCGGCGCCGCGTTCGAGCTCGACGACCGGTTCACCGGCTACCGCCCGGACGACCTGGTCCGCCACGGGTTCGACGCGGGGAAGCTGCTGCTGCGCATCGACCACGACGACCCCGGTTCGCTGGAGACCCTGCACACCGCCGCCCGGACCGTCGACGCGATGGCGGCACACCGGCTGCCCGTCTTCGTCGAACCGTTCCTCTGCCGACGCGTCGACGGCCGCCTCCGCAACGATCTTGGCGCCGCCGCCGTGGCGACCTCCATCGCCATCGCGTCGGGCCTCGCCGGTACGTCCGCGTACACCTGGCTGAAGGTCCCCGTCACCGACGACCCCGACGCCATGGCCCGGGCGATGGAGGCCTCCACCCTGCCCGCCGTCCTGCTCGGCGGCGAGGTCGGCGACGACCAGGACGCCGCGTACGGGAAATGGCGGGACGCGCTGCGGCTGCCCACCGTGCGGGGGCTGGTCGTGGGGCGCTCGTTGCTCTACCCGGTCGACGGGGACGTGACGTGTGCCGTCGACACCGCCGTATCGCTGCTCGGGACGGGTAGGGAAGGGCCATGACGACGCATCACCCGCCGGAGCGGGACCACCCGAACCACCTGCCGGCCGGCAGCGCCGCGCGCGGGGCGTACGCCGTTGACATCGATCCCGAGCGGGCCGGCTGGGACCGTTCGGCACTGCGGGTGCTGGAGCTGGCACCGGGCGGTGTTCACACGCTCGACACCGGCGGCAGTGAATGGATCGTCCTGCCGTTGGCCGGTGCCTGTACGGTGCGTACGGCAGGCGAGACCTTTGAACTGCTGGGCCGGGAGAGCGTGTTCAGCGGGGTCTCCGACTTCGCCTACGTTCCGCGCGACTCCCACGCACAGATCGCCTCCGGCGCAGGTGGCCGCTTCGCCCTGGCAGGAGCGAAGTGCGAGCGACGACTCCCCGCTCGCTACGGCCCCGCGCCGGAGGTACCCGTCGAGCTGCGCGGCTCCGGGACCTGCTCGCGCCAGGTGAACAATTTCGCCGCCGCCGACACCTTCGACTGCGACCGGCTGATCGCCGTCGAGGTGCTCACCCCCGGCGGCAACTGGTCCTCGTACCCGCCCCACAAGCACGACGAGCACGTGCCGGGCGAGGAGTGCGAACTGGAGGAGATCTACTACTTCGAGGTGGCGGACGGCGGGATCGGCTACCACCGGGTCTCCCCCTCGCGCGACGGCGGTACGGACGTCCTCGCCGAAGTGCGCGGCGGCGACACCGTGCTCATCCCCGACGGCTGGCACGGTCCGTCCATCGCCCCGCCCGGCCGGACGCTGTACTACCTGAACGTGATGGCCGGGCCGGGGGAGGAGCGCGCCTGGCTGATCCGCGACCATCCCGACCACCGATGGATCCGCGACACCTGGCGGGAGGAGCCGATCGACGCCAGACTCCCGCTGTACACGGCGCATCCGGCGCCCGGCCCGGAGGTAACGCCTTGAGCCCGACGAGTCCCGCCGGCCCCACCAGTCCCGCGGCCCCCCACGGTCCGACCCGCCGGCTGACCACCGCTCAGGCCCTGGTCGCCTTCCTGGCCCGGCAGTACACCGAGCGCGACGGCCGCCGTCAGCGGCTCATCAGCGCCACCTGGGGCATCTTCGGACACGGCAACGTCGCCGGCATCGGCCAGGCACTCGTCGAGGCGGGCGGCGGCAGCGGCGGGAACGGGTCCGCGCACCGCATGCCCTACCTCCAGGGCCGCAACGAACAGGCCATGGTGCACGCGGCCGTCGGGTACGCCCGCCAGTCGGGGCGGCTCTCCGCGCACGCGGTGACCACGTCCATCGGCCCGGGGGCCACCAACCTCGTCACCGGGGCGGCCCTCGCGACGATCAACCGCCTGCCCGTCCTCCTCCTGCCCGGCGACACCTTCGCGACCCGGCCCGCCGACCCCGTACTGCAACAGCTCGAAGTGCCGTACGCGGGTGATGTCTCGGTCAACGACTGCCTGCGCCCGGTCTCGCGCTACTTCGACCGGATCACCCGGCCGGAGGCGCTGATTCCGGCGGCCCTCCAGGCGATGCGGGTCCTCGCCGACCCCGCCGAGACCGGGGCCGTCACGCTCGCGTTGCCGCAGGACGTGCAGGCGGAGGCGTACGACTGGCCGCAGGAGTTCTTCGCCGAGCGCGACTGGCACGTCCGCCGGCCCGGCCCCGACGCCCACGAACTGGAAGCCGCGGTACGCGCGGTGCGTTCCGCCCGCCGCCCCCTGATCGTCGCCGGTGGCGGGGTCCGGCACAGCGCCGCCGAGGAGACGCTCGCCGCGTTCACCGCCGCGACCCGCATCCCGGTCGCCTCCACCCAGGCGGGCAAGGGCGCGCTCCGCCACGACCACCCGGCCGACGTCGGCGGCATCGGCCACACCGGCACCGCCACCGCCGACGAACTGGCCCGCACCGCCGACCTGGTGATCGGTATCGGCACCCGCTTCTCCGACTTCACCACCGCCTCCGGCACGCTCTTCGCCGATCCCGCCGTCCGCTTCCTCCACCTCAACATCAGCGGCTTCGACGCCCACAAACTGGCCGCCCTTCCGCTGGTCGCGGACGCCCGCGCGGGGCTTGAGGCGCTCACGGCGGCGCTCGCCGGACGCGGCTACCGGGTCGACCCGGCGTACGAGACGGAGTACACCGGCGCGAAGGAAGCGTGGGAGGCACGGGTCGAGGCATCCTTCGCCACCCCCGACCCCACCGGGCGCCCCACCCAGACCCAGGTCCTCGGCCTGCTGGACGCCCTGGTCACCGAGGACGACATCCTCATCAACGCAGCCGGCTCCCTCCCCGGCGACCTCCACAAGCTCTGGCGCACCCGCTCCCGCGACCAGTACCACGTCGAGTACGGCTACTCCTGCATGGGCTACGAGATCCCGGCCGCGATCGGCGTCCTGCTCGCCGACGGAGCCCGGCCCGGCCCGGACCGGCCGCGCCGCCCCGTCTGGGCGCTCGTCGGCGACGGCACGTACTTGATGAACCCCACCGAGATCGTCACCGCCGTCCAGGAGAACCTGCCGCTGAAGCTGCTGATCCTCCAGAACCACGGGTACGCCTCCATCGGCGGCCTCTCCGAGTCGGTCGGCGCCGAACGCTTCGGCACCGCCTACCGCCACCGGGACGCCGACGGCGGCTTCACCGGCCCGCCGCTCCCCGTCGACCTGGCGGCCAACGCGGCCTCCCTCGGCATGCGCGTCCTGCGCGCCACCACCGTCGACGACCTGCGCGAAGCGCTCTTCGAGGCCCGGGACGCGGAGGGCCCCACTTGTGTCTACGTCGAGACCGAAACGCCCGACACAGTGTCGGGCCCCCCTCCGGCACAGGCGTGGTGGGATGTTCCGGTAGCCGAGACCGCGAGCCGACCGGCGGCGGTCAAGGCCCGGGAGGAGTACGACCGGCAGGTCGCCGCCCGACGCCGCCATCTGTGAAGCCCGCCTGAACCCGCTCGAAGCCACGTGCACCCGCCCGAGCGGCCGGAAGCCTGAAGGAGTACGTCATGACGAAGACCGTCAACCACTGGATCGGCGGCAAGACCGTGGAGGGCACGTCGGGCCAGTACGGTCCCGTCACGGACCCGGCCACCGGCGCCGTCACCACGCAGGTCGCGCTCGCCTCCGTGGAGGAGGTCGACGCGGCCGTGGCGGCGGCGAAGGCCGCGTACGCGACGTGGGGCACCTCCTCGCTCGCCCAGCGCACCACCGTCCTCTTCCGTTACCGCGCGCTGCTCGACGCCCACCGCGACGACATCGCCGCGCTGATCACCGCCGAGCACGGCAAGGTGCACTCCGACGCGCTCGGCGAGGTCGCCCGGGGTCTGGAGATCGTCGAGCTGGCGTGCGGGATCACCACCCAGCTCAAGGGCGAGCTGTCCACCCAGGTGTCCAACCGGGTCGACGTCTCCTCGATCCGCCAGTCCCTGGGCGTCGTCGCGGGCATCACGCCGTTCAACTTCCCGGCCATGGTGCCGATGTGGATGTTCCCGCTGGCCATCGCCTGCGGCAACACGTTCGTGCTGAAGCCCAGCGAGAAGGACCCCTCGGCCGCCAACCTGCTGGCCGAGCTGGCCTCCGAGGCCGGTCTTCCGGACGGTGTCCTCAACGTCCTGCACGGCGACAAGGTCGCCGTCGACGGCCTGCTCAACCACCCCGACGTGGCCGCCGTCTCTTTCGTCGGCTCCACCCCCATCGCCCGCCACATCCACGCCACCGCCTCCGCCAACGGCAAGCGCGTCCAGGCCCTCGGCGGCGCGAAGAACCACATGCTCGTCCTCCCGGACGCCGACCTGGACGCTGCCGCCGACGCGGCGGTCTCCGCGGCGTACGGCTCCGCAGGTGAGCGCTGCATGGCGATCTCCGCGGTCGTCGCGGTCGGCGCGATCGGCGACGAACTGGTCGCCAAGATCCGCGAGCGTGCCGAGAAGATCACGATCGGCCCCGGCAACGACCCCGCCTCCGAGATGGGCCCCCTGATCACCGCCGCCCACCGCGACAAGGTCGCCTCCTACGTCACGGGCGCCGCCGCCCAGGGCGCGGAGGTCGTCCTGGACGGCACGGGCCACACGGTCGAGGGCTTCGAGGACGGCCACTGGATCGGCCTCTCCCTCCTGGACAAGGTCTCCACCGACTCCGACGCGTACCGGGACGAGATCTTCGGCCCGGTGCTGTGCGTCCTCCGCGTCGACACGTACGAGGACGGCGTCGCCCTCATGAACGCCTCGCCGTTCGGCAACGGCACCGCGATCTTCACCCGCGACGGAGGCGCGGCACGCCGCTTCCAGCTGGAGGTCGAGGCCGGCATGGTCGGCGTCAACGTCCCGATCCCGGTCCCCGTGGGCTACCACTCCTTCGGCGGCTGGAAGGACTCGCTCTTCGGCGACCACCACATCTACGGCAACGACGGCGTGCACTTCTACACGCGCGGCAAGGTCGTCACCACCCGCTGGCCCGACCCGGCCGACGCCCCCGCCGGCGTCGACCTCGGCTTCCCGCGCAACCACTGAGGGCCGCCCCCGCCGTTCTCACCGGTCCCCGCCCGCACCCCGGTGCCGGCGGGGACCGGTGCGTCCGACGCCTGTGAGCCCGAGACGCCCCACCGGCCGTGATGGCTCCGACGGCACCCGACACTGCCCCTCGGGCCCGCCTTCCCTGCCCCGGAGAACCTGGCACCGGCGCTACCCGCCGGGTATCCAGGAGAGGACGCCGTCCCTCCGTAGGAAGTGAAGCTCCCCGTGCGCGCACAGGACAACGCCCGAAAGGGCGACGCCGAGAACGTCCGGGAGCAGGCCCGCAGGCCGGTGGAGCCGACCGAAGCGCCGCTCGCCGGAGGCATGGCCCTCCAGGGCACGGCCGGGAACGCGGCCGTCGTCCAGATGCTCCGCAGGGCCGGGCACCCCCCGGCGCTGGACCACGAGCACGGCGACGGATGCGGCCACCAGGAGGACACCGCGCCCTCCGCCGACACACCCGTGCAACGCCGCGCGGACGCGCCCGTGCAACGCCGCTCCGCCGTCCACGATGTTCTGCGTACCGGCGGGCGGGCTCTCGGCGGCGCGGAACGCGCCGACATGGAGGCCAGGCTCGGCGCGGACTTCTCCGACGTCCGCGTCCACACGGACGCCGCGGCGAAGGCCTCCGCCGCGGAGGTGGGCGCCCGTGCCTACACCTCCGGCAACCACATCGTCATCGGTGACGGCGGAGCGGACAAACACACCCTCGCCCACGAGCTGACCCATGTCATCCAGCAGCGCCAGGGGCCCGTCGCCGGCACGGACAACGGATCGGGGCTGCGGGTGTCCGACCCGTCCGACCGGTTCGAGCGCGAGGCCGAGGCCAACGCGACGCGGGTCATGAGCGGGCCCCGCCCGCAGACGGACACCGCCCGTTCGGCGGACCGCGCGGCGTCCGGTGGCGACGGGGCCGTCCAGCGGGTTGTGGACGTACAGCGTGTGGCGAGCGACAAACAACTCGTCATCGACGGCGGGGCGGAAGGCCCCACGACGGTCCGGTCCGCGTCGGACCTGCTCGTGTGGATGATCGGCCACCCCGTGCGCCCCGCCCCCAGGAACTACGCCAGGCCCGCCACCCTGCAGAGGGTTCTGGCGAACCTGGAACGGTCGGGCGGCCCGATCGACCACGCCGCGGTCTGGCGGGCCCTGGGCGAGGTCCTCGCCCAGCAGGAGGCCGGTGACAGCAGTGACAGTGACAGCAGCAGTAGCAGTAGCGACAGCGACGGTGGGGGCGGCTTCTTCCGGCAGGGCAATCGCCGGTCCGACGACAGCAGCAGCGAGGAGGAGAGCAGCAGCGACGAGGAGTCGGAGCGTTCCAGCGTCGCCTCGTCCGGATCCCGTTCGGGAGCCGACTGGGCGGAGGGCGACTGGGGCGCGGACGAGATCGGCATCCTCGAGGAGCCGCTGGAGTTCCGGCGCGAGATGTCCGAGGCCGAGCGCGCGGAGCGACAGAAGGCGCTGAACGCGAGCCTGAGCGGCTACCGCCTGGTCGGGTTCCACGGCACCCACGTCGAGAGCGTCGGCAGCCTGGTCACCCACGGCCCGGACGCGGACATGGTCGGCGCGGCGAACGGCATCGGCAAGGGGCGCGGGTTCTACGTCGCCCCCGTCCTGGCCCCCGGCTCGATGAAGGCACCCGGCACGACCGCCGCGAAGAAGGACGCGAGGACCTGGGGCAAGTTCCTGGTCGCCGTCTACGTGAAGGACGACGTCGAGCTGGTGGCAGCCGGAGGCGGATCCGAGGCCGGCTTCGCGTTCGAGAGCGACAGTGATTCCGGCTCCGCGTCCGGTTCCGAGTCTGCGATGGTCTACCACGGCTCGGACGAACTGGTCATCCCCGACGTGCTGTTCGGGAGCATCAAGCTGGTCCGCAACGCCGACGACGTCGCGATGGCGTCCGACCCGGGCCTCCCCGCGGTCGGCTACCAGGACGGCGTGAGCCAGTACAACAAGGCGAAGTCCAAGAAGTGAACCGGGGCCCCGCCCGCACCGGCGTGCGTGCGTGCGGGGCCGCCGCTCCGCGAAAAGCGGATGCCGGTCCACCGCCCCGCCCCGCATCCTGTGACCCATGAACACCACGGCCCTCCAGCCCCGTTACGAGATCCGCGCCCGGCAGACAGCCGCCACCGTCACCGTCTACCAGGCGTACCGCCCCGCCATCGGGCTGCCCGCCGCACGCGACGGACGGTTCCCCGAGGAGTGGAAGCGGGACCGGATGACCTGGATCAAGCCCAGCTTCCTGTGGATGATGTACCGCTGCGGATGGGGCACGAAGGAAGGCCAGGAGGTCGTCCTCGCCGTCGAGATCGACCGGGCCGGCCTGGAATGGGCCCTCGCGCACGCCGAACTCTCCCACTACGTACGCGGCGTGCACGCCGACCGGGCGGCCTGGCAGCGGAGTCTGCGGGCCGCGCCCGCCCGGGTCCAGTGGGACCCGGAACGCGACCTCGACCTGAACCCGCTCCCGTACCGCTCCCTCCAGCTCGGGCTGAGCGGCGAGGCCGCCCGGCGGTACGCCGACGAGTGGACCGTGTCCGTCCGCGACGTCACCCCGCTGGCCCGCGAGGTGCACGCGGCGGTCCGCGCGGGGGAGCGGGAGAGGGCCGCGGACCTGCTGCCCGTGGAGACCCCGCTCGACCTTGCCGTACCCCGGCCCGAGCGGGACGCCTCCCCGACGCCGGACAGGTGACTTTCGGCAGTGCCGGAAGGCTCCCGGTCTCCGTAGCCTCTCCCACGTGAACAGCCTTTCCCTTATGAACAGGACCCCGCGCGGACCCGGCCCCCGGTGGGCGGACCCGGGAGGCCTGCTGGTGCCCGCGGCGGCGGCCTTCGGCGCGCTGAGCCTGGTCGGGTGGTGGTGGGGCCTGCCGACCGCGGT
This sequence comes from Streptomyces sp. MMBL 11-1, assembly GCF_028622875.1. Lineage (NCBI taxonomy): Bacteria > Bacillati > Actinomycetota > Actinomycetes > Kitasatosporales > Streptomycetaceae > Streptomyces > Streptomyces sp. MMBL 11-1. The sequence continues at coordinate 2,413,123 of NZ_CP117709.1, read as the reverse complement.
CGTCGCGTTCGTCGCGGGGAGGGGGCCCGGGCGCGGCAGAACACTCGTCCTGGTCCTGGCCGCGGTGCTCGCGACCGCGGCGGTGGCGGTGGCCGTGATGCCGTCGCTGCTCACGCTCGGGACGCAGTTCGTGGCGGTGGTCGTCCTCGCCGTCCTGGTGCCCTGGTTCGTGGGGCGGTTCTCGCGTCAGTACCGCGAGTTGGTCAGGGCGGGCTGGGAGAGGGCCGAACAGCTGGAGCGGGAGCGGCAGTTGATCGCCGAGCAGGCGAGGCTGCTGGAGCGGGCCCGGATCGCCCGGGACATGCACGACGTGCTGGGCCACGACCTCAGCCTGATCGCCCTGTCGGCCGGGGCCCTGAAGCTGGCACCCGGCCTGGACGAGCGTCACCGGCAGGCCGCCCAGGACATCCGGGGCAGGGCCGGCGCGGCGGTGGAGCGGCTGGGCGAAGTGATCGGCGTCCTCCGCGAGGAGAGCGAGGGTCCGCCGGAGGGGCCGCGCGACCCCGACATCGCCCGGCTCGTCGGCGACGCGGCAGCCTCCGGGCTCGACGTCGAACTGACGGTGGCCGGAGAGGCGGCGGCCCTTCCGCCCGCCGTCGAACGGGCCGCGCACCGGGTCGTGCAGGAAGGCCTGACCAACGCGGCCAAGCACGCGCCCGGCGCGTCGGTGAGTGTCGAGCTCTCGCACACGGCGACCGAGACCCGGGTGGCGGTACGCAACGGAGATCCGGCGACACCGACCGGGACCCCGGGCGAACCGCAGGCCGGGCCCGGGGAACGTGGACGCGCCGGGCACGGGGGGCGCGGCCTCATCGGGCTGGACGAGCGCGTCCGGCTCGTCGGCGGCACCCTCGACCACGGCCCCCGGGACGGCGGCTTCACCGTCGCCGCCCGGCTGCCCCACCACGCCGCCGCCCAGCCCGCGCCCCGGCCCGCCGGCCGGGGGGCGAGTTCCGCGCCCGCGGGATACCGGCGGGCGCGGCGGCGGGTCCGCCGCACTCTGCTCTCCGCGCTGGCGGTGCCGCTGGCCGCGGGCGCGGTGCTGCTCGCCGGGGTGGGGATGTGGGAGACGGTGGCCGCGTCCCGGTCCGTCCTCGACCCGCGCGACTACGCCCGGCTGCGGGTGGGGCAGGATCGGTCCGACCTGCGAAAGGTGCTGCCGGACCGGCAGGCGGTGGAGCGGCCGGCGGGTGCCGGGCCGGAGAAACGAGGGGTGACGTGCGAGTTCTACGCCATGACGGCCGACCGCTTCGACGACCGGTCCGGGGACGCGTACCGGCTCTGCTTCCGGGGCGGCAGGCTGGTCTCCCGCGACGCGCTGACACCGTGAGCGCCCGATGAGCCGGCCGGACGCCACCCCGCCGGTGGACAGGACCGACGCTGCGCACACGGCCCCGGCATGTACAGGTACGGGCTCGGCGCACACGGCCCGGGCGGCGGACACGGCCTGGGCGGACGCTACCGGGCCGGACCCGGCGCACGTGACCTCGGCGCACACGGCCCCGGCCGGGACGATCCGGGTCCTGGTCGCCGACGACGAGCCCATGATCCGGGCCGGCGTGCGCGCCGTGCTCGCCACCGATCCGGACATCGAGGTCGTCGCCGAGGCGGCCGACGGGCACGAAGCCGTCGAGCGGGTCCGGGCCCACCGCCCGCACGTGGCCGTCCTCGACGTGCGGATGCCGAGGGCCAACGGCATCGACGCCGCCGCCGAGATCCGTCGCACCCTGCCCGCCACCGGCGTCGTCATGCTGACCACGTTCGGCGAGGACGACTACATCCTGCGGGCGCTGAGCTCCGGGGCCGCCGGGTTCCTGATCAAGTCCGGGGAGCCCGAGGAACTCGTCGCCGGGGTGCGGGCCGTGGCCGAGGGCGCCGCCTATCTGTCACCGAAGGTCGCCGCCCGCGTGGTCGCGCACCTCGCGTCCACCGGGGCCGGGGCCCTGGCGGGCCGGCGGGACGCGGCCCGGGAACGGGTCGCCGGGCTGACGCCCCGGGAGCGCGAAGTGCTGTCGTACCTCGGCGGCGGGCTGTCCAACGGGCAGATCGCCCGGCGGCTGCACCTGGTCGAAGGCACGGTCAAGGCGCACGTCAGCTCTGTCCTGGCCCGCCTCGGCGTCGACAACCGGGCCGCGGCCGCCGTCGTCGCCCACGAGGCCGGCATCCTGCCCCCATCCCCACCACCGCCGGAGCAGCGCTGAGACGAGCCGCCCGGCCGGGCGGCCCAGCACCAGCAGCACCGAGGCGACGACCGCCCCGCCGAGCACGACGCCGGCGATCACGTCGTGCGGGTAGTGGACCCCCACCAGGACCCGCAGCAGCGCCGCCGCCACGGCCAACGGCATTGTCACGGCCGCCAGCCGGGGCCGCCGCAGCGCCAGACCGACCGCGAGGGCGGCGGCCAGGGTGGCGTGGTTGCTCGGGAACGACCAGTCGCCCGGCTCGGGGCACGCGGCGACCGCTCGGGCACCGTCCAGCGCCCGGCACGGACGCTCCTCGTCGACGACCAGCTTCAGCGCCTCGCTGACGACGTACGCCACGACCGTCCCGACGCCGATGAGCACGGCACCCGCCACCGCGCCCGCGTCCTTGCGGCGTAGCGCCGTCCAGCAGACCCCGAGCAGCAGCAGGCCGAGAACGACCAGCGTGGCCTCGGAGGACAGCTCCAGAAGGTGCCCCAGCCACCCCGGCCCGTCCCCGACCGCTCCCGTCAGCGACCGGTAGAGGGATACGGAGGTCCCCCGGGTGACCTCGGTCGGGCCGGGCTGCCCCAGGCCTCCGGGCGACAGCATCCCGATGACGGCCGCCGCCGCCCCCAGCAGAGCGGCCGATCCGAACAGCCGGACAGGCCAGAGGTGTTGATGTGTGTGCTTTGCCATGGGGCGAACGTACGAAGCCACGCCGGCCCGGCGCGGGGGCCGAACGGCAGGAGCGCCCCCCGACGAACGTCAGGGTTGACGCTCCCTCCTGCGGCTCAGTCCGACGCCCCTTCGGCCTCCCCGAACTCCCACGTCAGCATCGTGAAGCCGCCGTCGTCCCCCGCCCCCGCCGACCGGTACGTCGCGAGCGCCGCCTCGTTGCCCTCCTCCACTCCGACCCACTGGTCGTAGCACCCCCGCTCCCGGGCGAGGTCCACCAGCGCCAGGGTCAGGGCCTTGCCGATACCCCGGCGGCGGAACGGTTCGTCGACGGCGAGTTCGTACAGGCACATCTCCGTGCCCTTGTCCGGGTGCAGCATCTCGATGCCCGAGACGAAGCCCGCCGGGGCGCCGTCCACGTACGCGATCAGCATGACGTGACCGTCCGCCGCGAGGAAGCGGGCGGCCCATTCCGCACGGGGCGGTGCGTCGTAGAGGTGGCCGGCGGCCAGGAGTTCCGTGACGGTCGTGGCGCGGCGAATGTCCACAATGGCCTCCCGAGGCAAAGGTTCTGCGGGCATTCTGTACCGCGTCCGGAGTACGGGGGAGGCTTTCCGTACCTCTCAGGGAGGCCGCCCACCTCCCCCTGGCGGCACGCGTCCGGCTTGCACCCTCCGCTTAGGGTCGAGGGATGGAGACCTCTACTGCTCGACGGTGGCGCCTGCTGCCCCGTACCCCCGCCCGGTGGGCCGCGGCCGCGGCCGTGCTCGCCGTGCTCGTGGGCGGCGGCACCTGGACCGCCGTCGCCGACGACGGCACGCCCGCCGTGCAGCGCGAGGACCGGACGCTGCGCATGGACGGTGTGCCGATCGACACCTCGTACTTCCATGCCGAAGGCTCCGGCAAGCGGCCCGCCGTGCTCATCGGACACGGCTTCGGCGGCAGCAAGAACGACGTACGGGCCCAGGCCGAGAAGCTGGCCGCCGACGGATACGCCGTGCTGACCTGGTCGGCGCGCGGCTTCGGCAAGTCCGGCGGGCAGATCACCCTCAACGACCCCGCCCACGAGGTCAGGGACGTCTCGCGGCTCATCGACTGGCTCGCGGAGCGGCCCGAGGTGGAGCTCGACGAGAAGGGCGACCCCCGCGTCGGGCTCACCGGGGCCTCCTACGGCGGGGCCGTCTCCCTGCTCGCCGCCGGGCACGACGAGCGGGTCGACGCCATCGCGCCCGTGATCACCTACTGGAACCTCGCCGACGCCCTCTTCCCCGACGGGGTCTTCAAGAAGCTCTGGGCCGGGATCTTCATCACCACCGGCGGCGGCTGCGAGAAGTTCGAGAAGCGGCTCTGCGAGATGTACGAGCGGGTCGCCGTCAGCGGCAAGCCCGACGCCGAAGCCGTCGACCTCCTCACCGCACGTTCGCCGTCCGCCGTCGCCGACCGCATCAAGGTCCCCTCGCTCCTCCTCCAGGGGCAGTCCGACTCCCTCTTCCCGCTCGGCCAGGCCGACGCCATGCAGAAGGCCATCAGCGCCAACGGCGCACCCGTCTCCGTCGACTGGATCTCCGGCGGGCACGACGGCGGCGACAGCGAGACCGGACGCGTCGAGGGGCGCGTCGGGGACTGGTTCGACCGCTATCTCAAGGAGGACACCGGCGCCGACACCGGGCCCGCCTTCCGCGTCACCCGTACCGGAGGCGTCGACTCCACCGACGGCGCCGCCCTCCTGCGCGGCGCGAGCGGCGACACCTACCCGGGGCTGCGCGGCGGCGGCCGGGACATCGCGCTCGACGGCGGGACGAAGACCTTCCGCAACCCGGCCGGCGCCGCACCGCCCGCCATCTCCGCGGTGCCCGGCGTCGGCGGCGGACTCGCCCAGCTCTCCTCCCTCGGCGTCGGGCTCTCGCTCGACTTCCCCGGACAGTTCGCCCGCTTCGAGTCCGCCCCGCTGGACACCTCCGTACGCGTCACCGGCACCCCCACCGTCACGGTGAACGTGAAGGCCTCCGGCGGCGACCGGGACGCGGTGCTCTTCGGCAAGGTGTACGACGTGTCGCCGGACGGCAGGCAGCAGGTGCTGCCCCACCAGCTCGTCGCCCCCTACCGGATCACCCCCGACCAGCAGGGCAAGCCCATCGAGCTGGCCCTGCCCGCCGTGGACCACGCGTTCGACGCCGGACACCGGCTGCGGCTCGTGTTCTCCGCGACCGACCTCGGCTACGCGTCCCCGGCCGAGCCCGCCACGTACACCGTCACCGCCGACGGACCGCTGACCGTCCCCACCGCACCCGCCGTGAAGACCGCGGCGGCGGCCCTCCCGTGGTGGACGTGGGGCCTCCCGGCCGCCGCCCTCGTCATCGCGGCCGCTCTGCTGCTCACGGCCCGCCGCCGGACCGCGACACCCGCACCGGACCCCGCGCTCACCGACGTACCGCTCCAGATCACCGGCCTGTCGAAGAAGTACGCGAAGGCGGTCGACCGGTACGCCGTGCGCGAGCTGTCCTTCCACGTCGAGAAGGGCCAGGTCCTCGGGCTGCTGGGGCCCAACGGCGCGGGCAAGACGACCACCCTGCGCATGCTCATGGGGCTCATCACCCCCGACGAGGGCGAGATCCGCGTCTTCGGACAGGCCATCAGGCCGGGTGCGCCGGTGCTGTCCCGGGTCGGGGCGTTCGTGGAGGGGGCCGGGTTCCTGCCGCACCTGTCGGGGCGCGCCAACCTCGACCTGTACTGGCAGGCCACCGGCCGCCCCGCCGAGGACGCGCACATCGAGGAGGCCCTGGAGATCGCCGGCCTCGGCGACGCGCTCGCCCGTGCCGTACGCACGTACTCCCAGGGCATGCGGCAGCGGCTCGCCATCGCCCAGGCCATGCTCGGCATGCCGGACCTGCTGATCCTCGACGAGCCGACCAACGGGCTCGACCCGCCGCAGATCCGCGAGATGCGGGACGTGATGATCCGGTACGCGGCCGGCGGCCGGACCGTCATCGTCTCCAGCCACCTCCTCTCCGAGGTCGAGCAGTCCTGCACGCACCTGGTCGTCATGGACCGGGGCCGGCTCGTCCAGGCCGGACCGGTCGCCGAGATCACCGGATCCGGCGACATGATCCTGGTGACCACGGCGGACGAGGTGTCCGAGCCGCTGGCGGAGAAGGTGGCGTCCCTGCCCGGCATCGGCTCCGCCGTCCGCACCGACGACGGGCGCGGACTCCTCGTCCGCCTCGACGGGGCCACCACCACCCGGCTCGTCTCCGATCTCGTCCGGCTCGACGTCCCGGTCACCGGCGTCGGACCGTACCGCCGCCTGGAGGACGCCTTCCTCACCCTCATCTCCGGAGGAGCAGCATGAGCGCCCCCGTCCAGCCCTCCGAGGTCCGGGTGAAGGCCGAACACCCGGAGGCCCCCGGCTACCACGCCGGGCGCACCCTTCCCCTCCGCGTCGAGGCCATGCGGCAGTTGCGCAGACGGCGCACCCTGCTGATGGGCGGCATCCTCGCCGCCCTCCCCTTCATCCTGATCATCGCCTTCGCGATCGGCGGCACGCCGGACGGCGAGGACGGCGGCGGGGGCGGCAGGGGCGGCGGGCGGCTGAACCTGATGGACGTGGCGACCGAGTCCGCCGCGAACTTCGCCGCCACCTCGCTGTTCCTCTCGGCCGGATTCCTGCTGGTGGTGCCGGTGGCCCTGTTCTGCGGGGACACCGTCGCCTCCGAGGCGAGCTGGTCCTCGCTGCGCTATCTGCTCGCGGCGCCCGTGCCGCGCGTGCGGCTGCTGTGGTCCAAGCTCGTCGTCGCGCTCGGCTTCAGCCTGGCCGCGATGGTGCTGCTGCCGCTCGTCGCGCTGGCGGCGGGCACGGCGGCCTACGGCTGGGGGCCGCTGAAACTTCCCACCGGGGGAGCGCTGTCCGCCGGGGACACGGTGCCGCGTCTCGCGATCGTCGTGGCGTTCATCTTCGTCTCCCAACTGGTCACCGCGGGCCTGGCGTTCTGGCTGTCCACGAAGACGGACGCCCCGCTCGGCGCGGTCGGCGGCGCGGTGGGCCTCACCATCGTCGGCAATGTGCTCGACGCGGTCACCGCGCTCGGCTCCTGGCGCGACTTCCTGCCCGCGCACTGGCAGTTCGCCTGGGCCGACGCCCTCCAGCCCCAACTGGAGTGGGGCGGCATGATCAAGGGGACGGCCGTATCAGTGACCTATGCCCTGATCCTGTTCGCGCTGGCCTTCCGCGGGTTCAGTCGTAAGGACATCGTGTCCTGAACCTGATGTTCCGCCGGTTTCCTGCCCGCTGTTGCCGCATCGAGATGGTTCCGCAACGCTTTCGTCGACTCCGGTCGGCGACCTCGTACGTCACATTCACAGATGTCGAGGACATCGTGACGACGTGGGGGGTTACACATGCGGCAGGTAAGCCGGCGACACGAGAAGCGGGCGGAAGGCCGGGCGAACGTCCGGGCAGGAGTCCGGGCGGCGGGCTGGGCAGGAAACCGGGCGGGAGGCCGGGCAGGGGGCCGGGCGGGAGCCGTGGCGCTCCTGCTGGCGGGCGCCATGGCCCTCACCGCGTGCGGCAGCGGCGACAGCGACTCGAGCGGCGAGCGCGCACTGAGTTCGGACACCCGCAACGGTCAGGGATCGACCGGCGGCGGACAGCCCGCGCCGGACGGGGCCGCGGCCGAGAGGGGCGCGTCGGCAGCACCGGCGGGCGAGGCCGGGGACGTGGCCAGGCTCGATGTCCCGCCGCCCGACTACCTCTCCACCTTCGCCCTGGACGTGGACACCGCCAGCTACGGCTACGCGCGCCGCACCCTCGGCGACGGCAGGCTGCCCTCTCCCGAGGAGGTGCGCCCCGAGGAGTTCGTCAACAGCTTCCGTCAGGGGTACGAGCGGCCGAAGGGCTCCGGCTTCTCGGTGAACGTCGACGGGGCGCGCATCGGCTCCCGGAAGGGCGGGGGCGGTGGAACCGGAGCCTCCGACTGGTCGCTGCTCCGCGTCGGCCTGGCCACCGAGGCCGCCCCGCCGGCCGCCGAGCGGCCGCCCGCGGCCCTCACGTTCGTCGTCGACATCTCGGGGTCCATGGCCGAGACCGGCCGCCTCGACCTGGTCAGGAAGTCCCTGACCGTCCTCACCGACGAACTGCGCGACGACGACTCCATCTCCCTGGTCACCTTCAGCGACGAGGCCGAGACCCGGCTGCCGATGACCCGGCTCAAGGGCAACCGGAACCGCATCAAGGACGTGGTGGAGGAAATGCGGCCGGCGCAGTCCACCAACGTCGAGGCGGGCATCACCCTCGGTTACGAGGAGTCCGTCGACGGCCACCGCAAGAACGCCACCAACCGGGTCGTGCTTCTCTCCGACGCGCTGGCCAACACCGGTGACACCAACGCCGACGGCATCCTGGAGAAGATCGACTCCGCCCGCCGCGAGCACGGCATCACCCTCTTCGGCGTCGGCGTCGGCAGCGACTACGGCGACGCGTTCATGGAGCGGCTCACCAACAAGGGCGACGGGAACACCACGTACGTCGGTGACGAGGCGCAGGCCCGCAAGGTCTTCGTCGACCAGCTCCCCGCCCACCTGGAGATCCGGGCCCGCGACGCGAAGGCCCAGGTGGCGTTCGACCGGAAGAACGTGAAGAGTTTCCGGCTGATCGGCTACGAGAACCGCAAGGTGGCCGACGAGGACTTCCGCGACGACAGCGTCGACGGCGGCGAGGTCGGCCCCGGCCACACGGTGACCGCTCTGTACGCCGTACGGCTGCGCGAGGGTGCGTCCGGCACCGTGGCCAAGGCCACCGTGCGCTGGCTCGACCCCAAGACCCGCGAGGCCCAGGAGGAGACCGGAACCGCGACGACCGGGGCGATCGGCGGGCCGCTGTGGGGCGGCGCGGACGACCGTCTCCAAGTAGCGGCGGTCGCCGCCTACTTCGCCGACCGTCTGCGAGGCGGCGACCTGCCGGGCGCGCCCGGCCTCGGTGAACTCGCCTCCCGGGCCGCCGGGCTGGCCGAGGCGACCGAGGACAGCTCGGTCGCGAAGCTGGCCAAGGCCATCGGACAGGCGGACCGCATCGAGGGCGGCTCCACAACGGACGGCGAGCCGGAACCGGGCGAGGGCGAGATCGGCTGAGGCGGAGCGGCCGGAGCGGCCCGGGGCGGCCGTAGCAGCCTGGGCGGCTGGAGCGGCTGGAGCGGCTGGAGCGGCTGGAGCGGCTGGGGTGGCCGGGGGTTCCGTTCGGGCCCTTCCGGCCACCCCGGCCCTTCCGGCCGCTCGGGCCGTCTCGGCCAGGCGAGCCGCTCGGGGCGGGAGGGGCGGCGGGCGTGTCACCCGGCCGAATCAGTTCGCACGGTCATTCGAAATTGTGCCCTGCGGAACACCGTTCCGGGTCATGATGTCCGCCATGACCTCCCTCCTCCTGGTGCTCGCCACGATCGTCAACGGCCTCTACGCGGGCTTCATGCTGACCTTCCTGATCGCGATCATGCCCGGCCTCGCCGACCTGACGGACGAGCAGTTCACGGCGGCCATGCGCCGGTTCAACGAGAAAGTTCCCGGCCCGGTCTTCCTGCTCCTGTTCCTCGGCGCCGTAGCGCTGCCGGCCGCCGCGTTCTTCACCGGCCTCGGTGAGCACGGCGAGTCGGCGGGCCCCGCCATCCTGGGGGCCCTGCTCTGCGGGGTGGCCGGTCACCTGGTGACCGTGGTCGGGAACATCCCGCTCAACAACGCCCTCGCCGCCTCCGAGGGCGGCGACGACAGCGCGGCCCGCGCGGCCTTCGAATCCCGCTGGAACACGCTCCACCAGGTGCGTACCGCGTTCTCGCTCGTGGCGTGCGCCCTGCTGGCCATCGCGCTGTAGGGCGGGACGCCCTCTCCGTACGCGAGGCGGGGTGGGGCGGGGCGGGGCGGGGGGGGGCTCCCTCCGCGCGCGGGCGGAGGCGACGATGCCGGAGCGGCGGATCGCGGGGCGGCTACCGGCGGCCTCCCGCCTCGGCCCGCCGCGGATGACGCGGGCCGAGCAGCACCACGAGAGCGGCCGCTCCGGGCACGGGCGCGTCGGCCCGCCGCCAGCCGGCCCGCTCGTACAGGCGCAACGCCGCCTCGGCCCGCACGGAGGTCAGCAGCCAGCAACGGCCGTCCGGGGCAGGCCCCGTCACCGCGTGCAGCAGCGCCGCGCCCAGCCCCGTACCGTGCGCCTCCGGTACCACCGCCAGTTCGTTCACTTCCAGCGCACCGCAGAGCCACGCCCGGGTCCGCCCGGGGCCGAGGGCCTCGGCGACCTGTCCGTAACTGCGGTCGGCGGGAAAGACCTCCGGGGTGATCCAGGCCGTGGCGAAACCGGTCACCTTCCCCCCGGCCGTCGCCACCGCCGCCGTGAACCCGGGCCGGAGCGCGTCCCGCGCGAGCCGTTCCACGTAGCTGTCGGCCTGCGCCGGATCCTCGTTCCAGGGCGGGGCGGCGAACGCCCGCGCGTAGACATCGCGGATCCCGTCGGCGTACCGGTTCAGCTCCCCGGCCTCCACCGTTCGTACGTCGGCCGTCATCGCACCGTCCCTCGTGGTTCGTCGGCGGACCATCGGCGGATCACCGGGACGCCACCGGCACGGCGAGGAACCCCGGGTGAACCGCTGCCGCGGTCCTCCCCATCCTCCTCCCCATCCTCCGCATCGCGTCATCTTCCGCATCGCGTCGTCCGCATGCTCCGCGTCGTCCGGCTCCTTCGCCTGCGGCGGCGAGGGGGAGCCGGACGCGCCGCCCTCACACGTTCGGCACCTTGAGCCGGTCCCAACTGGTCTTGCCGGGGATGCCGTCCGCGTCGCCGCCCGAATAGCCCAGCTTGCGCTGCCAGGCGGCGTACGACTTCCGGTCGGCCTCGGACCAGGACGGGCCGGGGCCCACCGTGTACCTGCCGCAGCCCTCGGACACCAGACGCTTGCCCATCGCCGTGATGACCGCGCTCTTGCGGCCGACCCTGAAGAACGCGGCACCCGGGAACGGCTCGTACGTGGGCTTCGGCGGCGGATCGGAGGGGCCGTCAGGGGAGCCGCCCAGCCGCTTGCCGATCCGCGAGCGCATCGAGTTCATGGTGAACCCGCGTGGATCGACCTTGCCCGGCTGCCACTCCAGGTGGCCGATCACCGACCGCTGCGACCAGCCGTGCGCACGGCAGACGGCGGCGGCCGCCCGCTCGATCGCCAGCAGTTGCGCGGCCGGCCAGGGGTCCTTGCCGTCGCCGAGGTTGACGCACTCGAAGCCGTAGAAGTGGCGGTTGCCGTCGGTGTTGGCCTCGTTGTCCGGCGGCAGTGCCTTCTCCGCGACGACGGCGCGCAGGACGTCGTCGTCGCCGAGCCCGGCATGGTTGGCCCGCCCGTTCCCCACGAGGTGGACGGTCCCGTCCTTGGCGATGACCCCGTGGCACAGCGGGCCTGGCAGGGCGGAGTGGCCGTTGTAGCAGAGTTCGACCGAGGCCGCGGTGCCCGAGGTGACGGTGTGATGGATCATCACCCCGTGCGTCGGGCCCCAGGGTCCCTTGTGGTTGCGGTTGTTGGTACGCCAGCTCCGGTGCTCGACGACGTGGAGGCCTTCGTCGCGGAGGGCTTTGAGCAGCCTGGCTGCAGACAGCGGCGTCGCCATCGCGGCGCTCCTTTCCCTGATGGTGCGTAGTTCACGCGGGTGCTTCGGTGTGCGGGGTCGGCGGGACCGGCGGGCGGACGACGGCATGAAACCGCGTGCGCCCGCCGGGCGGGGGGATAGTCGGGAGCGCCCTGCGGCGGTGGTTCCGCCTTCGGGCTCACCTGCGATTTGCCCGTTCCCACGCCCTGCCGAACGTCCTGCCGGACGGAAGGTTGCGCCGTGCCCGAACTCCCGTCCGGGTGTGTACGAACTCCTGTCCGATGGCGCTGCGCCGAGGCCCGCGACACGGCGCCCGCGGACCCCGGCCGTGCTGACGCCGTGACCCCGCCGCGCCCCCTCCGTACGCCGGCACCACGCCCCTTCCGTCCGTAACAGCGGACGGGCCCCGGCCCTCCTCCGTACGGCCGGGTGCGGAGCGGTGTACTCCCGCCGGCGTATGCGGCCGGGCGCCCGGCCTCCTACCGTGAGGGGGTGATGACCTTCGACCGCCTGGCCGCCCGTGCGCAGGCTCTGCCGCCGATCGTCACGGATCTGGTGGTGGTGGCGGTGGTGGGGGTGTTCACCACCGCCGACGTGGCCGTCAACGAGCCCGGCTACCGGCAGGCCGACGCGCTGACCTGGGCTCTCCTCGTGGTCTCGCTGGCGGCGCTCGCCTGCCGCCGCCAGCGGCCCGTCGCGGTGGTCTGCGTGACCGGCGCGGCCTGCGCCGGGTGGGCGCTGCACGGGCACATCGGTGAACTGCTGAACCTCCCGGTGATGGTGGCGCTGTACACGGTCGCGGTGCTGGGCGACCGCCGGCGCACCCTGTGGACCGGGGTGATCGCCGCGACGGTCTCGGGGGCGGTGGCGCTGAAGGTCGGCCGGGACGTGGTCAACCCGCAGGGGCTGCCCGTCCTGGAGATGGTCTGGCCGCTCGTCCCGCTCCTCCTGGGCGAGGTGGTGCGCACCCGCCGGGAGCTGCTGGCGGAGTACGCGGCGCGCGCCGCGCGGGCCGAGGAGGACCGTGAGCGGGAGGCCGCCCGCCGGGTCCGCCAGGAGCGGGCGCGGGTCGCCCGGGAGATCCACGACATCCTCGCCCACACGGTGAGCGCGATGACGGTGCAGGCCGGGGTGGCCCTCGACGCGCTGGACACCGCGCCGGAGGTGTCGCGGCAGGCGATGGCCCAGGTGCGCGCCTCCGGCAAGGAAGCCGTACGGGAACTGCGCGCCACGCTGTCCGTCCTGCGCGCGGCGGAGTCCACGGCGCCGGCCCCCCGCCTCGGCCAGCTGGACGAGCTGGTCGCGGGGATCGAGGCGGGCGGGGTCCGGGTCAGCCTGCGGCGGGACACGGAGGGCGCCGCCCTGCCCGCGGTCGTCGAGGCCACGGCGTACCGGATCGTGCAGGAGGCGCTGACCAACGTGGTGAAGCACTCCGCGGCGCGCCACGCCGCGGTGTCGGTGACCCGCGACGGCACCCGGCTGACCGTCGAGGTCGTGGACGACGGCCCCCCGGCGCCGCCGTCCGCCGTCCCGCCCGCCGGCCGGGGTTTCGGCCTGATCGGCATGCGGGAGCGGGCGGTCGCGGTGGGTGGCGGCGTCACGTACGGTCCGGTGCCGGGCGGCGGATTCCGCGTCCGCGCCGAACTGCCGACGGAAGGAGC